>NZ_JBICVO010000023.1:0-75806 GCF_043199105.1 Streptomyces sp. NPDC048644
CTTCCTTTGTGCCTGTTTCACCAGGCTCTCCGGGCGCTTCCCTTCGGTCTTGCGTTTCCGACTCTATCAGATCCTCGCGGTCCTGATTTTCGCCGGCGCGATCCGGCCTTTCGGCCTTTTCGCGTTCCCAACCTTACCAGATCCGTTTCCGTCTCCGGCCCCCTGTTGGAGCGGGGTTGGCCTTCCGGCTTTCGCTTTCCGGCCTTTCCGACTCTATCAGATCCGATTCTCGCCGTTGCCGGTCCGAATTCGTTTCCGATTCCCCGTCGGAAGGGGATCTTGCTGCGCCTTTCGGCGTGGTCACTACTTTAGCGGAATTCCTCGGTGACTCATAATCGAGCCGCGGTCCGAATTTCGGCATGCCGAAATTGTTTCCGGTGAGGAGTCGTGCAGTAGTGGTGTGCCGCGAAGCGGCGGATGGCTGCCGTGGGGCCGGTTGGCTCCGTGGCAACTCGGAGAACACTACACGACCCCTTCAGGCTCGCACTCAGGGCTCGTAACACGGTCACGAGCAACTGAACTTGATCGAGTGATGTCGGGCGCGTTCGCCTGATACGGGTCGGTCGGCTTCGGTAGCCGTGGTGCTGCCAGGTATGCGCAGGTCAGCGGGCTGACCGACGCCGGCAGGGCCGCTAGGGAGCGGATTCGGATGCAGGCCGTGGAGCGCTTCGAGGGCGGGGAGAAGAACCGGGAGGTCGCTGCCGCCCTGCGTGTGAGTGAGCGGTCGGTCTAACGGTTGCGCCGGGCCTGGCGCGAACGGGGCGAGGTCGGGATCCGGTCGAAGGGATCTCCGGGACGGTCCAGGCTCGGTCCCGGCCCAGCTCGCTACACAGTCGAGGGCACGTGGCGGCTGCTGAAGCGGCACGGGTGGTCGTGGCAGCAGCCCACACTCCGGGCGATCGAGTGCGACGACGCGTCGGTCGAGCTGTGGAAGAAGGAGACCTGGCCGCGGGTAAGAGCACCGCGGCGGCCGCAATGGCTGGATCGTCTTCGAGGACGAGGCCGGCCAGTCGATGACGCCGCCGCGCACCAGAACGTGGGGCCGGACCGTTCAGGACCCGGCCGTCCGGGTTCGCGGCCGAGGCTCCGGGCAGGTCTCGATGGCAGGTATGGCCTGCTCAGAGTGGGCTAAAGGTTCCGGCTGATCTACTCCATCCGCGAGTACCGGGGCCGCAAGGGCGAGCCGGAGGGCTTCGGCTGGCGGGATTTCCGCGACCTACCCATCCGGGCCCGCATCCAGCTCGGCGGCCCGAGCGTGCTGGTCTGGGACAACGTCCGCCTCCACCTCACCAAGCCGCTGCGGGAGTTCATCGACGTGAGCACCTCCTGACCCACCGTGTTCCAGCTGCCTACCTATGCGCCGGACCTGAACCCGCAGGAGGGCATTTGGTCGCTGGTCGAGCGTGACATCGACAACCTCCCAGCAGCCAACCTCGGCGAGGTAACTCGCGCGGTCAAGCGTCGGCTCAAGCAGTTCCAGTACCGGCCGGACACGATCGACGGCTGTCTCGCAGGCACCGGCTTGTCCCTGACCGCGCAATCGTCAGAAGCTGCCGAAGAAGCGGTGCCACCAGGTGGGTCGCTGAACATGCCAGGGCAGCTGGCTCGGCCCGGCGTAGCCGCACTCGAGTAGCTCTTCGGAAACGATCGCGTACCCGAGGTTGGCCAACGTCCCCTTGACCGTGTCCAGATCCGCAGCGTCCAACTTGCCCTCGGCTTGCGCTTCCCCGGTGCCCAGGAAGGCGCCGGGGTTGTCGGCGCAGACCAGCGTCAGGGAGCCGAACTTGCTCACGCAGACAACAACCCGGGTTCCGCACACAGTCGCATGAGCCGGCACGGTGATCCGTCCGTACTCACTGGCGTCCTGCGTGTCCCGTTCGCTGACACATGGTGCGGCGAAGTCGTCCTCAAGCCGCGCCACGAGGACGTTGAACAGCGCGCCGATCTCACCACGGTCGTAGCCCCGGGGCCGCTCCAGCCACTCGGGATCATCGAGCTCACGCAACAAGGCCACCAGATCTTCTTTCAGATCTTCTTTGTGCTCCGTCACGCGCAGATCTTGGCGGATCAGCAGCAGACCTCGCCAGCCCAACATCACTCGGCTCCCCTTGGCGGCGATAGAAGCCGCAGGTCAGCGTCGATCCGACCGTCCTGCAGGGCATCCGCTGGCACTGCTCAGGAATGGCGCTCGCCCAGGTGCTCAGGCTGAGGCTTGCATGGGAGTCCGAGCTTCCGAGGAGCCGCCGCGGGAAGACCTTCTGCGCCAGGTGTGGTCAGCGGGAAGGTCTTCTCCAGTGGCGTCCTTGTAAGCGGCCTTGGCTGCCTCGCTAGCCTGACGACCGACGGCGAGCTTCACCAAGTGCTCGGCTACTTCATGCAAGACGGGGGGGCGGCGCGGCTGGCGCCCGGCCACAGGGTCAGGGACCGGCTCGGAGTCCTTGGCGTCCTGCCCCTCGGCGAGACTGGCGACCACACCGACGACGGCCAGGCCCACGGCGCCGACGGCGAGGATCTTCGGCTTGTGCGTCTTGAACAGGTTCTTCGCGGTCTCGGCGAAGGAGGTGGCCTCGCGGTCCTCGAGGGTGGGCTCGCTGGGCGTGGACGCATTCACCCGCATAGATCTAGATGCCACGCCTACGGGATGCGGAACGGTTCTCGCGTGGAGCCAGTGTCGCGTCGTCGTTGAACGGTGCGACTCCGAGAGGTGGCCCCGGGGATGTCATGGTTGCCCCCGGGCCCAGTGTGTTCGGGGGCAGTTGGCCTCGCGTTGGACCGTGGCACCTGGCGGCGATCGGCGGGCGCCGTGGTCTCAGGACGGCTGTGTAGCGCTGGGCGGGCGCCGGTCCGGGTAGTAGCGCGGTCGCGCGCCGGGCTGGTCCAGCTTCCGTATCGGCGGCCTTTCGCTTCGGCGTGGCGTCATGGCACGGCTTGCGGTCCTTCGCGGCCCCCGGCAGCTCAGTGACGCGTCGGGTGCGTGTACTGCCGAGGCGGCTCAACCCAATCCCGGACTTGAGTCCCTTCAGTCCCTTGCCGGACCGGAAGAAGCCTCCTGACCAGCACTTTGTTGATGACGGGATGGAGCGTCTGAAGCCTTGCGGGGCACGAGTGGGTGTGTCAGGAGGGGCGGACATCAATCCTAATTTTCACGATTTGGGGAGAGTTATTCCCATCTCACGCATGGCATCGGAGGCAGGGCCGCCTTCGGAGCGCTCGGTCTTGTAGCCCTTGGCGCGGGGGCTGACGGTTCGGGGGTCGACGGCTTCGGAGGGGGCGCCGGTGGCGTAGAGGCCGTCGGGCTGCTGGTCGCGGTCGTGGGGGGCGAGCCAGAAGACGCGGCGGAGATAGGTGCCTGAGGCGCGGGAGGCTTTGGCGCTCTGGCTGAGGATGGCGTAGCCGATGAGGCGTCCGTCGCGGTGGTAGGGGGGTTGGCGGCGGCGGCTGGAGACACGGTCGAGGGTTTGGCGGACGTAGTCGAGGGGGGTGGTGTCCTCGAGCCACACGAGGTCGGCTTCGTGCGTGAGGTCCTCGGGGTCGATCAGGGCGCTCACGCGTTCTCCTCGGTGATGTCGGCGAGCAGGCCGATGCCTGGGTAGTACTTCTTGGAGTTGGAGGTGGCCATCTCCTTCGGCGAGCGCATGCCGAGGGTTTCGCGGACGCGGCCGGCGAAGGCTCGGGAGGAGACGGGTGTGGCGCCCTCGCTTTCGCACCAGCGTGTGTAGGCGAGGTAGAGGTGCTTCTGTTCGGCGCGCAGTCCTTGGTCGATCTTGCAGGATTCGCTGAGGAAGCGGCCCATGTGGTCCTCGGTTTCGGCGTAGGCGGTTGTTGCTACGCGTACCCGTTCGGGGCCGGTGAGGTCCTTTTCTCCGGCGAGGTATCGGCGGGCGCCGTCGATGAGCCAGGTCAGGATGCCGGGGCCTTCCTCGCGGACGAGGATGTCGGCGAGGTTGTCGACCTTGCGGGCGTCGGGGATGACGCGTTCGAAGGGCACCAGGCGCATGCGGCGCCAGAACGCGAAGCCGCCGGTGCCGACTTCGGGGCGGTGGTTGCCGAGCAGGAACAGTTTGTGGGTGGGGACGAAGGAGAAGAAGTCCTGGCGCATGCGGCGGGCTTTGATGATGTCGCCGCCGGTCAGGAGTTTGACGCGGGATTCGTCGAAGCGGTCGCCTGCTTTGAGTTCGCTGCAGACGATGACGCGCCGGCCGTGAAGTTCGGCGAGGTCGGTGGGGTGGCCTTCGAACTGTTTGGCCATCAGGAAGCCGGGCGGGGCCGCGTCGGCGTAGTCGCCGAGGAGTTTGACGATGACGTCGAGCAGGACGCTCTTGCCGTTCTTTCCCAGCCCGTAGAGGAAGGCGAGGATCTGCGCGCCGACGTCGCCGGTGATGGAGTACCCGAGCAGCAGGTGGAGGAAGCGGATCATCTCCCGTCCTTCGGCGTCGGCGCCGAAGGTGTCGCTCAGGAACCGGTCCCAGCGGGGGGTGGGCATCGTCTGCGGGGCGGTGGAGGTGGAGCGGGAGTGGAAGTCGGTGTGCGGGTTGGGGGTGTTGATGGCGCCGGTGCGCAGGTCGACGATGCCGCCGGGGGTGCACAGGACGTAGGGGTCTGCGTCGAGGCGGGAGGCGTCGAGGAGCATGCCGTGGGCTGAGCGGGCCTGGTGGAGCATGGACTTGATGCCGGAGGTGGACATCGCGCGGCGGCGTTCTCGGCGTAGTTCGTTGTCGGTGTGCAGGCCGGTGGGGTCGGTGTGGGCAAGGGTTTCGGCGAGGTCGCCCGCGGCCCATACGACGGTGTCGTGCTCGTCGGGTTCCCAGCGGTAGTTGGCCCACTTGTACCAGCCCAGGCCGTTGACGTGGCGGTAGTCGGCTGCGTAGAGGTGGGCGAAGGACTTGGCCATGCCGCGGTCGGTGAGGGAGTCGGGCAGGATGCCGGTGTCCGTAGTGCGGAAGGGCGCCCGGTCGGGGCGGGCTGCGGCCGTGGTGGTGGCCTGGGCGGGGAGCGGTGTGGGTGGTTGGGCGAGGATCTGTCGCGCGAGGGCGGCCGGGTCGAAGGGGCCGGGGTTCACCTGCGGCCTCCCGGGACGAGGGGGCTGAGGGCACCGGCGCTGAGGCCGCTGCGGATGATGGACATGACGTGGCCGCGTTGGCCGGGGCGGGCGTATTCGGCGGCGGCCAGCAGGGCCTCTTCAGCGCTGGAGTCGGTGAGGTGGCCGGAGGCGATGAGCCCTCCGGCCGTGTAGGCGGCCTTGTTGAGCTTGTCGGAGAACCCGGTGCCTTCCGTCGCGGCAGCACAGGCTGCGACATCTGCGAGCACGGTCTCCAGAGTTCGGGCGGCGGCGTCGCGTCCGCCGCCGGCTGCTACGACGGCCATCTGGGCGCGCGGTGGCGTCCGCCGCACGGTTGGTGCCTCGGCGGAAGAGGAGGTGTCGAGGTGGCCGGTGCGGGTGAGTTCGTGTGCGAGCCATTGCGGCAGGGGTGCCGGTGTGCGGCAGGTGCCGACGGGGGTGTAGGTGCCGTCGTAGGTAGTGGTGCCGGGGGCGACGATGTATCCGCCGGTGCTGCGGACGTCGACCTGCCAGGCGAGGGCGCGTCCGGTGCTGGATCCGCTGCTGCACAGCCAGGTGCGGTCGGCGCCGGACTGGTACCAGATGTGCAGGCCGCCGGACGGGGTGCGTACGCGCAGCGTCTGGTCGTCTTCGGCCGGGTCCGGGGCCCCGCGCAGGGCGGCGAGAACGGCGAGGGTGTGGAAGCCGTTCTCCACACCGGTGAGGTCGATGTGGTCGTGGATGGGGATGCCGGGCAGGAGCCGATCCCTGGCGGGGAGGGGGCTTCCGTGGGCGTCGATGTCGATGACGATGAGGCCGGCGGGGCCGCAGGCCACTGCGACGCCGGGTGTGGGGCGAGTCGACCACCAGGAGTGGATGCGGTCCGGGTCGGTCGTTGCGGCGTGGAAACCGTGGCACCACCGGCCGGCTGAGATGCATGGACAGTCGGTGTGGCGGTGGCGTTGTGCGCTGCACGTCTGGCAGTTGCCCGCTGGCGTTTTCCGTCCTGGGGAAAGAGGGTGCACGGGCCAGCCCGCCGTCGCGCACCACTGTGCGACGGTGAGCATGTCCGGGCGAGGTGGGGAAGCGATGACGGCCTTCTGCGCTGGTGGTTGACTTCGGTCGCTGGGTAAAGCAGCAGGTCAGATGCTATCTGAGCGATGGTTAGCGACTGAAGCGACTGAAGTTCGGAACAAGGTCGACCACAGACTAGCGAATTATCTGTGTGCGGGGCTCCAGGTGGGAGGCGTGGCGAAGCCGCCCGTCAGAAGATCGGTCTGGGCAGGGGGCTCAGTGGCCGGGAGCGGGAGCGGTTCACGTCGGCTCAGCAGTAGGTGATTCCAATACCTGACGTGAGTCGCTTCAGTCGCTCTCGTGCGCTGCAGTGGGCTTGACCTGCGGTTTTCTTCTTTCCTTTTGGTCGCTGGAGGGCTGGTCTCAGACCTCCAGCGACCAAATCTTGGCGGGGGCCCATCGGGCGCAGGGTCAACGACTCGCTGAACAGGGCCGGATGGGGAACACTCCCGGCGCGCTGCCGCTGGCCGTGCCGGTCGGCGGGGTTGTGGAGACGCTGGCGCGGCTGTGCCCGCAGTTGCGGGAGTGGGTAGCCGGCACCGAGGCGTGGGAGGAGCCTCTTGATGTCCCCGGTGACCTGGCCGCCTTGGCAGGAGAGATAGAGACCGACGCGGTCGATGCCGAACCGGTTGTCGTAGTCCGGCAGCAGGTATCCGGCGAACTGGTAGACCTCTTCGCGGCCTAGTCTGCGGGGCTTTGGTGGCTTTGCAGTCCAGGAGAGGGCCATCGACAGTGTCGTCGGCGTCGGCTCCGCCAATGTCGCCGCTGCCGGTGAAGATCGGCCCGCACACCCGGGCGTCCTCGGGCAGGGGGCGGAAGGGGGCGGGGGTGTCGGCGAGGCTCATCGGCTGGGCGATGTCGTCGAGGACGTTGGCAGGGTTCGACCGCGGGGCAGTTGCCCGCCGAGACTGAGGCGGATGCGGTAGTCGACGGCGTGGCCGAGGGCCGACCAGTTCGGATGCTGCACACCGATGGGCTGGACCGGGCGGGGCAGGGCGTGGATGTGGGTGAGGTAGTCCCGCACCAGGTGCTCGCTGTATGGGAGGTGGCCCACCATGAACTGCGAGGGGCGAGGAGTTGTACTTCAGCTGCCCGGTCAGGCGCTGGTGGATCATTGGCCGCCCGGCCACCGTCCCGTCACGGCCCTCGCCGGCCATGGCCTTCTCGTAGTCATCGATCCAACGAGACCTTCGATATCAAGCTGGTGGCGAGCGCGGGTGACCGCGGCGTAGACCAGCCGGGCCTCTCTTCGGCTTCAGGGTCCGCTGCAGGCCGTGGCCGACGACGGAAGGGGCGTTGAACCCCTTCCCGATGCGGACGGTGGACTACTCCCGCCCCTCGGCCTTGTGGTCGGTGGAGGCGGTGACCCTCGCCTGCTCTTCCATGGAGAGACGCCGGACGGCGGAGAGGATCTGGTCAGGCCCGTAGGCGTCGACCAGCTGCACGATCGCCTTCAGGCCCTGGCCACCCTGTCGTGCTCGACGTAGTCCTGCATCTCGCCCCAGGAGCGGCAGACAGCGAGGGGCAGTTGGCCGCCACTGGTGTCGGGCCCGCCCTTCCTTGGGCCATCGGCGGCAGCGGCACCGCACTGACTACGAGAAGGCCGCGCGAGGTGTCGGCAGCCGCAGGGGAGCCGCCTTCCACCGCGACAGTGGAAGAGCAGACGTTCCGCCGATGGACCTCAGGGCGCGTCAAGGGAATCCCGAACCAGCCGGCACCGCAGGTCCTGGAGCACGTATTCGGGTACACCGCGCGCCAGCTCTTGAGCCCGCCATCCGAGCTGCCATCGGCCACGCCGGGAAGCCCAGAACCGACGCTCAACGAAAGTGACCTTGCCATGACTGCTCGGGATGCAGCCGCGCACGCCGGTGACGCCGCCTCCCTCAGCGTTCCGGACATGACGCTCGACCAACTGGACGACGACGTCATGACCCTGGCCCGCGACTACAACCGCACATCGCCGATCGAGGTGTACCGCCGCGCCAAGGAACTCTTGAACTCCGCCCAGACCCTGCTGGAAAGGACCCAAGTACCCCGCCAGCGCACACGCGGATATCTCGTAGCAGGCCAGTCGGCTTCCCTCCTCTCCGCCATCTGTTTCGATCTGGGCTCCCTGCCCGCCGCCGTTTCACTTTCCCGAACAGCGGCGCTATACGGCCAGGTCATCGAACACGGCCCCCTTCAGGCATACGCCCACGGAGCGCTCGCCTTCCTCGTGTTCTGGGACGGCCGTCCGTCGGAATCCGTACGGCTCGTGCGCACTGCGCAGCAGTTCGGCGGTCTTGGTGACACTGCCCGCACTCGCCTGTCCGTCATCGAAGGACGGGCATACGGGCACCTGGGAATCCAGCCGGCAGCGGAGCACGCCATCCACCACTCTGACGAGCAGCGCACCGATGGACGGGACGAACTGCACGACGACATCGGCGGCGAGTTCGGGTTTCCCAGCGAACGCGTAGCGATGAGCAACGCCACGACCTACCTGCTGCTGCGCGACGCGGAAGGCGCCGCGGAAGCAGCGGAAAGCGCCCTTCGCCTCGTCGGCACAAAACCCGACGCCCAGCGACCGTTGCTCATCTCGGCCCAGGCTTCCATCGACCTCGCCCGCGCCCGCCTGTTGCGCGGCGAACTCGAAGGCACTCACGCTGCATTGGAGCCCGTCTTCTCCATTCCGACCGAATGGCGAGGCGCAGGGATTCTGGAACGCATGGCTGCGGTGCGATCCGGGCTCTGCCACCCCGACTTCAGCGGGGCGGCCGAAGTGCGCACGCTCGGTGAACGCATCGAAGAGTTCGGTGCGGCAGCGACAGCGCACCCGCTCGGGGCTTCAGCACCACTGGCCATTGAAAGCTGAGCCTCAACCGCAGACCCTCGCCAGGATCTCAGCCTCCTTCGTCGTCGAGATGCCGTGCTCGGCCCAACGGGGATGTTCCACCGGCATCCCGCCGGCCTCCAGCCACTCCCACGTATCAGCGACCGTCTCCGCGAGAGGGCGGCATCGCAGCCCGGCCGCCTGCGCCCCCGTGGAGTCGATGTTCCACACACCGGCGTGCGTGCGCCACAGCGGCAACTCGGTCCACTGCCGCACACCATGCTCCAGCAGAACATCGTCAGGTGCCCATACGAGGCGACTGTCCTGCCCCGTCGCCTCCAGGCAGGCCGTGAGGAGATCGCTCATCGTCGCGTGCCCGATCGGCGCCGTCACATTGAACGCTCCGCCGGCCGAAGAAGCGGCTCGATCGAGAGCGAATTCCGCAACGTCCCGGACATCCACCGGCTGAATCGCTTTCCGCGGATCCCCAGGAGCAAGAATCACCCCGCCCTTCTCCGCCCGCCGCAGCCACCACGGAAGCCGCCCCACGTACTCCCCCGGCCCCAGAATCACCCCAGGACGGAGAATCGACGCCCGCGCTTCGCCAAAGGCCAGAGCCGACGCCCGCTCAGCACCTGCCTTCTGCCGGCCGTAATACCAATCCGGCCCATCCCAGTTCGCGGGAAGCCGCCCATAGTCGGCATCGGCGTCGGCAGGTCCGTCGAGAACCTGCGAGGACTCCGTCAACGGCTCGTCCGGCCAGCCCCGGTACGCGTTGACCGTGGAGATGAAAACGTAGCGGCCCGCTACGGACTCCAGCTCCTCAGCCCCGGCAAGAACGTCACGAGGTGCCATCTCCGAAGCCGAGGTATCGATCACGGCATCCCACGGCCCGTGCTCCGCCAGCCTCCGCAGTTCTCCCCGCACCGTGCGGTCCCGTGAATCTCCCGCACCCCCTCCGGCGCGACACCGGACACTCCCCGGTTAAAGGCCGAGACCGACCACCCCCGCCCAAGTGCCCCCTGCACAACAGCCCGCCCGAGGAACCAAGTCCCGCCCAGCACAAGAATCTTCATGCACCGATCCTGCCCGCTAGGGCCCAATCCGAGCCACGGCTCCTGCACCACGCGTTGATGAGCGGTGGGAGTTCCTAGTAGGGCTTTGTTACGTGTCTGGGCGGGGGGGTGTCGATGCCGGCGTGGCCGTGCCGGGAGGTGTAGGGGATGTAGACGGCGACCTGGGGCGTTCTCGATCCGCCCGGCGGTGCCGGTGTACTGGCGCTGCACACCCACCGTGCGGGTGCCCTTCTTCAGGTCACCGGTCTCGTCGACCACGAGTACGGCCTGGTCGTCGGCCAAGTGCTCCAGCACGAACTTGCGCAGGTCGTCACGGACCAGGTCGGCGTCCCACTCCGCCCGCCCGAGCAGGTGTTGTAGCCCGTCCGGCGTGGCGTCCCCGGTGGGCTCAGCGATCGTCCAGCAGTTCTTCCGCGGCAGGTCCGCCAGCAGCCCGAGCACGAACCGCCGTGTCCGACGCCGCGGTTCGACCCGCGCTTCGGCCCATCAGGCCCTCGAACATCACCTGCCAGCGGGCAGGCACTACGTTGTGACCTGCGGCCACTGCAGGGTCTTCTGTCTTCACACGCTGATGATGAGCGGTGGCCGCACCTGTCTGCGCACCGCCCTCCACTGGCGCGAGCGAGCGCCTCGGCCGACTCCCCTTCGGGCCTCAGTTGGCCGCTGGTCGGCACGAACAGGATCATGGCGAGATGACAGATCGCCACTCCTCCGCATCACCAACTGTGGTGCGGCTCGTGGAGTATACGAAGACCGAGCTGACCGAGATCCTTAACGACAGCACCGATCCCTTCGGCGTCGCAGACGCCGGATTGACGTGGCTGCCCAAGAAAGATCACTTCGGCATCAGACAGAAGGACCGGCTCGTCGCGCACGCCGGTCTGCTGCAACTCCCCATATCGATCGACGGCGTCGCCACACAGGTGGTGGGCGTCGGCGGGGTGGCTGTCGCTCCCGACCTGCGGGGTCACGGACTGGCACGGTCGGTCGTATCCGCTGCCCTCGACCACGCACGGACGATGGGGCCGCAGCACGGGCTTCTCTTCTGCCGGCCACCCCTCGTCCAGCTCTACCAGCGACTCGGCTGGCGAACCCTTGAGCAGGACGTTCACGTCGAACAACCCGAGGGGCCCGTGATCATGCCGCTGCGGACGATGTGGACGCCACTACGCGACGGTGCGAATTGGCCTGCTGGAGAGGTCCGGCTGCTCTCACTCCCCATGTGATCGATGGCTCCGGTGGTGCCGTCCTGGCCCGCCGGCCCTCACCTGTATCAATGCCGCACTGGATCGGCCACCTCAGGCGCCCGCTGGACAGCCGCAGCCAGCAAGAGCGCGAACGACGGCTGGAGTGCTAAGTGCTGTCCCGTAGGTGATTTTCGGCATCGTTCACCGCAGTTGACCTGGTGCCGTCCGGCTTACCAGGACACACGGCACTGCCCTCAGTCAGAGACGAGGTCGCAGGTCAGCGAGGAAACATCCGGTGCACCCGCCAGGGCCATGGCATGAGCCAGTTCCGAGGTGAAGTCGGCGAGCGCCCGCTCTACTGCGGCGGCTCCGCCAACGGCCAGCGCCCACAGCGTCGGCCGTCCCAAGAACACCGCCGTGGCTCCCAGGGCAAGGGCAGTGAGCACGTGTCGTCCATTACGGATACCGCCATCGACGTAGACCTCGGCACTCGTGTCGGCCAACGCCTCGGCGACTGGCCGCAGAGCCCGCGCCGTCGCGACTGCGCCGTCCAACTGCCGTCCACCGTGATTGGAGACCCAGATCGCCGAGGCGCCGGCAGCCACGCACTCACGTGCGTCGTCCGCGCGCAGCACGCCTTTGATCACGACCGGCAGCCCGGTGGTGGTACGCAGCCAATCGATGGTGGCGGGCGTGAGATCGGCTGCCTTCTCCAGCTGCGACTCCTCCAGCCCTTGCCCGGTGACGTTGGCCAGGAGATGTTCTGGGGGGACGGTTTCCCACACGTTGGGCCCTGTGCTGTATTTCTGGCCGACCACGGGCGTATCCGCAGTCAGGACCACGGCCTTTGCCCCAGCCTCTCGGGCCCGCTCCAGCAGGTCCGCGGTCAGTTGCCTGTCCCGCAGAACATATGCCTGCACCCACCACGGGGCGGGGCCCGCAAGGGCCTCGAACGGCACTCCGGCGTTACTGGACACGCACACCAGCGAGCCCGCGGCGGCCGCACCTTGCAACATGGCAGTTTCGCCTCCCTCATGGGCTTGACGCTGCAACGTCGTAGGGGCAACCAGGACTGGGGTCGCCACCTCGGTGCCCAGCACCGAGGTGCGCGTGGAGATGGCACTGACGTCCCGCAGGACATGCGGCAGCAGCCGCAGGGCATTCCAGTGGTTCTCAGCCTCTGCTGCCGACAAGCCGAGTCCAGCACCCTGCTGGAAGTAGGTCAGCACCGGACCGGGCAGACGCTGCTCGGCCTCATGTATCAACGTGTCGATCCATCGCATGTCGATCCCTCCACGGTGACGAGTCCAACTTCCAGGAGCAGCCGAGCGACTGAACACTCTAAGGCTTGCCATGGGACTGCTGGTTACGAGTGGGATGATCTTGTTGTGGCTGGTGTGATCACGGCGTCTGAGCCGTCCTGGATAGTCCCGTTCACCGGGCTCATACTCCAGCTGTGGATCGTAATCTTGCTGGTATGGACCGGTGCAGACATGGGTGCGGCAACCGTTGATCATCGGCGTGTGAAGACAGACGATCATGTGGTGGCCGCAGGTCACAGCGCAGACCCTGCCCGCTGGCAGGAGGCGTTCGAAGCCCTGATGGACCGGATTGCGGGCCGGCTCATGCGGGTCGAACCCCGGCGCCGGATCCGACGGTTGGTACTCGGGCTGCTCGCGGACCTGCCGCGCAAGAACTGCTGGACGATTATGGAGTGGGCTGGTGAGGCGAATCCGGACGGGATGCAGCACCTGCTCAAACGCGCCAAGTGGGACGCCGACGCGGTTCGCGACGACCTGCGCGAGTACGTGATCGAGAACTTGTAGGCGTCCACGGGGTGGGTAACTACCACCGTCCTCGACCGCGCCCTCAGCCAGCGCATCCTCGACGACGCCCGCAACCCCGCCCGCACACTGACCTGGCGCATCCAACGCCTCGGCCAACGCCACGCCCCCAGCCCCGGGGCACAGGCCGCCAAGGCCCGAAGCGGCCGAGCGACACGGCCGCATCCCACTCCGCCGCAGCCCCGACCGGCAGTCAACGAGGCCAAGCCCCTGCACCGCCCTCCCCGTCGCTGAGCCCTTCGGCTCCTGCTACTACGGGGACCAGTAGCCGTGATGGAACGGGGATGGTGTGCCCTATGCCGGACTTCTGGACGTTGCACTTCGCGGCGGTCGCCGCGGCGCCCCAGGGGTAGGGGCCGCCCTTGGCCCCACGGGCGGCCTTCTCCCACTGTTCGCTCGTCGGCAGCCTCTTCCCCGCCCAGGCTGCGTAGGCATTCGCGTCGCGCCACGTCGTCCACACCACCGGGTGGTCGAAGATGCTGTCGGGGCAGCGCCCATCCGGCCCCCAGTGCCTGGGGGCCTGGTAGCCCGTGGCACTGGTGAAGCGAAGGCAGTCGGCGTTCGTTACCGGGTAGATGTCGATGAGGAAGGCCGGCAGCCGGCTGGGGGTTCTCCGGCCCGTCGAGGTAGATCCCTTCCTCGACGGCGATCATCAACTTCCCGTCCACAGGGTGCCGATGGTGTTGTGCGACGGGAGTTAAGAGCGCTTCGGTGCGCTCATCGTCGCCCGCTGCTGCCCTGGCCGTCAGCAGCTGCGCGAACCGCTCCTGCACCTCTGGGCCCGAGCGGGCGAGCAAGGTGTCGGGTGCGGTCTGGTTGCCGGGGCGGGGAGTGAGATTCTCCCCGCCCTTTTCCCACTTGGACACCATGCGGTCGCTGACGCCGATCGCCGCGACAAATCCGCGGACGGTCTTGCGTATGGCCAGGCGCAGGGGTTTGGTCTCTCGTCCGGTCCAGCGAGCTACCCCCGATCGGTCCACGCAGGCCGTCCTACAACTGCTCGCCGCGCAGAGCGAGGAAAGATTCGCGCAGCTCGACGAGGACAGGATGCTCGGTGGTCAGCTGAGTGTCGTCGATGGCGCTGATCGACCGCACGCCGATGGCGGTGTTCGTCGCGAACGCCGCCTGCATCTGCGGGAGGTGGCCGGCAGGGACCGGGGCGACGGAGTGGCGGGTGTGGAGTTCCTGGAGCAGGGCCATGGTGACACCGGGCAGGACATCCGCCTTCGGCCACACCACACCGCCGTTGGCGTCGACAAAGCCGACGTTCCAGGTACCGCCTTCGGAGACCAGACCGTCCGGCCCCACGAACAAAGCGTCGTCGAAGCCGGTCAGCTGCGCGTCACGCCGGAGGTGGAGTGCTCCGAACAGGCCGGTGTGCTTCACCTGTGCAAAGTCCCGCTGGTAGCGGGCGGTCTTCACGCGCAACGAGGGGAGAGGCAGTGCGCCCGCAGGGCGGTGGGTCACCAGCACATGAGGATCATTCGCGGCAGCTGGGCGCCCGATATCCAGGCCGGGATCGAGGATGGTGACCCGTACGACGAATGCGCCGGGCTTGTCGCCTACCGCGTCGCGCACGTACTGGCGCACGACGCCGGGGTCAAGATCGGCACCGAAGACCGTACGGCAGTCACGCACCAGTCGCTCCAGGTGCTGGGACAAGCCGCGCACATGCTGGTCGTCGACACGCATCGAGGTGAAGTGACCGTAGTTGGTGAGCGCGAGCGTGCGCAGCGCGTCGGGGTCTGCCGGGTGTCCATTCAAGAGCGCCATGCGCATCAGTCTGTCAGCGGGCACCCCGCGCGGGGGACGGGATGCCGGGCCCGACGGCCGTAAGTTCAGCAGGAGTTCCTTCCTCTAGGCCGCCCGCTGGAGGTCCGTGCCTCCTTCGAGCTGTCCTACCGTCACCTGCCCGGCGCCCAGGCGCTCACTTTCCGACTCCTGAGCGCGGTTGCGGGCCCGGACATCTCCACTACCGCGGCCTGGGAACTCCTGGATCGGCCGGACACCCGGCGTGTCCTGGATGACCTGGCCCCCGCGCTTGTCTCCTGGACTTCCGAGGGGCTGAGGGATAGGCGATGCACGACCTCATCCACGTCTTCGCCAGCGAACTCGACACATTCATACCGCCCTCGACCAGCGGGAGATCGCTATCCAGATGTACCGCAGCCCAGAGGCTTCCTGCGGGCGGCACCGCGCGTTATTACTGCTCGCACGGTCCCTGCGCCCTTCAGCTATCTCTCACCTGCCATGGCGTCAGAAGGACAGTACTGGGGGGCAGCGACCCTCATGGTTCAGTCGCTGCCCCCCAGTACTGAGGAAAAGAGCAGGTCAGCGCCATGATGGGGCCTCATCAGCGACTGAAGCGACCGAGAATTTGAACTATGACGACATTCCTGCGCGCGCGTGCGCGTCATAGATACTGACCTTCAGTCGCTTCAGTCGCTGATCTACTCTTCTTAGCTTCTTGACCTGCAAAAACGGCCAATCTCTGGGGGCAGCGACTAAAGCCATCTCGGTCGCTGCCCCCAGCTTCGGTCGCTCCCTGGTAGTGCAGCTTGGAACGGCGCATGCTTCCTTCCGGTCCCAGGGCATGTGGCCTTGAGGCAGTGCTGCTGCGCCCCGACGCCGAAAGGTGGTAGTCACTTCTGGGCCTCCGTGCCTCGTATGTACCAGGTCAGTACAGTTCCAGGTGTCGGGCGAAGCGGGAGAGTAGACACGGCCCCCCATCTGGATCCGCAGCCTCCCGTAAACGCATTGATCACAACCGGAGACAGCCCTTAGTGAGCTGGCCACCGTCGCCGGTTCACTGCCTGCCGCGGCTGCGCCGGGCCAGCAGTTCTTGGTGCCGTGGATCCTGGTGGAGGGTTGTAGCATCGGCTGTGGCCAGGGCGGATGTACCGGCAGCCGGTGTCCGGCCACATGGCGTTTGCCTTCCAGGTCTTCCTGCGCTGCGGCGACTGCCGCAGTCGCCGCAGCGGACTCCTGCGTGAAGTTGGGCGGCCGACCGCCACGTGAGCCCTTGCGCAGACGCGCAGCCTGGCTGTCGGATTTCTCAGGGACGGTGTGCCGGATGCAGCGGCGGCGCAGGTGTATGCGGCACGGCCCGTTGCTGTACGCCTTGTCCGCCGTAAGGCTGTTTTTTTCCCGCAGGGCTTCCCGGCCGATCCGAGGCACGTGGATCTTCTCCAGCACCGCCTGGAACTGGGTACAGTCCGCCCGCTGTCCGCCGGTAACAAGCAGGGACAGCGGGCGGCAGCGGCCGTCCGCACTCAAGTGGAGTTTGCTGGTGAGCTCGCCGCGTGAGCGGCCCAGGCCCTCATCTCCTGCGCCACCTCCACCAGGCGGGCGTGCAGGCTCCGCCTTGGCGTTTCGTCCTGATGCTCCGCTGCTTCTGCCCTCTTTGACGCGGGGCCGGCGGCGGTCAGTGCGGGCGCCGGCCGCGTGCTGATGGGCACGCGCGATCGTGGAGTCCACCGAGATGTCCCAGTCGATCTCGCCCGCGGCATCAGCCGCGGCCCGCACGCGTTGCAGCAGACGCTCCCAGGTGACGTCCACCGACCCCAGCCGATGGCGTTCATGCACGGTCTTCCACGGCCCGAACCTCTCGGGCAGATCCCGCCGTTGAACGCCGGTCCGCACCCGGTGCAGGATCCCGTCGATCACCTGCCGGCGATCCCGCCACCTGCCACAACGCCGATTGCTGACCGGCAGAAACGGCTCCAGCCGCTCCCACTCCGCGTCCGTCAAATCACCCCGCCCCAGGCCCACATAAACGACCCCGGCACGCGACGGTCACAGATCGCCCGGACAAGTCCTAGTTGGTCTCCGTGACGGTCTCGCCTTCGCCGGAGGGCGGTTCGATCTCCTGTGCCTGGTTTGCTCGCTGGACGGCCTTGCCGGTGGTGGCGTCGACGTAGACGGATTCGAACTGCAGGGCCGGGTCGTCGGCGGCGAATGTGGTGATCCACTGGGACCGCCAGCGGCCGTCACGTTGGACGGCGAGGAGCTCGCTGTCGGCGGCATGGATGCCGCTGGCGCCCTTCAGTCGCTCCACGTGCTCGAGTGCCGTCTTCTGGGCAGCCTTCTTGCCTACGGTGGCCTCGGGCAGGGAGGTGGGGTCCGGGGTCGTGTTGACGAGTATCTGGGAGATACGACCGGCCGTGTTGACCTGGACGTCCAGGCGCATCGGCATGAGCACCCCGGCCGCGCTCCGGCGGCGCCAGCTGACGATCCAGCCGAGTTCGGTCTTCTCCCCCACCGCCGTGACCTGAGGTTCGGCGTCGCGCAGCTCGCTGGGGTAGTGCTGCTGGGCGTAGCGGCGGGCGAGGGTGAGGGCGTCGTGGTCGTTGGCCGGCTTCTTGTGCGTGCCGGGGAGGGGGAAGCTGTCCTGGGTGGTGACGCTGGAGTCTTCGAAGGTGGCGTTGAGCTGGGTGGCGTCGGGCCAGGACAGCTGGGCGGAGCCGTGGTCGAGGGCGATGAGCAGGCTGTCGGGGACGTCCTGTGTCCCGCTCTGCAGCTGAACGTTGGCGATCGAGTAGTGGTCACCGAATGCCTGGCGGATGGCCTTGGCTGCTGCCGCCTTTTCCCGGCTTCCGGTGAACTGCAGGCTGGTGGCGTCGACAGCGGTGGGCGTGACCCACGCCAGCCAGACCACGGCGGCGCATCCCAGGCCGATGCCGGCCCCGACCGCGGTCCGTCCCGCGTGAGCCTTCACCGCGTTCATGCGGCGGCGGGCGAAGTGCAGGATCGCCCAGGCGATCAGAGCGCCCGCCACGCCGCCGAGGGTGTTCATCTCGACGTCGCTGCTGTCGCATCCGCGGCTGATACCGGGGACGAGCGTCTGCAGGAGTTCGGTGGCGATGGTCAGCAGGACGCTTCCCGCCAGAACCGGGAGCAGGGTGCGGAAGGCCATCACTCCGAAGAAGCCGATGGGCAGGAACAGCAGCACGTTTAAGAGGCCCTGTTCGGTGCCGAAGGGCTCGGCGAAGTTCCGGTTGATGACGCACACGCCCGTGCCGCCGGACCCGGCCGGTCCGCCGCTGGGCAGGAAGAGAGTCAGGGCGAGTTCGGCGGTGACGGCTCCCGCGAACGCGGTGACGGCCCACGGCCGCCCGACGTAGCGTCGGCCGAGGACGTACCCCACGGCGGCAAGGATGAGGACAGCGGCCGAGGCGAAGACGATGAAGCTTGCCTTGCCCTGGAAAACGGCAGTGAACACGGGCGGAGAACCAATCCTGGAGAGGGCGCTCCTGGTCCGCCCGCGCGTACGAGCGGACCAGGAGCGGCGGTGATCAGCTGGCGAGCGGCGTCTGGTACGTCTGCTGGCCGCTGACGGACAGCAGACCCACGGTGCTGGAGCGGTACGTCACGCCGGACCGGTTGGACCGCTTCGTCGTACCGCTGGACTGGGAGAAACTCGAACCCCAGTGGTTCGTACCGGACTTGGTGGAACTCAGCTTGCCGGAGATCTTCGATCCGCCGGTCTTCAGGTAGGGGGTTGAGGAACATCGGAACGAAAACTGGCGCTAAGCCTTCGTCGGCCCTGGTGAGCGGCTGACGGAGCGTCCGCTACTGGAACCCTCTGAACTCGTCCCGCAGACAACGCCCTATTATCTGCGGGATCTTGGTTCGTCACCTGCGGTGACGTTTTCCGGGCCGCACATGAAGCGGCCCTGTTATCCGTGGCAAGGGAGAAGTGGTGCCCATCGTCGTGCAACTGCCGGTCGGGAAGGCGTTGACCGTCCGCGCGGCGGCCGACGCCTTCCTCGACTCGCTTTGCAACCCGAACACGGTCCGCAGTTATTCGACCGGGGTCGGCAAGACCGCCGAGCGGATCGGGGAATCCCGCCTGCTGGGGTCGGTCGCGGACGACGAGATCGGCGAGGCCCTGGAGCTACTGTGGGGCACTGCGGCGGTCAACACCTGGAACGCCCGCCGGGCGGCGGTGCTGTCCTGGCTGGGCTGGTGCGCGGAGTACGGTTACGACGGCCCGGCGGTCCCGGCCTGGACGAAGCGGCTGGCGGTGCCCGACTCCGAGACCCCGGCCCGCTCGAAGATGGCCGTGGACCGGTTCATGGCCCGGCGCGAGGTCCATCTGCGGGAGAAGACGCTGTGGCGGATGCTGTACGAGACCGCCGCCCGCGCGGAGGAGATCCTCGGCGTGAACGTTGAGGACCTGGACCTCGCCGCGCGCCGCTGTCCAGTGAAGGCCAAGGGCGCCCGGAGCAAGGTCCGGCGTCGGGGCCAGGCGCGCGAGGACTTTGTACTGGAGACCGTCTACTGGGACGCTGGCACCGCCCGGCTCCTGCGCGGCCGTACCCGAGGGCCGGTGTTCGTCACCCACCGCCGCCCCGGCCCGGGGAAGGTCGTCGGCGCGCGTGACGTGTGCCCGGACACCGGGCTGGCCCGCCTCTCTTACGGCCAGGCCCGCGCCCTACTGGACGAGCACACCGCTGTGCGCGGGCCGGGAACCGGCTGGGACCTGCACGAGTACCGCCATTCTGCTCTGACCCACCTCGGTGAGCAGGGCGCCTCCCTGCTGATGCTGATGGCGAAGTCCCGGCACAAGAAGCCGGAGAACGTCCGCCGCTACTTCAAGCCCTCCCCGGAGGCGATCGCAGAACTGACCAGCCTGCTCGCCCCGGGCGGCAGCCGTGGTTGAACCTGCGGCGCTGCGCCGTCACGGCGCAGTGTTCGAGAGAGCAGGGCCCGCGGGGGCGGGAGGCTAGTTCGGCCCTCGCCCCCGCGGGCCCTGATGGCAGGGGCTGAAGGCTCCAACTGCTCAGATCCACAGGTTCCTGCCCTCGACCGAGGACGGCGGTCTCAGTTCAGGCCGGTGAGGAACTCGCCGAAGAGCCGGTTGGCGGTCTGCGAGTCGTAGAGGCGCTCGAACTCGGCGCGCGCCAGGCGGCGCCGGAACTCACCGTGGTAGGAGACGTCTCCCCCGTCGTGCATGAGGTCGGTGAACCACACGGCGAACGCCTGGTAGTTCCACACGTGCTTCAAGCAAGTGGCGGAGTACGCCTCCAGCAGGCTCCTGTCCTGCTCCTTGACCTGCTTCAATACGGCCGCGGCGAACACGTCGGCGTCATGCAGCGCCAGATTCATGCCCTTAGCGCTCATGGGCGGCACGATATGCGCGGCATCGCCGAGCAGGTACAGGCGGCCGTGGCTCATCGGGTCGTGGACGACACTGCGCAGGGGCACCAGCGTCTTGCTGGAGATCCGTCCCTTCACAGCGACCGGTTCACCGAAGCGCGCCTCGATCTCTTCCCAGATGCGGTCGTCCGTCCACTCCTCGACGGAGGTGTCCAGGGGGCACTGGAGGTAGAAGCGGCTCGCCTGCGGGCCGCGGGCGAACTGGCCGGCGAATCCCCGGTCATGGATCGCCATCATGGATTGGTGGTTGGCGGGGGCCTCGGCCAGCACGGTCAGCCAGGCGTACCCGTACTCGTGGGAGTGGCGCGTCAGCTCCCCTTCGGGGATACTCGCCCGGCTGACGCCGTGGTCTCCGTCGCAGCCAGCGATGAAGTCGCAGGTGATGGTGCGTGTCATGCCCGTGGTGTCGCGGTAGCGCACGCGCGGTCGGGGGCCGGTGATGTCCTCCAGTTGCACGTCCTCGGCTTCGAAGCGGAGGTCGCCGCCGTCGCCGACGAACACGTCGATGAGGTTGCGCACGAGCACCTGCTGGGGGCAGAAGCGCCCATCACCGAGGTCGTCGGTCACGTACTTGAAGGGCCGGGTCTCCCCGTCAATGCGGAAGTTCAGCACCGGCTCGAAGGGAACGCCGCCGACAACCCGGTCCGCCAGACCCCACTCACGGAACATGCGCGCCGCCCGGGAGTCGATGACCCCTGCACGCTGGCGCTGCTCGACGTACTCGCGGCCTTGCCGCTCCAGTACGACGCAGTCGATCCCGCTGCGCAGGAGGAAGTTGCCGAGAGTGAGGCCGGCGACACCCGAGCCGACGATCACAACAGTGGTGTTTTCGTCCATCACGGACATGGATGGTGCTCCTTAGCGCTGTGGTTCTGGGCAAGCCGCCTCTTGCGCTCGCTGCCGCGCTGCGGTGACGGCACGCTCCGGGCGTTTGGCGCACGGGGCAGCAGCGACATACCCTTAAGCGAAGTCTTCACTACGCATCATACGTAGTAGTCACTACGTTTACAAAAGGGGTCCGGTATGCGCCGCGACGGAGCCGCCAACAGGGAGAAGGTCCTGCTGGCCGCCGAACATGTGTTCGCCGAGAAGGGGGCTGCCGCCTCCACCGACGAAGTCGCCCAACTGGCCGGGGTCAGCATCGCTACCGTCTTCCGGAACTTCGCCACCAAGCAGGATCTGATTGAGGCCACCGCAGTGCGCTATCTGGAGAAGCTGACCGCCGAGGCGTTGCAGCTCACCGGCAGCCAGGATTCAGGCAAAGCCTTCGCCTCCCTGATGAGGACCCTCGCAGCAGCCGGGCCGGTGAAAATGACCCTGCTGGACCTGTTGCCATCCCACGACGACGGAGAGGGCCTGTCCGGGCCGGTCGCCGAGGCGGTCGACGCCTTCCGGACAGCGGTCGACGACGCGCTCCACCGCGCCCAAGCCGCCGGCGCCGCCCGCCCCGAAGTCACCTACGACGACGTCTCCCTCCTCCTGCGCGCCCTCGCATACGCCACGGACCTCAGCGAAGGCGAAGCCCTCGACCGGGCTGTGGGCATCGTCCTCGACGGCCTCGGCGTACCGCGCTGACGCCCGGTACCTCCCGCCCGTCTGGATGACGAACTCGGCCCGAAGGACGTGCCGTCGGCGCGGCCGTCACACCTCGTCGGTGGCGTTCTTGTCGCGCAGGGGCCGCAGGCCGCCGGGCAACTCGGGAAGCTGGAACGAATACCGCCCAAGCATGTTGATGTGCTGCCGCACGAACGGGGAGAGGCGGGCGACATCCTCGTCGCGGACGTCGAAGCCGTCCGCGCGCAGCTGGTTCACCGCGGCATCCATGTAGCGGGTGTTGAAGGACGACGGCGTTGAGGACCAGGCCGAGCGCGCCGAGCTGGTCCTCCATTCCGTCCTGGTAGCGCTGGTAGAGCTGCCCCGAGCGGCCGTGGAAGATCTTCCGGGCGAGCGCGTGGCGGCCCTCCTGGAGGTTGGCCTGCGCCTTGATCTGGCGGCGGTAGCCGGGCTCGTCGGCCAGGCGCAGGATGTGCAGGGACTTGGCGATCCGCCATGTGCAGGGACTTGGCGATCCGCCCGTAGTGGGCGATCACGTCGCCCAGCGGGGTCGGGCGCCCGTCCCGCGACAGCATCCGGATGACGTCGTACGCGCGGACCGCGCCAGTGTGGATGGAGCCGATGATCCGCAGGATGTCCTCCCACTGGCGCTCGATCCGGGCGAGGTCGACACGGCCGCGGGCCGCGTCCTGGAAGGCGCCGCAGCCGGTCCAGCTCCGACACCCGCGCACCGGGCGGCACGGTCAGCAGGGAGTCGAGCACCGCCCGCTGGCCCGTGCTCAGCAGCCCGTAGAGGCTGTCCCACAGCCGCTGGTTCGCCGCCTCCCGCACCGAGGCCACCAGCCGGGCGAGCGTCGTCACGCCGGGCAGCAGCACCCGCCGCTCACGCAGCCCCCCCGCCGCGTCGAACAAAGCCTTCGGGCCCTCCCCGGTCGTCCACGCCCGCGCGTCCACCCACACCCGCAACTCGGCTTCCGCCTCGGCGAACTCCGTGTACTCCAGCAGTTCGCGCAGCTCCCACACGTGCTCGAACCGGGTCTTCCACCGCTGCGCGCCGTACGCCTTCAGCACCGAGGAGTCCCCGATGCCCAGCTGCTCGGCGAGGTAGTCGACGACTTCGGCCGGCACGTCGGTCGGGTCGTCCAGGAACACCCCGAGATACCGCGCGGTCGTCAACTGGACGGCGAAGCCCAGCCGGTTGTGGGACCGCCGCTTCGCCTCCACCAACTCCCGGTCTGTGTCGTCCAGGAAGAAGAACCGCTCCAACTCCGTACGGGACGGCGCCCCGTCAAACGCCGCGTACGCAGCGGCTTGTGCATCCGTCAGAAACTCGACCGGCACCCCGGACCTCCACAGTCAATGATCAACACGACTGTCGAAGGTTCCGCCCCCATAGAAGACCAGGTCAAAGCGCTCTCAGGTGTGCGGAGGGCTTAGCGCCAGTTTTCGTTCCGATGTTCCTCAACCCCCAGGTACCAGGTGGACGCTCTGTCATGGGTGTACTTCTGGTGGGACAGTGCGCCGCTGCTCAGCGAGGTACAGGTGTGGTTGCGCGAAAGGTGCCCGTCGCCGGGGCAGCACGCGGCCCGAGTGCTGAGTGCCGCCTGAGACGTTGTGTCCGTCGCATGCGCCCCAGTCGTTATCGCTATCGATGCCAGCGCCATACCTGAAACGGCCACCACGTGGGCCACCTTCTGCACCGTCCGTATCGCCATGTGAATCACTCCTCCTGAATTCGGCAGAGGGAGGAGGGACCGGTCGCATGCGCCGGCCCGGACAAGGCGGTGCCCTCCCCCAGGGCAAGCGACCGGGTTGTTCACCTCGCCCGGTCACCGTGTCGCCGCTCTACAGCTTGAGCTGTGTAAGGCAGCCGTAGCGGTCGACGACGGGCCAGAACGTATCAACCGTGAACACCGCGACGGCGTACGGAATAACAGGTTGTAGCAGGTTCACGCCATCCTGCGCCGATAGCCCATCTTTAGACCTACCTGGCCAGTACTGAGAGACCGGTTGTTCCAGGGGAGTTGAGACTCCGACCAGAAGCCTTACGAATGACCCAAAAGCGACAACCATGATTAACGCCGCGTCGACCTGTACTGCAACCAGTACTACTGGCTCCACAGAGACAGCACCGGCAACGTCCTGTGGATCGCGGACTACGTCACCCCCGGCGCCCCGCGCATCACAGCCACGTGGACGTTCCACCAGCACACCGACCGGCCCCTCGACACCAACGTCGGGAACTTCCCCGACCGGGCCGCGCTGCGCAAGTGGGCGGCTGGCGGCGCCGCGCCGAGCCGCCGTTCCCCCAAGCCGACCCTCACGTACACGGTGCGATCCGGCGACACCCTCTCCGGCATCGCGGTCCGCAACGGCACAACCGTCACCAAGCTCGCCGGCGCGAACGGCATCAAGAACCCGAACCGGATCAGCGCCGGCCAGACCATCAAGATCGTGAAGTAAGGAGGCTTCCCCATGTCCGACGCCGCTCGTCGCACGGTCTGCACTATCGTGCAGACCGCCGTCGCCCTGACCGTCATGCTGCCCGCCATCGTCGACGCCTCCGGCATCCCGGCCTCACTGCCGTGGGTCGCTGGCCGTTGCCGGTGGCCTCTCTCACGTCATGGCTCTGCCAGGCGTGCAGGCTCTCTTGTCCGAGTGGCTGCGTACCGCACCGGATGCCGGGGGCAGTAGGGCCCAGTGACGACCAGCCCCCCCGCCGAGCGATCCGGCCGCCGCCGCGCCAGAACTCGAACGCATCCGGCGAACGAACGAGGTCGGGCACGCCCGGATAGATGGCGCCCTTGCGCTCCTGGTCCAGCGGCACGACCAGACCGAGCAGCACCTCGCCGAGCAAGGGCGCCGCGTCGACGACCACGACGCCCGTCTCGACGCCATCGAGCGAGGGGAGACCGAACGGCAAAAGCGGGACGAGCGGCGCCTCGACGCACTCGAAAGCACCCGCTGGCCGCTCCCCTCCCTGGCTGCCCTTACCGCTGTGTGCGGCTTTGCCAGAGCAGCCATGGGCAACTGCCGAGGTCTCACTGCCCCTCCCTGCCGGCCTGGATGAACCGAAGCACTCCAGTTCCCGCTGCGGTTGTTGCGCGATACATGGCGGCGAGTGCTTCGCCATCACCATGGCACGGGAGGACGGGAAGCCGGTTTACAGAGGAGGGCGACCTGGACGCGCTGCCGAGCACCACGCCCACACCGTCGGTCGGCGCCACGGGCGCACATCCCTGCGCCGCATTCCAGATGGATCCTCAGGAGTCCGGAATCTCCAAGCGATTCGCGAGGCCCCGGCCGGAAGGGGCACAGCGAGGCCGCGATCGGAGAACTGCGACTGGGGGAGGTCGTGTGGCCGGGCGGTCGGATCACAGCTCGCTGACACCCCCCTCGAGGCGCTGGAGTAACCTCCCCCCCCCCGCACCCCGAAGGCCGCAGAATCCACCCTCAGAGCCTTCTGGAGTGCCGGATGCCCCATCACACCGGCACTCGCCTGGGAGGCCGCGAGAGGGGCCTTTCTGTCGGTCGCTTTTGTGTGATTTGAGCGATTTGGTTGATTCGGTGGCGCGTGCTGGCCGCCAGCCGGAGAAGAGCTCTTGCTGACCTACTCCAACGAGGCCGCCGGGAAGCGCGGCCAGCCGTCACTGAAGGCGCATCCCCAACGGCCGCGTAGACCGAAAGCACCACAAGGCACGAGACCCGAATCGGGCGACGCTGAGCCAGCCGCTATCCGTGATCACCGAACTCCCAAATCCAGGTGGCTGACGAGCGACAGCACGCGCGACGACGCCACCCCGGCTCCGGTCTTCCAAGATGTGCACAGCAGGCACTGGGGTATTCGGGGCGGCTCATCCGGCGCTGGCACCATCACCGAATCCACGGCCGATAGTGGGCCGTCCACGCGCGGTTGTCGCATGAGCGTCGCCACCCGGGAGACGCGGACTCACAGGGCCACGTCCCCCATCATGATGCGCGGAACGGTACGGGGGAATGCTTCCGCGAAATGGATTGCCATGCCATTCAGGGCGGTCATGGAAGGGTTGACCACCGGAAAAGTGAACGCCAGCCGACTGGCCAGGAGGAGAGCTGTCAGGGCTACCTACTGGATCGCCAGATAGCGTCGAGTGGCATCTCAGCCCGCACTTCAGCCCGCACTTCAGTGAACGGGATGCAGCCGGGCGCCAGCGACTCCCCCGGCCTGACTTGGCTTCCTCCTCGAGGAGGAAGGGCACGGCTACCCCACTACGGAGCTGGCATATCCCATTCCCGCGACGGGCTTATCGACATCACTCAGGTCATTCATCGAGGGCAAGGCACCCGTCATACAGAGCGGATCCGGAGTAGGGAGCTTCCTCGCGTGATGCAAAACAGTGCGGTACCGCCGGCCTGCGCACGCCAGTCACGCAGTCATTCTCAGAGGTCGCATGCATCAGGGGGCTGCGGAGGAGCATCGCGAGAATCCCTGTCTCGAAGGTCGGGAGGTGCCGCTCTCTCCCTGACTCTGGTCTGCTGGCTGACTCCCAGCGTGAGGGACAACTATCCCTTAGGCGCACGAGAGGAATGGCGGTTGGAGCCTGTTGCCCGCACGCAAGGGCGCAGGGCGGCCGTCAGAGAGTTCGTGAGCATTTGCATGTCGCTGGGCGCAGTGATGTTACTGAGGAGCCCGATCTCCACCAGCTGTGCGACCTCGACGGCAAGCCAGTTGCAGGTGAGCGCGGACCCGGTGGCGGAGCACTTTGAACGGCGAGGTGACGGATCTGCTAGCCATCACCAGTGGCTATCAGCTACCTCAGCCCTGCTGTGCCTGCACTCACGTCCATCTTTGCCTGGCCCCTGGTGCGAGCTCGAAGATGGCTTGCCAAGCCAGTGCTGCCGTTCACTGGACCACGGTCAAGTGTCGCTTCTGCTGACATGCCGGCCCCGCCGTCCAGTACTCAGTCGGAGCGCGCTCCCCGTAGCCGGGACGCTCCTTCGGCCCGGCGCTCTGCCTCTCTTCCTGCCGCCACCCACACGTCGATGCCGTCCAGTGCGGGAGGTCTAGCGGTTGACGATGACCAGCCTCTCCCCCCTTCGCCTGGTGTCCCTTGGGGACTCTCGCAAATATCAAACAAGCCTTCAAACATGCTCTCAAACAGCGCATCAAACGCGTAGGCAAGTTTGACATCAAACAATGCGGCACGCGTGAGTGTCTTCCCGCGTGGCAACATGTTTGAACGCTCAGGTGATACCTGATAAGTCAGGGTTCATGCAACCGCCGACGCAAGCTCAACATCTGATTCGTCGGCAAGGTTCAGAATCAGCGTCCATGCATGATCGTGGAGGTGTGGTGCGACTGCTCGGCAAACTCCACACCTGGCAATCTCGGACAGCAAAGAGTATCCAAGTATGGATGCTGAATGCCTCAGTAGCTCCTTCTCGGGAGACGCTGCGAGCATGTCTAGTTGCCTTCATGCGTGTCAGCATGCAGCCGCGTAGGCGAGCGAGCAGATGTGTGCCGATGCTAGCGATGAATGGAGCTTGGTGATCAACCGCAGGAGAGGCTTCTTGCAAAGTCAGCTCAGAACCCTGGTGGGGAGATTTTGTGGTGACTTGCTTTCTATGCAGTTGACATGTTGATGAGTCAGCTTTCTTGGCAACGCGAAAGTAGCGTCAGGTGCAATGTTGGGAGTTCACTTCATGGCGCGCGCGATGGATCGCGCGCTGATATGACTTCATTGAAGTTATTTCAGGGCGTTGGCGGTGAGTCAATCTATTCGTTGTCCTGCTGCCTTGCATGCATTCAACGCATCAAGTTCTTGGTGTAGCTGAAAGTCCAGATGGAGATAGTGGTTAGCAACAGGAGGGCGGCGCATCTGTGCACGGTATTGTATGGACAGCGTTTCAGCTTCTTGCCTTAGGCGCTTGTCTTCAGAGTTGATGACAGGCAGGGTGCAGGTCTATTGACCTCGCGATCATTCATGTGTTTCTCAAAGCGGGCTATCGGTTTCGATCCCAGGTTCGCCTTCACGTGCGAGGCAAAGCTGGTTTCCAGTTGAGTTTGCACGCTGACTTACTCGCACTTTTGCTGCTCTTTCGGCATGCTCCGATGCGTGCGACTTAGCACTTCGGGCGCATGTTTTGACTGCCCGTCCGTTTCCAGGTTCATCGACTGACCCGGCCTCACTCCTCGTGGCACACAGGCCTCCTGGAGTGTGGCTACAGACGCCTCAGTGATCGCATGGCACAATGTGGACCGCTGTTGTCCACGGCCCTGAGACACGATTGGGGCCCAACGTCGCCGAGGTACGCATGAGCTCTCCAGCCCCCCCAGGGCCCTTCGCAATGTCCGCAGCCGGCATGGGCATTGACCACGGGCTTTTCGGCAACGTCTTCATGCTGGGCAATGGCAAGGGCGGTGTCGGCAAGACCACGCTGACCGGCAACATGGCGGCGAAGACGGCCCGAGAGGGACTGCGGACACTCGCGATCGACGTCAACGGCCAGGGCAACTTGCGCCGTGAACTGGGTTACGGAATCCAGGACAAGGGCGCGGCCTTCGCGGAGTCGATGCGGAGGGGATCCGCACTGGTTCCCGTCGTTGGTGTCCGTGAGAACCTGGACGTCGTGCCAGGCGGAACCCACGTCCGCGAACTCAACGACATCTTTCTCACGCTCGCCACGAGCCAGGGACCGCTCGCCGCGTTCTTGCGTCTGGCTCAGTGCCTGCAGCCGCTGCTGCCCAAGTACGACGCCATCTTCATTGACAGTCCGCCGGAGAACCCGAACCTGCTCATCATGTGCCTGGCCGCCGCGCGGTGGGTCATCACGCCGGTCAAGAGCGACGCAGCATCACTCGAAGACGGCCTGCGGGACTTCGCGCAGTCATTCGGGATGGTGAAGACTCAGATCAATGAGCTGCTGACCTTGCTCGGCGTCGTGCACTTCGCTTCCCAGCGAAACGCTACGAACGTCCACAAGGACGTCGCGAAGCGATCTCAGAAGATCCTCGGGAAGGTCGCGCATACCTTCTCCACCGTCATCGGTCAGTCGGAGACGACGGCCAAGCTGGCGCGTGAAGATCAGTACGGCTGCCCGGTGTTTGAGCTCAACCAGCGGCGGCTGCGGGGGGACAAGACCATCCCCGAAGCGGCGGAGGCCCTGGCTGAGGACCACGATGACCTGACTGTTGAAGTACTGGAACGTGCGCAGATGCTGAGGAGCACTGTCTGATGGCGAAGAGCAAGGACAACGAGCAGATCGTCGAGGAGCAGGGCGACGAGGAGCAGGGCGACGAGTCGCTCGAGGATGCCTTCTCCGGATCCGGCTCCAGTGGCGGGGGAGGGGTCTTCGGTGCCTGGGGCAGCCAGGCACCGGTGCCCGCCACCACGGTGCCCGCTCCCGCCCCTGCGGCTGTGCCGGCCCCCGTTGCCGCAGCACCTGCCCAGCCTGTGCCGAGCTATCAGACCGAGCAGACGATCACGGCAGACGGGCGCGAGCCTCAGCGGAAAGGTGTCGGGTTCCGTGTCTCCTACGGCGTGGCCCGACGCCTTGAGAAGTACCGCAAGGACACGAACCTGACGGTCACTGAGGTCGTGATGCTGATGGTCGACAAGAGCGTCGGCGTGCTGGAGGAGATGGTCAAGCACTCCGTGCAGGGGCCGAAGGTGCAGACCTCCCTGTTCGCTCCGCAGGGCGTTGCCGGCCCTCCGAAGGGCACGGGACCGGAGCAGCGGCAGTGGTCCCCGCGGCCTGAGGACCTGTCGGTGATGAAGCAGGTCGTGGAGATGTCAGGTCTGCCGAGCGTGTCCGTGTACATCGCGGTTGCGCTGAATTACTGCCTCCCCGAGAAGCCCTGCAAGAAGGACTGACGGAGCATCGTCAGTGGGCCCGAACGCGATCCGCGGAGGGCCCACTCTGTTCCCCCAGTGCCCAGTCAGACAGTGGCATAGGCATCCGGAGTCAGCGCAGACGTCGGGGTATTTAACCTATTTGCCCGAATCGATCATGGCTCTGACCTGCGGAAATTCCGTCACGGGCCTATCAGGGCGGCCCTGGAGTTATCGGGCCGAGCGGAACGGGAAAGGCCGTCAGAAAGCCACACAGCGCTTCCAGGGCGAATCCAGGAGGTCTACGAGCCGCTGTGCAGCCCGCTGGCCGCCAGGAATTGGCCGATTGCCCCGCGTCTGCCGCTTCCGCAGCCCCGGCCGGCGTCGATTGAGACTTTCTGCCGACGGACGTTCAGATCGTCGTGCGGGCCACACCGTCGGGAACTGCCGTTCCACCCCTTGGCGACGGCTCCGCGTCAGACAGCCTCTTCCTCCCAGGCCGCCGATGACCGGACGCCAGGTTGCCAAGTCCAGAACAGTTGCAGCTCAGCGACCGGAAGATCTACGCCATGCCAGATCAGATGTGCCTGCACCGCGGTGCGGATCAGCCGTCACCTCGACCATCCGGGCACGGGCAATGAGCACCGCGACGACACGATGAGCGCCCAGGCGTTGTGTGCGCGGCAACCCCGCGCCCGAACTGCCTCGGCAACGCCCGGGGGAGGCTTTCCGCCGATACCGGAGACGGCTGCGGGGTCTTCACTTGTGGTCGCGCAGGAAGGCGGGGATCTCGTCGCGGGTCGGGCAGTTCGGCACGGGTGCGGGCTTGTCCTGCAGGAACGCGGTGATGACGGCGGCGGCTCGGTCGTTGTTGTCGTCCAGACCGTTCCACATGTGGTGGCCGACTCCGGGCATGTACTGCGTGCGCTGGATGGCGGGATCATTGGCGAGGATGGCGGTCGCCCATTGACGGACCTGGGAGGAGCACTCGGCGATCATCAGCATCGCCGGGGTCTGGGAGCGCCTCAGTTGCGGGGCGATGGAGGGTGAGTCCTTGATCGTCTGCTGGACGCGGAGGCTGGCGGCGGGGCTGAAGGAGAAGTTCTGTGCGGTGTCCTCGGTCGGGATGCGGTGCGCGTCGCGCGCACAGTAGGCGGATGCGGTGTCGCTGCCGAGGTCGGCGGCGGTGAACGCGTTGTCGCCTTCGGCCTGTCCGGTCAGCCCGGTGTCGGGGGTGAGGAGTCCGAGTCGCATGAGGCCGAACGCGGTGGCGTACCGGGGGATGCGCGTCGATCGTGGTCCGGTCATGGCCGGCGCGAGGCCGCGCGCGGATGGTCGGCCCTTGTGCCCGGTGATGTGCGCGGTGGGGCCGTCCATCGGGCCGGGTTCGGCGATGACCGCCCGGTGCAGGTGTGCGGCGATGCCCGGGTCAGCCAGGGCTTGCGTGAGCACGACCGCGCCTGACGAGAAGCCGAGTATGTCGACTCGGCCCTTGTCCAGGTGGTCGATGAAGGCGGCGAGGTCATGGACTGATCTGGAGATCGTGTACTGGTCCATGGGAAGCAAGTCACTTCGTCCGCCGCCTGCTTGCTCGTAGGCGTAGACGTCATAGCCCTGGCGCGCCAGGAGTCGCAGGAACCGGTGGTCGAGCAGCGAGACGCCGCGGACCGGTCCGCCGTTGAGGTACACGAACGGGATGGGATGCCGGGTGCCGGGGTTCGCGGGCGGGTAGTGGTACACCGCGACCCGGCTGCCTGTGGCCAGGCTCCAGTGCTGCGTGGCCACGAAGGGCAGGGCGGGCGGGTATCGCCGGGCCGTGGGCACGGTCGGGACGCAGACCGACGCCGTCAACGCTGCCGCGACAACCACCGGCAGGAACGGCACGAGCCGCGCCGCCCGGGTACGGCGGCGACCCCGCCACAGTGCGGCGGCAGTCCCGGCTCCAAGGGCCGTCAGCCATGCGCCGGTCCCCGAGCCTGCGCCGTCCGTGAGGACGATCAGGGCGAGGAAGACGATGACCAGCGTAGCAATGGCGGCCAGGGCCAGCAGTGGGCGTCCGGTGAAGCGGACAAGGCGTATGGCGAACGGGGGCAAGGCTGACCTCCGAAGTTTCGAAACGCTGTTTCAAAACGACGTTATCAAAGAGGGTAGACTTCCTCGTCATGGGAAGGCCGAGAACAAACGACGCGACCGTCAAAGAGCGACTCGTGGAGTGCACGACCGAACTGCTCGCCACCCGCCCGCAGGAGTCGGTCACAGTCCGCGCCGTGGCCACAGCCGCAGGGACGTCAACAGCGGCCGTGTACTCCCTGCTCGGAGGCAAGGACGGACTGATCGGAGCGGTACGCGACAGAGCCGTCACCAGCCTGTTCCAGGCCCTGACAGCAGTACCGACCTCCCAGGACCCCCTCACCGACATCTACGCCCTGGCCACCGCATACCGACGATGGGGACTCGAACACAGCCACCTGTACTCGGTGCTGTTCGGCGGAGTGCAGTCCTTCAAGCCATCGGGGACGGTCGGTACCAGTGACCCCATCCGGCCGCTCATCGCGGCAATCGACCGCGCCGTGGCAGAGCCCGTCCTCGACGGCCAGGCAACATCGATCGCCCTCTCACTCTGGGTCACCCTGCACGGGCTTGTGACACTCGAACTCGCCGGTGCCCTCGACACGCCCACAGCACAGGCCGCATTCCGATCGACGATCCACGCCACACTGCGCGGCTGGACGACGCCCGCAGCGTTCCGCAGCCTTCGGCAAGACGAACCCGCCCCCTGACACAGACCGAGATCAGCCTCCGTTCAGCTGATGGCTATCGCCTCCGAGCTGCCTCGTTTGGTCCAAGCGGCTCCTGTTGAAGGTTCGCCGCTAGTCGCTGCTTCGTGATCATTAGGCTGTTGTCATGGCTGAGAGCGAGAGCACGGCGGTTGTTGACGCAGGTATCGATGACCTCGGCTGGTCCAACACCCGGGCGTGGGTGGAGCGGAGTCTTCGCCCCGGGGACCGGCTCTGTGCGGCGACAAGGCTGCGCGGGGGCTGGACGTCACAGATGCGCCGCCTCGATGTTGCGGGGGAGGGGGAGCCGTACTCTCTCGTGCTTCGGTCGTTCGTCAAGCGGTTCTTCGTGAAGGCCTCGCTAGGGCTGCTCACGCGTGAAGCGGACATTCTTCGTCTGCTCGCGGAGACGGATGTGCCGGCCGCCCGCCTTCATCGTGTTGATGCTGCAGCCGAGCACTGTGACCATCCGTCGCTGCTGATGTCGTTGCTACCAGGGAGCCTCAGGCTGGACGGGAAGGACATCGAGCGACAGACAGAACTCCTTGCACGTCAGATGGTGGCGATACACAGGTTGCGCGTTCCTGAAGGCGCCCGGCCTCGCACCTATGAAGCTTGGACCAGTCTGGAGCGGGTCCGGCTTCCCGAGCACTCGAAGCAGCCGGACGTGTGGCAGCGGGCTGTAGAGGTGATCCGCTGCCCGCCCCCGGCCTTCCGGCCTTGTTTCCTGCACCGTGACTGCCACCCCGGGAACGTGCTCTTCACGGGAGAAGGAGCCGGCCTGGCGATCACGGGCGTCGTGGACTGGGTGGAAACGTCCTGGGGCCCCGCTGACCTGGACGTGGCTCACTGCTCCACCGCGCTTGCTCTGCTGCACGGAGTGGGCGCTGGCATGCGACTGGCAGATCACTACATCGCGGCCGGTGGAACGCTCAGCGACGCCCCGGCTAGCCATCTGTACTGGCGTGTGCTGGACGCGCTGGCTTTTGCGCCGGACGCGGAGAAGGTCGGCGAGCCCTGGCGGGAACTCGGCAGGGAAGATCTGACATCGGCCGTTCTCACCCAGCGGTTGGAGGAGTATCTCCAAGCGCTCTTCAGCCAGTACGGCTGAAGACTTGCGGTCAGCGTCGTCCGGCGGGATTTCTGTGCTGCCGGTGTTGGCCTCATGGGCAGTCACGTTTCTGCGGTCGTGCGGTGTTGAGTCGGCTGGTCAGCTGGCGGTTGGCCGCTCGCGCGGCCTGCAGTTCCTCGTCGCGTTCCTCAAGCTGGCCGGTCAGGTCGGTTACCTGTTGTTTCAGTGCTGTGATCCGGCTCTCGAGTTCTTCGATGCCGTCGGGAGCCCCGAGCCCGGACTGCCGCCATGCCTGCTCGCCAAGGAGTTCGGAGAGCTTGGTCTCCAGGTGCCTGACACGGGCGGCGAGCCGGTTGCCGCGGTCCAGGGCATTCGCCAGGTCTGTCTGGTGCGAGGCCCGGCTGACGGAGGCGCCGGTGTTGTCGCCGGGCGGTTCAGCGCCGGCGGCGTGGACCTGGGCGAGCAGGTCCTTGTGGCGGTAGAGGAAAGCGCGGTCCACTCCGGCCTGCCGCGCGATGCCCGAGACACTGATGGCCGTGTCGGCTCGCTTGGCGGCGTTGATGGCCTTGAAGCCGGGGCCGCCTGGCGTACCGCTGCCGACGGCGGAGCGAGCTGCCGAAGCGGACCTGGTAAGTGCGGGCGCCGCGATGGCTGCGCCGGTGGCGGCGCGGGGCGGGGGCGGGGCGGAATGACCGAACGCGAATGCCGCGCGCTGCTGCGCCGTCGCCTCACCATCGTCTCCTGACGGGGCTTGCCGGCGGATGTGCGCCGGGCACAGCAGGCCGCTGGAGGCCGCGGTCGGCAAGTGCTCGGTCAGAACCAGTGCAGGCAGTGAGGGGAGCGCTCGCCGCGGAAGAGCGCGTCGGCGAGGGCCGCCGCTCCCGGGCGGTGGGCCCGGGCATGTCCGGCGCGTACGAGCGTGCTCGGTGCGGTTCCGCCGAGGTAGACCGAGCCCAGGTCGCTCACGTCCAGGGACAGGTCGGGCTCCCGACGCGTCGGGACGCAATCGGCCTTGCCGTCCCGGACTGTCAGCAGGTAGCGGCCGTGCTCGCCGAGGAACGGATCCTCGACGTCGAGGACGAGTTCGCCGTCCACGAACCAGCCGCGCGCCGTCAGCGCACGCGGGACGTCCAGGAGCCGTACCCAGAGCCAGTCGGTGCCGCCGCTCACCTCGCCGGCGCGGAAGTCCGCGAACTGCCAGCGCAGCGGGTGCTCAGGCGGGACGTGCTTGAACACGACCTGAGTGACCAGGTCGTGTTCAAGCACGAACCGGGCCAGGGCTGTGAAGATGGCGTCGTCGGTGGTGATGATCTCGTCGACCGTCAAGGTCTGGGGCTCGCCGACCGCGTAGCTGGCATACCCGTCCGGGACGCCGTCGGCGTCCCGGTGAACGGCAACATAGCGCGGCGCCGACGAGATCGGGGCCTGCCCCGCTCGCAAGGCCCACCAGCGGTGCGGCCGGGACAGAGCGCCGGGCTGGGCGCGGCGGTACCGGTCGTAGACCGCTTCCAGGATCTCGCCGCACTCGGCACGACGCAGCACCTCGACCGAGCCGTTGGCCGGGCCGGTCGCCGGCGCGTCGGCCGCTTCGCGCGCCCGGGGAACGGCGAGGGCGGCCTTGTGGCGTGGCACCGTCAGCTGCGTCGTAAAGGTCGCCGGTCCGTAGCCGAACCTGCCGTAGATCGGGGCCTCGGAAGCCAGCAGCACGGAGAGGAACTCCCCGCGGGCCCGCAACTCGGCGAGCTGATGCCGCATTATCTCGCTGAGCACACCTTGACGCCGGTGCGAGGGCAGAACGCCGACGGATGTCACCCCGGCGGCCGGGACGAGGGTGTCACCGGGCAGGGTGAGCTCGAAGGAGTACGCGGCGGCGGTGCCCACGGGCCGCCCGTCCGCCGCCAGGGCGAGCAGGCAGCGGTCCGATTCGAGCGCCGACCACCAGAGCCCGCCACCCTCGACAGGGGTTTCCGGGAAGAGCCCGAACGCGGCATGGACTGTGGTGACGAAGACGTCAAGGTCCTCACCCGTCGTGGAACGAATCTCCATTGCCGCAACTGCCTCCTCGAAACACCGGAACCACAACTCGTGGTTCCTGGACCCACAATGCAACGTTGCCCCGTGCCCGTAGCAAGCGGCTTGCGCCCGGCTCGCGGCCGAGCCGGCAGCGGTGCCAGGCCCCGCGAGCCCGACAGGATCCGAACGACAGGCCCTTGGACGGCTCTTCACTTCCTGGGCCACGGACAGGAGTTCAGGGCCGCTGCCAGCGTGATCGCCTCACCCCACGGAGGCGGCCCTCAGCACAAGGCCACAGGCCGCTCGGCTACGGGCGACCGATGATCACGGCACCGCGGAAGCGGTCTGCCGAGACGATCGACATCGCGTCGAGCGACGCGTCCGGGACGGGCAGCAGATGGGCGTCGACCCAGGTGTCCCCGGTCGCCGCGTTGGCCCATGGGTCCTCGATCACGATGGCGTCGGGTACGGCGCCGTGGCAGAGCACCCAGTGCGGCACGTCGAACCCTTGCATCCCGGCGAGCGAGAGCAGGAGCAGCGCGTGCTGTCCCCCGTCGATCGCGCGCCGGAGCGAGGTCATGGAGAGGCGCCCCGCGTCAATCGGGACGCCCACCTGTCCGGCGTCCGTACGGGAGACGCGCTGGAGCAGGGCCCGCCACTCGTGCTCGTCCCCCTGACAGTGGTCGAGCAGGACGGGCCCGTCCGCGTCGAGGTGGACCGTGACGGGGGACGACGGCCATGTCCGGCGGACGGCTACGCCCAGCCCGACCGGTTCGCATGCGGGGAAGTTGGTGGCCTCGCGCCACAGTCTCAGTTCCGCCTGACGGTCCAACGACTCCCGCGGCAGCACTCCCGCGTGCGCCTGCGCGACCAGAGCGGTGACGGCACCGCACGTGAAGTGCGTGGTCTGCCCGTAGTACGGGGGCTCGGCCGGCGTCTCCCCGCTCAGCCAGCGCACGTAACCGGTGGTCGGACCGCCCGCGTCCCGCGGCGGCGCGAGCGAGGGACGCAACGCGGTGAAACCGGCGGCGGCCGCGTCCTCGGGACTCGCCGTCCAGCCCTCCCACTTGACCTGTGCCAGTCCCCGGTCGCGTGCGTGGGCGACGACGGCCGCGACGACCGCCGGAATATCGCCCACGGCATCGACGATCTTCAGATACGTCGTGTCCGGGCGCGCCGTCACGAGCGCGGCAGCGGCCCAGTTCCCTTCGTCGTCACCCGGTACGGCCACGATGTGAGGAGCATGAGCGGAGCGGTCCACCGCGCGCCAGCGCCTGGGCACCTCGTGGTGTCCGAGCCGCCGCTCCAGTTCCGGTGAGGTACCGGGCCTGAACGGGACGACGACACTCTGTACGGGCGTATTGTGCGGGGACGACATTCCGGTGCTCCTGGCGGGTCGAACGGAAGCGGGGGAGGTTCTTCGCGGCCGGGTCGGTGGTCTGACCGGGGCTGGTGGGGCGGGCTCCTCCGGTGTCATGCGCGGGACTTCCGGAGAATCCAGACGAAGTACGGGGCTCCGACCAGGGCGATCATGAGGCCCACCGGTATCTGGGCCGGTGCGACGAGCGTGCGGCCGAGTACGTCGGCCGCGCACACCAGCACCCCGCCGAGCAGCATCGCGACCGGGATCGATCGCCCGTGCCGGGCCCCCACCAGTGACCGTGCCAGGTGGGGGGCGACGAGTCCCACGAAGCCGACGACGCCGACCGCGATCACGCTGAGCGCCGCGAGCACCGCGGCGATCGCCAGTGCGGTGAAGCGGGTGCGTTCCACCTTGACTCCGACGATGCGCGGGGTGTCCTCGTCCACGGCGAGCAGGTCGAGCCGACCGCGCATGGCGAGCAGCGCGGGAAGCGCGAGCGCCAGGGCCACCGCGACCGGTACGACGTCGGGCAGCGCGCGGCCGTAGGTCGTACCGGAGAGCCAGGTGAAGATCCGTGGCGTGTTGTACGGGTCGGCACGCAGCAGGAGGAAGGTGGTGACGGCGCTGAGGCCGTACCCGCAGCCGATGCCGATCAGGACGAACCGGTCGGGCAGGAATCCGCCCCGCCAGGACAGCAGGGCGATCACCGCGAACGTGGCGAGCCCCGCCGCGACCGCGACGGCGATGAGCACGGGCCGTCCGCCGGGCACTCCTGACGTGACGACACTCGCGGCCCCCAGTCCGGCGCCCGCCGTGATGCCGAGCACCCCCGGCTCCGCGAGCGGGTTGCGCACCGCGCTCTGCACGACGCATCCGGCCAGTCCGAGCGCCGCACCGGCCAGGACCGCCGCGATCACCCGCGGCACCCGGTCGTCGAGCGCTTGGCCGACCAGGCCGGGGGCGCCGTCCTGGGCCCAGAGCACGAGGTCGCCCGTGCGCAGCCAGAGGCTGCCCGCCAGGACCGCCACGAGGACCGCGCCGGCCAGGAGCACCACCGCCCCACACACCACGAGGATGAACGCGCGGCGCGACCGTGCGGCGATCCGTGCGTGCGGGGGTTCCCGAAGCCGGCCGGTGTCACGGAGCCGGAGGGCGAGGACCACGATCACGACGGAGCCGAGCAGCGCGGTCGGCACGCCGGTGGGAATGGAGGCGGCTTCGTCCGCGCCCTGCAAGGCGCGCAGTGAGGCGTCCGCGAGCAGGATGAGCAACGCGCCGAGCAGCCCGGTCGCGGGCACCAGGAAGAGGTGCCGGCGCAGGGCCCCGACCCGGACCGCGATCAGGCGGGCCAGGACGGGTGCGCCAAGGCCGACGAAGGAGATCGGGCCCGCGAGCGTCACCGCTGTGCTGGTCAGGACGACCGCGCAGAACACGGCGGTCACGCGGGTGCTGCGGATCGGCACACCGAGGGTGGACGCGGTGTCGTCACCGAGGTTCATCACGTCCAGCCGCCGGGACAGCGCCAGGGCGACGCACAGCACCACGCCCAGGAGGGGCAGGGCGCGTACCGACGCGTCGATGTTCAGCTGCGCGAGCGAACCACTGCCCCAGGCGAAGAGGCCGGTCGTGTTCTTGCCGAACAGGATGAGGAGCATTCCGGTCCCTGCGTCCAGGGCCATCGCCGTAGCCGACCCGGCGAGGATGAGACGGGTGCCGGCGGTGCCCGCGGCCCGGCCCGCGAGGAGCAGCACGAGTGCCGCCGCGACCAGGCCACCGGCGAAGGCGACGGCGCCAGAGGCCCACAGCGGGACGGCGATTCCGAACGCCGCGACGAGCGTGAGCGTGAAGTAGGCCCCGGCCGTGACCGCGAGGGTGTCGGGGGAGGCGAGCGTGTTGTGCGTGACGGACTGGAGCAGCGTGCCGGCGCAGCCGAGGGCGAAGCCCACCGCCACGCCCGCGAGCAGACGCGGCACACGCGAGCCGGTGAGGATCTCACCGACCGGCGCTCCACCGGTGGTGTCGCGTTCCCCCGCGAGGTGGCGCACGAGGTCACCGACGCTGACGCTCGAGGTTCCCTGCGTCAGGTGCCACACGCCCACCAGGGCGGTCATGAGGAGGAGGAGCACCAGAACGGCCACCCCGGCGGGGCCGCCGCCGGGCTTCTCGCGTGGCAGCGACATCCCGCTGGGAGCCGCTGTGCGGGCAGTGATCACTTCTTCTTCTCGAGTACGTCGACGTATGCGTCGATCGCCTGCTCACAGGAGCGCGGGCCGCCGGCGCCCCACACCCGCGCCGGGAAGGAGTGCGCGCGGCCTTCCTTCACAGCCGGAAGGGTCTTCCAGATCGGGTTCTTCTTCAGCGCCGCGACGTACCCGCCCGCGCCCGAGTCGTTGGCGTAGAAGAGGTTGGCGTCGCCCACCGCGGTGAGCCCCTCGGCGTCGGTCTGCGCGAGGCCGTAGGCGGGATCGACGCCACCGTCCCCGTGGGCCTTGTTGACCTTGTCGGTCCACGCGGGTCTCATGCCGAGTTCCTCGCCTATCTCGGTGAACAGCGCGCCCTTGCCGTAGGGGCGGACGGTGAGGTTGCCGCTCTGGAGCCAGCCGTCGAAGAACAGGAAGTCCTTTGTGGGCAGATCGGCTTCGGTGACCTGCCTCTTCGCCGTCGCGAGGTGCTGGTCGAACTCGCCCAGCACCTGGTCGGACCGCTCGGTGCGTCCCGTCGCCTTACCGATCATGCTGAACACCTCGCGCATGTTCCCGATCGGGTCGGCCGGGTTCGCGCCCCGGGTGGCCATGACCGGGACGCCCCTCTTCTCCAGCTTCTTGATCATCTCGTCGTCGGGCTTGAACGCCTCGACGACGATGAGGTCGGGCTTGGCCGCGTAGAGGGTGTCGAGGTCGGGTTCCTCACGGGTGCCGATGTCCGTCACCCCGCCGGGCAACTTCTCCGCGCTGACCCAGGTGCGGTACCCCTTCGGGTCGGCCACGGCTGTGGGGGTCACGCACAGGGTCAGCGCGTCCTCGACCTGCTGCCACTCCACAACGGCGATCCGGCGGGCGGGCTTGTCGAGCTTCACCTGCCGGCCGACGCCGTCCTTGAAGGAGACCGGCTTCGTCGAGGTGGTCGTGGTGTCCTTGGCGCAGTCCTTCGACGCGGGCGATGCGCTGGTAGTGCTTCCGGCCTCTGCCTTGTCGACGTCGGTCGTGCCGCAGGCCGTCGCGACGAGGAGGACGAGTCCCGCGGAGGATGATGCCGTCAGACAACGGGCACGGTTCATGGAGGGTCCTCTTTCTTGCTTTCTCACGACGCGTTGTTTTCGCAAGGCGTCTTCCTGCGAGGAGTTGGAGGTGATGCGGTGTCGCTTCAGGCGGGGTGGCGCCCGAGTGGGTCGATACGCAGACGGCCCGTGCGGGGGTCGACGCCGACCTCGACACGGATCTGGTAGACCTCTGAGATGTTCTCGGCGGTGAGTACGTCGGCGGGTGCGCCCGCCGCGTGCACGTGGCCCGAGCGCATCAGGACCAGCGTGTCCGCGACGCGGGACGCCTGGTCGAGGTCGTGGAGCACGATCCCGACCGCGATGCCGTGCTCCTCGACGAGATCGCGCACCAGGTCGAGCGTCTCGATCTGGTAGCGCAGGTCCAGGTGGTTGGTCGGTTCGTCCAGGAGCACGACGCCGGTTTCCTGGGCCAGACAGGCCGCGAGCCAGACCCGCTGCATCTCCCCGCCGGACAGTTCCCCGACCGGCCGGACGGCCATGCCGCGCACTCCGGTCACGCCCATTGCACGATCGACGGCGCTCCGGTCCTCGGCGGTCAGTCCGGCGAAGCCACGCCGGTAGGGGTGGCGTCCGAATGCCACGACCTCGGTGACCGTCAGCCCTTGCGGGGCGGGTCTGGACTGGGAGAAGAGCGTGACCTCGCGGGCGAACCGGCGTGCGCTGAGCAGAGCCGCGTCGCGCTCGGGCTGTCCCTCGGGGGCACCGAGAGTCACCCGGCCGCCGTCCACCCGGTGCAGCCGGGAGAGCGCGCGCAGCAAGGTGGACTTCCCGCTGCCGTTCGGCCCCACCAAGACGGTCGCGCGGCCGGGTTCCAGGGCGATCGAGACGCCGTGGACGACCGGTGTGCCGCCGTAGCGCAGCACCAACTCGTGCCCGTTGAGGACGGCCACCGGTGCTGCGGGACCGGCCTCGGGACGGTCGGCGCGCCGGAAGGGACTTGTGAACATCGATGGGTCCGGGTGGTCGGAGGGGCAGGACTGCGGCACCCTCCGTCCGGCTCTCACCGGCCGGGCCGTGGACTCCCTCACGTAGGGAGGATTCGCCCACCGAGAGCAACTAAGGGTTACCTAACTCGATGAAGACTATATTCCACTTGCGAAGTCGACAATCAGGAGTTCTAGACAGGCAATACGGGATTCCGGACGCCCCCGGGGGCTCCGTCGGCCGCGTCGAAGAACGCGCCGGGCGTGGTTCCCATGACCCGCCGGAAGGCGGCGATGAAGGAACTGGGCTGCGCATAGCCGAGCGTCTCGGAGACCGTCATCACATCGAACCCCTCGGAGAGGAGCAGGAGCGCCCGATGCGTGCGCAGCACCTGCCGCCACTGCGCGAAGGACAGGCCCGTCGCGTGGCGGAAAGCGCGGGTGACCGTGCGATCACTGACCCCCAGCCATCGGGCCCACTCCTCCAGCGAGCGGCCGTCGGCGGGATCGTCGAGCAGGGCCTCAGCAATCGCGTCAATCCGTGGGTCACCAGGCAACTGCAACGCGAACTGGCGCTCCGAGGGACGGAGCACGTCAAAAACGACCGACTCCGCCCGCGCCCTGGCCGCCTCATCGAGGTCCGTGCGTGTCAGATAGGCCAGCAGCGACTCCAACAACGGCGTCATGGCGATCGTCTTCGGCTCCGCGAACGCAAACGGCGTGCTGTCGGGCACGAAGAAGGCGTCGCGGAACTCCGCGCCCGCCGTGGCCCGGCCACCATGCACCGTTCCTGCAGGCATCCACAGCCCGTGCCCCTGGGACACGGTGAAGACACAGTCCTTCACCCGGGACGTCAGCGTGCCCCCGCGCACCCACACGAGCTCGTGCAGCGGATGGGAGTGCGGCGCCCACTCCGTGGGGACGCGGGGAACATGGAGCTCAGCGACTATGGCGTAAGGGGCTACCGCGTGCTTCGGGAGCGCCGCGGCCCGGCGTAGCACCGTGCCCGCCTCCCGCCGCCACATGCCGGGGCTCGCCTCAACACGGGACGATCGGACCATACGGACGAGGCTACCGGGGCGGGCACCACCACTGGCGGGCCGCCGAGTGAGCGAGAATCGGCCCGACGAGCGCCCCGGCGCACAGCGGGATGAGCTGCGTACGCAACTGCTTCCGGTCGCGGGCAGTGGTGACTGCCCACACCCCGGTCTGGGTCAGGCCGGGTTGGCGAGCGCCCACTTCAGGCACCCGTTGACGATCGGGCAGGCGGAGCACGCGCGCTTCGCCTTGGCGAGCGCCTTCTCCTGCTCGTGCCGCCCGGTGATGTCCTCGAGGACGAAGGACTTCGGGTCGGTCTGGCAGCGCAGGGAAGCGTCGGTGCGGGGGAAGGGGACGCGGTCGTCGGCGAGGAGCGGCGCGTTGGCGGCGGTGTGGGAGCCGGTCATGAGAGTGCCTCCGATGCGTGCAAGCGGGGGAGTTGGAGGAGGACCTGGTCGACGAGGTCCTGCGGCGGGCGCCACGGTCCGAGCTGGCCGCGGCGCCACGGGATGGGAAGCGCGAGTTCCTGGACGTCTGCGAGGACCAGGTGATGGTCGCCGGGCCGCGCCCACAGCGAACACGACGGGGTGCCGGCGGTGTCTTGGTGGCAGCCGGTCAGGCGGGCGACTCCGATGACCGCGCCACGGTGCAGCTCACGGCCGCGGATCGCCGTAGCGACCAGCGGGTCGCGCAGCAGGGCGGGGTCGGTGCGGGCCTGTCCGGCGTGCAGCAGAAACCACCCGCGCCAGGACCAGGGGCGGTTCTCGATGTCCTTGCCACCGAGGATGCAAGTGGCCCAGGGCTGACAGACCGTGATGCCGCGGATCCAATCGCTGCCCTCGAGCTCGGCGGCGCTCACGCGGCACGCGCCAGGGTGTGCGTCCCGGGGCGTCCGGCACGGCGCCCGTTGACGGTCGCCGTCTCCAGGTCCTCAGGATCGGCCCATCCCCAGTGCCCGGTGTGCTTGTTCTCGTACATGGAGGCGTCTGCGCCACGGGGCAGGACCGACAGAGCGCTGGTGCCCAGCTCGTCCGGGAGAGCTATGCCGACCGACGCGGCGACCGCTATGGGGCCGGCGTCGGTGAGGACCGGTACGCGCAGCGCGTCCATGAGCTGGTCCAGACGTTCTTCGATCGCGTCCTCGTTGCTCCTGTTGTCCACGCGGGTGGCCACGGCGAACTCGTCGCCGCCCAGGCGGCCTACGACCCCATGGGGCCCGGCCCACCGGGCCAGGCGTTCCCCGGTCGCAGCGAGCGCCATGTCGCCGGTGGCGTGACCGTGTGCGTCGTTTAAGTCCTTGAAGTGATCGAGGTCTATCAGGCAGACGAGCGAGTCCTTCCGGTGCCGGCTGACCAGTCGCTGCGCGCGGTGCTCGAAAGCGCGGCGCCGCTGAGCTCCGGTCAGCGGGTCGGTGCGCTCCGCGGCGAGACGCCGGTGCAGCACGAGCGCGTGGAGCGTCCAGCCGATGAGCGGGACCGCGAGAGTGATGAGGGCGTGCTGCCCGGTCAGGGCCGGAAGGTGCAGGACGGAGTCCATACTGGGGGATCTCCCTCTCGTCTGTGCGGGTTGGGTGGGCCCGGGGCAGGCGACGGATTCCACGCCTGGACGCCTGCCCCGGGGCAGAGCTGCAGCTGCCCCGGCCTCAGCAGGGTGCCGGGCCGGGGCAGCGTGGAAAGCCGTCAGGCGGCCGTAGCCGGGTCGGGGTTGTCGAGTTCGACGCCGCGCAGCGCGTCGAGGACGTACGCGTCCCACCGGTCTTCCACCGCCACAGCGGCAGGATCTCCGGTCCGAACACCCTGCGTACGAGCAGCAGGTCGCCCAAGCCGTCGCCGCCGTCCAGCCCAAGGTCGGCGTACCGGTGGCTGCGGCGGTCGGCTTCGCCGGCCTTTTCTCCGTCGGAGGGGGCCGTCGTGCTGCATCTCGCGGTGGCCGGCGCTCTCGGTTTTGAGGTCGGCGCGGGGCCGGCAGACGGGTGGGCCGGCGGTGCGGCAGACAGGGCCCGGAGCGCTCGGTGGCGGACCGGTAGGCCCCCTACCGGCGCGGTCGGGGGCGGTAGGTCAGTGGTAGTTATCGCTGGTCAGAGGCTTGGTAGGTCGGTAGGAGGCGGATCAGGTTGGACCCGGGGGTGGGGAGGGGGGTCCACCCCCGGGGAAGGTCATCGCGGTGCACTCCGGGCCGGTTACGGGTGGCCCCGTTGTGGTCCGATGCGGGGGCCTTGACGCCACCCCGGATAGGGATGCCGTGAGCGGTGAGACCGGACCTCAGCTGGGGCATGCCGAGCGCCTTTCCCCCGGGCCTTTGGTGAAGGTCCAGCAGGAGCTCTCGGAGGTGCACGCCGCGGTGCTCCCCTATCTGTTCACGGACCCATTCGTACGTGCGGATCCGGGCTTCCACAGCTTCGTCTTCGGGGGAGTGGACCGCCCCTTCCCCACCGCCCTGAACGCCTTCCGCTTCGCCGCTCCCCCGGCCTTCTTCACGTCCTGCGGGGGAGTGCGTTTCGGCTTCGCCGACCGCCTCTCCCCCGTCGTGATCGTCGCTTTCGTGAACTTCCCGGATGCCGACGATTCCGCCGGTGATCCAGGCAGTCACCACGAAAACGATCACTGCGGTGCCGGTCCCCCCGGAGCACGTCCAGGGGGTGGTCTCCCACGTAGGTCTGCACGCCGGCGACGCCGGCGGTGATCCCTGGGATCACGTTCTTCTGGACGAAGTACAGGCCCCCGATACCGAGCACGACTGCGCCCAGGACCACGTCCGCGGTGACTTTCTTCTGCGGCGCGGGTGCCTTCTTTTTCCCCTTCTGCGCCGCGTCCTTCTTTGCCAGGGCCTTCTTCGGTCCGTCCTTCGCCGGCGTCTCGTCTGTCTCGTCGCCGGCGTCGTCTTCCGACTCGTCCTTCCTGCCGGAGGCCGGGGCCGCGGCGGCCTTCCTCTCCAAACCTCTGCCCCTGGCCTTTGCGACGCCGGCGAAGGCAAGGGCCCAGGCACTGCGGATCAGCGTCCAGCACCCACGGAAGATGACGACGGCCCCCACTTTCACAGCGGCCAGGCCACCCCGGTCGACGAGGTACGGGCCCAGCGCCGGCCACCTCACGGACCGCGCCCGCAGGGTGTCCGGCCTCCGCTCCCCTTCCTCGAGGACCGTGGCCCACCACGCCCGAAGGCGCGACGGGCCCTCCGCCTCGCCCTCCTCTTCGCCCGGCAGGCCATCGTCGGCAGGGACCAGGTCCACCACGTCCGCTACGGGGCCGTCACCGTCGAAGGGGTCCGGCTTGAGAAGGTTCACAGCCATGCCGTCATCCCACAGCCGTGGTCAGGAAGTGGGACAACAGGGTGGTCAGCATCGCGAAGACGCCGCCCGCAGCTGTGAAGACGGGAGGCGAGACCAAACCCGGCATGACGCCCGGGAAGTTCTTCAGCTTCGTGCCGTACATCGTCGCGCACAGGGCCAGGGCGACCGCGCCCATGCCCATCTGCATGCCGGTTCCGAACCCTTCCCGGATGGCCTGGGACAGGCCGTCCGACATGTCACTGGCGAAGGCCCAGAACTGACCCGCCATGGCGTAGAGCTGCCCCGTCACAAACCCGACGGCCACGGCGGAGTCGTGCTTGAACTTGATCTTCCCCTTGCCGCGGATCCCGAAGACCAGGATCAAGGTCATGACGAACGCCGCGCCGCTGAAGCCGACGGCGCCGAACAGTTTGAACCCGGCCCCGGCTGCGGGTGCTGCGAGCGTGAACATCTGTCGTGCCTTTCAGTGAGTGCCGTGGAGGAGGAACGCCACGGTGGCCGTGGCAGCAGGTACATGGGCGGCCCACACGACGCCCTTCAGGGCCACTTGTCGCCGTGGTGACCGGTCCAGTGGCGGACGATGCGGTAGGCGATCTGCAGCCCCAGGGCCAGGCCCCCGCCGACGACGAGGGCCTGGTCGACCATCTCCAGGACGGTGACCGCGGCCAGGGAGCTGACGAAGAGAATCCCGCCGAACTTCGTCCGGACGGTCAGGCCGAGGATGCCGACGCCCAGCGCGCACCCGGTAACGGGGATGGCGTACTGGGGAGCGTGCTCCATCAGGCCCACGGCCCAGTCGTCCAGGCCCAGGCTCCGGCCCATGGCGTAAGCGGTACCGGCGAACAGCACCTGACGGCCACGAGGGTGGTTGAAGACCGCGCTCTTGGCTTTCTTCGGGGAAACCTTCTTCGAGGAGCCCTTCTTCACGCTCTTCTTGGATGCCTTCGCCAGTGCCTCGGTATCCGCCCCGCCGGTCTCGTCTTCGTCGGGGTCCTCGGCCTCGTCAGCCTTTTCAGCCCCGTCCTCGTCGGATTCGTCAGCCTCATCGGCTTCTTCGGCCTCGTCGTGGTCCTGGCCCCGTATCTTCCAGAACCACAACTGCTTTGCCTCCGCCGGCCCCTCGCCGTCGGCCTTGTCGACGCCGTCCTGGTCGTCCTGGTCGTCCTGGTCGTCGTGGTCGTCGTGGTCGCCCGGGGGATGGCCGGGCTTCGGCGGCACGGCCACCGTGCCGGGCGCCGGGGCGTTGCCCGTGAAGGTGTCCAGGTCCGCGGTGTCAGCCCGGTACAGCGGACTCCACCAGTCCCGTTCCGGCACAACAGACGCAGTGGCAGGGGCAGCTGGGACAGCGTCAGCTGCCGGCGCTTCCAGGTCCGTATCCGGCGTGGCCGTCGCGGCATCAAGTTCCAGGTCCCGCTCAACCGCCAGCTCCGGGGCCGGGAGCGAGGGAGCGGTCGCCTCGGCCAGGGTGGCGTCCAGGTGCGCCAGAAAGTCGTCAACGCCGCGCGCCGGAGCAGCCTCCGCGCCAGCTCCGGCTTGTGGCGGGACGTCCGTCAGGAAGGTCTCAGTCACCGCAGGCCTCCACCGTGCCGGCCGGGCCAAGGAGCCGGTCGTGGAGCCAGGCACGCGTGGCCAGTTCCTCGCGGCCCGGCGAGGCACCACCGGGGCGGGGGAAGGGCGACGGGGTGTCCCGGCGGGCGGTGGTGGGGTGTGCCGGCAGGCGGGTGAGCGTGGCCGGTGCGGTAGCGGCGGCGAGGCGACGCAGGTGACGCAGGCGGCGGGGACGACGGATCAGCAGGCAGGCGAACACGGACTCTCCTGGCAGTGGCAGGCGGCAGCGGGTCCGCACCGTGGGTGGTGCGGACCCGCGTGACGAGGGGTCAGGTGCGTTTGCGGTAGCGCGCGTGGGCGCGGGCGCGGGTGGTGACGGCGGGCATCGGAGCGCGGAATCCGCAGCGGGCGGCCAGCGGGCACCCGTTGCAGGTGGCCGCGGCCTCGATGCGGACCTCGATCGGCGCCCGGCCACTGCCCGCCGCGTCGAACAGGTCCTACAGACCTGCGCAGGCGGCGACACCCTCGGCGGGCGAGGGGACGGTGGCGACAGCCTTGAGGGTGCGTGCTGCGCGGCGCTCCAGCAGGGTCTGCGGGGTGGTCATGAGCGCCACCACCCTCCGCGGTCCTGGCGGGCGCGCTCGGCGTCTTCCCACGCCTGGCCCTCGCGGTAGGTGGCGGTGGCGTTGCGGCGGTGTCCCTCGCGGCGTTTGCGGGCTGCCTTGTCAGAGGCGGATTCGCGGCCGCTGTAGGTGGTTTCTGCCATGTCGCGGTCGTTGCCGATGAGACCGAAGAACGCCATCAGCGGGCACCGCCGCTCACCTGGGGCTTGCCGGGCTCGGGGACGGTGGGGATGTCTCGGTGCAGTGCCATGCTGGGCTCCTGTCTCGATTCGGGATGGGTCCGGGCGGCCGGGTCGCCTGGCAGCAAGCGGCCGCCCGGAGGCAGAAGGAGGTCCCGGCCTGACAGGGCCGGGACCTCTGGTCGTTTCGGCGGTGCGGGGTGGTCAGCCCGGTGGACTGTCGGCCTGGCGGCCTTCGCCGTCCCCGTCTGTGTGTGCGGAGCGGGGGCGACGACGCGGCGTCAGAACGGGAAGAGCAGCGACCGGTCAGCGGGCCGCGTGCTGCTTGAGGGCGACGGCGATCTGGCCGGCGCGGTCCGTAGCGATGGACCCGCCGCCGGACCGGACCGCGCCGGCGATGTTGGCGCGGTTGAGCGGTCGGTCCTGGGACCGGAGGCGGTCCAGGGCCGCGCGCTCCCGGTCCGTGAGCGTGATGACGGTCCGGTCCGGTCCGTCATCCGGTCCGCTCCCGGAAAGCCGGTCCAGATCGCGGTCCACGGTCCGGTCCGGCGTGAGCGGCCCGCCCGGTCCGACCGGTCCGGCGGTCCGGTCCGGACCGTGCCCTGCGGTGAAGGACGGTTCGGCGGCCCGGTCCGGGGCGGGGGATCTGTGCGCCGGGGGAGCGGTCCGGACCGTCACGCCCCGGTCCGTGGAAGAGGTCTGACGGGCGGGCCATGCCGGTCCGGTGCGGTCCGGACCGGCGGACCTGTCCAGGTCAGCGCCCGCCTGCTGGTCCGGACCGGACCCCAACTCCCGGGCCGGACCGCGAGCGCAGTCCGGCCCCAGCGCGGGCCGGACCGCCCCACGGACCGGATCAGCGGGGTGCGGACCGCTCCGGTCCGCGCGGTCCCGGTCCGGACCCCAGCGGCCCGGACCGGCTGCAAGGGCCGCGGTTGCCGGTCCGGACCGGACCGCGTGCAGCTCCTGCTGGACCGGAGCCGTCCCCTTGTGCGGTCCGGGACGGTCCACGCGGGTGAGCGTGAAGAACGTCGGGATGGCGGCCGGACCGCGGTCCGCGGTCCGAAGACTCGGCACGACCAGACGATGCAAGGTCCGTCCGGACCGGACCGCGTCCCGGTCCGCGAGGACCGGACCGGCCGCGGACCACGCCAGGTCCAGCGTCGTCAGCTCCGGGTTGGTGATCGCCAGCGACCAAGCGGTCCACGCATGCCGCGGATACCGGAGCCAGCGGATCAGCCCGATCGAAGGCCGGGCCTTGGCGACCTTGCCATCCTTACGGAGCTTGCGGCGGTGGATCAGCGTCGCGTACAGCTCCCACAACAGCATCCCCACGATGCTCATCGCGCCGAAGGCCACAGCCTTCGGCATGAAGTGCCAGTAGGTGAGCTGCTCCGTCCACTCATGGGCCTTCACGTCCCATACCCTGCTGCCGTCCACCGGCTCGGCCGAGGCGTGCCAGAAGTTCATGACCGCGGCGACCATGGCGAAGGCCCAGGTGGAGATCCGGTAGAGGGTTCCGCGGTCGCCGCCTTGGCGGGCCTGGTGATACATCCATCCCACGAACGCGGTGCTGAGCTCCCAGGCCGCGGCGAACAGGATCGTGAACGGCACGACCCAGCCGAGGATGTCGTGAGCGAACCCGGCCTGCCCGGTCCACGCGACCGCCATCGGCGCCGTGATCGGCCCGATCACCATCAAGCGCTCCGCGTTCACCTTCACGAACTTCTTCACCCGGGCGCCCGCAGTGGGCTTCCCCTCGCGGCGTTCGGCGCGCCGGCCGCGCGCTTCCTCCTTCCGTGCCTCCTTCGCGCTCCGCCGGTTCGCGCGCGCCTCGTCCTTGAGGCGCTTGCGCTCCAGGGCCTGCTCGGTGCGCGAGGTCGCGCGCTTCATCAGCGCCGCGGCCTCCGCCACGGCGTCGTCGGCAGCCTTCAGGGTGACGGCCGCGTCCCCTTCCCGGATCCGGGCCCGGCCCAGCGTCGCCTCGGCCTCCGCGAGGTCCGCGTCCTTCTTGTCTCGGGCGTCAGCGAGGATGCGGTCGGCCTCTTTGCGGACGTTGCGGGTGAGGCGTTCGGCGTCCTCAGTCGCGGTCGTCCGCAGCCGCTCGACGTCCTCCTCGGCCAGGCGCCGTGCCCGCGCCGCCAGCTGACGGACCCTCTCCTGCTCCCGGCCCGCGTCCTCCCGTACCCGCTCCGCCTCTTCCCACGCCTCGCGCAACTGCCGCTCGGTCTCGGATACGGCCGTGGCACGTACGCTCTCCTGCTCCCGGCTGGCCGCCGCGCGCAGTGCGGCCGACTCCTTCTCGGCTTCCTCCCGCAGCCGTCCGGCGTTCTCCTGCGCTGTAGTGCGGGTCTGCTCCGCGTCCGCGACTGCGGACGCGAGGTGCTGCTGCGCCTCGGCTCGGGCGGGGCCCAACTCCTCCTCGGCTGCGGCCCTCAGGCTTGCGGCCTCCTGTTCGGCGCGCGCAAGGAGTTCCGCCGCCTGGTGCCCGGCGTGATCCATCATCTGCTGGGCCTGCTCCTGGGCGCGGCGCTCGATGGCCGCGGCGGCTCGCAGGGCCCGTGCACGGTGACGTGCGGCCACCGCCCGGCCGGTGGCCTTGATGTCCTTGGCCTCCTGGCCGGCCTCGTCACGGACCCGGGTCGCCTGCTCTCCCGCAGCGCTCAGCCGCTCCTCGGCCTCGGCAATGACCTCCGCCATCACCTGCCGCGCCTGCGCCCGTCCGGCGGACCGAACCTGCTGGGCTTCGGCGACGGCCTGCGCGGTCAGTTCGGTGGCCTGCTGGCGTGCGGTCTCCAGGACCTGCCGGGCTTCCTCGCCAGCGCGATCGGTCAGCTCGGCGGCGTGTGCCTGGGCGCCGACCAGGTGCTGGTGGGCGTCTTCGAGGGCGAGGTCGGCGCGGTCGGCGGCCCGGTCGCGTGCGTCGGCGGCGTGTCCGGCGGCCACGGCCTTGGTGCCGGCGGCGGTATCCCGAGCCTGGTCCAGGAGGTCGGCTGCGCGGTCGCGGGCATCCGCACGGTGCTCGATGCCCCCGGACAGCAGCGCCGCGGCTGCCTCGTGCGCACCGTCCAGGACGTCCGCGGCACGGTCGCGGGCATCCGTGATCCGGACGTCGGCCTGGTCCCGCGGCTGCGGCACAGCAGGAGTCGAGGCCGGGGCGGGGGCCGGCGTCTTCGCCGGGGAACGGCGGGCGGAGGCGGCGGATTTGGGGGCGGTGGCCGCCGCCTTCTTCGCAGGCTTCTTCGCGGCCGGCTTCTTCGCCGGCTTCCGGCTGCTCTTGCGGGTGACGGTACGGGCGGCCACGCCGGGCTCCTCTCGGCCGCTGCGGGCGGGCGGTGGTGGTCAGCTGGGCAGTTCGAGGCGCGCGGTCGCGGCGGTGAATTCCGAGGGGGGCGGCGTGCCGGCGGGGCCGTAGTGACGCGCGAAGGCGGCCGCGGCGGCGAGGAGCGTCAGGACGTCGGTGACCGTGCGGGCGGGATGCTGGTCCCAGGTCTCGTAATAGGCGGTGGGTGCGCCGGTCCGGGCCCGGATCAACGCCTCGCGCAGGATCGACAGGCCCCGCTCGCGCTGCTCCGCCAGGTCTTCGCGGACGGTTAGGGCTGCGCGGCGGGCGGGCTCGGTGCGCTGCTTGTGCGCGACGAGGTGTGCGATTCGGCCGCCGTCGGTGCAGCAGCGGCGGGTGCGGCTGGACGGGGCGCAGGCTACGCAGCCCTTGGTGTGGGCCTCGTACAGCTTGCGCGCGGCCCGCGCGTCCAGGAGCGGCGCCAGGATCTGGGTGACGGCCGGCGCTACGGCGACCTTTGGTTTGCGCACGACGCGGTTCGAGCGGCGGCCCCCGGTTTCAGCTGCCCCCTCTGCCAAGTGCCGCAGCCAGGCTTCGTACTTCACGTCGACGCTGACGCGGCGGTTGCTGCCCGAGCAGCGGATCGCCTCATCCTCGCGGGCGGTGCCGGCGTGGTGAGCGCCTCCCGGGCGCTGACCTTCTTGGTACGGGTCCGGCTTTTCCGGTACCGGGCGGTGGGCTCAAGGGTCGGGACAGGCATACGGCGCTCCTTGTGTACGGAGTCGGCAGAGGGAGTGCGTCGCGGTGCTCTCTCCGCCCGTCAGGCGCACGGAATTCGGCGTCCTGATGGACGGACAGCGCATCTGCGCTGCGTGCAGATCTGTCGAGGAACCCGGAGGATTTGGTGGAGCTATCGACCCCGGCCACCCGTGAGGGCAGACGACCTACTGCGGTGGTGCTTTCGTGCGGGAGCGGATTGGGTCCGGCTCCCTCATCCGGCGCCGCCACGGGGGCAGTTCCGGGTGGGGGAGCCGGGTCCGGGGTGGACCCGGCCGGCAGCGGTCAGGCCGCGAACGGCAAAGCCTCTCCGGCGTCCGGTGCTTCGTCGGCGTCCGCGAATCGAGCGGTCGACGCGACGCCGAGCGCCATGCGGATCACCGCGCAGGTGGGCGGGGAGGGGCAGGGACGGTGGTCGAGGATGTACGTGAAGATATATCTGACGCAACGGCTAGATTTAGCGCGCTAAATCGCCGCTGATCGAAATCATAGGGCGTACCCCTCCCGGCGTCAAACCGCCTTGAACGCGTAAGGTTTAATGAGGTAAACAGGACCCCGGAAGGGAGGCACGACATGGAGCAAGAAGGTCAGCTCCCGCTGGAGGAGCCACTCAATGAGACTTTCGACGCCACCTTGTCTCGTCTCAAGGAGTTGCCCGATCCCCTGGAACGGGCAAAGGTTGCGCATGCCCTCGCCGGCCGGGCCCAGGACTACGGCAGTGAGTTCCAGGTTGTTCGTAACGAAGCGATGAACGAGACATTGCGCGTGGGCCAGATCAGCAACACCCAACTGGCGAGCGAGCTCGGTATCAGCAAGGGGCGGGTCAGCCAGCTCGCCAAGGGGGCGCCGCCCGAGCGTCTGTTTCTCGGCTCAGGCAAGGTTGTTGTGGCCCTCGCGGAGAAGCTCGAAGACGGCAAGCTGCAGGATGGCCGGGACAAGCCCGTCAAAGGGCCTGTGATCGCGACCGAGGATGTCCAGACCTACGAGCGGCTGCGTGAGCTAGCCGAAGAGGTCGGCTTGGATGTGTCTTTCGAGCGGATCCCCCTTGGAGGCAACGTCCGCCTCAACCGGACCAACCTGGTCGTGATCTGCGGCCCGCGGCTGTCGCCTTTGATCGAGCAGATCCTTGAGGGCGACCCCCATCTGCAGTTCGGAAGGGACGACGAGGGCTGGCACCTCGTCGACCGGAACACCGGGGATGTCTATCGCTCGCCCATGGACCGAGGTGAGAACGCGGACATCGCTTATTTCGGTCGGCTGCCGCGGCCAGATGGCCAGGGGACCTTCCTTTACGTCGCAGGGATCCATGCACGCGGCTCTGGTGGCGTCGTCCACTGGCTCAACAGCGAACTGGCAAACGTGCATCGCGAACTCAAAGCCAAGCGGTTCTCGACCCTTATCTCCAGTCGGTTCGACCCAGAGACCCTTGAGATCACCGAAAGCGAGCGCATCACACCCTTCTACCGCCCGGGAGGGGCCTAACATGCAGGTAGCTACAGCATCGGCTCAAGGGGTGGGCGCTGCCAACGAAGACACGGTCTTCGTCAGCCCTACTGGTGTCGTGGTGCTCGACGGGCTGTCCGCCCCAAAGGATCTACCGATGGGCTGCGTCCACGGCACTCCTTGGTTCGTACGGCAGCTCGGCACGCATCTGATCAACTTGATTGGCGACAACGCCAACCCTCTGATCGAAGCACTACGCACTGCCATCGCCCAGGTCAACGACCTACATCGGGACACCTGTGCCTTGGAGCAGGAGGCCGTCCCGGCCTCAACGGTCGTGATGATTCGGGAGAGGGGAGATGCCCTCGACTACCTGGTGCTGTCCGACAACGTGCTGCTGCTGGACCTCGGCGACGAAGGTGTCCAGACCATCGCCGACAAACGAGTTGAAGAGGTCGCCGGCGAGGAAATGCACGCCGCCCTCCAGGGCCCGACAGGCACTCCTGACCATGCAGCTCGAGTTTCCGCGCTCGTTTCAGTCCAACGGCGTCTGCGTAATCGCCCTGGTGGCTATTGGGTTGCATCGACCGATCCGTCCGCCGCCGATGAGGCGATCACGGGGTCCGTGGGCATTGCCGAGGTCCGGCAGGCCGCGTTGATGACGGACGGCGCGAGCCGACTCGTTGATAGCTTCGGTGCTCTGACCTGGAGACAGCTACTCGATCTCCTGCGCACAGAAGGGCCAGCTGCTCTCATCAGCCGTACCCGTGATGCTGAGCACGCCGACCCGGTTGGCGAACGGTGGCCGCGGTTTAAGCAGTCCGATGACGCGACCGCCGCGTATGTGCGCCTCGACCTGCTCGTTCGTCCGGCCGATAGCTAAGCAGGAGCCAGGCTCGGCACATTCGCCACACGTTCGACCGGCACTACTCCGACATGATCGCTCCGCGCCACAAGAGTGAGCGGCGCCTCGAAGTGGCCCCGCAGCGATCCGGCCTCTGATGACCGCCGTGCAATCGGGTCATCAGATTTCGACACGACACAGCAGAGGGTGGAGGGGGCAGGAGTGAACCGGGTAGGCTGCGCGGTACGCCAGATGACCAATCAGGTACTGACGGCCACTCAAACTCAAAATGGAGCGGCCCCGCTCCCCCGGCTGGTAACCGGGATCAAGGCGGGGCCGTTGCCGGGGGCAAACCCGGCCATCGCCAACCACAACAAAGGAAAGGCCAGCGACATGGCTCAGAGTACCCGGACATCCGGGCTTACAGACAGTGGGACTCCAGTCGGCGCCGTGAAGATCACACCGGCGCCGCAGAGCGGAGACCCTGTCACCACTACCCACGGCACCCAGTGACCACCGTCGGTGAGGGCACCCTCGCCGAGGTCACGTCGACCGCAGCCAGCATGTCAACGCGACGCGGGAGCTGGATCTCGCCGTGCCCGCCGATGGCGAGGCGTTGAAGAGCCCGTACGAGTTCCCGGCCGAGCAGCAGAGGCTCCGTGCCCCCACAGACCACCCGCACGCTACCGGCGCGGGTCATGCCCCTGCGGACGATGAGGATCAGATGACGTAGCCCTACCTGCGGGAGGTCCTGCCCCCTTCGGGGGCTTCCTCTGCCGCTGGCCGCTGGTGTTGGCGCACCGTGCGCGGCCTTCTGCAACGGCCCGGTTTGGCGACCGGGCTAAGGCTCGAGTCGATCCGGTTTGGCGACCGGCTCGACTTGAGCGAATTGCTCTCCACGAGCGCCCCACCAAGGCGGGGCTTTTGCGTACCCGCGAAAGGACGCGTCCCCATCATGCAGCACCAGGCTGCCCTCTGTCAGCTCACCCATGCCGCAATGCTGCGGAATGAGCGGTTTTTGCCGTCGTGCCGGTCGGTTTTCGCCGCCGCCACCTGCCACTCCGTCGATGCGGTCCCGGCCCCGGAAGCGGTCCCCGCGCCGATGGGGCAGCAGTCTCTGGCCGACGCCCCGTCCCGTCTGACGGGCGCCTCCATCAAGATCCTTGCCCGTCCCACGGGAGCGCTCGCCTTCGCAGAATCTGTCCACAGGGCATCCGCGTCAGGGTGCCGCATGGAGATTTTTCCGGCGCCTGTCACATCTGCCCACGCGGCCATCCCCTCTCTATACGTGCCCTCTCCTGATGCCGCTGTCCGCCGTCCCGTCGAGCCCGTACTGGCCGCCTCCATCGGGGGGCAGCTGTGAGCGGACGCGCGGCGGTCGCGAAGAGACCTGCCGAGGCCGAGCTGGTCCCGGTGTGGGAGGGCGGAGATCCGTTCACTCACACCGACGTGATGCGGGTCCGGCTGCGGGACTCGGTTCGCGCGCTGTTGGAGCAGCCGGGCCTGGTCGGCGCTCCGGATCCGGTGCGGATGGCGGCTGTCGTACTTGCCGCGAAGGCGCGGTCCTCCGAGTTGACCACCCACCTGAAAGCGCGGGAATTGGGCCGCTGGCTGGGTGTCAACTCGTCCATCGTGAGCCGCGTGGTGCGTCCGCACTTGGTCGGGGAGGCGGTGGCTCGTACCCGGGATGCGGTGGTGCCGGGGACCAAGGTCGTTGTCGGTATTGACTGGCTGCTGCTGCCGTTGTGGGAAGCCCGACACCACCACCCTCGTACTCACCCGCTCCGGTTGGCGAAGCCCGAATTCGCAGTGTTGCTGCGGTTGTTGGAGGCGGTGTGCGCTCCGGGCTGGAGCCACGCGGACGGTACGCGGACGCTTCCAGGGCTCCTGGGGCGGCGGACCGGGCAGGGCGCGGCGACGGACCGGCTCGCGCTGCTCCTGCTCGTGTTGGAAGCGCGTTCGACGGGTGTAGTGCGGCTGTGCGGTGGCGCGGTGGACCGCTACGGGCGGGCGGTGGCGACGTTGGCGCGGCTGCTGAGTTGCACCACGGTGGCCGCGGCGACGGTGCTGTCCCGGCTGGAGACGGCGGGGGTGGTGGAGGTGCGTCAGATGGCGGGCGGTCGTGAGCAGTTGCTGGTGCCGGCCGTGGTGGAGGCATACCGGGAGATGCGTCGTGTGCAGCGTGCCGAGGGCCGTCCGGGAGGGCTGGTCCCGAGGCAGCGACGGGGTCGGAACTCTGCAGGGCGGGACCAAGATCCCGAAATTCCGGTAAAGCCGCAGGTCAGCTTGGGTGGATCGGCGTCGGATGCGGGTGGTGACTGTGCAGGACTTCACGCTTACCACTCACCTGTAGCCACGGGGGTTGATGAAGGTGCGGGGAGTGGTTGCTTTTCCGGCCAAGGCCGTACCGGGACCGGTGTGATGCCGGTACGTGCATGTACACGCGAGGACCAGGCCGCCGCTGAAGACGCCACCGCTGTCGGCTCGACGAAGCAGATGCCCGAGGACGGCCCGCTACGCGGGGAAATGCCGATGGAACCCCCGGCCGATGAGTTCGAAGGGCGAGGAGCTGGTGTTGCTGCCGGTGCCCGACCGAAGGCCGTAGTGGGTGAGAAGACGCAGCAGCAGCGCGGGGTGGCCTTGCCCCGAGATCTTCGACTGCGGGTCGCTCTGGCGCCGGTCTCCGGTCTGTGGGCGCAGCTCAGTGGCGGTCAGCAGCAGCTCGTCGGCCGCGCCGCCGGGAAAGAGCTGGCGTTGCTGGGCGGCCTGGCCGGACCGGAGTCCGCACCGCGGCTGCTCGCCGACCGTCTCAAGGCCCGCCTGAAGGAGGTTGGCGGCGAGGCCCTCGTACGGGACACGGCGGGCTGGCTGCTAGGCCGCGCCCTGGTCCAGCGACGCGCCTGCTCCGATCAGCGGTGCGATGACGGGATCCAGGTCGACACCGGCGGCGACTGCCCGACCTGCGGCAACGTGATCCACATCCGGCGCGCACAGCGGGCCCGGCTGGCGGCTGAGGTCGACGCGGAGCTGCCCGGCGTCGGTGAGACCGAGCGGCGGGAAGTCCTCGAGGACCGGCTGCGCCGGCAAGCCGCGAGGGAGGCTGAAGACCTGATGTGCCGCCGCCAGCAGGCCGAGGCCGAGCAGGCCCGCCGGGCAGCTGCCCGCGCCGAGGCGGGCGCCCAGGCCGAGCGGGAGCGCGCTGCCGCCGAGGCGGCCGAAGCCGCTCGCCGGGCCCAGCCGTGCGCGGACTGCGGCGCGCAGCGGTCGGGAGGCCTGTGCGAGGCGTGCGGCTACCAGCGTCGTACCGAGGACCTCGTTACGCAGACCGCGCTGGTGGCGGCCTCGTGGGCGGCCGACCTCACCGACCGGGCCGACATCGCCGCCGTCACCACGCACGTCCGCGCCGACCTGGAGGACGAGATGGCCATGGCCTGCCAGCGGTTCATGGAGCTGATGGACCCGGACGAGCTGCACGTCGATGCGGCGGCCACCGCGTCTGCGGTGGCGTTCGCCCGGCTCCAGGCCGCCGAGCAGGCCGCCGCTGAGTACCGCAGCAGCGCGCTGGCGAAGCTGGCCCGCAGTCCGGAGTCCGAGACCGAGGCGAAGCATGCCTCCGCCACCGAGAAGGGGCGACGCCTGCACCGCCGCAACCCCGACGGCCCGATCGCGACCGCGGCCGCCGAGAAGGCCGCCCATGTCGCCCGGGAGCGAACCGCCCAGCACCTGCTGGCCACGCGCCTGGAACAGCTGCGAGGCATGGAGGGCGGCCACACCGATGAGGCCGCCCCCGAACGCTGGCCGGACCGCCTGCACAAGCTCGTACCCCGCGCCGTCGGCAATACCGCTCGCGAGGTGATCGCGTGAGCCGCAACTCAGCCGAGCCGCGGGCCGGCGGCCCAGCAGTCCGCTCGATGGCGAATGGGAACTCACGCGGAGGTCAGTCTGAGGCAGTGCCGCGCTGCCATTTCCTGTGGGTGGCAGCCCGGCGCTCGGCTTTCGGCGCACATTTGAAACACAGCCATCCTTCACCAACCGTTTCCACGGTCCCGTTGTGACAGCGTTCGCCGGCACAGTTGGTTCGCTCTGGACCGAAGGCGGCATCGAGGAACCCAGTGCGGGGGAGCTGAAGAGGCAACAGGTCGACCGGTCGCTGGTGGACGATGTGTGCCTCGTGGCGCAACACGTTGAAGTGGATCTACTCCGGCGCTTCCGCATCGGGCGCGGAGCTGTTCCAGTGAGCGAAGCAGCGCTGCTTGACCCACCGCTCGAGCGAGTCGTAGTCAAGAACGTTCAGGACCCAGACCCACATGGTGCTGCCGGCTGCGAGTACCTGCTGTCCGGCCCGCCCCGGTACCGGCGGGATGTCGATCTCTTCCCAGGCCCCCTCGGGTGAGTCCTCGGCGCGCACCGCCATGGAGCACCGGTCGGTGCCGGCGCGTGCAACACAACGCAGGTCCTGGATCGTTGTGGGGGCGAGCCAAAGGCGGGTGGAGTGACGGGCGATATGACGCTCTGCCCCTTCCGCGACGGTGATGTGCTGTTCGGCCACCTCATCTTCGTCGAGGGTCTTGGACTCGCGCGGTACGAACGTCTTCGCGTCGATCGCCATGCGGGTGCGTACCGCCAGAGTGCGGCGGACGCTGTCCAACTCCTCGTCGCCGTCAGTGTGTTCTGCCATAGGGCAGACAGTCGGGTGCGGTAACCGGCAGGTTCCCCTGCTGGCAGCGTCCTTGTAGGCGACGCCATTGTCGACGTGCCAGCGATGACGCGGAGGGATCTTCGCGGCGGGGAGCGCCATGGGGACCATGGGAATCCTGCCGCCGTCGAACCGGTCGAAGTACTCCATTTTATGTCCGCAGTAGACACACTGATCCTGGGCGTTTCTCCGCAGCGTTTTCGAAGCGCTGGAACTCCACACGCGCATGTTGTGGGGCTTCCAGGCGTCCTGTCGACTTCCGTCCCAGTTAAACCCTTTCCCATCATTCATGGGCCCACATCTAGACCTGCCACGAGAAAGGGCAGGGAAGGTTCGCATGGATTTAACCCGGGAGAAGGGCCGAAACGTCAACCCTTTAGCGGAATTCACGCAAACGGGTGACATCGCGAAAACATGTAGGCCAGGTGGATCCGAGCGCCCCCTCGCCGCCCCGGCGCCACCCGCGAAGGACCTGCGAACGGGAGCCTGCATCAAGGGCTTCCGGGATGCTCAGCATTACTGGGGCTCCGACTGCCCGCATCACCGCTTTCCGCCGTACGGCTACCGTGCATTCACACTGGACTGGCCAGACCGGGAATGCGTCATGGACAACTTCGAAAATGAAGACATCGCCGCTATGCGAAAGGATGGAGACTTATCCGCATTCATGCGGTCGAGAATCACCGGAAAGGCCAACGTCCCCTCCCCGGCAAAAGCCTGCACCGACGGCGCATACCACGATCCCGCTCATAAACCTGGTGCGTGGCCAACTCCAGAGCCCCTCGGCCCGCACTACCAACGCGGCGCGGGCGAAAGAGAATTGTGCGACTGCAGCCAATGCATCGCTCTCGCACAGCACGTAGAGTCTGACACCTGCGGATGTGTTGCCTGCTCCTATCGCCGTGAAACCAGTCAATAGCCACGACCGGCCCCGCACCGGCGGTCGTCCCCCGCAGCGGCCGAGAACCGCAACCCGCCGTGGACGACCCGGCATCGGCGGCGCCGATCCTCGAGGCCGCTCCCGGAGCGACTCGCCACTGCGACATCGCCGAGCTCAACGCCGATCGACGGCCGCCCATGCCGCCTTGCGCTCCGCATGCGGGCGCCGTCGCGGCGTGCGATACCCGGCGGAGCGACGGCACGGCACACCCGCCGGCACCTCGCACTCCGGACAGCCAATGCCCGAGACGACCGCCTCACGGCTGGCCGAAGCCCGCACCGCAACCGACGGGACCACGGCAGGTTCGCCCGCCTCTTCAGGCACCCCCGGCAGCAGGGGGCGCGGGCGGGCCGCGAGCATCGCCCAGGCGCTGCGCGCGGCGCCCGCGGCCAAGCAGGTCTCCGTATGCGCGACCCGCGCGTCCGCCGCCGTCGACCAGACCGGCAGGCGCGCTGCGACGCCGTCCTCGTCGACCTCCCACCGCAGCGCTGGAGGGATCATCCGGGCCGGGAGGACTGCCGCATCCAGCACCACCCATCCGCGCTCGCGCAGCGGATACTGCTGAACGAGCCCCTGGCAGTCGCGGCAGCGCGCCGAGCGTCCGCGCTCAGCCGGCCAGTGCCCCGCTCGCGGAGCCGGGCGGTCCACGGGCGCCACAACCGAGGCCGACAAGAGCTGCTGACGTGCCGATACGGGCCGTGCAGGGCCCGAACGGCCAGGAATCGCATTCACGTGGTCTGTCCCTCCGAACCCTGCACGTCAGCCGACAGGCCTGCGCGGCGTACGTCTGCGGCGAACCCGGTACGTGGCAGCGCCGCGGGCCGACCCCGTTCACCGGCGGCCGCACACCGCAGTACACACCGCCGACGCCCTCACCGCCTGCCGCACTGCACCTGGCCTCCTTTCACCAACTGGCTGTCCCTCATCCCGAATGAGGGGCGCAGGAAGCCACCGTGGACACGGCCGAACGTTCGGCTACCGCTGCCCTGGGTCCGGGCTGACGCTGAAGGAGGCCGGTGCGCTCGACCGCGGTGTCGGCCCTTCCTGCCAGCCGTCCACGGGGGACTCGAGCGCGTCGATCATCCACCAGCTGAACAGGCCGGCCGCAACCAGCATGATCCCCACCAGCACAGTGCACGTCAGCACTACCCTTTTGCGTTTCTCCACACCATTTCCTGATCCGGGATCCGCAGCACCGGCTGTCTAACCGACCTGCCGTGTCGCGCTGCGCCCCTTGACATCGAAGTCCTTGGCCATGCCGACCATGTTGAGCCGTGCCAGGTCCGCTTGCTCAAAGTTCAGCGGCCCCTTGTCGAGGTCTCGCCGGTGTTCACTGGGGACTCCCCAGTCATACCGCTTGCGTACCTCGACCTGATAGCTGATGTGGTCGCCCTGCTTGTGGCCGACGGTCCGGTACTCGAAATGGTTCAGCGCGTAGTACCAGTTCAGGCTCTTGTCGCCCTCGGAGATGTTGGGGCTGCTGCTCTGCCACGAACTCTGGAACGTTCCGTCCGGCAGCTTCTTCACGCCGGTCAGGGTGGTGTCCACGTCCCGGCGGAAGGCCGGCATGTCGTCGAGCATGCGGTTCGCGTCGACCTCAACCGGTTCGCCGTTCCCCTCGACGTAGTGCTTCAGCAGCGCGGCGGCATCGTCCCACCCTTTTGCGTTCAGGTAGCCGCGGACGAGGCCGAGCTGGGCCTCGTTCCAGCCGTCGCCCATACCGGCGTCGTCGCGGTCGACGCGGTCTCTGTTCTCGGTGCGGAAGGTGTCCTCCGTACCGAAGATGACCTTCAGCCCACGCTCCAGGCTGCCATCGATCTCGGTTGCCGCGCGCAGCACGTCCTTGAGCTTGTCCTCGATCTGCTTGGCCTGGGCGGTCCGTTCCTGATCCGCCCGCTGTTCCTCGGGGGAGAGAGGGCCTGGTGCGCGCATCACGGCCCAGGTAACGGTTCCGTCCGGGCGGACGGTGAAGCCGTGGCCGATCGCTTCTTGATGCAGCTCGGTCGCCCGACGTTGGTGGCTGCTGAGGCTTCCGTAGCCGTCGCCGGTTCCGTCCACGACATCGTCGAGGAACTTCTGGACGGCCTCGGCCTCTTTGGCAACGGCTTCGATATCAAGGTGGATCCCGGCGCACGTGCGGGATGCTTCCGTCGCGTCGTCGCCGCTCCAGTGCTGCCCGGATTTCAGTGGTTTGGTGACAGCGTCCTCGTAGCCCTCATCGGCCTGTCGCAGGCGTGAGGCAATCCATTTCCAGTCGGACGCCGCTTCACGGAATTTCCCGAGGTCCAGGCTCATCAGCGCGGTCATGTCGACCATTTCTCCGCCTATCCGAAGAGGTTGTGCCAGGTCTCGGTGATGATGTTCTCGTTGCCGTCGTGGTCGCTGGCGTTGAACCGGATGTTCTCGGCGGCTTCGGACAGCTCGTCGCGGACCACTTTGTTGAGGGTCTCCCATCGGGACGACATCTCGTCCACGCTGCCGGTGAAACTCCATCCCGGCGCCGCGCTCTTGAGCGTGCTCACCGCGCCGTCGGCGCTTCCGAGGAGTTTGCGTACGGCGTCCGCTGTAGCGTCGATGTCGTCAGCACAATGACGCATCCAGCCTGTGTCAGCTTCCATTCCCACCCCGTGTAAGTCGGTCATTCCTTGAGCGACGGTACTCAGGCGGCCGCTCGTCGACCCGAGCGTTGCGTCAGATCCAGCCACGTCGCGGCCGTCTGGTCTTACTGATCCGGTCGGCCCCGTACACGGTGATCGTGTCGGCGATCTGCTCGTCCGGGCAGTACATCGCCACCGCCACGGCCTTCGAACAGGCCAGAACCCGCGCGCTGGCCGAGCTGGAGGAGAAGGAGCGCCGCTAGGAGGCGCGACGCCGCCGCAGAGAAGCCGAGTACCGGGCCCGGAAGGCAGCCGAGCCGCGCACCCCACCGTGCCGTCGGCTGACCGTCCCGCAGCAAGGCCAGCGGCCCGTCGTCCGGGCGGAACCAACCTGGGAAGTCGACCTGCCGGACAGGGAGCGCGAGCGCTTCCACGACGCCGCTCTGGCGCTGGCCCGCATCGAGTTCGGCGAACCCGCCGAACTGCGGCACACCGACGGCGACCGCCGTTGGGCCCTGGGTCTGCGCCTGTACGTACGCGACCGGCCGTACGCCGTCCTGCGCCCGCGCCCCCAGTTCGTTGACCGGGGCCTGTTGAGGGGCATGTACGTCTTCGTGCGCAACCGCGACGAGCTGCGAATCCTGAGCCGTAACGCTCCCAACGGCACCCACATCATCGTCCTGGCCGAACCGTCACCACCCGAGAACTACTGACTAACAAGCCGGGCGGATTGCCTGGGACGACCGATGGGCAACACCACGGCCGTTCCGGTGTCGACGACCGGCCACACCACGATCAAGGGGCACCCCGGTGCCATCGGCGCCGCCGCCGACCTCCGTGCCGCCTTCGAAGCCGGCGCCCCGCTCACCCTGGACGCGGCCCGTACGCCGGGGAGCGGGTCTTCCTCGGGCACACCCGCCAGTTCTGGGGCGACGACACCGTCACCACCGAGACCTGCGGCCTCGACCGCGAACTCGGTGAAGGTTCCCGGTTCCCCGGCGTCCCGCCCGCCGTCTACCTGATCGACCTCACCCGCCTGGACGAGGCCCCTCAGCCCACCGAGGCGCCGAGTTCCGACCTCCCGGTGACGTCGAGGGCGGGCCCGCTCACTGCGTCACTCTGTGGCCGGCACAACGAAGGAAGCAGACCGACAGGTCCGCGAGTTCAGCGGTAGGGGTGGCCATCTTCCGTGACGACCAGCGTGGAGAGGGCCACGTCCCGCGTCTCGGTCTTCGTCTTTCCGGCGTTCGCCAGAACGGCACGCTGGCTTTCGTAAGGCAGATCGGCGAAGCCTCTGGCCTCGGCACACAGGCGGGACCAGGGCACGGTCTTGCCCAGCCGGGCCGCATGTTCGAGGACATCGCGTACCGCAGCGGTCACGTCCGGGACCGTGTTCCGGCGGTTGGCCGGCTTCGTTTGTCGTTTCGGCTGCGGCGCAAGCGCGGCAGCCGGTGACGGTGTCTGTGAAGTCCGGGCTGCGGGCGTGGATGTGGGGCGGGCCGCTTCGGCCTTCCACCGGGCGACCGCGGTGCGTTGTTCGCCGGTCAGGTAGGGCATGGCCGGGTCGGCCGTCCACGACAGGCGCCGCACCAGGCGCCGCATCTGCTTGCCGGTGTGCTTCGCGCGGCCGCGCTCCAGCTCGTTCAGCAGCTTTTGTACCGCTTCGGACGAAGTGCGTCTGCGTACCGGGGCGGGGACTGCTGAGGAACAGGCCGGGCGCGTCGTTTCTCGCGCGGTGCAGGCGCGATGGCGGGGGCTCCGACACCGCGCTCCAGGCGCAGCAGCGCGTCGGCGGCCTGACGGAGAAGGTGATTTTCTTCGAGGCTGGCGCCGTTGGCGGTGGCGGCTTCGGCCTTGGCCAGGCAGCGTCGCAGCTTCGTGATGTTGCTGCCGTCGGCGAGGGCAGCCCGCATCTGGCTGAACGCCTCCACGCGGTCGGGGACCGCTTCGGGGACAGCAACGGGGCGGGACGGCGGCGTGGACGGATGGGGTTGGTGGCCTGTGGTGCTGCCGAGGGGGCGGTGGGCGCTGCGAAGCTGGCGTACCTCCTGGACTGCCGGGGTCGACAGGCCGAAGGGAGCCATCTCGCATTCGCTGAGCTCAAACCAGTCGGTGCCGGTATAGCGCTGAGTGCCGATCTGCACACGGCGTGCCGTGCCTGCGCTCTCACAACGGATGCGGTGCACATAGCCCCGCTCGGTCAGCAGCGGCGTGTGGTGGGCGACACCGGGGCCCAGCAACGCTTCGGGGGCAGCGGCCGCCGGAGCGCCATTGGCACCGTGGTCAAGGAGCACACGCAGGGGCTTGCGCGCGTGCAGGCGGAAGTGGATCTCTCCGCCCAGTCGGCTACGGCCGTCCTCGCCGTTGCCGATCCGGCCCTGCGCGGAGATCTCCTGCTCGGCCAGCCATTGCAGCAGGGCGGCCTTGATGTAGAGGTGGTCGGCGCTGGCCACGTCCGAGGAACGCCTGGTGCACCGGCGGTTGGGCTCGTCGGGATGGGGGAGGTGGGCGAAGTGGCAGGCGCGGTCGACGTACAGCTTGGTTGTCAACCGGCCTCCGCAGCCCCCGAGCCACACACCACACCAGAACGTGTCCTGCCGGTGAAACTGACGGAAGACATCAACCTCGATCGCCTCCATCGGCAATGAGACCGGCACCTCGGACTCAGCCTCACCGATCACGGCGGTCTGAACCCGCCGCACATCCCTGCCCACACAACCCCCACACGCCATCTGCTCGCGTATCCAGCCCTCAAGGTCAGCACCCGCGAGGCGACCGCGCCGCACCAACCGCCGGCCGCCGAGTGCTCGCCCCGACAGCCAATCAAGTTCAGAGAGCCTGTTGATCCGCCATACCCAGTCCTCGCCTGACGTACTGCTGTATACCTGGCACGGCACAATCGAAGCAGTCGGCCCGGAGCACCAAGCCGTCCTGCGGCTGCTACCGACCGGCCCCCGGACCCCACCCCCCCCACACCCGCCGCTCCGGCACAGGGTGTGCCCCGCCGGAGGCATGCCGCCGCGCGTTCCTCAAGGCCCGTCCGGTGCCGGACGGTGCGCCAGCCCGCCGCGAGGACCTCCCGGACGCCATACCGAAGCGGCGTCGTGCAGGCGGCAGCGTGCGGACGCGCCGGGCGGGCAGAAGGCGGTGCCGAGTCAGCGCCGGGCCGCGTAACGGCACGGCTACCGAGGCCACGTAACGAACAGGACGAAGCCGGTCACAGTGGCAAGGGTGAGCAGTGCCGGCTTACGCGTGCGGCCCGGTCCGGCGGTGACCGCGACCAGGGCGAAGCAGAACACGTTCATCACTACCAGGAGGCCGGCCACCCCGGTCAGGTACGGAGGCGCCCCTACGAATTCGCAGGTCCAGGTGGCCACGTGGCCCAACACCGCGCCAGTTGCCACGGTCGGCACCGCGCAGATGATGCGGGTGGTCCATTTCGTGGTGGGGTTGTTGCTGTCGACATCGCGGAGCAGGCGGCCCCACAGCTGAAGAGAGCGGCGGTAAAGCCAGGAAGTCACCCGCCCAGTTTGCCCGAACTACCGCGCCGGGAACTGCGGTTCACGGGAGAAGACGGCCGGGGCGGACAGACCTCGGTCGGCGCCGCCCTTGCGCGATGCCGGTGTACCGCCCGCCGCCGCAGTCCGTGCCGCGCGGCGGCGGGCGGTACAAGAGCTGCGGCGAGCACCCGCGCAGGTTCCCTCATACGGGCGGTCCTGCCAGGCTGCCCGTCGCGCTGGACGCTGCCGACGGCCATGGGGGCGTACTTCTTGAGCTGTGCACCACGACTACGACGTCATGCTCATGGAAGGGTTCGCCGAGGTCTTCGGGGACCACACCGATCAGTGGCCGGCAAGCGCCGCCCTGTCGGTCCCGTACCTGGATATCGTCTTCCGCTGCCTGGAGAGCGAGTACGAGGACGACGACGAGGTGGAGGAGTTCCTGCGGCGCGCCGCCGCAGCCCACCGAGCCGAGGGCGCTCGGCTTTTCCCGGCTCTGAACTTCGCTACCCGTCTCGCTGCCAGCCTGCCGCCTTGGTGGTCCGAGGATTCAGCCCGCTCGGAAAGGCGGTACTCGGCGTGGGAGGCTATGACGGCCGTCCACCGGATCGTTGAGCGCGACGGGCAAGGCGACTTCGGACGCTGCATCACAGCCGCCCTCACCACCTACGAGATCGTCCTGGAAGGGCGTCGGCGCGCCAACACGGAGGCGTTCACCGCCCGGATGCGCGCCCTCAGGGCGAGCCGTACCTCCCAAGCAGCTTCCAGCTCCTGAGTCAGCCGCATCCGTACGGTCTGGTGCGGCGGGTAGTCGTGTGGGAGGTAGCGCCAGGGGGATGCCGGTGCGGTCGACGTACAGGATCGCGTCGAGCAGGTCACGCAGGTCGTGCTCGGGTGGGCGGCCGAAGGCGAGGGCGCGTCGGGTGCGGGCCTGTCGCCAGGCGGTCAGGGTGGGCTCCACCAAGGCCCAGCGGGCGTCGGACAGGTCGCTCGGATACGGTCGACGTTCCGTCATGATGTCTGCGTACCGCTGATTTTCCGGCCTGCCCAGAGACCGCGTCTGCTGACGGGCAAATGCCGTTCAGCGTGGCCTCTTGGGATGAGACAGGAGGAAGAGCACAGTTCCTGCGGCATCTCATGGGCAAGCGACGCTTTTGCCACCACCGCCACCCTGGTCACGTCGGACGAGCCCGGACTGCAGCCGGAAAACCTCCAGCAATCGCTATCTTCAAGGACAAAACACCCAGTTAGCCCGACCCGCACGAGTAGCGGCCGGAAGGTGACGGTGGGCATCCCCGGAGATGCCATGAGCAAGCACAGCTTTACTGGCGGCGGGCAGCAGGGCGGGAAGCGGACCGGAGTGGCCTCGGCCCGGTCGGTCGCCCCGGGTAGGGGAGACTTCCACGGTGACGACCCTTCCCGCCCCACCGCCCCGCGACCGCGCCCTGGGGCGCGGCGTGTCCACCCTCATCCCGCAGCCCCCACCAGTGTCACCGGCGGACCGGGCCACCGCCGCGCTCGCGGCGATCGAGACCGTCCCAGTCCACGTCGGCGTCCTCCAAGCCGCCGCCGCACTCCTGGAAAAAACCGCACGCACCAGCGAAGACGAGACGGCCAAGGCGGCGGTCGCCACCACAATCTGGCTGCTGCACGCCGCGATGAGCCAGGCCGGCGAACCCCACAACGGTGACCGCACAGCCAGTGACCATGATGCGCCGTGCGTCGGACGCGCCGGGTACGGGTACGTACCCGTACCCTTGAGGGATGGGAAGGAGCGCGATGATGTCTGATGCCAATGTCCGTATCCCGGAGGAGGCCAAGGACCGGCTGGCTGCGATTGCGGCTGCGGAGGGTCTGTCGCTGCGCGCGTACCTGGCCCGTCTGGCTGAGACGATGCTGACGCCGGCCGAGCGCGCCGAGCAGGCGGAGCAGGCCCGCGCGGCGTTGGAGAAGTGGAACGGCTACGCGCCGACGGAGGGCGAGCAGCGGGACCTCGACAGTGAGCTGGACCGGCGTCTGGCCCAGGTGACCGGGCGGTGAGCGAGGCGGTTCACATCGTGCTGGACGAGACGGCGATGGTCGCCGCCGGGCAGGGCAACGTCCTGGCCTCCCGTCTCATCCACCGGGCCCACGCCGAGCCCGGCTGGTACCTCTACGCCCCCGCCTGCGCGTTGATCGAAGCCGGCCGTGCCCGGCCGGGGACGGCCGAGCACCTGGCGGCGCTGCCGGGCCTTACCGTCCTCGACCTGGACCTGCCCGCCGCACTGGCCGTGGCCCGCCATGAAACGTGGGCGCCCGCCCACAGCCGGCACGCAGCCCAGCCGACACCGGACCGGCCTGCGGGAGCCATCGTCGCCACCACCGCCCCCAAGCGCTGGGAAGGCGAACCCGTCCGCGTCCTGAACCTCACCCCCTGACTTCCGGGCCTGCTGCCGATCCGGGTTCTCCATCCGGCGGCCCTTGAGGCAGCGCAGGCCGCCCTGGCGGTTGCTCCCCGGACCGATCGAGAATCGCAACGCCGCTGCTGGGTACCCCGGGTACCCAGCTGGCGATCTCCCTTCGGGGCGATCGAGAATCGCAACGTCATCCGGAAGAGCGGCACGCTTCCGTCGGCGGCCCTGGCGGTCGTCGTTCGCAGTGATCGAGATTCGCAACGGCGCCGCCGCCCTCTCGCAGTACGGCGAGGACGTCCTGCATGTCGTCGTTTGCGGCAGCGGAGAATCGCAACGGCCTTTCCTGCAACGCACTCGTGAGTGCGGGGCGGGCCAGCGGCCGCCCTCCCGGGCGACCGAGGATGGCAACTGGACCGGCTCTGGCACTGCCGGGGCCGCGCCGTTGCTGGCGGTCGTCCTCCCTCTGCTGTCTTGGCCGGGAAGGTATTCGCTGAGGTGCCGGTGGGTGCATACTCGGGTGTATGGCAGACACCAGCATGAAGGTTGACCTGGCTACGCGGGACCGGTTCGCGGCGCTTGCCGCGGCGCGTGGGCAAAGTGTGCGTGCTTACCTCGCCGAGCTGGCCGTGGCGGAGGAAAACCAGCTCGCCCTGGGCAGAGCGACCGCCGCGTTCCGCAGCGCCGTCGCGCAACCGGGCATCGCCGAGGCGTTCGACCGCGAATTCGGCGGTCTGCCGGTACCTGTACGCAGTGCTGGCCGGGCAGCCTGATCTTGGAGCTGACCATTGACGTCCGATGGCTCCTCGACCGCCAGGAGGAGCTGCTCGACAAGGACCTCGGCGTCCTGGACTACTCCGGTCTCGTGGCCGCGGTGGCCCGACACCGTGTCAACACCCCGCACCTTGAAGTCAGCGAGCCCGACGCGTACTGGCGGGCAGCCGCGCTCCTGGAACAGATCGTGCTGACCCGCCCGCTGCCGGCCCGGAACGAGTACTTCGGCTACGGGGTAGCGGTCGCCTACATCCAGGCATCCGGACAGGCCGTGGACACCACGTTCGAACCCTGGCGCGACCTCATCACGGACATCCGCGCACTCCGGCTGACCGTGTACGACATCGCCGACCGACTGCGATCGATGCACCCATCGGGATAACGACCCATGTGCAATCCAGCCCCATCCAGCCACAACAACACCGATGGGCCGGGTTTCGGCACGACCGAGAATCGCAACGCCGCGATCGGACTGGCCGCGACCGGCGAATACCACCCGGCGTTCGCCCTCCCGGGCGGCCGAGGATCGCAACTCGTCGTGCGGTGCGGCGCGGTGCTCCTCGACCAGCTGGCGGTCGTCGTTCGCGGCGGCCGAGAATCACAACTACGCCGAGGACGAGGACGGCGACCTCTTCGAGGTCTGGAGACCGTCCTCCGGGGCGGTCGTGAATCGCAACTTCATCCGCGGTCGGCTCGCCGGTCCCGGCGCCATGCTGGCGATCACCCTTCGGGGCGATCGGGAGATTTCAACCAGGCGGCGGTCGACGGCCGTTGAGCATTCTGGGCCGCTACCGGCGTCCCCGCCGTGCTCGCACTTCGGAACCTCTGGTGGACACGCGACACGCGGATCGCACCGAAGCAAGACCTCCGCATTTGCCCGATACTTCCTCGCCGGAGCAGGTGATGAAGCGCTACGCTAGGTCATTAGCCCTGTTCAAACGGGCTGGCGATCGCCCTCCAGGGCGATCGAGAATCGCAACATCCTGCTCTCGCTCTACCGGCTCGCCACCGGCCGCGCTGGCGATCGCCCTCCAGGGCGATCGAGAATCGCAACCTCTTCGGGGCCTTCCTCACGGTCCTTGCCCCGGCCTGGCGATCGCCCTCCAGGGCGATCGAGAATCGCAACGTCAAGGCATGTGCCCGCTCCAACCGGACGCCCCACCTGGCGATCGCCCTCCAGGGCGATCGAGAATCGCAACGCATCGGGCAATAGCCTCTTGAATGTCGGGGGCAACTGGCGATCGCCCTCCAGGGCGATCGAGAATCGCAACCTGGACTCCACCGCGTAATGGAGCAGGGCCTCCGGGGCTGGCGATCGCCCTCCAGGGCGATCGAGAATCGCAACCCGTCAGGTGGAGGGGCCCGAACAGGGAGCGCTGGACCTGGCGATCGCCCTCCAGGCGATCGAGAATCGCAACACCAACCGGCAGAGCCAGTGGAACCTCGTCGCCACCGCTGGCGATCGCCCTCCAGGGCGATCGAGAATCGCAACGCCGACGGCAACGTGGTGCTGGCCCGCAAGCTCGGCTGGCAGTCGTCCTTCGGGACGGCTGAGAATCGCAACGACGGCCGCTGCGGCTCCGAGGGCAGCTGGCCGGTGCTGGCGATCGCCCTTCGGGACGATCGAGAATCGCAACCTCACCCTCCACGGCCTGCTGGTCGCCGCGATCGGCATCTGGCGATCGCACTTCGAGAGGTTCGAGAATCGCAACCGCTACAGCTCGACCGCGTACTGGCTGGCTTCCCGGGCTAGCGGTCGTCCTCAGGGGCGGCCGAGAATCGCAACGACTTCCCGAACCGACAAGGCGGAGTCCTCACGCTCAACTGGCGATCGCCCTCCGAGGCGATCGCGAATCGCAACTGGCACTCCGTCATCCTCTTCAGCAGCAACGAGCCGCTGGCGGTCGCCCTTCGGGGTGGTCGAGAATCATGCAAGAAGCGCGGCCTCGGGCGCGCTTGGCACGTGGCTCGGCAACCCGTGGCTATTCGCCGCCGCCACGCTCACTGTTGTCGGCGCGGTGCTGTGGTGGAGCAGGCGGCGTTGGCGCAAGGCGTGCTGCCCGCCACGGTCCGGCTCCTGGTACGACGGCCGCGCCCGCGCCCCGAACGCCCGTTGACGGCTGGACGAGGAAGGTGGGCCTGTGCAGGTTCGGGTCGAAGTACAGCCGTCAGGGCCTTCGGAAGACCTGTGTCGGCCGCCAGGGCTCGGGAGCCGGAGGGAGTGCGCTGAACCGTGGCAGGTCCACCGCTTCTGCCCGGCGGGCGGTGTCGTCCGGGCTGATCTCCTGTGCTGCTGCGGTGTAGTCCGCGGCGATGCCGGCGGGAGTCCACTGCTGCCCGTCCCACTCCACCACGCCCCGGGGAGCGTCCGGGTTGACGTGCGCGCCGTGTGGGGCACCGCTGTCCAGAGGAATCGCTTTCCGCTCGCCGGTTGGGGGTCTGCGTGCTTCCCGGCGGGCTGCCCACTCCTCCAGGGGTTCGCCGTCGGTGGGGTCGTGGTCTTCCATGTCTGTCTCCTCCTGCCTGCGGCGGAATCCCCTCAGTGTGGCGGGTTGGGCCGTCGGCGTCAGCTACAGGGTTGCGGTCCATCCGCCTCGGGTGAGGGTGGTCGTGCCGTCCGGGGTGATGCTCACCCGTGCCCCGTAGACGGGGAGTTCGCCGTGTTCGAGCCAGCGCCACCGGATCTCGTCGAGCACGTCCCACAGACGGCGCGGTCCCCCCCTGGTGCACGGTTGCTGTGCGTTCGCCGGGCTTGGTGTGGGCCCGGGACCAGGAACCGCCGGCGTGCAGCATCCACACCGTCTTGCCGCCGTCGTCGTCGAGTTGCATGCGGTGTTCGATCGCGGGGACGGTGATCGACAGCATCGACCACACCTCCCACGCCTGCATGACGTTCAGGGTCGGGAAGGGGGATTCGGTGATGCTGTCGCCGTCCCGGTCGCGGACGGCGGTGAACAGGTCGTTGAGCATCGGGGGGTAGTCGTCGCCGGTCCGGGTGGCCATGAACGCGGCCCGGTCCCATTCGATCCGTCCGACCGCGCCGCCGTCGTCGGTCTTGTCTGCCGTGAGGATCAGGCCGGTTGCGGTGATCGTGGTCACCAGGCGTCCGCCGGGCCGGAGGGCGGCGAGCCAGCCGGAGGGGATTCTCGGCACCGACACCATGGACACGATGCGGTCGAAGTCGCCCGGCAGCTCGCCGTCGGCGTTCGCGGTGACGACCTGTGGATGGAGCCCGATGCTGCCGAACGCATGCCGTCACTGTCGCGCTCTACCGCGCACCGCATCATCACCCGGCAGACGATGCCCCGCAGTCAAAGCGTCCTCGAGGCGTTCCTCGCCGGATGCGGTGTCCCCGAGTCCCACTGGGCGCCCTGGCGTGCCGCTTGGTCGAAAGCTTGGCACCGCCGCGAGGCCGAGCGCGACAAGGCGCAGGGGCCGACCCTCGCCGAGCGTGAGGCGGCGCTCGCCCGCCCGGCCGGGCGCCTCCAGCGCAACAGGGCCGTCAGTATGCTCGTCGAGGCGGGATTCCGTCCCGTGGAGGAATACAGGGGCTTTGGCTGCCTTGGACCTGCCGGTGCGCGCAGTGCGGTGCGACGCAACGCGTGCGGCTGGTCTCCGTCATCGACCATTCATACCGGTGCGTCGCCAGCGGGTGTGAGTCCCCTGTGATGATCGAAGCACGAAACGCTCTTCTGGAAGAACCGATCGGACCCCAAGTTCTCCGCCACTCCGCTCCGGCCTCCCGAGCCCGGAGCGGAGCTGTCGGATCCGCCCGGAAAAGAGCTGCCGGGCGGATCCTGTGCCGTCCGCGCCCTCCGTCGGAAGAAGTTCCGGTCAACCGCCCACCGGCGTTGGCGTTCCCTATCACCCCGTGAAGTGGTGCAACAGCCAGGTCAGCCCGGAGACGGCGCAGCCGCCTGCCGCCACTGCACCGCCACGGACAAACGCGAACAGCGCCACCCGGGCGACCGCACGGAATCGGGACTGCTGCTTGTCGGCCTTTGCCACGAGAGCTCCTCCAGAGCCACCGCCGGTCCCCCGGCACAGGAACCCCTCGGCCCCGCCCTTCCAGCCTCAAGCCCGCCCCGCACCGCAGAGCACAAGTCGACCCGAACTGACCGCAGTTGAAGGAAAGAGGCGGCATGCTGTGGACTGCCAACAACTATCAACCACTGTCAACCAGGGACCATCCGTATGCCGATCGACGTGCCCGACACCTGCGACGTTCCTGAGGGGCCGCACCGCCAGCTGCTCCTCGCCCTCCACCAGCTCTACCGCGACGCAGGCCGGCCCGGCATCAAGCGCACGAGCGACACCATCAAGAAACGCACCGACCTGCCGGACACCATCAGCCACCAGGGGATCAGCAAGATCCTGCACGGCACCGTGGTCCCACAGCACTGGCAGAAACTCGAATCCCTGGTGCGCCAGTACCTGACCTGGAGCGTCGACCAGCCGCACCCCGACACCGCCGCCGACACGGTCCGCAAGATCCTCGACCTGTGGCACGAGGCCACCGAGCAAAGGACCCGCAAGGCGCCTGTGCCCGAAGAAGGCGGACGCCAGGCGCTGGAGCCTTCCGAAGAAGCCCTCACCTTCCTCTCCGCCGGCGTTCGCAAGGTCGAGGATGCCGATGTCATTGAGGGCATCGTCGAACTCATGTCGATCAACCCCAGCGACAGCATCCGCATGCTGGCTCAGTTCGGCGCCATCTACAACGCCGCGTACGAGACCCCCCACCTCGCACACCTCATCACCGAGATCCAGCGCTACCCCACCGACGCATGGCACGGCCACGACCCGTTCGCGGCGCTCCTGCGCGGCACGACGACCCGCCACGAATACGGCATCCATCTGATCAAGCTGCTATACCAGCAGAACAACGCCGCCGGCGTCCGGGCGTACCTGAAGGCATTCGCCCTGCGCACCAACCCGTTCCACGCCGCGGCATTCGTAGTCGCCCTCGCGGCCCGCGGCCTGGACATCGCCATCGATGAGTTCCTCAGGGCCATCGCGCTGCACACGCCTCGCCCCCTCGCGGCTCTGACCCCCGCGGACCTCAAGAAGCTCGGCCGCCGGCGGGAAGCACGGACGCTGGCCGGACTCCTCTCAACGCATACGCCCCTCTTGACCGGCACCGCGGCCAAGAGGGCGCCGCTGTTCAGCGGCAGCGGCAGCGGCTACACCCTGGTGTTGTAGCTGACCCCAATGTGGTTGTGCTGCGCGGTCTTGACTGTCAGTGCTCCTTGAGATGCTCTGCGCACACCCGATCCGGGTGAGGCGAGAGGAGTGTCCGGTGCTGGACGACGACCTGCTGGTGGTCGGATTCGACCTGGAGGCGCAGCGCGAGGTCCATGTCGGCGACCGGCCGCTGGAGCAGTGGCGGGCGCTCGGCTACGGGCGGCGGGAGAGCGTGGGCGGATGGAGCAGTGGACCGAGGAACGCAACCGGCGCGCGGACCTCCACGTCGTCCTCGGCGACGGTGCCCGCCTGGCGCTGGAGGCCCAGCGCGAGCTGATCACCGACGAGCTGTGGCAGGTCCGCCACTGCGACTACGCCGACGCCCACGTGCGCGACGTGTGGTTCATGCGCCCCGACACCCGCATCCCGCACGTCCTGTTCGCCGAGGGCACCCCGGCTTGGACGCTCTACCACCGCGACGAAACCGCCGAGGCCCGCCTCGGGGAGCCCCACCCGCGCGGCCCGCAGTGGCGGACCACGGACCTTCGCCTGTTCGGCCTGCACCACCCTCCATGCGGAAGCGACCCGGTCGTCCGCGAACGCTTCGCCCTCACAGACCTCGGACTGGACGCCCAGGGCGTGACGTTCCCGCCCGCGATGACGGCGCGCCTGGTCGAACGGAGCGCCCGTATCCAGCAGGACGCGGACCAGGCCCGGAACCAGTACGAACAGGCCGTGCGGTCGCGGATGCCCGACCCGCGACCGGCCCGGCGACCCTGGAAGCCCACCCCGCTCCCGCCGGTGCGGCCGGTTCCCCGGGCACCTGGCGACCGTGAGCTTGGAACCGGGCGACGGTCAGAGGCCATTGAGCGTCCAGGGCCACTGCCGGAGCCACCGCCGCGGCCGTACTTCGGAACCTCAGGTGGACACGCGACACGCGGATCGCACCGAAGCAAGACCTCCACTTTTGCCCGTTGCGTCCTCGCCAGAGCAAGAGATAAGGCGCTACGCTACGTCATTAGCCCTGATCAACTGGGCTGGCGATCGCCCTTCGGGATGATCGAGAATCGCAACCCATGACTGCCGCCATCATCGCCGTGCTCGGCACCCTCCTGGTGATCGCCCTTCGGGACGATCGAGAATCGCAACCGTGGGGGCTGGGCGTCGAGCCAGAGTTGCTCGGCCCTGGCGGTCACCCTTCGGGACGACCGAGAACCGCAACATCCCTGATGGCGTCCAGTACGTCCTCAGGCAGGGCGCTGGCAGTCGTCCTTCGGGACGGCTGAGAATCGGGCTGGCGCGCCCGTCGGCGGCCTCGCGTGCTGGCGACCGTCCTCCGAGGCGGTCGAGAATCGCAACATCAGCATCACGGAACAGAACGCTCAGGTGTACCGGGCTGGCGATCGCCCTCCGGGGCGATCGAGAAGCGCAACCAGAGCATCGACGCCGAGATCAGCTGGCTGCGCGAGCACTGGCGGTCGTCCTCCGGGGCGGTCGAGAGTCGCAACCTTGGCGCGGGCGGGGGCCGGTCGGCCATCGCGCCGCTGGCAGCCGTCCTCGACGAGGGTGGCTGAGAGTCGCAGCGATCGTCGTGTGGGTTTGTCATCTGGGGGCTTTTCAGGTCTCGACTAGGGCGTGTTTGAGATATTGATCAAGTCTGTGAAACGGTCTTGATATGGCTCGTGGAGATCTGACGGACGAACAATGGGCCCGACTGGAGGT
>NZ_JBICVO010000024.1:0-63701 GCF_043199105.1 Streptomyces sp. NPDC048644
GGCATGGGCGTCATCCGTCACGTGGACGCCGGATACGACATCGCCGAGAACGTCGCCACCGAACGCCACGTCCGCATCCCCATGCGCGAAGAAGGACCGGCGGCCACTGCGACCCAGGGCGGTCACGCATGAACTCCTCCTTCCACACCATGTGGGACGAGCTGCGGCCGATCGGCCGCGACTCCTCATCGGGCGGCTACCGCCGCGCCGCCTGGACCGGCGCCGACACCGACTGCCGCGCGTGGTTCCGGGCCCAGGCCGAGACCCGCGGGCTCTCCTACGAACTGGACCGCAACGGCAACCAGTGGGCCTGGCTCGGCGCCGCGTCATACACCGACGTGGCCGCGGGCGAGGCCGTCGTCACCGGCTCGCACCTGGACTCTGTGCCCGACGGCGGCGCCTTCGACGGGCCGCTGGGCGTCGTCTCCGGCTTCGCCGCCCTCGACGAACTCCGCCGCAGGGGAACGGAATTCGGCAAGCCGCTGGCCATCGTCAACTTCGGCGACGAGGAAGGCGCACGCTTCGGGCTCGCCTGCGTCGGCTCCCGGCTCACCGCGGGGCTGCTGACCCCCGAGGCCGCCCACGAACTGCGCGACGCGGAAGGCGTCACCCTGCCGCAGGCCATGGAACGCGCCGGATACGACCCGTCGGCCATCGGCCCCGACCGCGAACGGCTCGACCGCATCGGCGCGTTCGTCGAACTCCACGTCGAGCAGGGCCGCGCCCTCGACCTGACCGGCGACCCCGTGGGCATCGCCTCCGCGATCTGGCCGCACGGCCGCTGGCGGTTCGACTTCCACGGCGAGGCCAACCACGCGGGCACCACCCGCCTGGAGGACCGCCGCGACCCGATGCTCACCTACGCCGAGACCGTGCTCGCCGCGCGCGAGCAGGCCCGGCTGGCCGGCGCCCTGGCCACCTTCGCCAAGATCAGCGTCGAACCGAACGGCGTCAACGCGATCCCCTCGCTCGTCCGCGGCTGGCTGGACTCCCGCGCCGCCGACCAGGACACCCTGGACACGGTGACCAAGGAGATCGAGCGGGCCGCGACCGCACGCGGCGCCCGCGACGGCGTGGACGTCCGGGTCGTCCGCGAATCCTTCAGCCCCATCGTGGAGTTCGGGCACACGCTGCGCGACGAACTGAGCGCGATCCTCGGGCGGACCGGCGCGGGCGGCGCCCGTACCGTGCCGGTACTCGGCACCGGCGCGGGCCACGACGCGGGCATTCTGTCCGGCACCGTCCCCACCGCCATGCTGTTCGTCCGCAACCCCACCGGCGTCTCGCACTCACCCACCGAAACGGCGGCCGAGGACGACTGCGTCGCCGGAATCACCGCACTCGCCGACGTACTGGAAGGTCTCGTGCGCACATGACGACGCAGGGCACAACGATGTACTGGCTCGAACACGCCTGGCTCGGCACCCACGTCGAGCCCGGCGTGGCCGTGGACGTGGCGGACGGGCGGATCACGGCCGTCCGCACCGGCACCGCCACCCCGCCGCCCGGCGCCGTCGCGCTGCGCGGGCTGACCATCCCCGGCCTCGCCAACGCCCACTCGCACGCCTTCCACCGCGCCCTGCGCGGCACCGTGCAGGTCGGCTCCGGGACTTTCTGGACCTGGCGCGAGGTCATGTACGACATCGCGGGACGGCTCACCCCCGACAGCTACTACGCGCTCGCCCGCGCCGTCTACGCCGAAATGGCCCTGGCCGGCATCACCTGCGTCGGCGAGTTCCACTACCTGCACCACGCGCCGGGCGGCACCCCCTACGACGACCCCAACGCCATGGGTGAGGCGCTGATCGCCGCCGCGGCCGACGCCGGAATCCGGATCACCCTCCTCGACACCGCCTACCTCTCCGCCGGCTTCGGCGCCCCGCCCGGCCAGCACCAGCAGCGCTTCTCCGACGGCAGCGCCGACGCCTGGGCCGAACGCGCCGCCGCCCTCAAGGACGGCCGCGCACACGCCCGCATCGGCGCCGCCATCCACTCCGTACGCGCCGTGCCCGCGGAGCAGTTGGGCACCGTCGCGCAGTGGGCCGCGGCACGGCAGGCCCCGCTGCACGTCCACCTCTCCGAGCAGACCGCGGAGAACGACGCCTGCCGTGAGCACCACGGCTGCACCCCCACCCGGCTGCTCGCCGACCACGGCGCCCTCGGCCGCCGCACCACCGCCGTGCACGCCACCCACCTCACACCGGAGGACATCGGCCTGCTCGGCGGCACCGGCACCGGCGTCTGCATGTGCCCCACCACCGAACGCGACCTCGCCGACGGCATCGGCCCCGCGGTCCCACTCCAGCAGCACGGCAGCCCGCTGTCCCTCGGCAGCGACAGCCACGCCGTCATCGACCTGCTCGAAGAGGCCCGCGCCATGGAGCTGGACGAGCGCCTGCGCACCCGCACCCGCGGCCACTGGACGGCCGCGGCCCTGCTGCGCGCCGCGACCGCCGACGGTCACGCCGCCCTGGGCTGGGACGACGCCGGCACCCTCACCACCGGCGCACTCGCCGACTTCACCACGATCGCCCTGGACTCCGTACGCACCGCGGGCCCGCTGCCCCGACTGGCCGCCGAGACAGCGGTATTCGCCGCCTCCGCTGCCGACGTACGGCACACGGTCGTCGGCGGCCGGCAGATCGTCCGGGACGGGACGCACACACTGCTGCCCGACGTACCCACCGCACTCGCCGAAACCATCGCCGCCCTGCACGCGAGCGACTGACGCGCCCCCAGCGGCCGAAGGAGAACACCCCCGCGATGACGACCACCGCGCTCACCCACATCAACCAGCTCGTCACCAACGACCCCTCCCTCGGTGAAGGCCCCCTCGGTCTGATCCAGGACGCGGCCGTCGTCATCGACGGTGACCGCATCGCCTGGGTCGGTGCTTCCAGCAAAGCACCCGCCACTGACAACGCCGTCGACGCCGGCGGCAGGGCCGCCATCCCCGGCTTCGTCGACTCCCACTCCCACCTGGTGTTCGGCGGCGACCGCACCCAGGAGTTCAACGCCCGCATGTCGGGCCGCGCCTACTCGGCCGGCGGCATCCGCACCACCGTCGCCGCCACCCGCGCCGCCACCGACGCACAGCTCTCCGCCAACGTCGCGCACTACATGGCCGAGGCGCTGCGCCAGGGCACCACCACCTTCGAGACCAAGTCCGGCTACGGCCTGACCGTCGACGACGAGGCCCGCGCGCTGCGCATCGCCGCCACCCACACCGACGAGGTCACCTACCTCGGCGCGCACATCGTCTCGCCCGACTACGCGGACGACCCCGCCGCCTACGTCGATCTGGTCACCGGACCGATGCTGGACGCCTGCGCCCCGCACGCCCGCTGGATCGACGTGTTCTGCGAGAAGGGCGCCTTCGACGGCGACCAGGCGCGTGCCGTCCTCACCGCGGGGAAACAGCGCGGCCTGCTGCCGCGCATCCACGCCAACCAGCTCTCCTACGGCCCCGGAGTCCAGCTCGGCGTCGAACTGGACGCGGCGTCCGCCGACCACTGCACCCATCTCACGGACGCCGACATCGACGCGCTGGCGAACTCCGCCACCGTCGCCACGCTGCTGCCAGGAGCGGAGTTCTCCACCCGCGCGGTATGGCCCGACGCCCGCCGCATCCTGGACGCCGGGGCGACCGTCGCGCTCTCCACCGACTGCAACCCGGGCTCCTCCTTCACGTCCTCCATGCCGTTCTGCATCGCCCTCGCCGTCCGCGACATGAAGATGACGCCCGACGAGGCGCTCTGGGCGGCCACCGCGGGCGGTGCGCAGGCGCTGCGCCGCACCGACGTCGGCCGGATCGCCCCCGGCGCCCGCGCCGACCTCGCCCTGCTGGACGCCCCCTCCCACGTCCACCTCGCCTACCGGCCGGGCGTCCCGCTCGTCACGGACGTCTGGCACAAGGGAGTCAGGATCTGAACAGGGGCCGCGCGGGGCGGTAGCGCCCAGGACGCGGAGGAGGGCCCGTCCCGAGTCGCCCGGGGCAGGCCCTCCTTCGCGCGGGCGGCTGCCGGTCGGCGGACCGGCAGTGACCGCGACGGCTCACTCGTCGATCATCAGACCCTTGCGCAGTCGCACCAGGGTGCGTGAGAGCAGACGGGAGACGTGCATCTGGGAGATGCCGAGCTCCTCGCCGATCTCGGACTGGGTCATGTTGGCGACGAACCGCAGCGACAGTATCTTGCGGTCACGCGGCGGGAGTTCGGCGATCAGCGGCTTCAGGGACTCGACGTACTCGATGCCTTCGAGCCCGTGGTCCTCGTAGCCGATGCGGTCCGCCAGTGCGCCCTCGCTGTCGTCCTCCTCGGGCTGCGCGTCCAGCGAGCTCGCGGTGTACGCGTTGCTCGCGGCCATGCCTTCGACGACCTCGTCCTTGGTGATGCCGAGGCGTGCGGCCAGCTCGCCGACCGTGGGTGCACGGTCCAGCTTCTGCGCCAGTTCGTCACCGGCCTTGGCGAGGTCCAGACGCAGTTCCTGCAGTCGCCTGGGTACCCGCACCGACCAGCTGGTGTCGCGGAAGAAACGCTTGATCTCGCCGACGATGGTCGGCATGGCGAACGTCGGGAACTCGACGCCACGGTTGATTTCGAAGCGGTCGATCGCCTTTATCAGGCCGATGGTGCCGACCTGGACGATGTCCTCCATGGGTTCACTGCGGGAACGGAACCGGGAGGCCGCGAACTTCACCAGGGCGAGATTGAGTTCGACCAGAGTGTTGCGGACGTACGCGAATTCGTGGGTGCCTTCCTCCAGCGACTCCAGCCGCTCGAAGAGGGTTTTGGACAGGGCCCTCGCGTCCACCGGACCCACCTCGTCGAACGGGGGGATCTCGGGCAGCCCGTCGATGTCGGGAATTTCCGTGACATCGGATTCGGCGGGGACCGCCTGGGCAGGGATCTGCCCTGTCGGGTCGGACGGGGGTGTCGACGAGGTGTGCTGCCGGGTGTCGTCGGTGCGCAATTCGTCGAGCCGGGGTGACATGGTCTCCTCCATCGTTCTCGGCATATGGCTGCCGACGCCTCTACGTGAAGCTGCGGTGTGCGGCGCCTCCAAAGCCGGCCGTGTCGAATGTGTCTGTCTACGCCTACCTGGCTTTGCCGGAAGATGGCAAGTGTGCGATGTCCTTATTTCGTGCTATATGGCGATTGTTCGGCTACCCCTGCGTGAAACGAGGGCGTAGGGTTCTCGCGAGCGCAGTCATAGGCAATCGACGTCGAGACAGCAAGAGGGGTGCGCGCGCATGGACCGCGGGACGGTCGGCAGTGCGAGCCGAGGCCGGCTTCACGTCGAGATCCGGCATCACGGCGCCAGCGCGGTCGTGACCGCCGCCGGTGAATTGGATCACCACACCGCCGATCTGTTGCGTGAGTCGCTGGAGGGGTGCGTGGCGGACGGCTACGCGCGCCTCGTGGTCGACTGCTCCCCCCTGGAGTTCATGGACTCCACCGGGCTCAACGTGCTGCTCGGCGCCCGCCTGAAAGCGGAGGCCGCCGGGGGCGGGGTTCATCTGGCCGGAATGCAGCCGGTGGTCGCCCGGGTTTTCGAGATCACCGGCGCGGAGGCGGTTTTCACGGTGCATGACTCCCTTGACGAGGCACTGGCCGACTGAGGGTGACGCGGGCGGTCCGGAGGGTGGCATTCCGGGCACGTAGTCCGCGTCACAACTTCCGTACCCAAGAAGTGGGTGTTCTCACGGTCCGGTCGGGCAGGAGACATCTGAATCCGTTGAATCAGTCAGGTATCAGTTTCCGTGAAAAGGCGAATCGGTGAGGTGAAGCGCTGATGAGCACCACCCGGCCGTACCCGCCGGGCGATCTCGGCCCGGAACCGGGCAGCGCCGGTGCTTCCGCCGCCGCCCCGGCCTCCGCCGCCGCCCCGGCCGGTCAGGTCCGCAGGCTGCGCCTGGCAGGCACCAAGGGGGCCGTGGCACGCGCCCGCGACTTCGCCAGGGAAGCCCTCCAGGACTGGGGCTGGCTGCCGGCTGCCACCGCCGACCAGCGGGCCGCCGCCGAGGATGTGCTGCTCGTCGTCTCCGAGTTGGTGACCAACGCCTGCCTGCACGCCGAGGGCCCCGAGGAACTGCGGCTGCGCTGCGCGTCCAAGGTGCTGCGCCTGGAGGTCAGTGACCTCGGCGCCGGATCGCCCGCGCCCCGCACCCCGCACCGGGCGGGCCGGCCCGGCGGGCACGGCATGTTCATCGTCCAACGGCTCTGCCTGGACTGGGGTGTTGTGCGCAACGCCGACGGCGCGGGCAAGACGGTGTGGGCCGAGCTGGCCGCACCGTCCTGAGCCGTACCGCCGTGCGGCTGCCCGGTCAGGGCGCCGGGGCAGCTGCTGTGTGACCGAAGTCGAGGGCGCGGACCTGCGGGTCCGCGCCCTCGTCCGTCACGGCCGGCAGACCCCGCCCGATCCGGGCTGTGCTGTGTCTTCCCTCGGCACGGTCCCCGGCGTACCTTGACGCCCAATCTGATGTGCCGTCAGTTGCCAAGAGGCGGTGCTCGACCGGGAGAAGGGATGTCGAGGTGACCCGCTTCCATGCACAGCGCACCAGCCACCCGCGCCGTACGGCCACGCTGGCCGCGGCCGTGGCGGCAGCGGCGGGGTCGGCGGTGATGCTGGCCGCACCGGCCGCGCAGGCCGACGTCGTCGACGTCAACTACCAGTGCAAGACGCCCATCGGCAACAAGGGCGCGGTCTCGCCCATCGACATCAAGGGCACTCCGGACGGCGGCGGGTACAAGCTCGTGATGTCGTTCCAGAAGGGTGTCTCCTCCAGCCCCGTCGAGCTGGGCAAGGGCGCCATGAAGCCGTCCGCGCTGATCAAGCTGGGCGGTGCGGAGAGCGGCACGGTGCCGGTGTCGGGGCCGACGAACGACAAGGCGATTCCGGCCAACACCCCCATCAAGATCAGCGACTTGAGCGGTACGTACACCCCCAAGAGCAGCGGGAAGGTGACGTTCACGGCGTCCACGCTCACCATCAAGGCGCTGGGCACCACGACCACGTGCACGCCGAGCAACAGCCCCAAGCCCTCGCTGACCTTGGACGTCAAGGGCTCGGGCGGGAGCAGCGGCGGCAGTTCGGGCGGTACGGGCGGCTCGACGGGCGGCGGTTCCGGCGGTTCGCCCGGCACCCTGCCGCAGACCGGACCGGCCGATTCCGCCCTCGCCCTCGGCACGCTCGGCGGCACGGTGCTGCTGGCCGGCGCGGCGGGCGGCCTCTGGCTCACCCGCCGCAGGCAGCGGGTGTGACCCGGGGCGGCCCGCCGCCCCGCCCGTACCGGCGGCCACGCAACTCCGCCACCACCGGCACCGCTTGACGCCGCCGCGCCCCGCGCCCCGGCGTCAGGCGATGCGCCCGCACCCGCACCGTATGCGTACGAGCACCAGGAGCCGCCGATGCCGTTCCGTAGCCGCGCAGGGGTCACCGGCGCCGCCCTCACCGCCGCCGTGCTGCTGTGCCCCGCCGCTGTGGCCGGGGCCGCCCCCGTACCGGACGCGCCGTCCGGAGCGGGCCTGACGGCCGCGCCCGCACCCGGCAGCGGGACCGGGACCGGCGACCGCGGCCGTCCGTACTTCTACCTGGAGGGCGGCCCCGGCACCGTCATGAAGGACCGGCTGGCGCTCACCAACCCGGCGGACCGGGCCCGTACCGTCCGGCTGCGCGGCGCGGACAGCGGGGCGTGGCTGGTGCCCGCGGCCCGGGAGGTCAGGATTCCGGCGCGGACGCGGGCGACGGTGCCGTTCACCGTGACGGTGCCCGCCGACGCGCCGCCCGGCGACCACCCGGGGGAGCTGATCGCCGAGGACGGCGGGCGGAAGGTGAGCGTCCGCGTCCATCTGCGGGTGACCGGGCCCGCGCTCTCGGCGCTGACCGTCGAGAACGTCTCGGTCACCGCACGCGGGGACGCGGCGGAGATCCACTACGCGCTGGTCAACCGCGGCACCACCGTGCTCACCCCGCGGCTCGCGGTACGCGCCGACGGCGTCTTCGGGCCCGTACTGCGGCGCGCGGCCCGCACGCTGCCGGTCAGGCTGCCTCCGGGGCGGCGCGTCGAACGCACCGAAACCTGGCCCGATCCGCCCGCCCTGGACGCGGTGGACGTCACGCTCACCGCCACGGCGGGCGGCGGCGCGCACGGCACGGCCGAGGCCCGCTACACCCCCGTCCCGCGGGGCCCGCTCGGCGGCGCCGCGCTCGTCCTCCTGGCGGGGGCGGGCGGCTGGGCACTACGGCGCAGACGGCGGCGGGCGGCGGGAGCGCACGGCGAAGCAGACGACGGCGTAAGGGACGTGATGCGTGTGGGAGCCCCCTCGTGAAGCGCGGGACGCGGCGCCGGGCCGGTCCGTACCACTCCCGCATCGCCGCCGCGCTCGCCCTCTGCGCGGCGCTGGTGCTCCCGGTGCCGCCCGCCGCCGTGGCCGCCACCGCGCGCAGCGCCGCCGCCGCGCCGTCGGCGCAGGTCTCCGACAAGGAGGCGGGCACCGGCGGCACGGTGACCGTGACCGGGCGCGGCTGGCGGCCGAAGGCCCTGCTCACGCTGCTGATCTGCGGACAGAACATGATCGGCGGCACCAACTCCTGCGCCAACGGCGACGGTCGGGCCACCACCACCGACGCACACGGCGCGTTCCGCAAGCGCCTGCAGGTCGCCGAACCGCCCAAGCCCTGCCCCTGCGTGGTGCACGTGGCGACGGTGACCGGCGAGGCGGCAGCGGCGGACGTCGCGTTCAAGGTGGCGGGCCACCCCGTGGCGCCGCTGCCCAAGGAGGGCGCGGGCGGCCGGCTCGCGCTGGTCGCACAGCCGGAACTGGCGGGCAGCAGCGGCCTGTTGACCTGGTTCGGCGCCCCGCCGCAGCGCCGCCTGACCTTCACGGTCGGCAACCTCGGCTCGACACCGGCCAAGGACCCGGTGTTCAAGGTCGGGACCTCGCACGGCGTCTTCGCCCCCGAGTGGGAGGAACAGCAGTGGCGGGGAACCGTCGCCGCAGGGAAGAAGGCGCGGATCACCCTGCCCGTGGAGCTGGCGGCCGGCGCGCACGGGGACTACCAGGTCTCCCTGGAGTACGGCGGCAAGCTGCTGGCCGATGAGCCCTGGGGGGTCGGCAGGCCGTGGGGGGTGACGCTCTTCTGGGTGCTGCTGTGCGTGGTGATCCCGACGGCGGTCTTCCGGATCGGCATGGCGGTCGTCGACCGGATACGCCCGCGCCCGGCCCCCTCGTCCCGCACCCCCGCCGCGCCAGGACCGCGTGTCCCGGCCCGCGTGGCCGCCCGGTGGCGGCGCGGGCGGGCCCCCGTACCCGGCGGCGGGGCCGACGCGTCCGCACCTGCGGACGCCCAGGCCACGCTGCCCTGGTTCACCCCGGACGCCGCACCGTCCACCACCACATCAGGACAACGACCGACGTCGAAGGGGACCTAGTGAAGAGACAACGAAGCAGAGCGGGGGTGGCGGCGGGCGCCGCGCTGATGCTCGCGGGGGCGGGCATCGTGGCCACGGCAGGGACCGCCCGCGCGGCGGACGTGGCGTACAAGACGGAGTGCAAGCCGCCGCCGATCTCGGGGCTGCCCGCGATCAAGGGCACCACGAAGGTGACGGTGACCGCGCCGGCCACGGCGAAGGTGGGCGACGAGGTCGAGGTGGTGTGGAAGACGGTGGAGGCCGCCTCCAAGAACCCCGACATCCTCGACCTGGACAAGGACACCGTGCAGCCCACCGGCACGATCAAGGTGGCGGGCGCGCAGACCGGCGACCTGGCGATGCAGGGGCCGCGGCAGAATCCGCCGATCCCCAAGAACAGCCCGATGAAGCTGCCGGACATGAAGGGCACGCTGAAACTGGAGAAGCCGGGAGAGGTCACCCTCGCGCCCGGCTTCTACAACATCAACGTCAACAAGCCGATCTCCACGGACACCAAGTGCACACCCGACGAGGAGGTGCCGCCCGCGGTCACGATCAAGGTCTCCGACGGCGGGGGCAGCGGCGGCACGACGGCGGGCACGAGCGGCGGGGAGTCCGGCGCGGGCGGTACGGACGCCGGGGGCACGGATTCCGGCGGTACGGACGCGGGCGGTACGGATTCCGGCGGTACGGATTCCGGCGGTACGGACTCGGGCGGCAGCACGAGCGGCGGGACCAGCGCCGGTTCCACGGGCGGTTCCGGAGGTGACCCCGACGGCACCGCCTACCAGGGCAAGGAACTGGAGGTGCCGTACGCCTGCAAGACACCCATCGGGGACAAGAAGGCGACCTCGCCGGTGCGGATCAACGGCGTGAAGAAGGGCGGCGGTTACGACCTGACGGTGAAGTTCAGCAAGTCCGTGATGGACAGCCCGGCCGACATCCCCAAGGGCTCGGTCACCCCGTCGATGGACGTGAAGGTGGGCGGCGCCGACAAGGGCACGGTGAAGGTGACCGGGCCTGCCAACGCCGGGCCCATCAAGTCGGGGCAGCCGATCGAGATCCCCGACCTCAAGGGCACCTACAAGCCGGGCGCCACCGGCAAGGCGACGCTGACACCGGGCGTGCTCACCGTCAAGGCGCTCGGGACGACCACCACCTGCACCCCGGAGAAGGACCCCGGCGTCTCCCTGGCGCTGGACACCTCGGCCCAGCCGGGCGGTACGTCGGGCGGCACGTCCGGCGGGACCTCGGGCGGCGCCGCATCCGGCGGCAGTGCGGGCGGCGCGCAGACGGCCGGTGGCAGCGCGGGCGGCCTGGCCGACACGGGGGCGAGCGACCACGGCGCCCTGACCGCGCTCGGCCTCTTCGCCGGCACCGTCCTCCTGCTCGGCGGCGCGGTCTTCACCTTCACCCCGTGGCGGCGGCTGCGCCGCTGACCCCGGGAGACCGGCACGCGGAAGGGCCCGGCACGCAGCGGCGCGCCGGGCCCTTCCGATGGGACGCGGACGTCAGTGCACGTCGCCCATCAGACCCGTGATCTTCTTGCGGTTGAACCAGATCGCGACACCGGCCAGGGCCGCCAGCGCGGCCTCCGCGGCCAGCACCCCCACACCGCTCAGATCGGCTCCCGCCGTGGACAGCAGGCTGACCACGCAGTCACCCGCGGTGACGGCGAGGAACCAGACACCCAGCATCTGGCTGGCGTACTTCTGCGGGGCCAGCTTGGTGGTCACCGACAGACCGACAGGGGAGAGGCACAGCTCGCCCATGGTCTGGATCATGTAGACCATGATCAGCCACATCGGGCTGACCTTCGTGCCGTCCGCCGACATCTGCATCGGGACGATGAAGACGAAGTACGAGATGCCGATCAGCACCATCGCCATGGCGAACTTGATCGTGGTGCTCGGCTCCTTGGCGCGCTTGGCCAGGGCCAGCCACAGCCAGGCGAAGACCGGGGCCAGGGCCATCACCCAGAGCGGGTTTATCGCCTGGAACCAGGTCGACGGGAAGCCGAGCCCGAAGACGTTGTCCGCGGTGTTCTTCTCGGCGAAGCCGCTCAGCGTGGAGCCGGCCTGGTCGAAGATCATCCAGAAGACGGCAGCCGCGACGAAGAACCAGACGTAGCCGCTGACCTTGGTCTGCTCCTCGTCCGACAGATCCTTGTCGCGCTTGATGCGGACCAGCACGGAGACCGGGATGATCAGGCCGAGCAGCGCGATCGGGATGAGCGCCCAGTTCAGCGTGAAGGTGCCGGTGCCGATGACGATGCCGTAGAAGACCGCGGCGATGATCAGCCAGATCAGGCCCTTGCGCAGCCAGGCATTGCGCTCCTGGACCGCGAGCGGGGTCGGGACCGCGCTGCTCTGCGGGTTCAGGTGGCGGGTGCCGATCAGGAACTGCACCAGGCCGAAAGCCATGCCGAGCGCGGCGGCGGCGAAGCCCAGGTGCCAGTTGACGCTCTGGCCGATCGTGCCGACGATCAGCGGGGCGGTGAAGGCACCGATGTTGATGCCGATGTAGAAGAGGGTGAAGCCGCCGTCACGACGCGGGTCCTGCGGACCGTCGTAGAGGTGCCCGACCATCGTCGAGATGTTGGCCTTCAGCAGACCGGATCCCAGAGCGACCAGCGCCAGGCCGGCGAAGAACATCCCCTGTCCGGGGAGTGCCAGCGTGAGGTGGCCGAGGATCACGACGCTCGCACCGATGGCGACCGTCTTGCGCGGACCCCACACACGGTCACCGAACCAGCCGCCGGGCATGGCGAGCAGGTAGACCATCGCGAGGTAGACGGCGTAGATCGCCGACGCGGTGGCCATCGTCATGGCCAGGCCGCCACCCTGGGCCCCGGGCTTGGCATCCGCGCCGCCGGAAATCAGGTAAAGCACGAGCAAGGCCCGCATGCCGTAGAAGCTGAAGCGCTCCCACATCTCGGTCATGAAGAGAGTGGCCAGTCCGCGGGGGTGGCCGAAGAAGGTCTTACCGCCTTGTGCAGGGTTCCCCTGCGGGGCGGCGTCCTTCGTCAGGCTGGACGCCATGGTGCTTCCTTGGTCTGCTCGGGACGCGCTGACGAGGCGTTACGCGCCCGGGTGGGGGTGACCGGCACCGGCGTACACCTTGCCCGCCCCCACGTCCGAGGGGTTCGACCCCACACGCGGAGGAATCGGCAGGACGGTCGTACACCGGGATCCACGCCCCCCGTGCTTTCTGGCGCGGCGGACCCGGTCGACAGGTCGATCACTGTGTTGCGGGGACGGTGGTACCGGCCCTGCACACAACAGGGGACCGATGACCCCAGTTGAGAGTCACGGGCCCCAGCGGCTGTGCGATGGACGTCCGGCCACCATACGTCCCGTATACGCACCGTTGGGAGGGGTGAGACAACGCTCACATTCGCACAGGGAACCGTTCGTGCCGCCGCGTGCGCGCCGTACCGGTTCGTGGCGCGGGCGCGCGTGGGCGTCGCCGGTCGTGCCCGCTCGACCCGGTGGTCCAACGCATCGGACTACCATCGGGCCATGACCCGTGTACTGCTCGCCGAGGATGACGCGTCCATCTCGGAGCCGCTCGCCCGCGCACTGCGCCGCGAGGGTTACGAAGTCGAGGTGCGCGAGGACGGCCCCACGGCGCTCGACGCCGGTCTCCAGGGGAACATCGACCTGGTCGTGCTCGACCTGGGCCTGCCCGGCATGGACGGCCTGGAAGTCGCCCGCCGGCTGCGCAACGAAGGCCATTCCTTCCCCATCCTGGTGCTGACCGCCCGCGCCGACGAGGTGGACACCGTCGTCGGCCTGGACGCCGGTGCCGACGACTACGTCACCAAGCCCTTCCGGCTCGCCGAACTCCTCGCCCGTGTCCGCGCGCTGCTGCGCCGCGGCTCCACCGCCGAACCCCAGCAGCCGCCCGCCACCCACGGCGTGCGCATCGACGTCGAGTCGCACCGCGCGTGGATGGGCGACGAGGAACTCCAGCTCACCGCGAAGGAGTTCGACCTGCTGCGGGTGCTGGTGCGGGACGCAGGACGGGTCGTCACCCGCGACCAGCTGATGCGCGAGGTCTGGGACACCACCTGGTGGTCGTCCACCAAGACGCTGGACATGCACATCTCCTGGCTCCGCAAGAAGCTCGGTGACGACGCCGCCAACCCGCGCTACATCGCCACCGTCCGCGGCGTCGGCTTCCGCTTCGAGAAGAGCTGACGCACCCCAGGGGGCGCACAAGGCTCCCCCGGGTCCGTCCGCGGCCCGGCCGCCGGGCGGGAAGCCGAGTTCGACCACCGCAATTCCCGCCCGGAGGGCACCGTGCGCCGCCGCCTCATCAACTCCACCCTCGCCGTGGTGCTCGTCGTGATCGCCGTGTTCGGCGTCTCGCTGGTCATCGTCGAGACCCGCACGATCCAGGCGGGCGCGGAGGAGAGCGTGGCCTCCGAGGCGGTCCGGCTGGTGGGGATCGTGGAGAGCCGTCTCGGCAGCGGCGAGAAGATCACGCCGGAGATCCTCTCCGAGCAGATCACCGCCAAGCGGTACGCGCAGATCAAGGTGCCGGGCAAGGGGCCCATCGAGATCGGCAAGCGGCCCGCGGGCGACGTCATCGCCTCCCGGGTCGAGGGGGACCGCGGCGAGGTGGTCACCGTCCAGGAATCCCGCGCCACGGTGAACGAGGAGATCGGCAGGACGCTCCTGATCATCCTGGCCGTCGCGCTGCTGGCGATCATCGCCGCCGTGATCCTGGCCGTCCGGCAGGCCCGCAGGCTGACCGCGCCGCTCACCGACCTCGCCGAGACCGCCGAGCGCCTGGGCTCGGGCGACCCGCGCCCGCGCCACCGCCGCTACGGCGTCCAGGAACTCGACCGGGTCGCCGACGTCCTGGACGCCAGCGCCGAGCGGATCGCACGGATGCTGACCGCCGAGCGCCGGCTGGCGGCCGACGCATCCCACCAGCTGCGCACCCCGCTGACCGCGCTGTCCATGCGCCTGGAGGAGATCACGGTCACCGACGATCCGGACACCGTGAAGGAAGAGGCCACCATCGCGCTGGCCCAGGTGGAGCGGCTGACGGACGTCGTGCAGCGGCTGCTGACCAACTCCCGCGACCCGCGTTCCGGATCCGCGGTCGCCTTCGACCTGGACGAGGTCGTCAAGCAGCAGATCGAGGAGTGGCGGCCCGCCTACCGCAGTGCGGGGCGGGCGATCGTGCGCTCCGGCAAGAAGGCGCTGCGGGCGGTCGGCACGCCCGGCGCGGTGGCACAGGTGCTGGCCACCCTCATCGAGAACTCGCTGATGCACGGCGCAGGTACGGTCGCGCTGCGCACCCGCGTCACCGGCAACCAGGCGGTCGTCGAGGTTACCGACGCCGGGCCCGGCGTACCGCCCGACCTCGGCTCGCGGGTCTTCGAGCGCACCGTCTCCGGCCGCAATTCGACCGGCCTCGGCCTCGCGGTCGCCCGCGATCTGGCGGAGGCGGACGGCGGCCGTCTTGAACTGCTCCAGCAGCACCCGCCGGTGTTCGCGCTGTTCCTGGCCCGCGAGGCGGAGCCCGCCGACCTGTGAAAGGCCCTGGCGGGTAAAGGTCCTAGCGGGGCGAGGAACCGTACGGCTGCGGCCGGCGTTCCGGCTCGCCTGCGAGGAGTTTCTCGGCGCTCTCCACGGCGGCGCGCGCCGGGAGGGCGGTGCGGAAGACCCAGGTGCGGTACGACCAGAAGCGGAAGAGGGTGGCGATCCCGATGCCGAGGAACTTGAAGACGTTGCTCTGGAGCGGGGTGTCCCAGTCGAAGCCGTACGTCGCGACGTAGAGCACGCCGTTCTCGATGACCAGGCCGATGACGCTGAACAGCAGGAAGAGCGTCAGCTCGCGGGTGCGGCCCTGCTTGTCGCGGTCGCGGTAGGTGAAGTAGCGGTAGCCGAGGTAGTTGGTGACGGTCGCGACGACCGTCGCCACCACGCTGGCCCGGACCACGGGCAGCTCCGTCAGATGCCGCACGAGGTTGAACACCGCGAAGTTCACGAAGACCCCGGCGCCGCCGACGGCACCGAATTTGACGACTTCCCGCATGAGCGCATCCAGCCGGGACCGCAGTGCGCTCCGTTCACTCATGGTGATCGTTCAGCTCCCTGTCGGTGGCGGATGCGCGCACCGACGTCCCGGTCCGCCCCCACATGCTAACGACCGTCCTGAGGCCGTGCCCGCGCCTCGTCGCGGGCCGTCACGGTGTCATCCCACGGTGATCCGGAAGTTCAGGCTCCGGGCGCCGGGCTCCTCCGCCGCACCCGGGCCGCACTCCCGGCAGCGCAGCAACCTGAGGTCCGTACGGCCCGCGGCGACCGCGACGAAGTCCAGGTAGCGGGTGGGGGTGGGACCGGCGGGCGGCGGGGCTCCCGTCCTGACGTGGCCGCCCGCCGGCCTCAGGACGGCCGGGTCGGGGGCCGGGGCGGCGACGGCCCAGCGGGCGCCGCCTGCGGTGCGGGGCAGCTGCACCGAGAAGTGGTCGCCCACCGACACCACGATCTCGGCGCTGCGCGGGCCGAAGACCATCGGCCCGGTCAGCTGGGAGATCACCGAGTACACCGCGATCAGCAGCGCGGCGATGGCCACCGCAGGCACCAGCAGCCGGGAATCCCAGGCCGGCCGCCCCGGTATGCCGCCCTTCGAGCCCTGCCCGTTCTTCTCCATGCCCGCTGCCCCCTCTGCCGTCGCCCGTCCCGCGCCGGTGCCCGTCCCGTACGGGTGCGCCGCCCCTCCCGGTGATCTTCCCGCGGCGCCCGCCACCCCCCGCGGACACCGGACCTTGGAGGATCCCCCAAGGCGCTGTCGGGGTGGTGCGGCCGGGCGGATACCCTGGGGGCGTGACGTTCCCGGTAGTCGGCATGGTCGGTGGCGGTCAGCTCGCCCGTATGACCCACGAGGCGGGTATCCCCCTCGGCATCAAGTTCAAGCTCCTCAGTGACACCCCGCAGGATTCGGCGGCCCAGGTGGTGAGCGACGTCGTCATCGGCGACTATCGCGACCTGGACACGCTGCGTGCCTTCGCGCGCGGCTGCGATGTCATCACCTTCGATCACGAGCACGTGCCCACCGAGCACTTGAGGGCGCTGGAGGCCGACGGTATCCCCGTACGGCCGGGCCCGGCCGCCCTGGTGCACGCGCAGGACAAGGGTGTGATGCGCGCGAAGCTGGACGCGATCGGCGCGCCCTGTCCGCGGCACCGCCTGGTGACGGATCCCGCGGATGTCGCGGCCTTCGCCGCCGAGCTGGCGGGTGACGGCGCGCGGGACGCGGCCGGAGGGCAGTGGCCGCAGGACGGCGAGGGCGGCCTCCCGGTGGTCCTCAAGACCGTCCGCGGCGGCTACGACGGCAAGGGTGTCTGGATCGTACGATCCTCCAAGGAGGCGGCCGAGCCGTTCCGCGCCGGAGTGCCGGTACTCGCCGAGGAGAAGGTCGGCTTCGTCCGCGAACTGGCCGCCAACGTCGTCCGCTCGCCGCACGGCCAGGCCGTCGCCTATCCCGTCGTGGAGTCCGTCCAGGTCGACGGCGTCTGCGACACGGTCATCGCCCCGGCGCCAGGGCTGGGCGAAGACCTCTCGGCGCGGGCGCAGGAGCTGGCGCTGCGGATCGCCGCCGAACTGGACGTCGTCGGGCACCTCGCCGTCGAGCTGTTCGAGGTCAGGGATGCCGACGGCGAGCCCGTGGTGCTGGTCAACGAACTCGCGATGCGCCCGCACAACTCCGGCCACTGGACCCAGGACGGCGCCATCACCTCACAGTTCGCCAACCACGTCCGCGCCGTGCTCGACCTCCCGCTCGGCGACCCGCGCCCGCGCGCCCCCTGGACGGTGATGGCCAACGTACTCGGCGGCGACTTCCCGGACATGTACTCCGCGTACCTGCATTGCATGGCACGCGACCCGCAGTTGAAGATTCACATGTACGGAAAGGATGTGAAGCCCGGCCGCAAGGTCGGCCACGTCAACACCTACGGCGACGACCTGGCCGACGTGCGCGAGCGCGCCGCGCACGCCGCCGGCTACCTGCGAGGAACGATCACCGAATGATCTCCAGCCCCTCCGGCACACCCGCCGCCCCGCTCATCGGCATCGTCATGGGCTCCGACTCCGACTGGCCCGTCATGGAGGCAGCCGCCAAGGCGCTCGACGAGTTCGAGATCCCCTACGAGGTCGATGTCGTCTCCGCGCACCGCATGCCGCGCGAGATGATCGCGTACGGCGAGGAAGCGGCAGGACGCGGCCTGAAGGCGGTCATCGCGGGCGCCGGAGGGGCCGCGCACCTGCCGGGGATGCTCGCCTCGGTCACCCCGCTGCCGGTCATCGGCGTGCCGGTGCCGCTGAAGTACCTGGACGGCATGGACTCGCTGCTGTCCATCGTGCAGATGCCCGCCGGGGTGCCGGTCGCCACCGTCTCGGTCGGCGGCGCCCGCAACGCCGGACTGCTCGCCGTCCGGATCCTCGCCGCCCACGACGCCGAACTCCGCGCCCGGATGCGGGACTTCCAGCAGGAGCTGAACGACCAGGCGACCGAGAAGGGCAAGCGGCTGCGCAACAAGGTCGCCTCCCCGGCCGGCTTCGGCTTCGGGGGCACCAAGTGAGCGCCGAGCTGGACGCCGCGCGGGAACTGCTGGCCCGCTGGCCCGTCGTGGACGGCCACAACGACCTGCCCTGGGCGCTGCGCGAGCAGGTCGGCTACGACCTCGACCGGCGCGACATCGCCGCCGACCAGTCGGCGTTCCTGCACACCGACATCCCGCGGCTGCGGGCCGGCGGCGTCGGCGCGCAGTTCTGGTCGGTGTACGTACGGGCCGACTACGCGGGCGACAAGGCGGTCAGCGCCACCCTCGAACAGATCGACGTGGTGCGGCAGTTGGCCGCCCGCTACCCGGACGAGCTGCGCCTGGCGCTCACCGCCGACGACATGGAGACGGCCCGCGCCGACGGCCGGATAGCGTCCTTGATGGGCGCCGAGGGCGGCCACTCCATCCACAACTCGCCGGCCACCCTGCGGGCCCTGCACCGGCTGGGCGTCCGCTACATGACGCTCACCCACAACGACACCATCGACTGGGCGGACTCGGCGACCGACGAGCCGCGGCACAACGGTCTGACCGCCTTCGGCGAAGAGATCGTGCGGGAGATGAACCGCTGCGGGATGCTCGTCGACCTCTCGCACGTCGCGGCCACCACCATGCGCGACGCGCTGCGCACCAGCCGGGCGCCGGTGATCTTCTCGCACTCGTCGGCCCGCGCCGTGTGCGATCACCCGCGCAACATCCCCGATGACGTACTGGCTCAGCTCCCCGCCAACGGCGGCGTCGCGATGGCCACCTTCGTCCCGAAGTTCGTGCTGCCCGCCGCCGTCGAGTGGACCCGGCAGGCCGACGAGAACATGCGCGCCCACGGCCTGCACCACCTCGACACCACCGAGGAGGGCATGGCGGTGCACCGCGCCTTCGAGGCCGCCCACCCGCGGCCGAAGGCCACCGCCGCCACCGTCGCCGACCACCTCGACCACATGCGCGAGGTGGCGGGCGCCGACCACATCGGCATCGGCGGCGACTACGACGGCACCGCCTTCACCCCGGACGGCCTCGCCGACGTCGCCGGATACCCGCACCTGATCGCCGAGTTGCAGCGCCGCAAGTGGTCCGAGGCCGACCTCGCGAAGCTCACCTGGAAGAACGCGGTCCGGGTGCTGCGCGCCGCCGAGGACGTGGCCCGCGACGAGCAGGCGAGCCGCCCGCCGTCGGTGGCCACCATCGAGCAGCTGGACGGTCCTGGCCAGGGCTGACCTGCGCACCACAGGACGACGGCGGGCCGCACCCGGACACCCCGGGGGCGGCCCGCCGTCGTCTGCGGCGCGGACCGCTCAGCGCAGGCACAGACAGAACGGATGGCCCGCGGGGTCGAGGTAGACCCGGAAGGTCCGCCCGGGTGCGTCCGGCTGCACCAGTTCGGCGCCGAGGTCCAGCACCCGGCGCTCCGCCTCGTCGATGGCCTCGCGGGCCACGTCGAAGTCGAGGTGGAGCTGCTGCGGGTGCTCCTGCCCCGGCCAGTGCGGCGGGGCGTAGTCGTCGACGCGCTGGAAGGCGAGCTGCCGCCCGGCGGGCCCGGTGGCCACGACCCAGTCGCCGTCGCCGCTCACCTCCCAGTCCAGCGCCGCGGCGTAGAAGCCGGCGAGCGCCTGCGCGTCGGGGCAGTCCAGGACGACGGGGCCGGGGACGATGAGAGACATCGTTACCTCCTGAATGGGTTAACCGGTAACTGCGTTACCGCATCATTGCCCACGCAGGTAACGTCATACACATGGCCGACCGCACCGCACCCGGCCAACTGCTCCTGGTGCAGCAGCTGGTGAACACCCTCGACATCGCGTCCGGGCAGGACACACTGACCGCCGACGGCGGCCTCGCCGCGTTCCTCGACGGCCACGGCCTGCCGCGCGGCGAGGGCCGGGCGGACGCCGGGACGGCCGAGGCGTGCGCGCTGCGGGAGGCGCTGCGGGCCGCCTGCCTCGCGCACACCGGCGCCGCCCTCCCGGACGCGGCTGCCGGGGACCTGGAGCGGCTGTTCGCCCGCGCCCCCCTCGTCCTCACCCTGGACGCCGACGGTGGCGCAGCGCTGCGCCCCGTGCCGGGGCTGACCGGCACCGCCGCGCTCACCGCCGCCGTCGCCGCCGGGATCGCCGCCGCCACGGCCGGCGGAAGCTGGGCGCGCCTGAAGGCGTGCGAGGCCCACGACTGCCGGTGGGCCTTCTACGACAGAAGCCCGGCCGGCCGCAGCCGCTGGTGCACCATGGCGGTCTGCGGCAGCCGGGCGAAGATGCGGAGCTACCGCGCCAGACGCGCGGAGTCCGGCTGACGGTGCGGTGGTTACGCCTGCGGACGCCCCAGCGCCCGGTAGGTCCAGCCGGCCTTGCGCCACAGCTCCGGGTCGAGCGCGTTGCGGCCGTCCAGGATGCGGCGCTCGGTGACGACCTCGCCGAGCGCGGCCGGGTCCAGCTCGCGGAACTCGCGCCACTCCGTCAGGTGCAGCACCGCGTCCGCGCCGCGCACCGCGTCCAGCGCGCTGTCCGCGTACCCGAGGGTCGGGAAGAGCCGCCTGGCGTTCTCCATGCCCTTGGGGTCGTAGACGGTGACCTGCCCGCCCTGGAGGTGGATCTGCCCCGCGACGTTCAGCGCGGGGGAGTCGCGTACGTCGTCCGAGTCCGGCTTGAAGGTGGCGCCCAGGACGGCGACCCGCTTGCCGAGGAAGCCGCCGCCCACCGCGTCACGGGCCAGCTCGACCATGTGGCCGCGGCGCCGCATGTTGATCGAGTCGACCTCGCGCAGGAAGGTCAGCGCCTGGTCGGCGCCCAGTTCACCGGCGCGGGCCATGAAGGCCCTGATGTCCTTGGGCAGGCAGCCGCCGCCAAAGCCGATGCCGGCCCGCAGGAACTTCTTGCCGATCCGCTCGTCGTGCCCGATGGCCTCGGCCAGCTTCACCACGTCGCCGTCGGCCGCCTCGCACACCTCGGCCATCGCGTTGATGAAGGAGATCTTCGTCGCGAGGAAGGAGTTGGCCGACGTCTTGACCAGCTCGGACGTCGGGTAGTCCATGACGATGAAGGGCGAGCCCTCGCCGACCGGCGTCGCGTACACCTCACGCAGCAGCTCCTCGGCCCGCTCGCTGGCCACACCGACGACGATCCGGTCCGGGTGCAGGGTGTCCTGGACGGCGAAGCCCTCGCGCAGGAACTCCGGGTTCCAGGCCAGCTCGGCCGCCTCACCAGCGGGCGCCGCGGCGGCCAGCAGCCCGGCGAGCCTGGCCGCGCTGCCCACCGGCACCGTCGACTTGCCGACGACCAGCGCGGGCCGGGTCAGATGCGGCGCCAGCGACGCGAAGGCGCTCTCCACGTACGACATGTCGCAGGCGTACTCGCCGTGCTTCTGCGGCGTGTTGACGCACACGAAGTGCACGTCGCCGAACGCGCCCGCCTCTTCGTAGGAGGTCGTGAAGCGCAGCCGGCCGGTGGCGCCATCGATGCCCGCGACGTGGCGGCGCAGCAGCTCCTCAAGTCCCGGTTCGTACATCGGGACCTCGCCGCGCTGGAGCATCTCGATCTTCTCGGGGACCACGTCAAGGCCCAGTACCTCGAAGCCGAGTTCGGCCATGGCGGCGGCGTGTGTGGCGCCGAGGTAGCCGGTGCCGATCACGGTGATCTTGAGGGCCATGGGTACTCCAGACAAGTGGTGTCGGCTCGGGGCCGCGGGTGCGGGGTGGCGGGCGGTGACGGGCGGGCGGGCAACGCGCTGTTCCCGGCGGGAAAACAGCGCTGACCGAGCATAGTCGGGCCCGCTCCGGGGCTCGTCGGGCGTCCGCCGCCCCGGGGCCGCACGTTGTCGGGAACCTCACGTATCCCGATGGGCGGCCGGCGCCTAGAATCCGAAGGAGATTACGGGTTACTTAACGGTAGTTAGCACTGCAGTCAGCTCTCAGGGGAGTGAGAAACCTTGGCGGGAACCGCTGATTTCGATCTGTACCGGCCGTTGGAGGAGCACGACATGCTCCGTGAGTCGGTGCGCGCGCTCGCCGAGGCGAAGATCGCACCGTTCGCCGCCGCCGTGGACGAGGAGGCGCGCTTCCCGCAGGAGGCGCTCGACGCGCTGGTCGCCAACGACCTGCACGCCGTCCACGTACCGGAGGCGTACGGCGGTGCCGGCGCCGACGCGCTGGCCACCGTCATCGTCATCGAGGAGGTGGCCCGCGTCTGCGGCTCCTCCTCCCTCATCCCGGCGGTCAACAAGCTCGGCTCGCTGCCGGTCATCCTCTCCGGCTCCGAGGAGCTGAAGGCGAAGTACCTCGGCCCGCTGGCCAAGGGCGACGCGATGTTCTCGTACTGCCTGAGCGAGCCGGACGCGGGCTCGGACGCCGCGGGCATGAAGACCAAGGCCGTCCGCGACGGCGACTTCTGGGTGCTCAACGGCGTCAAGCGCTGGATCACCAACGCCGGGGTCAGCGAGTACTACACAGTGATGGCCGTCACCGACCCCGAGAAGCGCTCCAAGGGCATCTCGGCGTTCGTCGTGGAGAAGGGCGACGAGGGCGTCTCCTTCGGCGCCCCGGAGAAGAAGCTCGGCATCAAGGGCTCGCCGACCCGTGAGGTCTACCTCGACAACGTCCGCATCCCCGCCGACCGCATGATCGGCGCCGAGGGCACCGGCTTCGCCACGGCGATGAAGACCCTGGACCACACCCGCATCACCATCGCGGCCCAGGCGCTCGGCATCGCCCAGGGCGCCCTGGACTACGCCAAGGGCTACGTCCAGGAGCGCAAGCAGTTCGGCAAGCCGATCGGCGACTTCCAGGGCGTGCAGTTCATGCTCGCCGACATGGCCATGAAGCTGGAGGCCGCCCGCCAGCTGACCTACGCAGCCGCCGCCAAGTCCGAGCGGATCTCGGCCGGCGGCAAGGCCGAGGACCTGACCTTCTTCGGCGCCGCGGCCAAGTGCTACGCGTCCGACGCCGCCATGGAGATCACCACGGACGCCGTCCAGCTGCTCGGCGGCTACGGCTACACCCGTGACTACCCGGTCGAGCGCATGATGCGCGACGCCAAGATCACCCAGATCTACGAGGGCACGAACCAGGTGCAGCGGATCGTGATGGCCCGCAACCTGCCGTAGGGCGAGGAAACGGAACGGCCCCCGGCGTCGCGCCGGGGGCCGTTCCGCGTACGGGCCGGGTCACTGGCCGTCGGAGACCGTGACCTTCTCGTCGTTGTTGAGCTGCTGGACGAGCTGCGTGAGCTTGGCCTTGTCCCACACCACGTTGCCGTGCACGATGCCGGACATCGGCATGTTCATGGACTTGCCCTCGCCGCCGGTGACGTCCTTCATCGCGAAGAACATCTGGCCCAGGTCCCACAGGCCCATGTCCTTGTCGACGATCAAGGTGTCGAGGCCCGCGCTCATCGTCGGATAGAGCTTGAACGGGTTGAGGACCGTGCTCGGCGTCGCGGTCTGGCTCGCCAGCGCCGCCAGGAACTTCTGCTGGTTCTTGGTGCGTGCCAGGTCGCTGGCGGCGAACGCGTGCCGGGCGCGGACGAAGGCCAGCGCCTGGCTGCCGTTGAGCGTCTGCGTGCCCGCCTTGAAGTCGGAGCCGGAGTCCTTGTCCTTGAACGCCTTGGGGATGTTCAGCTCGACGCCGCCGATCGCGTCCACGATGCCGGCGAACCCGGCGAAGCCGATCTCGACGTAGTGGTCGATGTGCAGCTTGGTGTTGAACTCGACGGTCCGCACCAGCAGTTCGGCGCCGTCCTCGGCATAGGCCGCGTTCAGCTTGGTGTGCCGCCCGGTGCCCGGGTACTTCTTGCCGGAGTCCGAGCCGACGAACGACGGGATTTCCACGTCCGAGTCGCGCGGCAGCGAGATCAGCGTGGGGCCGTTGCTGCCGTCGTGCAGGATCATCATCGAGTCGGTGCGCTTGCCCTCGGCCGAGCCGGTGTGCAGCTTCTTCTTGTCGTCGGCGGTCATGCCCTCGCGGCTGTCCGAGCCCACGATCAGGTAGTTCGTGCCGTCGCCCGCTGCCGGACGGTCGATGACCTTGCTGAGGTCGACCTTCCGGCGCAGCTTGCCGTCGGCCCAGAAATACGTGGCGACCGACGTGACGGCGAACACCACGACCAGGGTCAGGACCGTCCACTTGATGCGCCGGCCCCAGTTGGGACGCGGCCGGGCGCGGTAGCCGTCGGGCCCGCCGCCACGGCCGCCGCCCTGGCCGCCGCCGTCACCGCCGTAGACCTGCCCGGTGTTGTAGCCGCTGTCGTAGTCGTCGTAGCCCTGGGACTGCTGCGGCGGCACGCTGCCCCGGCGCGGGGACATCTGCGGCGGCAGCGGCGGCTCGGACCGCCCGTACCCGGACCCCGCGTCGCGTCGCACCTGCGGCATGGCACGCACCCCCTCCGGCTGGGTGCTGCCGCTGCCGCGTCCGTACCCGTTCCCGCTCCGGTCGCGGGATCGTCCACCCCCGGCACCGTGCGGGCGGGAGGTACCGCCTTGCCACTCATTCATAGGGGGAAGTGTGCCTGCCGGAGGGGGCCTCCTTACAGGCCGGGTGCAGGATCGGGCCGGGGCTGTTGCAGAGCTGATGCAAAGGGTCAGGGCATACCGCAAGGGGACGTGACCATTCCGGCGGCACCGGGGCAAAACCGCATTCCGGACGGCGCGCGTCCGGCCGCGGATGGCCGAGATTAGGGTGGTCGCATGACCGAAACCGCCGCGACCGGCGAGGAGGGCGCGCTTCCGGGCAAGCCCACCTCCGTATCCCGCACCACGCTCTCGCACATCATGACCGCCGGGGACACCAACCTCCTCGGGACGGTGCACGGCGGCGTGATCATGAAACTGGTCGACGACGCCGCGGGCGCGGTCGCCGGACGGCACTCCGGCGGGCCCGCCGTGACCGCGTCGATGGACGAGATGGCCTTCATCGAACCGGTCAGGGTCGGCGACCTCGTCCATGTGAAGGCCCAGGTCAACTGGACCGGCCGGTCCTCCATGGAGGTCGGCGTACGGGTCCTGGCAGAGCGCTGGAACGAATCCACCCCGGCCACCCAGGTCGGCTCCGCCTACCTCGTCTTCGCCGCCGTCGACGCCAACGGCACGCCCCGCAGGGTGCCGCCGGTCGTCCCCGAAACCGAACGGGACAGGCGCCGCTACCAGGAGGCGCAGATCCGCCGCACGCACCGCCTCGCCAGGCGGCGCGCGATCATGGAGCTGCGCGAGCGACGCGCCGCCGAGGGCCTCGACGACGCATGACGGCGGCGGCCAGCCGGGCCAGCGCCGCGAGCCCCAGCCCGATGCCGGTCCCGGCGGCCCCGCACAGCACATCGTTCACATCGGCGATCCGCCCGGCCCGCATCATCAGCTGCGCCACCTCGATCAGCACGCACAGCCCCACCCCCGCCAGGAACGCGGCGGCCACCGACCGGCCAGGCAGCGCGAACCGCAGCAGCATCGGCACCGGAAGGAACAGCGCGGCGTTCGTCAGCTGCTGCCGCACCAGCATCGACAGCTCCTGCGGCAGCAGCGGCGCCCCCGGGTCGAACAGGCCCTCACCCGGCAGCCACCACACCGTGGCATCCCCCGAACCGATCGGCTGCGACGGCGCCAGCGTCATCACCAGAACCAGCAGCAGCCAGCAGCCCAGCAGCACCCCCGCGGTCCTGCGCGGCGCCGCGCTCTGTGGCGCCCGCCCCGCCCACAGGGCGAGCGCCAGCGCCAGCGCCGTCGCCGCCAGCAGAAACAGCGCCACCGTCGCCGGCGTGATGCCCAGTACGACCTGCCACACGATGCGACCCTCCGGAAACGTGCCGCCAGCCGACCCGGGGATCAGCCGCAGCTCCACTTGGTGACGAAGACGGTGTCCCGGTGCTCCATGAGGCCCCGGATGCACTCCCCGGGCAGCATCTCCACCCGTCCGCTCAGCTCGGCGGCTCCCCGCACCGTCCGCCGGAAACCGAACCACCCGGGGAACGCCGTGATCCTGGCGTCCTTGCGCTGATAGCCGAGCCGCACGGTGATCTCGCCCGGCACCGGGCGGGAGCCGCCGATGGCACGCGCCGGGCCCGTGGTGGCGCCGCGCCGGTAGCTCACGAGGTAGCGGCCCGCCGCGCCGACCGGGCCGCGCAGGCACAGCTGCCCGCCCGCCAGACCGCCGCAGCCGGTGGGCGCCGCCGGAGCCGGAGGGGCCGCCGCCGCGGTCGCAGCGACCAGGCACAGGGCCGCCACCGCCACCCCGGCCCGCCGCAGGTACACCGGCCCCGCGGGAGGCCCCGGCACCGTCGGGCGCACCGCCGCGCGGGGAGTGGGGACGCTCATGGGCACACGGCCTCGTCCCCGGTGATCGCGGAAAGCCCCGGGGAACCGGCCGGCGGCTCCTCCGCCCGCACCGGATGCACGCCCTTGTGGTCAGCGCCGACGGTGACCTTCATGACCGGCCCCTGCCCGGCCGCCCGGCGCAGCTCGGCCCCCGGCAGCGCGGCGGCGAGCGTACGGGCCGAGCGGTCCCAGCGCGGGTCGTAGGAGATGACCGTACGGGCGAAGGGGGCGCCCGGTGCGTCGCCCGGGACACCGGCGGCGACGAACCCGGCGGCGTGCAGCGCCTTGGCGGTGCCCCGGCCCAGACCGTGCTGCCCGGTGCCGTTGTCGACGTGCACCCGGATCTGGTTCGGCGGCACGTCCACCACCGTGGCGGGCGGCTGCTTCGCCGCGGTCTTCGGCCGGTGCGCGGCGAACGGCTTGTCGTCCCGGATCGCCTGGAAGAGCTGCCGGGACCTGACCGGATCCCAGCGCACCGTCGAACCGCCGTCGGGCAGCCGCACCCCGTTCCTGGCCAGCGGCACCGAGACGAACTCCGACGACGACGCGGAGAAGCCGCGCATCGCCTGCCCGAGGTCCACCATGTCGTCGGCGTTGAACCCCGCGTCGGCCCGCACGGACGCCAGCATCGCGGTGGCCACCTCCTTGACGCGGATCGGGTTCATCAGCACCCCGGAGGAGGTGACCTTGTGGATGAGGGAGGCGAGGAACCGCTGCTGGCGCTGCATCCGGCCGAGGTCGGCCGACCCGTCGATGTGCCGCGAGCGCACGTACTGGAGCGCCTGCCCGCCGTTGAGCTGCGCTTTTCCGGCCGGCATGTCCAGGCCCGTATAGCTGTCCTTCAGTGGCCGCACGGTGCAGATCTCCACCCCGCCGACCGCGTCCACGCTGCGCATGAAGCTGGTGAAGTCGACCTCCAGGTAGTGGTCGATGTGCACCGCCGTCATGTGCTCGACGGTGCGCACGGTGAGATTGGGGCCGCCCTCCGCGTACGCCGCGTTCAGCTTGATGGCGTGCCGGGGCCGCTGCGCCCCGGTGGCCGCGTCCCGGTGGGCGGGTACCTCGGCGTACGAGTCGCGCGGCAGGCTGACGACGCTGGCGCGGTCCCGCCCGGCGGACAGGTGGACCAGCATCAGGGTGTCCGTGCAGTGACAGGGCGCCCCGCCCAGGTGGTACTTCCTCTTCTCCGCCTTGGTGAGCTTGTCCCGGCCGTCCGTGCCGACGACCAGGAAGTTCAGTCCGTCGCCGCCCCCGGGACGGTTCTGCATCCCCTGGAACGCGTCCACCCTGCCGATGCCGCTCTCGACGCCGCTGACCATCGCGTGCCCCACCCCGCTGGTGGTCATCAGCAGCACCGAGACGGCGGCGGCGATCCGCAGCCCCCAGCGCTTGCGCGGCGGACGCCGACGGCCCGGACGGTGCGCTGCGGTGCGGGCGGAGCGGGACGGGGCGGTCACGGGGACACCTCCGCGGCGGGACGGGTGCGAGGGGCGGCCGGCCACAGCTGCGGGGCGAACGGTCGGGACGAAGCCGGCGGGGACAACATAAGTCCATACGATCTGCTGTAAAGCGTCACACGCCGGGCGTCCGCCGCCCCGCCACCCGGCCACCGTCCGGACGTGTCCCTCGTTCGCGGTAACGTGAGACGGAATATCGCAGTCTCCCGGCGAGCGCTGCCGTCGATGGCGGCTCCGCCGCGGGCCGTCCCCCCGAGGAACCATGCCCCAGCAGCAGCCCCCGGCCGTCTCCGTGATCATGCCGGTGCTCAACGAGGAACGTCACCTGCGCAGCTCGGTCCGGCACATCCTGGAGCAGGAGTACGCCGGCGAGATGGAGGTGGTGATCGCCCTCGGCCCCTCAGCGGACCGTACGGACGAGATCGCCGCCGAGCTGGTGGCCGAAGACCCGCGGGTGCACACCGTGCCCAACCCGACGGGCCGCACCCCCGCCGCGCTGAACGCCGCGATCAAGGCGTCCCGGCACCCCGTCGTGGTCCGCGTCGACGGCCACGGCATGCTCTCGCCGAACTACATCGCCACCGCCGTGCGCCTCCTGGAGGAGACCGGCGCGCAGAACGTCGGCGGCATCATGCACGCCGAGGGCGAGAACGCCTGGGAGGACGCCGTCGCCGCCGCGATGACCTCCAGGATCGGCGTCGGCAACGCCGCCTTCCACACCGGTGGCGAGGCGGGCCCCGCCGAGACCGTCTTCCTGGGCGTCTTCCGGCGCGAGGTGCTGGAGCAACAGGGCGGCTACAACGAGGAGTTCATCCGCGCCCAGGACTGGGAGCTGAACTTCCGGATCCGCGAGGCCGGCGGCGGCGTGTGGTTCTCGCCCGAGCTGAAGGTGCAGTACCGGCCGCGGCCCAGCGTCAAGGCGCTGGCCAAGCAGTACAAGGACTACGGCAAGTGGCGGCACGTCGTCGCGCGCTACCACTCCGGCTCGATCAACCTGCGCTACCTCGCGCCGCCGACCGCGGTGTGCGCCATCGCCGCCGGTGTCGTCGTCGGCGCCGCCGTCACCCCCTGGGGCTTCGTCGTCCCGGCCGGCTACCTGGCCGCCATCGCGGCGGGTTCGGTACCGGCGGGCAAGGGGCTGCCGCTCAAGGCGCGCGTCCAGATCCCGGTGGCGCTGGCCACCATGCACATGGCGTGGGGCGTGGGCTTCCTGACCAGCCCGCGCGCGCTCGCGAAGAAGGTCATCGCCAGCCGCCGCCCGGCGGTGACCGCGCCCGCCGAATAACCGGCGCTGACGCAGCGGAAGGGGGCGGGCCCGTGCGGGGCCCGCCCCCTTCCGCTTCCCGCTCGCGGCTCAGAAGGTGTACATCGGATTCACCTTCATGCACGCCTTCTTGTCCTCGCCGTTGAGCGCGTCGGCGCTCTCCGGGGCCTTGTCGGAACCCTTGTCCGCGCCCTGCTTCGGGTACGTGGACCCTTCGCGCCAGTCGTTGCCGACGACCAGGCGCAGCCCGTCGGCCGAAGCGGACTGCTTGACCGCGCTCTTGGGCAGGCCGAGCGACTTGGCCAGCGCCAGGGCGTCGCCGCGCTGCTTGCCGTCCGGGTAGCCGATGGTGGTGTCGGCCTGCGTGACGAGCGTGGAGTCGGTGCCGGCCGTGGTGTAGCCGAGCTGCACGAGCTGCTGCTGGATGACGGAGGCGCGGTGGGGGACCGGGCCCGACACGGTGCTGTTGGTGCCGTTCTGGACGACAACCTTCAGCTGGTCCTTGGCCGTTGACGGCTTGGGGTCGGGCGTCGGCTTCTTCTTCGCGTCCTTGCCGTCCAGCGAGGTGTCGTTGCGCAGCAGCGTGAAGGTCTGCTCCGCGTCACCCGGCTTGGGCAGCACGTACTTCTCGCCGGGGCCGTACTGCCAGGGCATGGTGACCATCGTGATGCGCTTGGTCGGCACCCGCTGGAGTTCGCCCGCCAGGTCGTAGAGTTTCTTGGGGGAGCCCAGGCCGTCGTCGACGGTGAGCGCCTTGGTGGCGGCCTCGGCCAGGTCGTACAGCTTGCCGGGGTCGGTGAGCTTGGTGCCCGACTTCAGCTGCCTGACCATGGAATTCATGTACATGTGCTGGGCCTTGGTGCGCCCGATGTCGGTGTTGTCCTCGAAGCCGTAGCGGGTGCGCAGCCACTGGAGTGCCTGCACGCCCTTGACGGAGTGGGTGCCCTTGGTCAGCTTGAGGCCGCTGCCGTGGCCCTTGCTGTCGTGCGAGTAGACGTTGTTGTCGACGCAGACGGGGACGCCGCCGATGGCGTCCGCCATGTCCACCACACCGGAGAAGTCGACCATCATGAAGTGGTCGATGTAGATGCCGGTCAGCTCTTTCCACGTGGCGACCGTGCAGCCGGGACCGCCGTGCTGGAGCGACTGGTTGATGGGGGCGGTGGCCTGCTGATAGACCTTGCCGTCGTCGGGGTCGGTGCACTTCGGTATGGGAACGCGGGTGTCGCGCGGTATGGATATCACCGACATGTTGCTGCGGTCGGCGGAGACGTGCAGCAGCATCTGGACGTCCCCCAGCGGCTTGCGGTCCGCGTCTTCGCGGGAGCCGCCGAGGTCGATGTTCTTCTCGCTGTTCCGGCCGTCGGAGCCGATCATCAGGATGTTGAGCGGACTCTGCCCGAAGGCGTTCGGCTCGGGCTTTTGCAGACCGCTGCTGCCGAGGTCCAAGTGGTCCTTGCGCAGCAGGCCGTTGAGGTGCTCGTAGTAGAGCCAGCCCGCGCCTGCGCCGCCGACCAGCAGCACGCCGAGGGCGAGCGCGGTCCAGCGCAGGACCCGGCCGCCCTTGCGGCGGCGCTGGCGGCCCGCGCGGCGGCGGCCCCGGCGGGACGTGCCGCCGCCGTCCTTGCCCGAACGGCCCGCGCCGGCAAGGGATTCGGCGCCGGATCCTGCCTCGTCGTCCGGGGTCCAGCCGGGTGCGTCCGGGGGCGGTCCGCTGCTTTCTGACGGGCTGTCGTACCGGCCCTCCAGCTCCTGTGCGTCGGCCTGTTGTCGTCGTCGCGGCCGGTCACCACGCACACTGCTCTGGCGCATTGGGCCCTCTCCCCGTAGTCGGTCGTGGTGCGGTCGGCGCCGGGTCGGGGCGGCCGGATTCGCTCAGATCACTTGGCACAGATGTTCTTGTCATCTGCATTGACGTGCTGAACCCCGTCCGGGGTTTCAGTCGGCGCCTCAATAGGGGTGCCGGCTTCCTTGAAGTCCTTGCCGAGGGTCAGCTTCATCGGCACGCGGTCACCGGCGTCGGCCGACGCCTTCTTGAGCGCGCTCTTGGGCAGGCCCATCCAGTCGGCGAGGGTGGCCGCCTGGTCGGCTTGGTTCGGGGCGAACTCCAGCCGGGTTGCGGCCAGTTTCGCCGGGGCGTTGCCCGCGTTGGTGGAGAGCTTGGCCGCCTTGGTGTTCTGCAGCCAGTCGACGGTCTCCTGAGCGGCGCCGAACGGGCCGCCGCCGTTGGTGACATCGACCCGGACAAGCTCCGGCGGGGCCTTCTTGACCGGCGCCGTCTTCTTGCCCTTGCTCTTGCCCTTCGGCTTGGCGAGGGTGTGGTCCGCCTGCACCATCCGGAACAGCGGATCCGCCTTCGCCTTGTCCAGGATGACGTTGTTTTTGTTCGCCGGGTTGTCCAGCACCGGCACTGTGGCGAAAGTGATTTTGTCGATGTCGACCTTCTTCAGGTCGTCGGCGAGGTCCACCAGCTTCTTCGCGCTGCCGATGCCGGTGTCGACGGTCAGCGCCTTCGTCGCCGCCTGGCTGATGTCGTAGAGCTTTGCCGGGCTGCTGAACGCGTCCGACTTCATCTTGCGGATCATCGAGCTGAGGAACTGCTGCTGGAGCTCGATCCGGCTGAGGTCGCTGCCGAAGCCGACGGTGTGCCGGGTACGGACGAACGCCAGCGCCTGCTCACCCTTGACGATGTGCCGGCCGGCCGACAACTTCAGGTGCGACTTGGGGTCGTTGATGTCCTTGCCCGCGCACACCTCGACCCCGTCCACCGCCTCGGACAGCTCCTTGACGGCGTTGAAGTCCGCCATCATGAAGTGGTTGATCTTCACGCCGGTCAGCTTCTCGACGGTGCGCCAGGTGCAGCCGGGGTCGCGGCCCTCCTGGCCGAGGCTGGTGTTGAAGAGCACCCCCTGCTGTCCGGGGATGTCCTTGGTCGAGCCGTCCTTCTGCTTCGTCGGGCAGTTGGGGATGTCGGTGACCATGTCGCGCGGGATGCTCAGCGCGGTCGCGTTCGTCCGGTCCTTGGAGACGTGCATCAGGATCGTGGTGTCCGCGTGCCCGACGCTGCCGCTGTCGCCGTAGCCCTGATTGCCCTTCCCCGAGCGGGCGTCCGTCCCGAGGATGAGGATGTTCACCGGGCCGTCGGTGACCGCGTCGTTCTGGATGCCGACATCGACCTTGGAGATGTTCCCGTCCAGCTGCTGGTACAGGTAGAACGCGCCACCGCCGCCGGCGACCAGGACGAAGCCGAGGACACCCGACGTCCAGTAGAGCGCCTTCTTCTTCCCGGACTTCTTCGGCTTCGGCTTGCGCCGGCTCGCCGGACCCTCGGCCGCGGCCGAGGCCGTGCGGCCCGCCTTACGGGCCGCCGCCCTGCCGCCCGCCGGGCGCCCGCCGTCCGCACCGCTGCCGGCCGCCGGGGCGGCGCCGGCCGCACGTCCGCTTCTCCGGTCGCGCTGCGTCGGCAGCTCACGCGTATCGGTGTCGCCGCCCGTGCCCGCCGGAGGGCGCCCGTCCCCGGGGCCCGGTGCCTTACGGGCGGAGGGCGGGGCCGCCGCTCCGCCGGCAGGGCCGAGGCGCAGTTCGTAGTTGCCGGTTTCGGGGTTCAACACCCATTGATCGGCGGGATCGACATTGTCGCCCGCCCGCCCACGGCCTTGCGCGTCCACGGTGCCTTGAGTCCTCCGTCGGTGCCACGCAGCGCCTCCCCCTCGGGCGCTCGGGTCGGTCGGTCGTGCAGTTTCGTGGTCGGTCGGTCAGCTGGTCGAGCGACCGGATCGCTCACACTATCCGCCCAGTTCAGCGCGGAACGACGCCCGTGACAAATTCCACTTACCTACAACTGGGCATTCCGCCCAATCCATTCGAGTCGTTGAGGGTACCTTTGCGGCATCTTTATTCGCAGATCCCGCGGTCTGCGGTGGTTCCGGGAAACGCAGGACCCGAACCACCGGGCGGAGAGGGGGAACTCTCCGCCTTCTCATCGGAGGATGCCGTATCGGACGCGTTCGGTGAAGGGGTGTCACCCGACGGATCCGACGCGGGACCGCCCTTCGCGCGCCGCGGCGGCTCCACGGAAACCGGCTGGTCCTTGGCCAGTCTGCGGAACAGACGGTCCGCTGACGGCTGCACCAACTCGTCGCGATTGGCGTTGTAGCGGTACTCCCTGCGCGGCACGGTCATGAACTGCACTTGGGACGCAGGAATGCTGCGCATGCTGCGCACCAATTCGTACAGCCCGGTGAGCGAAGCCAGGCCCTTGTCGGTGGTGAGAGAACTCGTCGCGGCATCCAGCAGTGGATAGATCCGGGCCGGATTGAGCAGCACACCATTGCTCTGCACTTTCTTCACGAGAGCGCCAAGGAACTGCTGTTGGCGTTCCATACGCTGAGTGTCACTCCCGTTACCCAGACTCTTGCGGGCCCGTACGAATCCGAGTGCGTCCTCGCCGCGCAGCGTCTGCCGCCCGGCGGGAAGATTCAGCCGCGCCTGACGGTCGTCGATCGCCTCGGGCAGGCAGACCTCGACACCGTGGACCGCGTCCACCACCTTCCTGAATCCGACGAAGTCGATGATCATGTGGTGGTCGACGCGGATGCCGGTCATCTTCTCGACCGTACGGATCGCACAGGCGGCACCGGCGAACTGGAACGCCCCGTTGAACTGCGTGGTCTGGGCCGGCATCCGCTTTCCGTCCGAGCGGGTGCAGGACGGCACCTTCACCATCAGGTCGCGCGGGATGCTGACCGCGGTGGCGCTGTGCCGGTCGGCCGACAGGTGCAGCAGGATCGTGGTGTCCGAGCGCTGGGTGCCGTTGTCCGCGCCGTACTCGCCGTTGCCGCCGCCACGGGTGTCGGAGCCGATCAGCAGGATGTCCTCGGCGTTCGTCGGGCCGCCCTTGGGCCGCTCGGCCTCGTACTTCTCCAGCTCGGCCTGGGTGTCGATGTCGGTGTGGATGTTGCCGTTGAGCTTGCTGTAGAGCGCATAGCCGGTCCCGGCCAGCCCCAGCAGCACCACCGCCACACCGAGAGCCGCCCAGCGCGGCCAGCGACGCCTGCGGCGGGGCGGGGGGCCGTCCGGGGAACAGGCAGGGGAACGGTCCGGGGTGCCGTCCGGGGGGCCGTCAGATAGGGAAGGCGGGGGATGGGCGGTGGGTGGCTCGTCGAGCGGCGCGGGGTCCTCCGGCTCCGCGTCGCCGTCGGCGTCGGCAGGCCCCTTGCCCGTCCTCCCGGGCCCCTCCGGTGTGCCCTCCGGCCCGCCCACTCCCTCCGGCCCCGGTGCTGTCCCCGGCGCCGGCTGCCGCGGCGTCGGCCCGGTGCCCTCGTCAGGGCCATCGGGGACGGACGGGTTCTCGGGGCTGTTGGTCACGTGGGCGTCCATCCTTCCCGGAGTCGGCGTCGTCCCCCCACCCCCGAACCCACCCCGCCCCCTCCTGATCATGGCCCCGAACCGGCGGCGGGGCCGTCCGGGCGGACTTCGCGGTCCGCCGGACGGGGGACGCGGGGCGTGCGCGGGAGTCCGGCCCTCAGGAAGCGGCGGGCACGGTGAACGTGACGTTCTCGGTGGCCTTGCGGGCGGCCGTGCCCGCCTGGTCCAGCCGGTCGAGGTGGCGGCAGAGCACCACGGATCCGCCGGTGGCCAGCGGTGCGTACAGGCCGTACGACAGGCCCTGCCAGCTGTCGTAGGCGAGTCCTGACAGCACCCGCGGCGCCTCGGGCAGCCCGGCGGCTGCCGCGTCGGCGAGCGCGCGGGCCGCGATGCCGGACCCGGTCAGTTCCTCGCCGCCGACGGCGAGCGCCGGGTCGGCGGCCCGGACGGGGGCGAACGGCGCGAAGCGGTCGCCCTGGCCCGGTACCTCCACCGCGTAGTCGGCGAAGCCATCGGGCGGCTGCGGGAACCGGCCGCCCAGCGGGCGTAGGGCCAGCGCCACCCGTTCCCCGGAGCAGGCGCGGGCGGCGGCCAGCTCGTCGGGGCCGCTGACCACGAGGTCGGCGGTGGCCGGGTCGCCGCCCACGTCGGCGACCACCCCGACCGACGAGCAGGCCACCAGCCAGACCGCGGTCTGCCAGTGGGCGGGCAGCAGCAGCGCCAGCCGGTCGCCGGGCTCGGCGGCCAGGTCGCCCTGGAGGTAGTTGGCGGTCTTCGCCACCCAGTTGGCGAAGGTCGCGACGGAGAGTTCCACGCGCTCGCCGGTGGCGTCGTCGTAGAAGGTCACGAGCGGGCGGGCCGGGTCCGCGGCGAGCGCGGAACGCAGCAGGTCGGCGGGGGTGCGATCGGTGGCGTTCACCGTCGCAAGATTACGCGGGCGCGGACCGGCCTTCCGGCGGATCCGGACGGGCGTCCGCCCGGTGCGGCCGACGGCCCGTCAAGTCTCGGCGGACGCAGCGGTGTCCGCCCGTGCGGGGCCTGCGGCGCACGGCCCGTCAGCGCGGGCGGCGCACGGATGGGTGCGGTGAAGTGGCGTGCGCAGTGAACCGATGCACCGCCGTCCACGTCCTACCGACCACGGCTGCGGGCGGGCCGCGCCCTCCGCCCGTCGGGCCCCCGGCCAGGCCCGTCCCGCACGCCGTCGTCCGTCCCGCCGACCCCGACCGGAAAACCGTCTGCCTACACTGGTCCGCCGATCGGCCGACCCCAGCAGGAAGCAGAGAAGACAAGGTGACTGAAGCGATCCTCCTGGTCGGCGGCAAGGGCACGAGGCTGCGCCCGCTGACGGTGCACACCCCCAAACCCATGGTCCCGGCGGCCGGTGTGCCGTTCCTGACCCACCAATTGGTGCGCGCCCGCGCGGCGGGTGTCGACCACATCGTCCTCGCCACGTCCTATCTCGCCGAGGTCTTCGAACCGTATTTCGGCGACGGCTCGGATCTGGGGCTGCACCTGGAGTACGTCACCGAGGAGGAGCCGCTGGGCACCGGCGGCGCCCTGCGCAACGTCGCCTCCCGGCTGCACTCGGCGCCCGGCGACCCGGTCCTGATCTTCAACGGCGACATCCTCACCGGTCTTGACATCCCGGCACTCGTCGACACCCACCGCACCAGCGGCGCCGACGTCTCGCTGCACCTGACCCGGGTCGATGACCCGCGGGCCTTCGGTCTGGTGCCCACCGACTCCACCGGCCGGGTCAGCGCCTTCCTGGAGAAGCCGCAGACTCCGGAGGAGATCGTCACCGACCAGGTCAACGCCGGTGCCTACGTCTTCAACCGCTCGGTCATCGACACCATCCCGGCGGGCCGCCCGGTCTCCGTCGAGCGGGAGACCTTCCCCGGGCTGCTCGCCGACGGCGCCCACCTCCAGGGCATGGTCGACTCCACCTACTGGCTGGACCTCGGCACCCCGCAGGCGTTCGTCCGCGGCTCCGCCGACCTCGTCCTGGGCCGGGCCCCGTCGCCCGCCGTGCCGGGGCGCTGCGGGGAGCGGCTGGTTCTGGAGACCGCCCAGGTCGCCCCGGACGCCAAGCTCACCGGCGGCAGCGTCGCCGGGCCCGGCAGCCGGATCGGGGCCGGCGCCCGGATCGACGGCAGCGCGGTGCTGGCGGACGCGGTGATCGAACCGGGTGCCCGGATCCGTGACTCGCTGATCGGCGCGGGGGCCAGGATCGGGGCCCGTACGGTGCTGGACGGCGCGGTGATCGGCGACGGCGCGGTGATCGGCGCGGACAACGAACTGCGCGACGGCATCCGCGTGTGGTGCGACGCCGCCATCCCCGCGGGGTCGATCCGCTTCTCGTCGGACGAGTAGACGGCCAGGCGGACAGGGAACGGGCGGCCACGGGCCCCCGCCCAGGACACCCGTCCCCCCACCCGCCGTATCGCCTACCCTGGCCGGATGCCCGCCCGCACCTGGGTTCCGCCAGGACCGTACGACCTGCACCGCACGCTCGGTGTGCTGGCGCGCGGCCCCGGCGACCCCGCCTTCGCGGTGCGCGGCGACGAGGTCTGGCGGGCCTGCCGCACCCCGCAGGGCCCCGGCACGCTGCGGATCGCGGCCCGCCCGGCGGCCGGCGCCGTGGACGCCGAGGCGTGGGGCCCCGGCGCCGACTGGCTGCTGGAGCGGCTGCCCGAGCTGCTGGGGGAGCGCGACGACCCGGCGGCGCTGACCCCGCGCCACCGCATCGTGCACGAAGCACGCCGCCGCCACCCCGGCGTCCGGCTGGCCAGGACAGGACTGGTCCTGGAGTCGCTGATCCCCTCGATCCTGGAGCAGAAGGTCACCAGCGACGAGGCGTACCGGGCCTGGCGGCTGCTGCTGCAACGCCACGGCGAGCCCGCGCCAGGACCCTGGGACCGGATGCGGGTGATGCCCGATCCGCGCGGGTGGACGCTGATCCCGTCCTGGGAGTGGCACCGCGCGGGGGTCGAGGACAAGCGCGCGGCGACGGTCCTGCGCGCGGTGCGGGCCGCCCGCAGGATGGAGGAGGCGGCGGGCATGGACCTCACGGCCGCCACCCGCCGGCTGACGGCGATCGGCGGCATCGGCCCGTGGACCGCCGCCGAGACCCTGCAACGCACGCTCGGCGCCCCGGACGCGGTCACCGTCGGCGACCTGCACCTGCCGAAGATCGTCGGCTATGCGCTCACCGGCCGCCGCGGCACCACCGACGCGGAAATGCTCGACCTGCTCGCGCCGTACGAGGGGCAGCGGCACCGCGCGACCCGGCTGGTCCTGCTCTCCGGCCGTACCCCGCCGCGCCGCGCCCCGCGCTTCCCCGTGGGCGACATCGCCGCGCTCTGACCCGCGACCTGCGCACACGGTGCCGTGCGGCCACGCCCCATGGCACCGTGCCGGACGCCCCCGGTCCTCAGCGCACCACGACGAAGTCCGCGCCGTCCCTGGCGGGCCGTTCCTTCGGCGCCGCCGCCGGGTGGCCGATGGCCACCGCGCCCATCGGATCCCAGTGCGCGGGAAGCTCCAGCACCTCGCGGACGACGTCCCGGCAGAACATCGTCGACGACACCCACGCCGAGCCGAGCCGCTCACCGGCCAGCGCGACCAGGAAGTTCTGGATCCCGGCGCCGCCCGCGACGACGAACATCTCGCGTTCGGCCGCGTTGCGCCGCGCGTCCGGGTAGGTGTGCGCGCCGTCCGCCACCAGGCACGGCACCGCCAGGTACGGGGCCTGCCGCAGCACATCGCCGCGCCTGACCCGCTTGGCGACGGACTCGTCGGAGAAGCCGTCGCGGCGCAGATCCGCGATCCAGGCGTCCCGCATCGCGTCCAGCAGCCGCAGCCGGCTGTCCTCGGTCTCCAGCAGCACGAACCGCCAGGGCGTGGTGTGGTGCGGGGCGGGCGCGGTCACCGCGGCGTCGACGGCCCGGCGCACCGCGCCGCCGTCCACCGGGGCGTCGGTGAACTCGCGGACCGTCCGCCGCAGCGTCACCGCCTCGCGCACCGCCTCCGACGTGCCCAGCCGGAACATGTCGTCGGCGGCATTGCGCACCAGCGCCCGCGCCCCTGCGCCGTCCCCCGACTCCTCGACGACGTGCGGCAGTCCGCGCACCACGGCGACCGGCAGCCCCTCGGCCTTGCCCTTCACCAGGTCGCCGGCCGCGGCCAGTTCGTCGGCGGTGGCCACCACCGTCGCGCTGAGCGGATTGCCGTACGCGTCCGTGCCGCCGCGCAGGTCGTCGAGTACCCGGACGCCGGCCGCGCCGATGGCGACGTCGGTCAGCCCGTCACGCCAGGGCCGCCCGAAGGTGTCGCTGATGACGATGCCCACGTCGACGCCGAGCACCGTACGCAGCCCGGCCCGCAGGGCACGTGCCGACGCGTCCGGGTCGTCGGGCAGCAACAGCACCGTCCCCGCAGGGGTGTTGGAGGCGTCGACCCCGGCCGCCGCCATCACCAGGCCCTGCCGGTTCTGCACGATCCGCAGCCCGCCGCGGCGGGCGACGACACGTACGGTCTCCTGGTCTATGGCGGCCTCGCGGTCGGCGGCCTCCAGGACCCGGCCCTCCGCCTTGCTGACGATCTTCGAGGTCACCAACAGGACGTCGCCGTCGGCGAGTTGGTGCGCCCCGTCGGCGGTGAGCGCCGCGGCGATCACCTTGACGAGGTCGTCGCCCGGCTGCACCTCGGGAATCCCCGGCAGCGCCCAGACACGGTACCCGGGCGCGTCGGCCGGGCCCGTTCCCCTGCCGTCCACGCGGCTCATGCCCTGACCTCCTCGGCCAGCGCCAGCGCCTCGCGCACCATCGCGGCCGTCGCGGCCACGTCCGTCATCATCAGCGGCACGGCACGGCAGCGGATCCCGGCCGCCTCGACCTCACCGACCGACGCGGCGTCGACGGTGTCCACCAGCCAGCCGTCCAGCAGCCCGGCGCGCTCGGTCTCCGCGACGGAGCGCCCCTTCGCGCCGTAGTGCCGGGCCACCGCCGCGGCGGTGGACTCCACGTCGACCGCGGCCAGCACCTTGTCGGCCATGCCGCGCACCGGCGCGCCACCGACGATCGGCGACAGGCCGACCACCGGCGCACCGGAGGCCGCGACGGCGTCCCGGATGCCGGGCACCGCGAGGATGGTGCCGATGCTCACCACAGGGTTGGACGGCGGGAAGAGGATCAGGTCGGCAGCGTTGACGGCATCCAGCACGCCGGGCGCTGGTGTGGCCTGCTCGGCGCCGACGGGCACCACCGCGTGGGCGTCCACCGAGGCGCGCATCCCCACCCAGTACTCCTGGAAGTGGACCGCCCGCCGCTCCCCGCCCTCCCCGATGGCGACGTGCGTCTCGACACGGTCGTCGGTCATCGGCAGCAGCCGCACACCGGGCTGCCAGCGGGCGCACAGCGCCTCGGTGACGGCGCTGAGCGCGTAGCCGGCGTCCAGCATCTGGGTCCGCACGATATGGGTGGCGAAGTCCCGGTCGCCGAGCCCGAACCACTCGGGCCCGACGCCGTACGCCGCCAACTCCTCCTTCACACGGAACGATTCGTCGCTGCGGCCCCACCCCTGTTCTTCGTTGATGCCGCCGCCGAGCGTGTACATCACGGTGTCGAGGTCGGGACACACCTTGAGCCCGTACAGATGGATGTCGTCACCGGTGTTGCCGATGACGGTGATGTCCGCCTCCGGAGCCGCTGCCTTCAGTCCCCGCAGAAAGCGGGCGCCGCCGATACCGCCGGCCAGAACCACAATGCGCATGGAAGCCAGTGTGTCAGCCACAGGCCGGCGGTGAGGGGCGGTGGTCAGCGGTCGGCGGGGGCGGCGCAGCGGGCGCTGTGCATGGGCATGTCCGTCAGCCCGGGGAAGTAGATGTGCAGGCTCACGGCCGGGGTCAGGGAGTCGTTGACGACTTCGTGGACGTAGCCGGGCGCGAAGACCCGCTGGGCGCCGGCCCGCAGGGTGTGGTGGCCGGCCGTGGTGCGTTCGGTCAACTCGCCTTCCAGCACGGTCAGTACGCCGGACGACCGCCCGTGGTCGTGCCGTCCGCTGCCCTGCCCCGGCACCCAGCTCAGGAGCCAGACCTCGTAGCCGAGTGGGGCCTCCCCTGGTCGAGCGGAGCCGAGAGCTTGGGGAACCACACGCAGCCGGTGGTACCAGCGGGTGGTGGCGTCGTAGCGGACGAGCGGGGCCCATGCGTCGCGGTCGGCCGCGATCGTGTTGGCCAGGCCCACGAAGCCGGCGACGGTGGCCGGATGGGCGGGGACGGGCGGCAGCAGGTGCGGGATGGCGAGCGGGTCGCCGGCGATCTGGACGTCGCTGTTCATGTGCTTCGGGTTCCTCGGCGGACGAGCGGGGATGACGCGAACGGGGTGCGGCACGACGCGGTGGAGTCCCGGTAGGGGTACGGCGCGGTGCTCACGGAGCAGGGGTGCTGCGGGGGTGGTGCGAGCGGAAAAGGCTGGAGCTCGGTGGCTTCAACAGCTGGAACAGCGACAGCGGGCCTGAGCAGCGCAGAGCGACCCGTAGGCACGGGTCAGTCTGGGCGCGAGGGTCGCTGGCATGAGAACAAGCAGACCGGGTCCTTCATGGGATGTCAACCGGATGCCGGGTTTGGAGGAAATGTTTCACCTCATCCGGTTACTCCACGGGACGAAAGGTTTGTGCGGCGAGAGGGTCGGAGAAGTCGCCCTCCAACCGCACCCCTAAACGCCGTTGCCGTCTTGTGATCGCTCTGTGATCTTCTTCGCTTCGGCGCGCGGGGTGCAACGGGAGTGCCGTCGGTCACGTCCCTGTTGGTGAGAGGGGGCGCACTGTTCGAGTGCGCCCTGGGAAGTGTCCTGGTTTTTGGTGATTTGAACACTTTCCGCATACGCTTGGTTCCGCAGAGTGAATAAGAGGCCCAATAGCAGATCTCGGCTTGACTGGCCCGGATCCGCGCACTTGTAATTTCACTCGTGTCGTTCAGCCGTTATCGATCACGGCAACATCACGGGGACGTAAAGACAGACGAGGGGCGCACATGACCGAGCTGTTCGAAGAATTGCTGGTCGAGGAGGCGGACGAGGAGCTCGGCTGGCAGGAGCGCGCACTGTGCGCCCAGACCGACCCGGAGTCCTTCTTCCCGGAAAAAGGCGGCTCCACCCGCGAGGCCAAGAAGGTCTGCCTCGCGTGCGAGGTCCGCTCCGAGTGCCTGGAATACGCCCTCGCCAACGACGAACGCTTCGGTATCTGGGGCGGTCTGTCGGAGCGCGAGCGGCGACGACTGAAGAAGGCCGCCGTCTGAAGGCGGCCCGGCAGTCCGCCAGGCCGACGGCGTGCGGACCCGCAGGCCCCGCCGCCGTGCCACGCCAACTCCCCATATCCCCCTATAACGAACACTCCGCCTCCAGCGCACTGCACGCCGGGGGCGGACTGCTGTGTACGGAGCCGGTCGGTGCCGCCGCGCGAACCATTAGTGTGGGGCCCCGTCCGAGACGTGCCAACGCCCCCGCAGGGCGCGCGCGTCCCTCGTAGTCCGTCGCAGTGTCTTCCGGGGGTGCCGGCCCAGAGCGGCTTCGCCGCGGGCCCGAACTCCCGGGTCCGGAGGGCCCGTACCTCGATGTCCGTGCACAGCCAGTCGGCGGCCCAGGCCGCCGCACCATCCGCCGCCGCACCGGAGTTCCCGCGGCATGTCGTCACCGCCGTGCTCGTCTCCCACGACGGCGCCCGCTGGCTGCCCGACGCGCTCGCCGGGCTGCTCGGCCAGGAGCGTCCGGTGCAGAACGTCATCGGCGCCGACACCGGCAGCGCGGACGACTCCGCCCAGCTGCTCGCCGCCTCCATCGGGGACGAGCGGGTGCTGCACCTCGCCCGCCGCTCCGGATTCGGCACCGCCGTCGACGAAGCGGTCCGCACCGCAAGCGTGCTGACCCCCGATGACCTGCCGTATCTGCAGCGGCCGAGCGGCTGGGATCCGGTCAGCCGCACCTGGCGTGACGACGCGTACGACATGCCGGAACTGCCGCACGGCGAACCCGTCCAGTGGCTCTGGCTGCTGCACGACGACTGCGCGCCCGAGCCGACCGCGCTCGCCGAGCTGCTGCGGGTCGCCGACGCCAGCCCGTCGACCGTCATCGTCGGTCCCAAGCTGCGGAGCTGGTACGACCGCAGGCAGCTGCTCGAAGCCGGTGTCAGCATCGCGCGCAGCGGCCGGCGCTGGACCGGACTCGACCGGCGGGAGCAGGACCAGGGCCAGCACGACCAGGTCCGCCCGGTCCTCTCGGTCTCCACCGCGGGCATGCTCATCCGGCGCGACGTCTACGAGGAGTTGGGCGGCTTCGACCGCCGGCTGCCGCTGATGCGCGACGACGTCGACCTGTGCTGGCGCGCCCAGGCCGCCGGGCACCAGGTCCTGGTCGCCCCGGACGCGGTACTGCGGCACGCCGAGGCCGCGGCCCGCGAACGCCGCACCGTCGACTGCGTCGGCCGCCACGTGGCGAGCCCGCACCGCGTCGACAAGGCCGGCGCCGTCTACACCCTCCTCGCCAACACCCGCGGCGCGCTGCTCCCTTACGTCCTGCTGCGGCTGCTGATCGGCACCGTGCTGCGGGTGCTCGCCTACCTCGTCGGCAAGGTGCCGGGGCAGGCGCTCGACGAACTCGCCGGGCTCTTCGGGACGTTGCTGCGGCCGGGGAAGATCCTCGCGGCGCGCAAACGGAGAGGCAGGCCCGCCGTCGAGGCGAGCGAGCTGCGGCCACTGTTCCCGCCGCCCGGCGCGACCGTACGCGCCACCGTCGAACAGGTCGTGGGCAACATCGGCGGCCGGGCCGCCCCGGACGTCGCGTCGGCCGGCCGGCACGGCGCGGTGGAGTCGGGCCCCGGCGGCGACGACGCCGACTTCCTGGAGATCGAGCAGTTCGCCCGGCTCAAGCGGATCGCCCGCGCACCGGCGCCGGTGCTCTTCGCGGTGCTGCTGCTGGTCTCGCTGGTCGCCTGCCGCGGGCTGCTCGGCGGGGGTTCGCTGACCGGCGGCGCGCTGCTGCCCGCGCCCGCGCACCTCTCCGAGCTGTGGGCCTCGTACCTCGACAGCTGGCATCAGGTCGGCGTCGGCTCCACCGCGTCAGCGCCGCCGTACCTGGCCGTGCTCGCGCTGCTCAGCACGCTCTTCTTCGGCAGCACCGGCTTCACCCTCACGCTGCTGCTGGTCGCCTCCGTACCGCTGGCGGGCCTGACCGCCTACTTCGCCTCCCGCCCGCTGGTCGCCTCCCGGCTGCTGCGGGCCTGGGGTTCCGTCGCCTACGCGTTCCTGCCCGCGGCCACCGGAGCGCTGGCCGGCGGCCGGCTCGGCACCGCGGTGCTCGCCGTCCTGCTGCCGCTGATGGCCCGCGCGGCCGTCGCGGCGAGCGGGCTGCGGCTCGCGCCGGGCGCACGCCCCGGCTGGCGGGCCGTCTGGGCGCTGGCGCTGCTGGTCACCTTCACCACGGCCTTCACGCCGGTCGTCTGGCCGCTCGCGGTGCTGCTGAACCTCGCGCTGCTGGTGCTGCGGGCCCTGGACGGCAGCCGGAGCCTGCTCCCCGGCTATCTGCTGCGTTTCCTGGCCGTCGCGGTGGCCCCGCTGCTGGTGCTCGCTCCGTGGTCGCTGTCGCTGCTCGCGCACCCCGCGCGCTTCTTCCAGGAGGCGGGCCTGGAGTTCGGCACGGGTTCCGCGTCCACGCTCGACCTGGTCGGCATCAGCCCCGGCGGCCCGAAGGCGGCGGGCGGCCTGCTGCTGATCGGCGTGGTGCTGGCGGCGCTCGCCGCGACGCTGCGCGACGAGCGGCAGAAGGCGATCCGTACCGCCTGGGCCGTCGCGCTCGCCGGGCTGCTGTGCGCCGCGCTGGGCAACGGATCCGGCTGGACCGGGCCCGCGATGCTGGTCTACGGCCTCGCGCTGCTGTGCGCGGCGGCGGTCGGCGCTGAGGGCATCCGCACCCGGATGGCCACGCTCGGCTTCGGCTGGAAGCAGCCGGTCGCCGTGCTCATCGCGCTGGCGTCCGTCGTGGCCCCGCTCTACGCGGCGGTCAGCTGGATGATCACCGGTGCCGCGGGGCCGCTGGAGCGGCGCGACGCGGTCCAGGTCCCGGCGTTCGTCGCCGAGGAGTCGGGCACCGCCGACCGGGCCCGCACGCTGGTGCTCGGCGGCAGCGCGGGCCACGTCGACTACTCCCTCGTCCGCGGCTCGGGCGCCCGGCTCGGCGACGCCGACCTGGCCGTCGAGGCGGGCGGTGACAGCAGGCTCGGCGGCATCGTCGCCAACCTCGTGGCCGGCTCGGGCGCCGACCAGACCAACCAGCTGGGCGGCTACGCGGTCCGCTACGTCCTGGTCCGCGACGGCGCCCCGCACGAGATGAGCCGGGTCCTGGACGCGACCCCGGGGCTGACCCGGCTCAGCCAGGACGACGGCAGCGCACTGTGGCGCGTCGACCGCCGGGTCTCCCGGGTGTCGATCGTGGCGGGCGAGGCCAAGGACGGCACGCAGGCCGGTGAGGCGGCGGCGCCGATCCCGGTGCCGGCCGGGCCCGTCGATGCGCACACCCAGGTGCCCGGCGGTGCCGAAGGCCGGGTCCTGCGGATCGCGGACGCCGCGGACGAGGGCTGGCAGGCCACGCTGAACGGCACCCCACTCAAGCCCGTCACGCTCGACGGCTGGGCCCAGGGCTTCGCGCTCCCGGCAGGCGGCGGGCGGCTCGACCTCACCCACGAGAACCCGCTCGGCCACAACCTCTGGCTGGGCGCCCAGGCGCTGCTCGCCGTCGTCCTGGTGGTCCTGGCGCTGCCGGGCCGTCGCCGGGAGATCGACGACGACCTGCCGGACGAGGCCGCCGCGGCTGCCGCGGCGCAGGCGGCGGCTGCCACCGGCGACGGCCGGCGGGCCCGCAGGCTCCGGGCGCAGGCGGAGGCCGCCGGCACCGTTCAGGAGACCCCGGAGGCCGACATTCCGGCGGCGCGTGACGGTGCGGCGGACCCGGTGGCCCCGGCCGCCCCCGCCCAGGAGGTGCCCACGCACGACCCGTACGCGGCGGTGCCACCGCAGGCGCCGTACGACGCGTGGCAGGGTGCCCAGCCCCCCGGCGACCAGCAGCCCTACGCGCCGGCCGACCCCTACCAGGCGGGACAGCAGCCGTACGGACAGCCGTACGCGGCCGACCCGTACCAGCAGCCCGCCCCGTATCCGGCCGATCCCTACCAGGCGGGCGGCTACGACCCGTACGGCTACGGGCAGCAGCCCTACCCCGGTGCCGGGCAGCAGCCCTACGACGGCAGCGGTCAGCAGTACGCCGAAGGCCAGCCGTACGCCGAAGGCCAGCAGTACGCCGAAGGCCGGCCGTACGCCGGCGGCCCGCCGCAGGACCAGGCCCAGCAGCCCTACGACGACGGCACGACGTTCCACGGCTCCTACCCCGAGCCGCGCCGTGACGGGAGCGACCAGCAGTGAAGCGCACCATGATGTCCCTCATCGGCGCGGGTGTCGCGCTCGCCGCCGTCACCGGTGTCGCGGCCGTCGCGGCGCCGGGCGGCACGGAGGGAGGAGCCCCGCAGGGCGCCTCCCGGATGCCCGTCCAGCGCTCCGCGCTGCTGTGCCCGGCCCCGACCTCGTCGGAGGTCGGCGAGACCACGTACACCGCGTTCGCGCCCAAGGGCGCCGCGGGCGATGACGCCGCCAAGGGCACGGCCGAGCTGCTGCCCGCCGGGACCGTCAAGGACAGCGGCGGCACGGGCAAGGGCGGGAAGGACGACAAGGGCGGGAAGGACGGCAAGGGCGGCACGGTCGAGGGGCCGCAGACGGTGGCGCCGCACGACCACAAGCCCGTCGTGCCGCTGAAGGCCGCCGGCACCCCGGTCACCGCGACCACATCGAGCTCCGACGCCCCCGCGCTGGTGGGCACCGCCGACGGCGCTTCGGCGCCCGGCTGGAGCGTCCAGCAGACGACGTCGGTGGCGGCGGGCGCGGGCCGCGGGCTGTTCGGGCTCAGCTGCGTCGCGCCCGACACCACCTTCTGGTTCCCCGGCGTGAACACCGGCAAGGACCGCCAGGACTACGTGCACCTGACCAACCCCGACTCCACCCAGGCCGTCGTCGACCTCGAACTGCGCGGCAAGGACGGCAGGCTGGCCGCGGGCTCGGGCGAGGACATCGCGGTGCCGCCGCACACCACGGTCCCGGTGCTGCTCTCCACCCTGGTGTCGTCACCGGGTTCCGCGGACACCGACGCGGCGCTGCACGTCACCGCCCGTGAGGGCAGGATCGGCGCGTCCGTCCAGGCCACCGACGCGGAGACCGGCGGCGACTGGCTGCCGGCCGCGGCCGACCCGGCGCCCGGCGCGGTGCTGCCCGGCATCCCCGCCGACGCCACCTCCGTCCGGCTGACCGCCGTGGCCCCGGGCGACGACGCCGACCTGAAGGTGCAACTGGCCACCCCGACCGGCCTGATCACCCCGTCCGGACTCCAGACGCTGCACGTCAAGGGCGGCATGACGACGACCGTCGACCTCAAGGACATCACCCAGGGCGAGGCGGGCTCGCTGGTCCTGACACCGGCCGACGGCGGCTCGAAGGCGCCCGTCGCCGCGGCCCTGCGGGTGATCCGCGGCAAGGGCGGCCACCAGGAGATGGCGTTCATCCCCTCGACCCGGCCGGTCGAGGAGCGCGCCACGGCCGCCGACAACCGCGCCAAGGGCAGCACCCTGTCGCTGGTCGCGCCCGAGAAGGGCAAGGACGCGAAGGTCACGGTCACCGCGTCGGCGGGCAGCGGCGGCGGCAGCGCGGCGAGCAAGACGTACACGGTCAAGGGCGGCACCACCCTGGCCGTCGAACCGCCGCGCCCGCAGGGCCTGAAGGGCTCGTACGCGCTGACCGTGGAGCCGGCGGACGGCAGCGGTCCGGTCTATGCGGCGCGGACGCTGGCGCAGCCGCAGGGCGGCATCCCGGCGTTCACCGTGCAGACGCTGCCGGACGACCGCGGCTCGGTCGTCGTGCCGACCGCGGGCCAGGACCTGTCCCTGCTGACCGACTGACGGCGCACGGACCCGCGCGGCGTCAGTCCTGGCCGTAGCGCGGGTCCACCGACTCCGGTGCCAGGCCGAGGAGTTCGGCGACCTGCTCGACGACGACTTCGTGGACGAGCAGGGCGCGCTCGTCGCGGGACTTGGTGCGGATCTCCACCGGGCGCCGGTAGACCACGATCCGGTCGCGGTGCGGTCCTTGGGCCGGCAGCACCCGGCCCAGCGGGACCGTCCCGTCGTCCGCGTCGTCCCCCGCGCCGGCGTCCGGGCCGAAGCCCGGCACCTCCACGATGAGGAAGTCGACGTCGGAGAGCTGCGGCCAGCGCCTCTCCAGGCGGTCGCGCGAGTCGTACACGAGGTCCACGAACGCGTCGGCGCGGCTGACGGACAGCGGCACCTGCGGCGGGGCGATCGGGCCGCGTATGCCACGGCCGTGGCGGTCACGGCGGCGCGGGCGCGGCTCCGTCGGGCGGGGCGGTACGGACATGTCCATCAGCATCGAGCCTAGAGGAGTGCGCCCGAAGTCGTGCCGGTCTCGCGGCGACCGGCGCAGCCGCACGCGGCGGCTCCCGCCGCGGCCTGCGGAGTGTCCGTCGCTGTCGAGAGATGACCGGTCCGATAACGATTGTGTTCGTTCGGTGGCGCATCCCGGATCGTGGACAACCGGCGGAATGAGGTGAATTGTGCCCTCCGGTGCCGGGATCCACGGGCCCGCAGGGCCTGTTCCGGGCCGCTCGGTGCAGGCCGTCCCTAGCGGGTGCAGGTCAGACGCATCGGACGAAGCGGGACGACACGGTCGGGTGAGCCGGAGGTGAGTCGTCGCGGCCCGGTCAAGAGTGCGGTACCGTCCAACGTCGTGAGCCCTGTACGTCGCTGTTCGCGCACTGCGTGCGGTCGCCCCGCCGTCGCAACGCTGACGTACGTCTATGCGGATTCGACCGCCGTGCTCGGACCGCTCGCCACCTACGCCGAACCGCACTGCTACGACCTGTGCGCCGAGCACTCCGAGCGACTGACCGCCCCCCGGGGCTGGGAAGTCGTCCGGCTAGCCATCGACCCCGGACCCGCCCGCCCCAGCGGCGACGACCTCGAAGCGCTCGCCAACGCGGTGCGCGAGGCCGCCCGTCCGCAGGAGCGGCCCTCCGGCGGACCCGGCGGCGAGCGGCCGGCGGGGCGCGAGCCACGGCCGACGGAGGTCGCCCGCCGCGGCCACCTCCGCGTGCTGCGCTCGCCCGACTCCTGACCGCGGGTTCCGTCGGCCGCGGGCCCGGCCCGCCGCCCCCGCCCGAGCCGCCGATCCGCTCAGCGACCCATCGGTGACAGAGGGTTGACGCCGCCCGGCGTGGACACGAGCATGCCTCCACTCCCGAAAGATCTGCTTCCGCATCGCGGAACCGGCTGGATGGGTAAGTCCGAAGTCGTGTCGTCCGCCCGCCAGGCAGGCACGACTTCGGACTTACCCATCCAGGGGAGCCGCCCACGCCTGGAGGCCCCGTGTTCATCCAGCAACTGGAGCCGGTGGCGGACTCGCTCGCGCTGTCCGCGCTCGTCGCCGCACTGCCCCTGGTCACCGTCCTCGTCCTGCTCGGCGCCGTCAGGACCCGCGCCCACATCGCCGGGCTGACCGGCCTGGCCGTCGCCCTGGCCGTCGCCACGCTCGCCTACGGCATGCCGGCCTGGCAGGCCCTCTCCGGCGCCGCGCAAGGCGCCCTCTTCGGCCTTTTCCCCATCCTGTGGATCGTCGTCAACGCCCTGTGGGTCTACCGGATGACGGTCCGCACCCGGCACTTCGACGTGCTGCGCCGCTCCTTCTCCCGGCTCTCCGCCGACCCCCGCATCCAGGCGCTGGTCATCGCCTTCTGCTTCGGCGCGCTGCTCGAAGCGCTGGCCGGGTTCGGCGCGCCCGTCGCCATCAGCGCGGTGATGCTGGTCGCCCTCGGCTTCGCCCCGGTCAAGGCCGCCGTCGTCGCGCTGGTCGCCAACACCGCGCCCGTCGCGTTCGGCGCCATGGGCACCCCCGTCGTCACCCTCGCCCAGGTCACCGGCGTCCCGCTGGACGACGTGGCGTCCGTCGTCGGCCGCCAGACACCGCTGCTCGCGCTCGTCGTCCCGCTGCTGCTGGTCTTCCTCGTCGACGGGAAGCGCGGGCTGCGCGAGACCTGGCTGCCCGCGCTCGCCTGCGGATCCGCCTTCGCCGCCGTCCAGTTCGCGGCGTCCAACTACGTCTCCGCGCAACTCGCCGACATCGGCGCCGCGCTGCTCGGCGCCGCGGCGCTGGTCGCGGTGCCCGCAGCGCGCCGCCCGGCCACCGCAGCGGTACGCGCCGCGGTCCTCACCGGCGCCCGCAGCCAGGACCTGGACACCCGCGACACCCGCCGCGAGACGGCCCGCGCCTACGCCCCCTACGCGCTGATCGTGGCGACCTTCTCGCTCGCCCAGATCCCGCCCGTCAAGGGCCTGTTGGACGCGGCGACCCGGACCTTCGACTGGCCCTTCCTCGACGTCGCCGACCCCTCGGGCGAGCCCGTCGGCGGCAACCTCTTCGCGCTGCCGCTGCTCGCCACCGGAGGCAGCCTGGTCCTGCTCGCCGGCATCCTGACCGCGGCCGTGCTCGGCGTACGGGCCGGCGCCGCCGCCAGGGAATGGGCCGCGACCGTATACGAGTTGCGCCGCGCGCTGCTCACCGTCACCTCGGTCCTGGCGCTCGCCTACGTCATGAACCTCTCCGGACAGGCCGCCACCATCGGCCACTTCGTCGCCGCAGCCGGAGCCGGGCTCGCCTTCCTCTCGCCCGTGCTCGGCTGGTTCGGCGTCGCCGTCTCCGGCTCCGACACCTCGGCCAACGCCCTGTTCGGAGCCCTCCAGGTCAGCGCGGCCCGGCAGTCGGGCCTGCCGCCCGTACTCCTCGCCGCCGCCAACAGCTCCGGCGGCGTGCTCGGCAAGATGATCTCGCCGCAGAACCTGACCATCGCCTGCGCCGCCGTCGGCCTCGCCGGACGGGAAGGGGACCTGCTGCGCAAGGTACTGCCGTGGAGCCTGGGACTGCTGCTGGTGATGTGCCTGATCGTCACCGGCCAGAGCACCGCGGCCCTCGGCTGGATGCTGCCCTGACCACTGCCGGGACGGCGGCCGGAGGCGCGCACACCGGGGGCGTCCCGGCCGTCCGGCCCGTACCCGACGTCCGCGCGGCCCCGCCCCGCACGGCCGGGTAGGTTGGGAGATCCGTAGAGACTCCAGGAGGGCTGGCTGTGGCTGATCTGTCGCAGATCGTGAAGGCGTACGACGTGCGCGGTGTGGTCCCCGACCAGTGGGACGAGACCCTCGCCGAGCTGTTCGGCGCGGCCTTCGTCGAGGTCACGGGGGCGGACGCGATCGTGACGGGGCACGACATGCGGCCCTCGTCGCCCGGCCTCGCCGGTGCCTTCGCGCGCGGGGCTGCGGCCCGCGGCGCGGACGTCACCGAGATCGGCCTCGCCTCGACCGACGAGCTGTACTTCGCCAGCGGAGCCCTCGGACTGCCGGGTGCGATGTTCACCGCCTCGCACAACCCGGCCCAGTACAACGGCATCAAGATGTGCCGGGCCGGCGCCGCCCCGGTCGGCCAGGACACCGGCCTCGCGGACATCCGCGCCCTGGTCGAAGGCTGGTCGGAGCAGGGCGCCCCGCCGCCCGCCGACCGCACCGGCACGATCGTGCAGCGCGACGTGCTCGGCGACTACGCGGACCACCTGCGCACGCTCGTCGACCTCTCGGGCATCCGCCCGCTGAAGGTGGTGGTGGACGCGGGCAACGGCATGGGCGGCCACACCGTGCCGACCGTCTTCGGCGGCCTGCCGCTCGAACTCGACCCCCTGTACTTCGAGTTGGACGGCTCCTTCCCCCACCACGAGGCCAACCCGCTCGACCCGAAGAACATCGTGGACCTCCAGGCCCGGGTGCGGGAGACCGGCGCCGACCTCGGCCTGGCCTTCGACGGTGACGCGGACCGCTGCTTCGTCGTCGACCAGAACGGCGACCCGGTGGCGCCGTCCGCGATCACCGCCCTGGTCGCCGCCCGCGAGCTGGCCAAGCACCCCGGCGGCACGGTCATCCACAACCTCATCACCTCGTGGTCCGTCCCCGAGGTCGTCAAGGAGAACGGCGGCCGGGCGATCCGCACCCGGGTCGGCCACTCCTTCATCAAGGAGGAGATGGCGAAGACCGGCGCCATCTTCGGCGGCGAGCACTCCGCGCACTACTACTTCCGCGACTTCTGGAACGCCGACACCGGCATGCTCGCCGCGATGCACGTGCTGGCGGCGCTCGGCGGGCAGCAGGGGACGCTCTCGGAGCTGGTCGCGCAGTACAACAGGTACGCGGCGTCCGGCGAGATCAACAGCACCGTCGACGACCAGGCCGGCCGCCTCGCCGCGATCCGCGCCGCGTACGCGGGCCGCGAGGGCGTCACCCTCGACACCCTCGACGGGCTGACGGTCACCGCCGCCGACTGGTGGTTCAACCTGCGCGCCTCCAACACCGAACCGCTGCTGCGCCTGAACGTCGAGGCCCGTGACGCCGCCACCGCCGAGCGGGTACGCGACGAAGCACTGGCGATCGTCCGGGGCTGAGCCCCCGAAGGGCGGGGCAGGCCACGGCCGCCCCGCCCCGGCAACCCCCGCCGGACAGGCCCCGCCCCCCGGTACGGCGGTAGGCTGGCGGGGCCGCAACCACCCCGAAGGAGCAGACCCCATGCCGGTCGAAGCCAGCCTGATCGAGATCCTCGCCTGCCCGGCGTGCCACGCCCCGCTGGCGGACAGGTCGGCGGCCGACCCCGCCGAGCTCGTCTGCACCTCCGGAGACTGCGGCCTCGCCTACCCCGTACGGGACGGCATCCCCGTCCTCCTCGTCGACGAGGCCCGCCGCCCCGCCTGACCGGGCGCCCGCCGGGGCCCGCCCCGGCACCGCCCGGCGTCCCCGCCCGTACCGGCGATTCGGAGGCCGCGCCCACCATGCTCGACGAGTCACTCCTCGACACTCCTGAGGCGCTGGCCGGCGCCGACCGCTACGGTCTGCTGCGCGGCGTCGCCGAATCCGGCGCCCGGGTCCGCACCGCGGCCCGCAGCGCCACCGAGGCCGGCATCCCCGACCTGGTACCCGACGGCAGGCCGCGCGCCGTCCTCATCGCGGGACCAGGACCGGTCGCCCCCTGCGTCGCCGACCTCTTCGGCGCGCTCGGCCGCGGCAACTGCCCGGTCACCCGCATCCCGTCCACCGGCGTCGCTCCGCTGCCCGGCGCCCTGCGCTGGACGCTGCCCGGCTGGTGCGGGCCGCTCGACCTCGTCCTGATCACCGGACCCGACGGCTCCGACAGCGGCCTCGCCGAACTGGTCGAACAGGCATACCGCCGCGGCTGCTCCGTCGTCGCCGTCACCCCCGCGGGATCCCCGCTGGCCGACGCCGTCGTCCAGGCCCGCGGCCTCGCCGTCCCGCTGGCGACCACCGCGTACGACGACCAGTTCGACGTCGAGGGCGCACCGCCCGCCGCCCCCGGCACCCTCTGGTCGCTGCTCGTCCCGATCCTCGCGCTCGCCGACCGGATCGGGCTGCTCAGCGCCCCGCCGGAGTCCCTGGCCCACCTCGCGGACCGCCTCGACGAACTGGCCGAACGCTGCGGCCCCGCCGTCGCCACGTACGAGAACCCGGCCAAGACACTGGCCGCCGAGGTGGCCGACGCGCTGCCGCTGATCTGGACCGAAGGCGTCGTCGCCGGCGCCGTCGGCCGGCACTTCGCCGCCGAGCTGGCGAGCCTGGCAGGCCGCCCCGCGCTCGCCGCCGAACTGCCCGAGGCGCTGACCGCGCACCGCACCCTGCTCTCCGGCCCGCTGGCCTCCGACGCCGACCCCGACGACTTCTTCCGCGACCGCGTCGAACAGCCCGCGGCCCTGCACGCCCGGATCGTCCTGCTCCGCGAAGGGCCGCCGGGGCCGCTGTCCGCCACCGGCGCCGCGCACACCCTCGCCGACGAGCGCGACACCGCCGTCAGCGCACTCGAACCGCCGGGCGGCACCGACCTGGAGATCGCCGCCGAACTCCTCGCCATCGCGGATTTCGCCGCCGTTTACCTCGCGCTCGCCGACACCGAGTGATCATGTACGGCCGGGGCACGGGCCGGAAAGGACCGCACCCGGCACCGGTCCCCGACCGGTGACCCCGCCCGCCCGTACGACGTCAGGAAAGCAGCAGCCGCATGGACCGCCTCGCCAACACCGTGCGCCCCTACGCCTGGGGCTCCACCACCGCCATTCCTGAGCTGCTCGGCACCGAGCCCACCGGAGAGCCCCAGGCCGAGATGTGGATGGGCGCCCACCCCGGAGCGCCCTCCCGCATCGACCGCGGCGCCGGGCTCGTCCCGCTGTCCGACGTGATCGCGGCCGACCCCGAGGCCGAACTGGGCGCCGCGTCCGTAGCGGCCTTCGGCCCCCGGCTGCCGTTCCTGCTCAAGCTCCTCGCGGCGGGATCCCCGCTCTCCCTCCAGGTCCACCCCGATCTCGACCGGGCGGCGGAAGGCTTCGCCGACGAGGAACGCCGCGGCGTCCCGCTCGACGCCGGGCACCGCAACTACAAGGACCCCCAGCACAAGCCCGAGCTGATCTGCGCACTCACCCCGTTCGAAGGGCTCTGCGGCTTCCGCCATCCCGCGCAGGCCGCCGACATCCTGGAGGGCCTGGACGTCGACGACCTCAAGCCGTACGTCGACATCCTGCGCGCCGGGCCCGAGGCCGACGCCCTGCGCGAGGTGCTGACCGCCGTCCTGAGCGCCGAGCCCACCGCGATGGCCGAGACCGTCGAGCGGGCCGCCGTGGCCGCGGGCAAGCAGGCCGCGGACGACGGCCCGCACGCCGCCGCGTACGCCGCGTACGCCTCCCTCGCCCACCACTACCCCGGCGACCCCGGCGTCCTCGCCGCCATGCTGCTCCACCACGTCCAACTCCAGCCGGGCGAAGCCCTGTTCCTCGGCGCCGGCATCCCGCACGCCTACCTCGAAGGACTCGGCGTCGAGCTGATGGCCAACTCCGACAACGTGCTGCGCTGCGGTCTGACCCCCAAGCACGTCGACGTCCCCGAACTGCTGCGCATCGTCCGCTTCGATGCGGGCGACCCCGGCGTGCTGCGCCCGGAAGAGGTGGACGGCGAGGAGATCTACGAAACCCCCGTCGACGAGTTCCGCCTCTCCCGCTTCGTCCTGGCACCCGGCGCCGCCCCCCGCCCGCTGGAATCCGGTGCGCCGCAGGTACTGCTGTGCACGGCGGGCACGGTCGTGGCGGGCACCGCGGACGGCGGGACGCTGACCCTCGCACCGGGGGAGTCCGCGTTCGTCCCGGCAGATGAGCGGACCACCGTGTCCGGCGACGGCACCCTCTTCCGTGCGAAGGTCATGGCGTAGCAAGGCCGGTGGCGTAGCGGGGCCGTGGCGTAGCAGGGTGGCCCGGCGCAGGCCCCGTGGCGGCCTCGTGCCACCGTTCACGGGCGGGACTGCGACAATGACCGCCGCACAGGATTAAAGGGCCGGTAAAGCCCGGCCGACGGAAGGGACATGCGGCACCCATGAGTGCATCAGGCGGAACCAAGGCGATCGTCGCGGCGCTGGGCGCCAACCTGGCCATCGCCGTAGCGAAGTTCGTGGCATTCGCCTTCAGCGGCTCGTCGTCGATGCTCGCCGAGGGCGTGCACTCGATCGCCGACTCCGGCAACCAGGGCCTGCTCCTGCTCGGCGGCAAGAAGGCCAAGCGCGCGGCCACCGCGGAGCACCCCTTCGGCTACGGCCGCGAGCGGTACATCTACGGATTCCTCGTCTCCATCGTGCTGTTCACCATCGGCGGCGTCTTCGCGCTCTACGAGGGCTACGAGAAGATCCAGCACCCGCACGAGCTGGAGAACTGGTACTGGCCGGTCGGCGTCCTCGTCTTCGCCATCATCGCCGAGGGCTTCTCCTTCCGTACGGCCATCAAGGAGTCCAACGAACTGCGCGGGCAGCAGACCTGGGCCCAGTTCATCCGCCGGGCCAAGGCGCCCGAGCTGCCCGTCGTCCTCCTGGAGGACTTCGGCGCGCTGATCGGCCTGGTCCTCGCCCTGTGCGGTGTCGGGCTCACCCTCGCCACCGGCGACGGCCTGTGGGACGGCATCGGCACGATGTGCATCGGCGCGCTCCTCGTGCTGATCGCCCTGGTCCTCGCGGCCGAGACGAAGTCGCTGCTGCTGGGCGAGGCCGCGGGCCCCGAGCAGGTCGCCAAGATCCGCGCCGCGGTCGTCGACGGCGATGTCGTCACCCGCGTCATCCACATGCGCACCCTGCACCTCGGCCCCGAGGAACTGCTGGTCGCCGCCAAGATCGCGGTCCGGCACGACGGCACCGCCACGCAGATCGCGGACGCCATCAACGCCGCCGAGGCCCGCATCCGCGAGGCCGTACCGATCGCCCGGGTCATCTACCTGGAGCCCGACATCTACAACGAGAACGCCGCAGCCGCCGACGCCGACCCGGCGAAGGCCCCGGGCGGCAATTGACCGACACCTCGCCCACCGGCCAACGGAGGCGAGCGGCAGTCGCCGAGAAGCACCGGGGGAGGCCCCGCACCCAGCGACATGGGGGCGGGGCCTTTCGGTTTTCGGCCTTTCGGCAGCCGGGCGGCGGGCGGCTTCGCGGGCCGGCGACGCCGGTGCCGTGCCGGCCTCCTCAGCGGATCTCGCTGAGGACGGCGAGTACCGCGGCCTCGTCCGGCGCGCTCCCCAGCCGCACACGGAAGTCCGCGTCCATCAGCTTCCGCGACAGCAGCGCCAGGATGCGCAAGTGCTCGTCCCCGGCCGCCGCTTCCGGCACCGCGATCAGGAACACCAGCTTGGCGAGCGTGCCGTCCGGCGACCCCCAGTCGATCCCGTCGGCCGAGCGCGCGAAGCCGACGACCGGAGCCGTCACCGCGTCCGTCTTCGCATGCGGGATCGCTATCTCCTCGCCTAGCCCCGTAGTGCCCTGCGCCTCACGGGCCAGCGCCACCCGGACCAGCTCGCCCACGTCCGCCACCTTCCCGCCGGCCGCCGCCAGTTCGGCCATCTCGCGGATGGCCGCCTCCTTGCCGTCCGCGACGAGCCGGGTCCGCACGGTCCGACGGGTGAGGTAACCGGACAGCACGTCACCGGGCCCGTCCCCGTCCCTGTCCCCGTCCGACCTGCCCGGCCCGGCATCCGGCCCGCCGGGTCCGCTCGGCCCGTCCGGCACCGCATCGGCCGCGCCCGCCCCAGCCGCCGGCCCAGCCATCGCCGGCACCGCCGAACCCGCCACCGGCACGGCCGAACCCGCGGCCGAACCCACCGCCGTACGCCCCTTCCCGCGCTCCGCGAGGTCGGCGATCGTGACCGTGGCCAGCGCCGTGACGACGGAACCGGCGGCGACGGCCATGAAGAACGCCGGCACCCCGCCGACCGCTCCGAGCACCGCCACGATCGGGCCGCCGTGCGGCACCGCATCCGTCACCCCGGCCATCCCGGCGACCGCACCTGCCACCGCGCCGCCCAGCATGTTCGCCGGTATGACCTGACCCGGCCGGGCGGCGGCGAACGGAATGGCGCCCTCGGATATGCCGAAAAGCCCCATGAACAGCGCCGCCATCCCTGTCTCGCGCTCCTGCTGCGCGTACCGGCGCCGACGGATCAGGGTGGCAAGACCCTGACCGAGCGGCATGACCGGGATCGCGGCGGCGCACATGCCCATCACGTTCTGATTGCCGGACGCGATCAGCCCGGCGCCGAACAGGAACGCCGTCTTGTTGACCGGTCCGCCCATGTCGAACGCGATCATCAGGCCGAGGAGCGCCCCGAGCAGGACGGCGCTGGATCCGGTCATCCCGCCGAGCCAGCTCGTCAGATGCTCGAAGATCCACGAGATCGGCCTGCCGATGACGTAGACGAAGAACAGCCCGAGCGCCGTCGTCGCCACGATCGGGATCACGATGATCGGCATGATCGGCTGGACGAACTTCGGCACCTTCGCCTTCTTGATCCAGACGACCAGATATCCGGCCAGGAACCCCGTCACGATCGCGCCGATGAAGCCCGCGCCCGCCTTGGAGCCGTACAGCGCACCGGTGTTGGCCACCCAGCCGCCGATCATGCCGGGCACCAGCGCCGGCCGGTCGCCGATCGCGTACGCGATATAGCCGGACAGGACCGGGACCATCAGCGTGAAGCCGATCGTCCCGATGTCGTTGACGTGCTTCCAGAACGACCCGTCCGGGATCACCAGCCCGCCCGACGGGTTGGCGTGGCCGCCGAGCGCCAGCGAGACGGCGATCAGCAGACCGCCGACCACGACGAACGGAATCATGTAACTGACCCCGTTCATCAGCGCCTTGTACACGACGCTGCGCTCCTTGCCGCCGCTCGTGCCGCCAGGACCCGCACCGCCGGGCGCCGCCCTGCCGTCCCCCTCGCCCCGGTACACCGGCGCGTGCCGCACCCGCTCGATCAGCTCCTCGGGATGACGGATGCCATCGGCCACCCCCACCGCCAGCACCCGCTTGCCGATGAAGCGGCTGCGGTCGACGTCCTTGTCGGCCGCGATGATGACGCCGTCAGCGTGTCTGACATCGTTGTCGGACAGTACGTTCTCGGCCCCGATCGAGCCTTGGGTCTCCACCTTGATCGCGTGGCCTAGCGCCGTGGCTGCCTGAGTGAGTTTCTCGGCGGCCATGTACGTGTGGGCGATTCCGGTCGGGCAGGCGGTCACGGCGAGCAGCTTCAGCACTCGCCCGTCGCTCCCCGCTTCCTCGGAGGAAGCTGCTGGACTGGTGGTCACGTGGTTCTCCTCACGAACGAACGCGCGAGGCCGCGCAGATGCGCTCGCGCTCCCGGCATCCTGCAACACCTGCGGCCCCGGGCAAAGAGCCGGACACCACGGGCACCGGCACCACCGGAACGAGGGGGCGAGCGCCCGTCCCGCACGCACCCGAGCGCACAGAACCAGCCGACGCGGGCTGGGGTCGCCGGGCCTATCGGTGTAGATTCGTGCCCAGTGCCAGACGTCGCTGCTGATGGCGGTCGGGCGGCCCGCACCGCGGACCGGCCGAGGGAGAGAGGGCCTCCGACGGACTGCGCTGCGGCCAGGGGGAGAGGTGTGTCCGCTTCCGCGTACGCTCCTGCCTGCCCGCGCCGCAGACTGCCCAGCCCGATATCCACCTCGACCCTCGAGGAGCAGCCCGTATGACGACAGCAGCCACCGGCCAGGACTTCAAGGTCGCCGACCTGTCCCTCGCCGCCTTCGGCCGCAAGGAGATCACCCTCGCCGAGCACGAGATGCCCGGCCTGATGGCGATCCGCAAGGAGTACGCCGCCGCCCAGCCGCTGGCCGGCGCCCGTGTCACCGGCTCCCTGCACATGACCGTGCAGACCGCCGTGCTCATCGAGACCCTGGTCGCCCTGGGCGCCGAGGTCCGCTGGGCCTCCTGCAACATCTTCTCCACCCAGGACCACGCAGCCGCGGCCATCGCCGTCGGCCCGAACGGCACCCCCGACAGCCCGCAGGGCATCCCGGTCTTCGCCTGGAAGGGCGAGAGCCTGGAGGAGTACTGGTGGTGCACGGAGCAGGCGCTGACCTGGCCCAACTCGCCCACCGGCGGCCCGAACATGATCCTGGACGACGGTGGCGACGCCACCCTCCTCGTCCACAAGGGCGTCGAGTACGAGAAGGTCGGCAAGGTCCCCGCGATCGAGACCGCGGAGAGCGATGAGCACCGCGCCATCCTCGAACTGCTCACCCGTACGGTGGCCGAGGCCCCGCAGAAGTGGACCCGCCTCGCCTCCGAGATCCGCGGCGTGACCGAGGAGACCACCACCGGCGTTCACCGCCTGTACGAGATGCACCGCGACGGCGTGCTCCTCTTCCCGGCGATCAACGTCAACGACGCCGTCACCAAGTCGAAGTTCGACAACAAGTACGGCTGCCGCCACTCCCTGATCGACGGCATCAACCGCGCCACCGACGTGCTCATCGGCGGCAAGACCGCCGTGGTGTGCGGTTACGGCGACGTCGGCAAGGGCTGCGCGGAGTCGCTCCGCGGCCAGGGCGCCCGCGTGATCATCACCGAGATCGACCCGATCTGCGCCCTCCAGGCGGCGATGGACGGTTACCAGGTCGCCACGCTCGAAGACGTCGTCGAGACCGCCGACATCTTCGTCACCACGACCGGCAACAAGGACATCATCATGGCCTCCGACATGGCCCGGATGAAGCACCAGGCGATCGTCGGCAACATCGGCCACTTCGACAACGAGATCGACATGGCCGGCCTGGCGAAGCTCGACGGCATCGTCAGGGATGAGGTCAAGCCGCAGGTCCACACCTGGACCCACCCGGACGGCAAGGTCCTGATCGTGCTGTCCGAGGGCCGTCTGCTGAACCTCGGCAACGCCACCGGCCACCCGTCGTTCGTGATGTCGAACTCCTTCGCGGACCAGACCCTGGCCCAGATCGAGCTCTTCACCAAGCAGGAGGAGTACCCGACCGACGTCTACGTCCTGCCCAAGCACCTGGACGAGAAGGTCGCCCGCCTCCACCTCGCCGCGCTCGGCGTCAGGCTCACCGAGCTGCGTCCCGAGCAGGCCGCCTACATCGGCGTCCAGGTCGAGGGCCCGTACAAGCCGGACCACTACCGCTACTGAGCCGCGACTGAGTCGTCTCAGCAGCCGGTGAATCCAGGCCCTCGCCGCCCGCGGCGAGGGCCTGGCCCGTACCGGGCCGCCCTCCTCCGCACCGCCCCCGGCCCGCACACCCCGCGCCACCGCCCGGAACCCACCGGCCACACCCGCCGGCACAGCCCCGCACCACCGCCGCACCGCCACCGGACGGCGCCGAGCCCCGCGCACCCCCGCGCCCCCGGGCCACCGGGGACGCGCGCACCAGATCCCCCGTACGGCACCGCCAGAAGGACCCCCATGCCCCGCGGCCATTACTCCCTGCACGATCCGCACGACCACACCCCCCTCGGTGAAGAGCACTTCCACTGCGCCCCCGGCCCCTCCGGCTGGCGCTACGTCTCCCAGATCACGTCCCCCTCCGGAGACCACGCGGGCTCCGTCGACCTCACCCTCGACGCGCTCGGCCGCCCGATCCGCCTCGAACTCCACGCCTCCGCCTGGCAGGTACGCGGCGCCGCACTCGACGGCGTCACCTGGGTGCGTACCGACCCCACCGGCGAACACGCCACCGAAGGCAACGTCCCCGCGCACGCTTTCACCGGCACGTCCCCCGCCTTCCTCATCGCCACGGCCCGTCTGCTGCGTCCCGCCCCCGGCGCCGGAGCCGTCCGCACCCGGCTCGTCGCCTTCACACCCCCCGTCCTCGCCCCCCGCACCCTCGATCAGTCCTGGGCTCTGGTGTCCAGCACAGCACACGCCACTGACAACGCCCCGCTGATCGACGACGAATACCAGGTCAACGACCTGGAGACCGGTGAACAGCACACCGTGCACATCGCCGGCGACGTCGTCCTCTCGGCTCCCGGCATCGAACTCGAATCCCTCGAATCCCCGCCGTCGACCTTCGACTGAACCCGGCGAAACAGGACACGGCGCACCGCCGCACGGCCCCGCACCGGTCGCCCTCGCCCCAACTCCCCGCCCCCACCGCGGCGTTCACCGCCGAAACACAGCCACGACAAGGCGGCGTCGGGCCCGCCCCGCCGCCCCTCGCCCGACCGCGTCTCACACCGGCGGCACGAACCCCGTACGCGACGCCCCTTCGCCGCTGCCACCGCCACCGGGGCTCCGGCCCTCCGCCCACCCCGGCTTCCCCACATCCGCCCCGGCACCCGGGACCACCGGGCCCTCGCCCTCGCCCGCCCCACCGGGAACAGCGACACCATTCAGCACAGCGCCCGGCGCCCCCAACGGAGCCCCGAACGCCCGCTGCGCCTCCCGCGACTGCCGCTCACCGACCACCGCGGCCAAGTACGCCGCCGGATACACCCCCTGCGGCACCGACACCCCGGTGAATCCCCGCAGATCCTCCGCGAGCCGCCCCGCCATCGCCCCGCCGACCTGTGGATCCAGCTGTCCCATCCGCGCCAGGAACTGCCGCACGGTCAGCCACCACCCGTCCGGCACCCGGGAAAGATCGAGCGCCCCCAGCTCCCCGGCCAACCACGGGGGAGGCGGCGGAAACGCCACCGCCTGACGCGCCGCGGGCAGCCGCTCCCGCACGACCAGCGTCCCCGCGAAAACGTCCCCCAGCCGGCGCCCGCGCGCCGACACCAGGGAGGCGATGCACGCCACGGCCCCCATGGTCAGCACGATCTCGATGGCACCCATGGCCCCGCGTACCAGCGCGTGCCGGAACCGGATGGGCCCGCCGTCCTCCCGCAGCACCCGCAGCCCGCACATCAGCTTCCCCAGCGAGCGGCCATGGCTCAGCGTCTCGATGACGATCGGTATCCCGATCTGCACCAGGACGAACGTCGCCACCGCGACCGCCGCGACCGCCGCCGCGTCCATCGAGGAAGTCCCGCTCATCAACAGCAGCGACACCACGATGTACGTCCCCCAGGACACCGCGAGGTCGACGACCACAGCCAGTGCCCGGCTCGGCAGCCTGGCCGGCCGCAGCCCCAGCACCACCGCCTCACCCGTCACCAATTCACTCACGCGCGCCCCACTCCCTCTACTCCCTCTCGCGCTCGGTCCCCGCACCCCCGCCCACCCCACGCCGGGTGCCGCCAGTCTGCCAAGCTGACCGCGCCCCCCATCTCACGGCGCTGCGAGGAGCGACACCGTATGGACCTCGATGTCTTCGTCTCGGCCCACGGCGCCGAATGGGACCGCCTCGAAGCACTTCTGCGCCGCAAACGCCGCCTCACCGGCACCGAGGCCGACGAACTCGTCACCCTCTACCAGCGCGCCACCACCCACCTCTCGCTGCTCCGCTCCAGCGCCCCCGACCCCGCACTCATCGGCCGCCTCACCTCATTGGTGGCCCGCGCCCGCAGCGCCGTCACGGGCGCTCGCAAGGCATCGTGGCGCGACGCGGCCCGCTTCTTCACCACCGCGTTCCCGGCGGCGGTCTACCGCCTGCGCCACTGGTGGATCCCCACGGCGATCCTCTCCACCGCACTCGCCGTCCTCCTGGGCTGGTGGATAGCCGCCCACCCGGAGGTGCAGGCCACCATCGGCGCTCCCGACGACCTCCGCGCCATGACCCGCCCCGGCGGCGAGTACGAGACGTACTACTCCAGCCACCCGGCCGCATCCTTCGCCGCCCAGGTATGGACGAACAACGCCCAAGCCGTGGCCCTCTGCCTGGTACTCGGCGGCTTCGCCGGCATCCCGGTCCTGTGGATCCTCTTCCAGAACATGCTCAACCTGGGCGCCGGCATCGGCCTGATGTCATCGGCGGGCCGCCTCGACACCTTCCTCGGGCTGATCCTGCCGCACGGCCTCCTCGAACTGACCGCCGTCTTCATCGCGGCCGGCATCGGCCTCCGCCTGGGCTGGACGCTCGTCGACCCGGGCCCGCGCACCCGCCGCACCGCCCTGGCCGAGGAGGGCCGCTCCGCCTTGGGAGTCGCGGTCGGACTCGCTGCGGTGCTCTTCGTCTCGGGCGCCCTGGAAGGCTTCGTCACCCCCTCCGGCCTCCCCACCTGGGCCCGCATCGGCACAGGCGTCGCCGCCGAGCTCGCCTTCCTCCTCTACGTCTACGTCCTGGGCGGGCGCGCGGTACGCGCGGGGGAGACCGGCGACGTCGAGACCACCGACCGCGAAACCCAGGTGCCGACCGCGGCCTGATGTGCATCGGCCCCCGCTGACCTGCTAATCTCCTCTTCGCCCCAAGTAACCCGTTGACACGGGTCATGAGGGGAGGTAGATTCGAACGGTTGCGACGAACTGGACAGGTTCGACTGCGACGGTTAGTCTCATATCCGCTTCAGCCGGAATCTCAATTCGGCGAAGCCATCCGATCACTTAGCAGGAGAATCCGACCGATTCACTCGGCCAAATTACTTCTGATAAAGTTCGGATCAGCCGAAAGGCAAAATCCCCTCCGACGGGGAATCGGAAACGAATTCGGACCGGCAACGGCGAGAGTCGGATCTGATAGAGTCGGAAAGGCCGGAAAGCGAAAGCCGGAAGGCCAACCCCGCTCCAACAGGGGGCCGGAGACGGAAACGGATCTGGTAGAGTCGGAAACGCGAAAAGGCCGAAAGGCCGGATCGCATCGGCGAAAATCAGGACCGCGAGGATCTGATAGAGTCGGAAACGCAAGACCGAAGGGAAGCG
>NZ_JBICVO010000025.1:0-57105 GCF_043199105.1 Streptomyces sp. NPDC048644
GGACAGATGGACACAGCTTCAAAACCATGGCTAGGCTTCTGACATGGGGAAACGAACTAAGAGCCGATCCGCAGCCGCGCGGCAGGCATACAACATCGAGGCCGAGTGGTCCGAAGCAGACCTGGCTCTTCTCGCGGAGCTGAAGCGGGCCGATGCCCTTCTGCCAGACGACGCACCGCGTGCGCTGCTGTCCGTCCGACTCTCTGTCCTCACGGACGACACCACCTCGCCCGTTCGTCAGGAACTCGACCTACGCGTCAAGGCGAGGGAGATGGGATGCCGAGTCGTCGGTGTCGCCAGCGACCTCAACGTGTCCGCCACCAAAGTCCCGCCGTGGAAGCGCAAGGAGCTTGGGGATTGGCTCAACAACCGGTCCCCCGAGTTCGACGTCCTGCTCTTCTGGAAGCTGGACCGCTTCGTCCGGCGCCTCTCGGACCTAGCCGTCATGATCGACTGGTGCTTGAAGTACGAGAAGAACCTCGTCTCGAAGAACGACAGCATCGACCTGACCACGACGGCCGGCAAGATCATGGTCCACATCATCGGCGGCATCGCGGAGATCGAGGCCGCCAACACCAGCACCCGCGTTGCGAGCCTTTGGGACTACGCCAAGACGCAGTCCGAGTGGATCATCGGCAAGCCTTCGTACGGCTACATCATCGAGGAAGACGAGAACGGCAAGCTCGTCCTCCGTCATGACCCGGACGCGCACAAGGCACTCCACTGGGCGCGGCGCATGGCCCACCGAGGCGTCTCGACCAATCGCATGGTCAAGATCATCAAGAGGTCTCGGCTCATGAACCAGAGCCTTACCACCTCCACGCTGCTCCGCAGGCTCCGCAACCCCGGACTCATGGGATACCGCGTCGAAGAGGACAAGAACGGCGGCGTGCGTACTTCCAGGATCGTCCTTGGCAAGGACGGCAAGCCGATCAGAATCGCTGAGGAGATCTTCACGGAGGAGGAGTTCTACGCGCTCCAAGAAGTCCTCGATGGGCGTTCGAGGAAGCAGCCCACCCGTCAACCGAACGGTGCCACGAAGTTCCTCGGAGTCCTCATCTGTAAGGACTGCAAGACGAACATGACCGTGCAGAACACGACCAACAAGTTCGGGGAGTACCACTACCTGCGCTGCCGCGAGTGCAAGAGCGGTGGCCTCGGCGCACCCAACCCCATGGAGATCTATAACCAGGTCGTCGAAGACGTGCTGAAGGTGCTCGGTGACGAGCCAGTGCAGACAAGGGAGTACGCCAAGGGCGCCGAGGCGCGCAAGGAGGTGAAGCGGCTCGAAGGGTCGATTGCCCTATACATGAAGGAGCTGGAGCCGGGAGGCCGGTACACGAAGACCCGGTTCACGCGGGAGCAAGCGGAGCAGACGCTAGACAAGCTGATCGGCGAGTTGAACTCCATAGACCCTGAGACGACGCAGGACCGGTGGGTCAACGTCCACAACGGTAAGACCTTCCGCCAGCAGTGGCAGGAGGGAGGCATGGAAGCCATGTCCGCGGACCTGGTCCGTGTCGGGATCACATGCGAGGTGACACGGACGAAGATCCCGAAGGTACGGGCCCCCGAGGTGCACCTTCGCCTCCTCATCCCGAAGGACGTACGGAAGCGCCTGATACTCAAGGAGGACGACTTCCAGACCGCGTTCTAACACCCTGCGGTCGAGGCCCCTATATAAGGGACAAGCGCAAGGCCCCCCGCAGTGTCGATGCGGGGGGCCTTGCGCTCACAACTTGTTCGGTTCGTACGGCTCCTCGTTGCCGTCATCGTCCACGATCACGATCTCGCTTGTCACTCCCACGGCTGGCCCCTCAGTTCATCCCAACCGGGCCTCTCTGCCGTGGTCACTCGTCGTCGACCTCGGCGGAGGCGTAGCTCGGCCTGCCGACCTCGTTGTTCCAGTAGTCCGTTGCCATCTCCTGAGCGAGGGCGTGGGGGACGCCAGCCACGATGGCCTCCGTATAGACAACTCCGGATATTCGGGCCAGTACGACGACCGCGGCCCCCCGCTGCTCAATCAGAGCCTGGTTCATCTCCGTCTCGATGCCAGAGATCAGCTCGTCAAACCCATCAGCGTCAGTCAATTCATTCCTTAGTGCTTGCTTGCTTCGAGGTCGAGGACGCTCCCCCACGACCTCTCGCCGATCTCGGCGTCCACGGGGACCAAGAGGCCGCGGACGGTCATCTCCATGATTCGCGCGGTCTTCTCGGCCAGTTCGGCGGCGCGGTCCTCGGGGAAGCTGAACACCAGCTCGTCGTGGATCGGGAGGCGTACGAACTCGGTGTATCCGTGGCGGTCGAGTTCGATCAGGGCTCGGGCCGTAATGTCACGGCTGGTGGACTGGATGAAGTAGTTGAGGGCTGAGTAGACCCTGTCCTTGTCGACTGGCAGGCGCCGGCCGGTGCCGGTGTAGATGAAGCCGGTGCGGCGGGCCTCGCGCTGAAGCCGGTCGGCGAAACACTTCACGCCGGGGTAGGTCTCCCAGAACGCTTTGACGGCCCGCTTGGCTTCGGTCTCCGAGACGCCGTACTGCTCGACGACGGCCTTCCAGCCGCCGCCGAAGACCACCGTGAAGTTGGTGCCCTTTCCGGCCTTGCGGTCGACCCCTGCGGCGTCAGCGGTGATCTGGTGGAGGTCCAGGCCGCGGTGGAACGCGCCGAGCATCGTCGCGTCGCCGCTGAAGGCGGCGAGCACACGCAGCTCCATGTTCCCGTAGTCGGAGGACACGGTCACGTGGCCCGGTTCCGCCAGGAAGCAATGCCGTACGTAGCTGTCGCCCGCCGGAAGAGTCTGGGCGGGGATGGCGCCCGTGATGCTCATGCGCGCTGTCCTGGCCAGGCAACTGTTGATGCTGGCGTGCACGCGGCCTTCGGCGTCCTGGCCCCCGAGTGCCCGGTCGAACCAGGTGGCCCGCCACTTCTTCGCCTTCTTGGCCTGGATGATGGCCTCGGTCAGAGGTATGCCGATCGAGGACAGCACCTCGTCATCGACGCATATGTTCCCCTTCTTGGTCTTCTTCGTGAGCTGGATGCCGCGTTCCTGGAGGGCGGCGATGATCTGGGCGTTGGCGTTGACGTTGTCGACGCCCTCGCGGCGCGCGACCTCTTCCCACTTACGCTGCTGCTCGCGCAGCTCCTCCGACTTCGCCTGCGCGTACTCCCGGTCAAGCAGGTATCCCCGGCGCTCGATCTTCGCCGTGATGTGTGCGAGCCGGTGTTCCCAGGAGACGAGTCCGCGCTTCCTGCTGCGGGCCGGCACCTTCGGCTTGAGGATCTTGAACAGCCGGAACGCGAGGATGGGATCCATCCCGGCGTACAAGTTGAAGCCGTAGTGGTTGATCGGGATGACCGGCCAGACCTCCGCCTTCTTGACCTTCAGCTCCGCGGCGATGGCCGTCATTGACCCTTTGACCTCATCGGCGAGGCGTTCGCAGATGTAGTGCTTGGTCAGTTCTTCGAGCTTCAGCCCCGGCCCCTGCTCTTTGACCGGCCTCGGATCAACGAGATGGGCAAGCAGCTTGGTGTCCCAGGACTTCGGGGCAAGCTCTTCCATCGGGATGCCGAGGCAGGCTTCGGCTACGTGGAGGTCGTAGGTGCCGTTGTGGGCGATGAGTCGGTGCACCGTCCGCAGTGCCCAGCGAACCGCGTCGCGGAAGGCCCGGCCCTTCTCGACGGGTACGACGAAGGACTCGTCGGCGGTACCGAACTGCCAGAGGCGGGCCCGAAAGGTGCCCAGGCTGGCGTGCCACCAGTCCAGGCCCGTCGTCTCGCTGTCGTGCGCCAGGAGATCCTGGTGGGTGAGGACGAAGGTCTCGAAGTCGGGAAGGTCGTCCTGGCTTTCCACTACGTGGATGCGGACCGGCTGGCCCTTGATCGGGTAGTCAATGACCCGGATGTGAGTCCTCCTTGCCCATGGGGGCCGGCCTGACGAGCCGACCCCCATCGCACATCAACTTTATGGATAGCGTTAATTCATGCATTTGCCCGGAAGGCACCGTCCTTCTGCCGCCAGAGCGGCGGGCACTGTTCAGACTTGGGGAGGCCACGGCCGCCGCAGAAGTAAGCGGCCCAGCTACCGCCGTCCTTGAAGTTTCGCTGACCGTGCTCGCAGGTGTAGTCGCTACCACTGGCCTGCGAGGCGACGACCTTGCCGTTCTCGAACCTCTTGGGCGCGGCGCCGGCCCCGCCCTTGTACTGCTCGCGGGTGTACTGGGCGAACTTGGCGTTGTACTCGATCAGGCCCTTCTCCTTCATAGCGGCCAACAGCTCGACGCCGCGGGTTGCCGTCTCCATGGCGGTGTGTCCGTAGACAGCCGGGGTCAGCCACTCGGCGGCGTAATCCGGGCCTGCCTTCACAGTGAGACCGATCTTGAAGGGCGCAGGCGTGGTCGGGGCGGGAGTGGTCACAGGCTTCTCCTTGGTGGCTTCCTGCTCGGTGGTGGTGGGTTCGTCCCAGGGGGACTTGTCGGCGAACGGGTCGTCATACGTCACGGCTGACTCCCTTCGCGGCCGGGACGTGGATGAGCATGTCCAGCAGGCCGGCGAGGTCGAGTGGGTGGAGATTGAATTCGGTGAGGTCGCCGTCAGCGTCCCGGTGACCGATGTAGGTGGGGGTGCCGGCCGCGTCGTCGTAGGTGACCTCTAGCCGGACGAACGTTCCGGCGGCGAGATCTCGCCTGTAGGTCTTCGTCGTTTCGATCACGCTGCGTTCCTTCGGGTGCGTAGGGTGCGGTTCATCTGCTGAGCTAGGGCGACCGCGGCTCGTGTGAGCGCCTGGCGGTCGGCCTGGTCGGGCACAGGGAGGCCGTAGACATGGCGCCGCATCAGGAGCTGCTGATACCGCTCGGGCAGCTTCTTCATGGAAGCCGACGCGTCGATGCGTGCGGAGATGACGTTGTCGGTGACGCGAGTCTGTAGAAGGTCGTCCTTCTTGCCGACCACTTGGCTCAGCTCGTCGTCCGTGTAAAGGAAGGTCCGCAGCGCGGCCTTCGCCTCGTCGGGGGTGTAGTAGTACGCGTCGTCCAGGAGGTCGCGGTAGTTGCGTTCCTTGGACGCGTACTGGGTGCCAGCCTTGTTGAAGATCTTCCAAAGGAAGTCCTCGTTGGCGTAGTTGGCCTCGATGGCAGGACGGTGCTCGTAGGCGTGCAGCAGGATCTCCTGCTTCACATCGTCCTTCTCGACGATGGCCCACTTCTGCGCGATGTTGTAGGCCACGCGCTCCGCGAGGGCTGAGAGATAGGCCCAATCAAGGACGACCGGCTCAGGCAACGTTCGCTCCCTTCGTGACGAAACGGCCCTGGTAGTTGCGCTGGATGGCTCCGTACCGGGCCCCGTCGACCACGAACGAGCCGTCTCGCTCGACGTACACGGGTACCGGCACCGCGGAGTACTTGCCGGAAAGGAGCCGTCCCCAGCCCTTTTGCCAGTTCGCCACGCCTTGGGACAGGTACTCGGCCTTGGACTCGTCCATGAGGTGCCCGACCTCGAACCCGAAGAGGGTGCGCCGGTGCCGGCCCACGCCCACGGTCTCGGGCGAGACCGCGTTCTTGTGGGTGTGTCCCATGACGACGGAGCGGTCGAGCTTCTTCACCTTCGACGCCGCCGTCCTGCCCGGGATCTGGTTCAGCCCGCGTAGCTCGTGTCCGTGCATGGCGACCCACCCGGGTGCGATCTCCGTGAACGGCGGCAGGACCTCGATGTCCAACTCGTCGAATCCCAGGAGCACATCGACGTCGAAGGCTCGGCTGGCGGCGAGGGCCGGCGCGTACTTGAGCAAGTAGTCACGGGGGCGTGAGTCGTGGTTGCCGATGACGAACTTGATCGGTCCGGCGTAGCCCTCGCGCAGCTCAGCCAGGAGGGCCTTGCCGCCTTCGGATTCGCGGCAGACGTCGTTCTCGAACTCGTCGCGCGTGCCCTTGGACCATCGGCTCGGGGCCGCGTAGTTCATAAAGTCGCCGATAATCAGCACCTCTTCGGGCTGCCGCTCTCCGATATAGCCCCACAGGTTCCGTACCGCTCGTGCATCGTGAAGCGGGTACTGTACGTCGGAGACGATGGCTATTTCCTTGACGCTCATGCGGCGGCCTCCTCTCGGCGCTGGATCTCGATTTCGATGTAGTTCTTGGCCTTTTCCAGGTCCGCGATGGCGTTGCCCTTCAGGTCTGCTCGCCAGAGGTACTTGATCGCGTTTCCGAGGGGGAAGGTCATGTGCTTGGTGATCTCGATGCACTCGATTCCGCTTGGGTGGCTGGTGTAGTGGGGTGGGTGCTCGATAGCGATCCGGGTTGGCTCCGACGGGGTGGTGGGGGTGACGGCGGCTTTCATGACTTCCTGGGCTTTGCAGGCGTCGACGCCCATGGCGAGGCCCTTGGTCTCGTTGATGAGGCGCCGGCCCGGGTTGGACTCGGTCGCGTGCATCAGCTCGTCGTCTGTGAAGCACAGCGCGCCGCCGTTGCGGAGCTGCACGTCGTTCGGGTACGGCTGGCCTTCGTGGACGGCTTGGACGACCCCGCGTTTGTCCTCGTAGAGCCATCTCGCCACCTGCCCCGATACGGCGACGACGACCACTTCGTCACCGACCTTGAAGCGCGCCATCACAGACCTACCCTTTCTCGGAACTTCGCTGGACCGAACTCATGAATGAACCTGGCTGCGTCGTAACCGTCGCCCAGGTCAACGGCCTTTGCATTGGGCAAGCGCTCACAGAGCTTGGCGGCGAAGCCGCGGCCGGCGTCATCTCCGTCGCCGAGGACAAAGACGGTCTCGAAGCCAGCGAATGCCGGATCGAAGTGATCGCGCCAGCTCGACACACCAGGGGTGCCCACGGCGGGCACACCGGCGCTCTCGACCGCAGCACCGTCCAACTCCCCCTCGGTCACCGCGATGTACGGCTTGCTGGTGAGAAGGGACGCCGTGTTGAAAAGGCGAGGCGGGTGGCCAGAAAGCCCCATGTACTTGCCATGGCCCTCGTGCTTTTCCTGCTGCGGTGGCAGATACGAACCGTCCGGTGCCTTTACACACGCGTCAGCGATGCAGCGGAACCGAATTGTTGCCACGGCGTGGATTCCCCCGGCGGGGCGCCAGTACGGGATAGCCAGGCGGCCACGGTGGAGGTCATGTCCGACGACTGGTTCCGAAACGTAGCCGAGGCGGAGCTTCGCTACGTCCCCGAGGCCGCGGTGCGCCATGTACCGTTCGGCCGGGCTGTCCGGGTAGCTGGTCGTGTAGCGCTTGGCTCCCGTGACCAAATCGGCTTTCTGCGAGTCGTGCAGCTTCGGCAAACCCCGCCTTCTCCTGTCGCATGATGATGTCGATCGAGTCCAAGGAGAGGTCACAGGCAAAGCAATGGACCTTTTCCGTGGAATAGTTGACGCTCGCCGATGGCGTTTGCTCGGTGTGGAATGGGCAGAGGCACCTGGCCCAGGAACCGACGCGGGTCGGGCGCTTCGGAGGCTGCCACTCCGGGAAGTAGTGGGTGAGGACTGTCGCGATGGGCGGCCTGGGTGTCACTTGTCCTTGCCTTGGTAGAAGCGCCGGCCTATGAGGCGTGGGGCAGGTGGGTCATCGAGGTACTGGGCTGCCGACCGGAGGACAGCGGGGCGGTCCTTGGCTGCCGTGAGGAGTCGGCCGTTGCACATGCGGCAGAGCAGCCCGCGAACAAGTTGGGTTTTGTGGCAGTGGTCGACGGAGAGGCGCTGCCGTCGGGTTCCGCCGCAGATGGCGCATTGGCCGCCCTGAAGGCGGAACAGCAGGTTGTACTCTCCAGGCCCCAGGCCGTATGTGGAACGGACACGGGCCTCGTGGCTGGCGGTGCGCCGTACGTTCCTCTTACACGTCCCACAGACTCGACCGCGTGGCGTGAAGAACCTCTCGGCCCGGTTCCTTTCGCAGCGTGCACAGCGCCGGAAGCCCTTGCGGGGGCTGGTCACGCTGCCTTCCGGAACGTGCGCTCAAGGCGCATGAGCTGTCCGGCCTGGTCACAGTCGGCCGCGTAAGCGCGCAGCGTGTCAGCGGCCATGACCTTCGCGAGCTGCTGCCCGCCGCGCCCTCGCCTGGTGACGACGGCCTGCAACTGGCCTCGACCACTGAGTTCGCGAGCAAGTTGCCGCGCGCTGCCGGGACGCGGTGCTGTGTCGCCGAATTCAACCAACAGGGCCACCGGCTCGGTGAGTTTGGCCCGCTCGACAGCGTCGAGGAGGTAGCGCTCGGCAAGGGTGCCGGCCAGGTCCACGGAGACGCTGAAGTCTCTGCGGTGTCGTCCGTGCTGGGGGTTGCGGGTGGTAATCACTGCTTCTCTTTCACGTAAGGCCAGACATCGCACATCAACTTTTTGGTGCTGCTTCAGAACGTTGCGCCGACCGCGACGTCTTCCAGCCGAATGTTGGATGTGTTGAAGGTGAAGGACGCATACGTCTCACCACTACTGTCTTCGAAGCCTTCGCGGTTCTTCACGGGGCCTATATTCAGGATGCGCGAGTCCATGCCGTCGATCTCCTTATGAATGGTCAGAACCAGGGCCGGAACTCGGCTGATCTTCCCCTTGAGGCCGGATTGCGGGATCGGCTTGAGCCCATCCGAGTATTCACCGATGACGTGGTGCATCGCCATGACGTGCGCGTGAGTCTCACGCGCCATTTCGCTGAGGTAGTCACAGAGCCCTTCGAGACCGAAGGTGAACTCGTCGGCGTTTCCCGTGCCTCCGGTATCCACATTGGTGATGTTATCGATGACGATCAAGTGGGGGTAGATGTTGAAAACCTCCCAATACGCCTCAAGGTGCAGTTCGATCTCCGCCGGGGTAGGTCGCGCCGAGTAGTTGAATCGCTGCCACCATCGCCTCGACAACACGTCGCCGTACTCCTCGAATTCTCCCGCTTGCAGCTTGCCCTTGACACTCTTGACGTCGTCCCCCGTAAGGATGGCCGTAGCCCTGGAGAGTTGAGTTGCAGCGGTTGAGTCCGCCGAGAAATAGAGGGTCGGCACATTGCTGCGGATTGCCAGATTGAGGGCGGCCACAGATTTCCCGGTTCCGCCAGCGGCGGCCACAAGAGATAGCTCCCCCCTGCGAAAGTCCACCCCGAGCTTGGCCAGCCCCTTAAAGGGGGACCTAATCGGCTCACCGGCCGCGCCTTTCATGCGCACGGATTGACTCAGAGAATACATCTAACCCCCTCTTTCCTTCTGTTATCCACATTAGCCGACTTCGCATCGCACATCAACTTTTCACTTAAAAGAACAAGCGTGGCTTACGTCACAGAACCGGCAGGCGTAGCCAGGGCTCGCCGGGAAGTCCCCGCGCTTCACCCCCTCGTCCATGACCACGAACCGCTCGGCCACGTCCCCCTCCTGGACATCATCGAGCTTCACCGGACGTGACAGCCGGCCCTCCTTGGCCAAGTACCAGTCAGCCTTGTTGACCTCGACGCCGTACAGCTTGCGCACCGCGACGCCGTACGTCTGGAGCTGGAACTTCGACTTCATCGAGCCGGTCTTCCAGTCCCGCGGGCGCACCGCGTCCCCGTCGTCAACGAGCTGGTCGATGTAGCCGCGGACCTTCACCCCGCCCAGTTCGACCATGAAGTACAGCTCCAGGCCAGGTGCGCCGTCCGGCGCCTTCCACGTCGCGGTGGGGTGCTGCTCGGCCCAGGTGGTGACGTAGTGGCTCACCTGGTTCTGCCCGAGGGTGTAGCGGCGTTCGATGTCTTCGCCCCCCGTATAGCCCGCGGCCAGCCACTTGTCCGTATCGGGCTCCTTCTCAAGGGCCGCATTGATGAGGGTGCTGTAGCGGTCGGAAAAGAGCTGTAGCGCCTCGTCCTCCCCCATGGTCCGGCCGGACAGTTCGTAGGCTTCGGCGACGGCATGGAAGGCAGTGCCGTGGTGTGACCAGGCCGCCGGCCTTGGCGCCACACGCTCAACCCGCTGTAGATAGAAGCGCCACGCGCACTTCTCGTACTGCTCGGTCTGGCTGACGCTACGGGGCTGGGTTTCGATGCTCATCGGGCGGCCTCCGGGTGGATGACGTACAAGGTGGACTCCGTACTTCCTGGAAAGAATTGGTTGCGGCGGGGCATGTGGACGGTGTCGACCACGGAGTCACGCCAGCGCTCGACACCCTCCCCCCGGAAAGCGGCCTCGACTTCGCCCTGACAGTCGGCCGTTGCCTGATCACTCACGACGAGGTGGTAGTAGGTGATGCCAAGGGCAGCGATCCTGCACACCATGACGCCGACAGTGACCAGTAGGTAAGTGGGCGCCTGTGCGATGGGCGCACTCTCAATGGCCCCCAGCAGGCTTTGGATCAAGTGCGGCTTGGCGGAGGCCAGGTCGCAGGTCATCATGCAGGTGATCTCCTCGTTCTTCGCAGGTCCGGGTTCGGGGCATGCTCCAGACGCCCCGTCAACTCCGCACCCTGTCGGTGCCACGGACCCCTTCACGGCCCGGCGCTCCCTGTGCCCCTAGGCGGCGACTGCCCCGCCCTGCACCTTGATCATTCGAACATGCATTCACTTTCTAGGCCGGGCGACGGGTAGTCTCCGTCTCCCACGAACGGCACTCTAGGCGAAAACATGGCACATGGTCTGTATTACTCACAGTGACAATCGGCCCGCCACCTGGGCGTTTAACGGGCGGCCATCGGCGAGCATCCACCCTGCGGCGACTCGGCCAGCCCCGGAATCAGCCGGATCCACGCCTATAGGCACGCCATGTCACATCAAGCCCGACATGCACGCTGAGTTACGAAAATCGATGCCCAAGGCATTCATGTACGAGTGTCCAAAATCAGGACACTCGCCCCCCTTCCCAAACTGCTCCGAATCTGCTAGAGAAACACGCTCCACCAATGAACCACGAAGCACTGCGCGAGCTGCTCCGAGCTAAACGCCGGTCCATCTGGCCACAGCACGCCGGCCTCGCGCCTCGCCCGAAGCCCGGCCTGTACCAGGATGAAGTAGCAGCACTCCTTCACGTCTCTGTGCAGACGTACCGGCGGCTTGAACAGGGGCAACTCCGCATCCCTGCCATCGACTTCCTCGCCCACGTCGCCAGGCTCCTCAACTTCAGTGAGGTTGAGTGGGCAGACCTGTGCCGGTACGCGCGCGACTGCGACCCGCCCCACCCCATACGCTCAAACTCCGGCCAAGAAGTCCCGGCCGAGTGGGGGGAGTTCATATCCGGCATCCCTCACCCGGCATGGGTCACAGACCAAAGCTGGAACGTTTTGGCCTACAACCAGGCATGGGCAGCGGTCTTCGAAAGTGGCACGCCCCCGGCCAATCACATGGCCTGGATGCTGCTGGACCCCGCCGCGCGCACAGACACTCTCCTCGACTGGGATACCTACTGGCTGCCCAACGTCCTGGTCGAGCTGCGCGCAGCCTGTGACGCACTCAAAGACGACCCGAAGCTGAGGGAAATAAACCACGCGGTACGCAACGATCCCCTCGTCGGCCCCCGCTACGCCTCCCTGCCTCGCGCTCACACCTCAACGGATGGGGACCACCGGCCACTCCGGCATCACCAGCTGGGTGACGTCTGGGTCACACTCCTGTCCTCCATGCCCAGCGACTCCCCGCGGGCACGCTTCGGCGGGCTGATCATGCAGCCGAGCCGGCCATCCGGCCAGCGCCGAACGCTGAAGGCCCCTCGGCATCACGCCCCGCACTCGGCGATATCTGCGCCCTAGCTCGACTTTCCACCCACACCCTCACGGAGTGTCATGAACCACGCATATGTCTCCCACCCCGCCGTTGTGCTCGCCCCCCACCGGGTGACCACCGAAGAGATCATCGAGGACATACGCAGCCACCACCCGAATCACGAGAAGATCAAGTCGATCCCCCGGCATCTCATCACCAGCCGGGTGGCGACGCGCTACTTCAGCAACCCGCTGCCATACGTCGCAGGCGCATCGAACATCGGCGACCGCACCGCACGGGCCTATGCAGATGCCCTCGCCATGGCCGAAGCCGCTGCGCAGAAGGCCCTGGCCGAGCACCACGTGGACCCCGCCGCGGTCGACGTCCTCATCACCTCGAACAGCGTCTCCGGCGGCATCATCCCCGGCATCGACATCCCCCTGGCCTCGAACCTGGGGCTCCGCCCCGATGTCCGCCGCATCCCGCTGAACACCGTCGCCTGCACCGGCGGCGCGCTGGCCCTCGCACGGGCGAAGGACATGCTGGCGGCCTGGCCCGACGCCACGGTCCTCGTCGTTATCAGTGAGCCGCTGAGCACCACGTACAACCACCGCGACACCGAGGTCGCAACCATGATCTTCAAGGGTCTCTTCGGTGACGCTGCGGCTGCTGCCGTCGTCACCAGCAAGCCCCTTGGGGCCGGCCTGCGGATAGACAGCACGTTGGAATACCGGCTGCCCGACAGCGCCCAGGCGTACTTCACCCGCCCCGACGAGACCGGCGTCCACTTCGAAAGCACCAAGATCTCGCTGACAGCGGTCAAACGAACTGTCCCACGTCTCGGCGAATGGATGCGTGGCTGGCAGGCCGATGTGCCCGTCATCCACACGGGCAGCCCCGACATCATCCGGACGGTCAATTCATGTCTCGGGCTTGACGAAAAAGCTTCCCGGCACGCCTACGCCAGCCTGGAAGAGTGCGGCAACCTCGGAGGGGTCTCAATTTTCGACGTTCTGTCTCGCACACATAGTGAACCGCCGAGCGACGGCGACAAGACCGTAATCGTTGCCTTCGGACCCGGCTTTACCATGACCGCATGCCGAGGAATCTGGCAGGCATAACGCCGCGCCCCGCTTCAAGGAAACTGCACCACATAAGCGTTTAAATAAATGGAGACATGCCGTGACTCGGTCTGACCAATCACTACGCGCCCCTCAACAAGATCGCGCAATTCGAACCCGTAGGGCAATCCTGAATGCCGCTGGCGCCCTTTTTGATGAGCGCGGCTATGAAGGCACGGCAATTGCCGACATAGTCTCGCGAGCTGGCGTAACGAAAGGCGCCCTCTACTTTCACTTCCCGGATAAGCGTGCCCTCGGACTTGCCGTCATCGAGGTACAGCTTGATGGGATGGTGCCCCTCCCCCCGCAGTCGCTGAAGACGCAACAGTTCTTGGACATGGGTTACTTCCTCGCCTACCAGTTGAGGACAGACCCGGTGCAGCGCGGGGCATCAAGGCTGACGATGAGACAGGGCCCTATCGACCTCGGACAAAAGCGTGTGATGACCCTCTGGATCGACGCCGTTGCAGAAGTTCTAACCGAGGCTCAAAAACAAGACGAGCTACTGCCCTCCGTGAACGTCAACGAAGTGGCCCGTTGTTTCGTCGGGGCATTTGCAGGTGTCCAAAATATGTCAAGAGAGTTCGACGGCCGAGTGGGCTTGGGTCGCGACCTGACGGTGCTATGGGAAATTACGCTTCCCGCCATCGTCCGGCCAGCGATTCTAGCCAAGCTTAAATTCGCACCCGACCGGGGAGAGCAGATCGCGGACAGTGCTTCCTCTGACAGTTAGCGCTCTTGCGGCGCGCCGAGAAGCATCGCACCGCAAGAGCCTTCTGAAATCAATCCGGTAGCTCCATGGCCCGTTGCAGATCTGCTTCAGGTAGCGGCTTACCTGCCGGCCACCGGAGGACGCGGCGACCGTCGGAGGGATCCCGGGGTACGTATCGCCAGCCACCTTCGGCCCCGGCGTAGTCTATGACGGTGTTGTCGCGGATCAGACGCCCGATTAGCCAGTCGGCATCGCGCCGCTGCGTCTCGCTCACCCTGTCGCCAAGCCGGCCCCGCATATATATCTTGAGGTTCTTCAGCACGTAAGCGTTGTGGTGACTGGGGCCGCTGCGGGATGTCTTCACATCCCAGATCGATTTCACCAATTCATTGACACGAAGAGCAATCGGCTTCTTCCGCAGCCCCATGCGGACCATGCGCTTGTTGACGGCCTGGACGGAGACCCCGTACTCGTCGGCGAGGTCGATGTCAGACACGCCAAGATGAAAGAGCTTCGTCAGCTCGGCGTCAGAGGGCAGCTTGGTCACGTGGGGCGACCTTTCCAGCACGGGCTTCGACGCACCTTCGCCCGAAGGGGTCGCAGGGGCGGCGCTGACCATACCAAGCATAACGTCGCACATCCACTTTTCACGAGGTACACCACCCAAGATGTGACCTGCGTCTCACTCTTTCCCCCTTGCGTGCACTCTCGCATCGCTAACACCTACATACTTAGTGAGACCGAGCGTAGCGAGGTTGAACAGATCAATCATTAGAGATTTGATGAATTAATTATCTCGAAAAACTTCTTCCTGTTGATTTCCCAGATTGAACATTTCTCTTGGTAGAGGTCCAGGAAGACCATGGCCTCGGCTGCCAGACAAGAAACCAGCCGAGGCTCCCATTCGGTTCGCTGCGGCTGATCCCCGTAGCGAGTGAAGGCGCGGTCGCTCCGCGCTGGAGTCGTGGTGTACGGATGCACGCCCCCGGTCAGGGGGCAGAGCGGGTTCGAATCCCGCCGACTCACAACGTCACGGAGGGGTGGTCACGATGCCCCGAGCAAAGTCGATCTGCATGTCTGTGGGCTGCACCTCTGTGACCGTGCGCTCTGGTCGCTGCGAGGAACACGCCCCTCCCAAGAGGGGCTGGAAAACCTCGGCCAGGAACAAGAACCGACCCGGCGACTTCCACTCCCGGCGGGCGATGGTACTAGCCCGCGACCGCTTCGCATGCCAACGCTGTGGCTCACGAGCCGAGCTGGAGGTGGACCACCTGGTCCCCATCGCCAAGGGCGGCTCCTGGGACCTCTCGAATCTATGGGTTCTGTGCCGCAGTTGCCACAGGCGCAAGACGTACTTCGAGGACCGCTGAGTCCCGGCGGCAGCAGCCGCTCTTCGAGCGGGCTCTCACAGTCATTCATTCATTCCCGACCACGGAGGTCCCGCGTGTCCGACTGCGACGGCCTATGCCGCGACTGCACGTGCGCCTTTCCTCCGGCAAGGGGCGGCCACCACCTGAGCAAGGCCGCGGAGAAGAGGGCGTGGCAGCAGGACGTCCTCTTCGAGCTGCTGGAGCTGGGGGAGCTGTACGGAGTCCATGCCAACGGCCTTCGAGATGTGCGCTGATGCCATCTCGACGCGGGCCGGCCCCCAAGCCCAACGCCCGGCGCCGGAACGCCGATCACGCCCTGGGCGAGCACGGCCTCAGCCCCGGGGTCGGCGAGGGCCGAGCGCTCCCGAAGTCCCTCGGTGTCGAAACTGGCGGGGCCAAACGATTCTGGATGACCTGGAGCCGGTCACCCCAGACACAGCACTGGTTGGAAACCGACTGGGCCGAGCTGGAGATCACCACACGGCTCGTTGATGACTTCTACCGGGGCAACGTTCGCCTCGCCGGCGAGATCCGGCAACGAGTCGGACGGTGGGGCGCCACCACGGAGGACCGCGCCCGGCTCCGCATGAACTTCGACCACCAAGCAGAGCAGGAAGCCGAGCAAGCCGCCCAGGACGCCGCCACGGACCTGGATGAGGAGCTGTTCAAGATGCTCTCGGAGTAGCGACAGGGGGGGGTGAGCGATGCCCCTGACGGGAAACATGCCGGCTGGCGCCCCTCACCGCTCCCGGAGCCTCGGCTACGAGATCATCCGCTGGGCTCAGAAGTACATCGTCCAGCCTGACGGCGAGAACGCCGGCCGCCCGTGGAAATTCACCCGGGAACAACTGCGCTTCGTTCTGTGGATGTACGCCATCGACGAGAACGGGAGGTGGTTGTACCGGTCTGCGGCGCTTCGACGCGCCAAGGGCTGGGGCTTAAGGCAAGACACCACTCCTCGCCGCTCTCTGCATTGTGGAATTCATCGGCCCTGCCCGCTTCTCCCACTTCGATGAAAAGGGAATGCCGGTCGGCAAAAGGGTGCCACTCCCCCTCGTTCAGATCGCTGCCACTTCCCTCGACCAGACCGCCAACACCCGTGACATGATCCGCGGCATGCTGGCCGAGTCGCCAGCCGAGAAGGAGTTCAACCTCGACATCGGCAAGGGCCTCATCCAGTTCAAGGACGGCCGGCCCGGCCGCATCGAACCGGTCACCTCCTCCTCACGCGGCCTGGAGGGGGCGAGGCCCACCTTTGCCCGGCCCCGACAGAAACGATTCTGTCGGGGCCGGCGCATGCCAATTCGTAGTTTGTGACGAGGTCCACCACTGGGTCGACAGCAATGCTGGGACCTACGTCTGGGAAACGCTCGACCGTAATGTCCAGAAAACCGCGGGCGCCGGCTCCCGACTGATCGAGACCACCAACGCCTTCAACCCCAACGAGAACTCGATCGCGCAGCGGACCTTCGAGGCCGCGATGGAGTACGGGGCGAAGGGCATCCTCTACGACTGCCGCGAGGCAGAGGAGGACATCGACCTCAAAGACGAGGCCGCCGTACGGGCAGCCGTCATCGACGCCTACGGCGACTCCCACTGGGTGGATGCGGACGGCATCGTTGCCGCCATCCAGGACCCGCGTACGACCCCTGCGGTCGCGTACCGCTTTTACCTGAACAACATCCAGGAGAACGCGGACGGTTGGCTGATCAAGGCCGAGTGGGATGCGTGCCTCGACGAGGACGACCCGATCCAGCCTGGTGACCAAATCTCCATCGGCTTCGACGGCTCCCTCCGGGGAGACGCCACAGGGCTGGTCGGCTGCCGTCTCCGGGACGGCAAGCTGTTCCTCCTGGGCCTGTGGGAGAACCCGCGTGACCCGAAGCAGCCCGACTGGGAAGTTGACGTTCTCGCTGTCGAGGCCGCCGTGAAACGGTCGTTCGATACGTACAAGGTTGAATGGGCCTACTGCGACCCCCCGTACTTTCAAGAAGCGATCGGCCGGTGGTCGCTTACCTACGGCGACGACCGAGTATTCGAGTACTGGACCAATAAGCCGATGCGCATGTGCGAGGCGACCGAACGCCTTAACTCCGCAATCGCTGTCGGGGATGTAAAACACGACGGAAATGCAGACCTGACTCGACACATGCTGAATGCAGTGACCCGGGAAGTCCCTCAAGGGCTCCTGGTGACAAAAGACTCTCCCCGTTCCAAACGAAAAATCGACCTGGCCGTGTGCGCCATTCTTGCCTTTGAGGCCAGGGCTGATGCAATTGCTGACGGTCGACTCAATGCGCGGAGGGGGCGCGTGGTCGGCTTTTAGCGAGGCTCCATGATTGTCCCCCCCAACGGATACACCGCGGTCGGCCCGCCAGAAACCCCGGCCGATTGGCTTGCCTACCTGCACGGGAAGTTGACCGATCAGCTCCCGGACATGTTTCGGTTTGCTGAGTACTACGAGGGTGAGCATCAGCGGCTGGCGTTCTCCCAGGCCCGCTTCAAAGCCGAGTTCCGCGAGGTCTTCGAAAGCTGGCGGGACAACTTTTGCGGCTTGATCATCGACAGCGCCACAGAGCGCATGGCGGTGGATGCCTTCCGGATGCCCGAGACTCCCGGTACGGACAAGGACGCCTGGGAGTTCTGGCAGCGCAGCAGCATGGACGTGCTGTCCAACGCCGTCCACCTGGACGCGATGGTTCAGGGCAGGGCGTACGTCCTGGTGTGGGCCGACAAGGACGGCGAGCCGTCGATCCAGCCCGTGTCCGCCGAGAACATGGTGGTCCAGTACAAGCCCGGTTCGCGCACCGAGCTGGAGGCCGCGGCGCGGTTCTTCTTGGACGACTGGGGCCGGCAGTGGGTCACGCTGTGGACCGAGGAGTACGTCTACGAGACGCAGCGCGGCGAGACCGAGTGGGAGCACGGCGTGAAGCGCCCGAATCCCCTCGGCGTTGTGCCTGTCGTCCCGTTCCATAACCGGTCACGGCTCTCCGGTAATCCGTACTCGGACCTCGCCAACGTCATCCCCATTCAAGACGCGATCAATAAGACCGTCTCGGATGCACTCACCGCCTCAGAATTCGCAGCTTTCCCGCAGCGATATGTGACGGGACTTGAGATTGTCGAGGATGACCAAGGCAATCCAGTCGAGCCTTTCAAGGTAGCTGTCGACAAGCTATTGCAGGCCGAGGACCCGCAGGCAAAATTCGGGCAATTTGAAGCCGCCAGCCTCAGCAACTATTGCGATCTGGTTGGGCTACTCCTGCAACACATGAGTTCCATATCCCGGACCCCGAGCCATTATTTTTTGGTGAACGGGGGAACTGCACCGTCCGGTGAGGCCATCATCAGCGCCGAAGCCGGGCTGGTAGCCAAGGTCAGAGAGAGAATGCTGCACTTCGGTGAGGCATGGGAGAAGGTCATCAGACTCTGCTTCGCCGTAAAGCGCGATAAGCGCGCAAAGGCATTCTCTATGGAGACCGTCTGGCGCGATCCAGAATACAGGACCGAAGCCCAGCATATCGACGCCCTCCTCAAGCTCAAGCAGCTCAACGTTCCCGAAGAGCAGCTTTGGAGCGACGCGGGATACACACCTTCCCAAATAAGCGCCTTCCGCGAAATGCGCAAGGACGATGCCCGAGCAGCCGCAGAAGTCCAGAAGCTCGGCCCTCAGCCTGAACAGGCTGGGGGCATGGGCTCCGCGCCGCAGGAGGCAAAGGCAGCACGTCTCGGGTTCAAGCCCCCACAGGGAAACCACGGGAATGTGAATCGCAAGCTCAGTGAACCGAAGTAATCGACCCGCCGGAACGGCGTGTCCATCCGAAATGGATTGAAACATGGACGAGACGCAGGACGCTCCTGTTGGGGAGCCGAAGCCCGAGGCCGAGTCGGCGCAGCCGACCGACCTGGCCGCCGGCGATACTAGCGGCCCTGGCGAGGTGGAGCGGTGGAAGCGCATGTCTCGCGAGAACGAGAAGCGCTGGAAGCAGGCGTCACGTGAGCTGGAGGAGATCCGCCAGGCACAGATGACCGAGCAGGAGAAAGCCATCGAGGCGGCGAGGAGCGAGGCACGCAGGTCTACGCTCGCCGAGGTCGGTACGTCGTTGGCCGAGGCCGAGATCCGTGCCCAGTCAGCCGCGGCCGGCGTTGCGGTACCGACTGACTACCTCGACCTCACGCGCTTCGTCGGCGAGGACGGCCGGGCGAACCGGGAGGCCGTCTCCGCATTCATCACGTCCCTTCCGCAGCCGCAGGAACAGGAGCCGGAATTCCCCCAGCTCATGGGAACTGGCCATCACCGGTCCGGCGGCAATGACATTTCCTCCATGGATCCAAACGAGCTGGCCGACTTCATCGCTGGCGGGTCTTTCATCTAATCCGAGACTCCTCGTCAGCCCTCCTTTTCTGGGGGGCTTTTTTTATGCCCTCTTGGAGGCACAATGGCGCTTACTACGCATCACTTCAATCTTGACCCGAAGCAGGTCACGATTGCTGCTCTCGGCCTTCTGGACCGGCAGCTCACCCTCGGGGGCATCCCGGCCCGGTACTCCGAGCTGAAGTTCCGCGGCGGGCTCGGCGACGTGATCAACGTGAACCGTGAGAGCCGAGGCATCCCCGTGCAGGCGGCTGGCATCTCCGAGCCGATCTGGAACCCGGTGAAGGGCGACAAGAACAAGCTCGCCGCCACCTCGGACCGGCCGCTGCCGACGAACGACCGGCTGGCGCCGGTCGGCTTCATCAACGAGTCGCGCTTCCCGGTCCAGCTCACGACCCTCGCGCAGAACGCGACCACGCTCTCGATGGAACAGGTGGCCTTCGACCTGCGGCAGTTCGGTACCCAGGTCCTCACCAAGCTGACCCGCGGCTTCGCCGAGTACTTCGACGACACCACAGCCACCTTCATCAAGGCCAATATCACGCGATCCGGTCTAAGCGCTGCGCAGAAGAAGGTCATCGGCGGTGACGTGGAGGTCACCATCCCGACGGCGGACGGCACGGGCGAGAACATGAAGGCCCGCGCGCTCGGCCTGCGTACCGCTCTGGTCGATGCCCGCATGGCTATGAACGTCGCCAACGTTCCGGCCTCCGAGCGGTATCTGATTGCCGGCCCCGAGGTCGAGGCGATCCTGCTCAAGGACCCCGAGTTTGTGGCGGTGGACTACAGCGGTGACACAAATGCCCTGCGTCGAGCGGTTGTTGGCCGAATCTATGGATTCGACATCGTGATCCACAACTCGTTCGGACTGGAGATGTTCCTGTTCCACAAGTCGGCGATGCTCCTGGTCAGCGCGTGCCCGGCCATTCCGATGGGTGCCGTGAACGGCTCGGTCCAGAACATCGGCGGTATCGCGACCCGGATGCTGGTCGACTACGACTATGCGAAGAAGGCGGACACCATCGGCTTGGACACGATGTACGGCCTGTCGACGGTCAAGGAAGATCCGGACTACTCAGTCCGTGGTGTCGGCATCGGCGAATCGTTCGTGCGCGGCCTGAAGGTCTCGATCACCGAGAAGGCGGCGGGCGAAAGCAGCACGCGGGGCAGTTCTTAACAAACCGCCCCGCGTTGCGGACTAATTCTGCCGGTTGATGTGCCGGACAGCGGTCATGCTTGCGGTGAAGAAGGCCACCGTGGCTCCACCCCCGACGCCCACGGCGGGCAGCAATGCCATACCGAGTGCAACCATGAAAATGCCTGCGAGGAGTCCGATGATGACAGACGTCTCGGACGCGACTACCACCTCATATACGCGGTGGTGACTGCACCTCTGCTGTGCGTTGCTCAAGAGGAATTGACCAATCCAGGGCATGCCAGGTCGCCAGTCGACCTGGACTTAAATCGACCTGTGAACGGGGTCGATGAAGTTGATGGCGAAACAACATTTTCCTGCCCTTCAGTGAGTGGAACGGGGCCCCTGGGAGCCCTTTTGAGGCCGAGGGTCCGCACACAGGAAGCATAGCGGCGCCAGTGAAGTCCGGTTGGTAACAGAGGAGTTGATGCCGTGTTCGCCTCCGTCGACGATGTGGCCGTCCGCCTGGGTCGGCCGATCTCCGAAGAGGAGAGACCGCGGGTCGAAGCGTTCATTGCCGACGCGACCGCCTTCGTGAAGGACTACTGCACCGGCACCTGGGACTCAGGCGCCCCGCCAGCCGCCCTGCGGGCGGTGGTGTGCGCCGAAGTCATCCGCTGGCTCGCGGTCAGCCCCGGTGTGGTCTCCGAAAGGGTCGGCGACATCGAGGTCGAGTTCGGCGCCGCCTCTGCGGCTCAGACGCTCTCGCCGGCCGCCCGTGCATCGCTGAGGCGCTACCGACGCCAACTCGCGTCCATCCCCCTTGCCAGGGAGCCTGGGTGACGTTCTTCAACGACCTCGTCGAGATTCACACCGCCCCGATAGCAGAGGGCGTCTACACCCGGCATCGCGACTGGGACAACGCCAAGTTGGCCTGGTCCGGCTTGGCCACCGTCCAGCCGGACCGGTCCTTCGAGGTCCGCAGCCCTGAGCGCGATACGTCCCAGGAACGGCTGCTGGTCTACCTCCCCTGGGGCGTGCCGGTCGATTCCACCGACCGTGTTTTTTACGCCGACGAGTGGTTCGAGGTCGACGGCGAGCCGATGCGCTGGGCGCACGGCTCTCTGCGGCATGTCCGGATCCGGGCTTGGAGGGCGATGCACTGATGGCTGACTTCAAGCTCGTCATGCACCGAAACTGGGAGTACGCCGTGTTCCATTCGGCCGCCACACGGGACCTGATGGCCATGCACTCCGCGGAGATCGCAGCGGGCGCCATCAACCAGGCCCCGCAGGCGAGCGCCACCAAGGACAACTGGAACCAGATCAAGAAGCACATCAAGGCCCGTGTCGAGGCCGACACTTGGGGATGGCGCGGCACCGTCACCGTTGAGGACACCCCGAGGGTCCGGCACGCGATGCTCCAGGACCGCGGCTGGACTGACCGCAAGGGTCGCCGCCATCCGGGCCGCCGCTACCTCAAGGCGGCCCTGTTGAAGGCGAGGGTCGAATGAGACGTGACCCCATCGCGTTTCTCGTCCAGCACCTCCGCGGCCGGTTGAAGCTCCCGCCCGGCGCCGTGACCGGCGACCTGGTGGGGCGCAATCCGGGCGACGTGACTGTGTACCTGGAGCACAGCGGCGGCTTCCGCATCGTCCGCAACCGGGCGGACCGTGCCGATGTCGAGTACTCCGCCATCGGCCCGGACCGGGAGAAGGCCGCCGGCCTCGCCTACGAGGTCCGCGAAGCTCTTCTTGAGGAGCTGCCCGGCGCCGAGTTGGACGGCGTCCTGGTGCTCGACGTTGCGGAGGTCGACTCCCCCAAGTATCTGCCGGACAGCACCTCTCGGGAGCACTGCTACGTCGCGGAGGTCGCCGTTTCCTACATCGAAGTGGCGTCCCAGAGAATTCCCAATAAATAGCACGGCAGAAGAAAACGCTTTCCCCGCTCCGGCGGGGTTTTTTTATGCCCTTTTGAAGGAGACCATATGTCCACTCCTGTTGAAACCGGCAACCCGCAGAAGATTCGTTTTGCCCCGAACGGTGCCCTGCACATCGCGCCGGCCCCCAAGGCGAGCGATGCGCCCGGCTCCGGCACGGTCCTGCCGACCGGCCTCGACGCGCTCGGCAGCCCGTTCAAGAACCTCGGCTACGTGGACCAGGGCGGCGTGACCATCACCCCCTCGATCGAGACGGACCCTGTCAACGTCTGGCAGTCCGCGGTGCCGGTTCTTTTCAACGTGAAGAGTGCGGCCTTCCAGATCAAGGCCACCCTGATGGAGACTTCGAAGATCACGACCGAGCTGTTCTTCGGCGCCGCGTGGGTGGAGTCCCAGGAGACTCCGGGCCTCTTCCGCCTCGACCTGCTGTCGACCCCGGACGTGAAGGAGCTGGCTCTCGTCGTGGACTGGTCGCAGGGCAAGACCCAGTATCGCTGCGTAATTGGTCGCGCGATGATCTCGGACCGCGGTGCGATCCAGCTCCAGCGCACTGAGAACGGCAAGTTCGAGCTGACCATCGACGCCTTGGACTACAACGGCGGCCTCGGGTACGTCCTCACGAACGACGACTTGAACGACTCCGGCAGCACCATCCAGGAGCCTGCCGCGGCCCGCTTGTCCGGCAACACCGTCGAGCAGGGCGGCACCGTGAGTCTGGCCGGTGAGGGCTTCTCCCCCAACATGCCGGCCACCGTCTCCATCGACCCGCCCGGAGGCGAACTGCGCGCTGCCCAGGCGAACACCGACGACACGGGCAACCTGTCCGCCACGATCTCCGTCGCTTCACACGCGACCGAGGGTGTTTACACCGTGACGGCCAATGTCGCTGGCGTCGAAGCGCAGGCCGGTTCACTCGCGGTCACCGCGAAGGCCGACGAGTAAGCAGAAACGCTTCTCCTTCCGAGGGCGCACCCACACTGATCTTCAAGCCCCCTAACGGGGCTATATTTACTTGGAGTTGCCATGACTGCTGCGAAGACCCCGCGTAAGACGACCACCGCGAAGAAGGCCGAGGCCATGGTCGAGGACCAGTCGACCGTGTTCGAGCACAGCGGCGTCGAGTACACGATTCCGGCACCGCTCGACCTGCCCGTTGGCCTCCTGGAGGTCGACGACGAGGTGGAGGCGATCAAGCTGATCCTCGGTGCGCAGTGGGAGGCGTACAAGGCAACCGGCGCCACGATCCGCGACTTCCAGGCGTTCGTCGAGAAGGTCTCCGAGGCGGCCGGGTTCGGCAACTCGGGAAACTGATCGGCGCCATCCACGCCATACGCGATTTCTCCGACGAACTGGAGGCCGACTTCCTCGAATTCTTCGGGGTCGATCTGCTCGACGTGTGGCGTGGACGGCTTTCTCTCAGACGAGTTCATGTCCTCATTCAGTCGCTTATCAAGAAGCCTGGACGGTCCACCTTCCTTGCGCAGGTCGACGAGTCCGCTTCGTGGTCCGTGATGGACCACCTTCTCGCCCGTGTCAGCGATGCGACCGAGATCTCCAACTACCTCTTCATCAAGGCCAATTCGGAAGGGCCGGACGAATTGCAGGTCCCCGAACCGGTCCAACGGCCAGGTCAGGGAACGCAGGAGAAGCCGAAGGAACCGGAACACGCATTCGCTGATGGTGCCGAGCTGTCCTCCTTCTTCACTCGCATGAGCAACCTTTAGGAGGCAGCATGGCTGGCCCGCGCGGCGCCATCAAGGTCGGGACCGGCTACATCTCCATCGAGCCGCACCTTGGCCGTGAGGCCCTGGCCCGGATGCGCACGGCGCTCAACTCCACGATGGGACGTGCCGGCCGTGACGCCGGCACGGCGTTCGGCACGGCAATGAGCCGGGGCTTCACCGGACTGACCCGCGAGGCGACGACCGCGGCCAGGGCGATGCAGCGGTCCGTGAGCCAGCAGGCCAAGCAGGGGGCCAAAGAGCGCGCGGCCGTGCACAAGGCGGGCGCTCGGGAGTACGCCCACGTCGAAGAGGAGCTGACCCGGAGCCACGGTGTGCAGGTGGCAGCTCGGGTCCGGAAGGCTCTTGAAGCCGCGGAGCGCCAGACGACGGGACTCTCCACCGAGTCGAGGAAAGCGCTGCGGGTTTACCAGCGGCACCTTGCCGACATGGCCCGTGCAGACCGTGAGATCCACCAGGACCAGACGCGGATGGAGCGCGAGCGGCGCCAGCAGATCGCGGAGACGGCCCGACGGGAGCGGCAGGCCCAGGAGGAGGCCCAGCTCATGGGTCGCCGGCGGCTCCAGGCAGAGCGGCTGATGCTCACGGAGCTGTCGCAGGCCCGCCGGGCGTCCCTCCACGAAGAACTGGCCGCGGCCCAGATCCAGGCGCAGACGCTCCGCAACTCGATCCAGGGCTATCGCCGCGAACTCCGGCAACTCGACCGAGCGACGGCCGGCCCCCTGGCGCACATTCAGGGGTCGCTCAAGACGCACTCCGAGACGTTCCACGTCCTCGGGCAGAGCGCGACCGAGGCCGGCGCCCTGGTCACCCGCAACTTGCTCGGCCCGCTATCCCTTGTTTCCGCAGCCCTGACGGAGATTGGCGTCAAGAACGCTGATATGCGCATCATGGGGCAGATGGGCATGCACGCCGCAGGTGTCTCCCAGCAGGCGTCGTCGCATGAAATGGAACGGCTTCAGAAATACGCCATCGATACCCCTTTCTCGATGGATCTGATGCACGAGTACCAGATGAAAATGGTGCGCGGCATGGTGGCCCGCGAGAAGGGCCATGACAGCAAGGACCCCGCCGTTCGCCGTAAGGCCGCGGACAGGGCTGCGTCCCGTACGTCCGACGTGATCGAGGCCGTGCTCGACTCGATGGCTCGGGCAGGCAACCTCTCCGAGTCCCAGCAGCAGCGGTCGCTCTACGCCATCGACAAGATCATGGACCTTGACCGGGCCCCGACGAAAAATTTCAAGCAGTTCATCGACAGCACGGGTATGCCCGCCCAGGAGATGGCGCAGCTTCTGAGCTTCAAGAACGCCGACCGGATGTACGCGGTGATGGGCACGCCGGCCGCGAAGGGCGGGGGTATCACCGGGCAGCAGGTGCTTGACGCGCTGATGAAGAACTGGGAGGGCTCCGGCACCGACAAGGGCTCAAAGGGGTACGGCCGCAAGGTCGGCACCGCCACCATCACGGGACGCCTCCAGCAGATGCGGGAGCGGGCCTCGTACGAGATGGGCCAGCTCTTCGCGACGAAGGATCCGAAGACGGGCGCGATCAAGTACACCGGTCTCGGTGAAAAGATCATGGGCAAGCAGAACAAGAAGGGGGAGTACGAGGGCGGGCTGCTCAACGATGTGAAGGACATCGCGAAGGCGTCCCTGCCGCACGTCAAGGACGTGCTCGTTGCCTTCTTCGACGTGCTGGGCACGTTTACCGGCTGGCTCAAGCGCGGCGTCGACTTCCTGAACTCGCATCCTCAACTCCAGCAGGCGGCGCTGAAGTTCGTGAAGATCGCAGCCGTCGCAACACCGTTCCTGATCGGCTTCGGTGTGCTGTCCAAGCTGTTCGGCAAGCTGGGCAAGATCATGGCGCCCTCCCTGGGGCTCGCCCGCGGGTTCGTCGGCGGCCTGTCCGGAGCGGGCAAGGTGCTCCGCCAGATCAAGGCTGGCCGACAGAGCCGTAAGAACGGCGGCACCTTCCGGCAGGGATACCGAGACCGTCGCACCGAGCTGCGGGGCGACAACCGCGGCATGGGCCGGCGTGCCTGGGACCGCACCCGCGGGCGGGACAGCCGGGCCACGGAAGTACGAGTGCGCACAGGGCAGGCCGAGCAGTCGCTCCGCCAGCTCGACGAGCGCATCCGGGAACTGCGTCAGGACCTGCGCGGGATCAACGACGTTTCTCTCGCTCCGACCGCTGACGGGCTCGGCGGCACGTCGAGGCGCAGCGTGGCATCGTCCGCCCGAGACGCCGACGAGCGCATCACCGGCACCTCCCGAGCACTGCGGGGACTGGGCAGGGAACGGCTGGGCGGCCTTCAGGCCGACATCCGTCAGACCGGCGTCTCCGTCAGCGGCCTGAAGGACAGGGTGGAGGCCACTACCCGAGAGGTCAAGCAGCTCGGCCGCACGAAGCTCGTTGGCCTACGGATCCAGTTCGACATGACCGAGGGCAGCGTCCAGGACGTCAAGGACAAGGTGCAGCGCGCTGCCAGCGAGGTTTCTGCCCTCAGCCGCAAGAAGCTCGACGCCCTGCGCAAGGAGTTCGCCGCCCTCCGGTCCTCGGTGGTCAAGGCGAAGGAGTCCGTCGACACAACAGGCGCGCGGGTCGCCTCGCTCAACCGCCGCTCCCTGGCATCCCTGCGGGGCCAGGTCGACAAGGTCACGCACGCGGCAGACGACGCGTATAAGAAGGTGGGGCAAGGGACAGGGGCAGGCAGCCTGGCCGGCCGTATCGGCCTGCTGAACACTCGCTCGCTGAAGTCCGTCACTTCCCACGTGCACGACCTGGCCCAGGCGCTGAAGGGTGCAGAGGCGCACGCCAAGGACCTGGACTCCGACCTCGGCAAGGTCTCGAAGCGAGCACCCGGAGGCGGCAGTGGGTCCTCCGGAGGGGGCGGCGGCAAGAAGCGCCCCACCCGGCGGGCGCGTGGCGGTGTGCTCCCCGGATACGCACCGTGGGTGGACAGCGTCCCCGCGATCCTCAGCCCAGGCGAGTCCGTCCTTCGGCCGGAAGTTACGTCGGCTCTGGGAGAGGAGACGATCAACGCCTGGAACCAGGCCGCGGTCCGGGGCCAGGTTTCCCGGCACGCCCGCGGTGGTGTGGTCGGACGCCTGGGCCTGGACACCATGCGCGACATGATCCGCGAGCGAGGCGAGCTGGTGGACATCGGCCGGGTCACCGCCGACACCATGCAGCTCGACGGCTCCTCCGACCGGCTCGGCGGACCCGTCCAGGACGGCATCCTGCGGACCGGCGACAACACCTCCCAGTGGGCCGGCCGCGAATCCGTCCCGCGCTTTCGCGGCATGTACGACTGGATCACCAACGACAGTTGGCAGATGCTGAGGCGCGTCCCGACAGGCGTCGGGCAGGTCGCCGGAATCATCGGCGGGGCTTTCGCGCCCACCCTCGCGGACTATTTTTGGAACGACGTGTGGCAGGGCCGCGGGAACATTGTGCAGCGCGGAAACCGCTTCATGGCTGACACATTTTCGCTCAAGACCCTCACCAGCGTTACTGGCGACCTCTTCGGTGGCCTGTGGGACACGGTGACATCGCTGGTTGGGGGCGCGAAGGACATCATTACAGATCCGATCGGGTCGGTAACGGATTCCTTCGGCGCCATATGGGATCTGACTGCGGATGGGTACAACCAACTTATCGGCATGGTCGGTGTCGCTCGCGACATAAAGGATGCTCCGCTGGAGTACGCGGGGCGTGTCTTCCATGAATGGCTAGCGAATGCCAAGGAGGCTATGCCTAACACCGAGGGTCTTTTTGACTTTTCGGGGAGCAATGGCATTACCGCGAAGAGGCCCGACTTCGACGCGGCCTTGACCGGCGGTCCGGCCCCAGCGGGGGGCGCGGTTACACGCTGGAAGCCCACGGTCCAGCGTGTGCTGAAGGAGCTGGGGCTTGCCACGTCCTACACGGACTTGATCCTTCGCCGGATTGAGGTCGAGTCCGGAGGAAATCCGACTGCCATCAACAACTGGGACATCAACGCCAAGAACGGCGTGCCGTCACAGGGGTTGATGCAGACGATCCCGCCCACCTTCGCGGCGTACGCCGGCCCGTACCGGATGCTCGGGATCACGAATCCCTTGGCGAGCATCTACGCCGGCATCAACTACGCCACCCACCGGTACGGGGCGAACTGGCCGCGAGCCCTTTCCGGCAACAAGGGGTACTGGATGGGCACCCAGTCGGCTACGGCCGGCCTGGCGATGGTCGGCGAACACGGGCCCGAGCTGGTCAACTTTCGCGGCGGTGAGCGTGTGCACAACTCGCGGGAGACGAAGGACATGGTCGCCGGTCGCCGGTACGAGATCCACATCCATGAGGCCAAGGCCGAGAACACGACGGACTCAGTGCTCCGCGCCATGCGGACTGCGGAGGTGATGGCCGGGTTCTGAACGAGAGGTATGTATCGATGCCCATCCCAGCAACAGAAGCCCAGGTCGAGGAGAAGCCTCTGCCGCTCCGGCCTCAACCTCCTGTTCCAGCGGAGTGGGGATACACCTACGTCTCGATCCGTGGCGCGAACGGTGAGGGGGAGGAGATCCCCCTCACCGGGTCACAGGGCAAGGACTGGCCGGCCATCATGATCCAGGCCGGCGCCCAGGGCCTCGACATGCCCCCGGTCGAGCTGCACGCGGACGCGAGTCCGAACCTGCACGGCTCGATCTACCGGTCCGCGCGCTACGCCCAGCGCGAGGTCTTGATCCCGGTCTACATCCATGGCATCGACCGCCGCACGCTGCGGCAGCTCAAGGACCGGCTCGTCGACGCGCTCGACCCGATGAACGGGTACTGCGTGCTCAAGTTCATGGAGGCCGACTCCCGCCCGAGGTACCTGTATGCGTACTACAAGGGCGGCGTCGAGGGCGACGAGGGCGAGGACCAAGCAGGCTTCCGCTGGTCCCGCTTCGGCATCCAGCTCACGGCCTTCGACCCGTGGTTCTACACGGACCAAGTCCGGGTCGCCGAGTGGCAGTTCGGACAGGGTGACGCGTTCCTGTCCACCGAGAAGTCCCTCCTGCCGCTGCGTATCGAGAAGGGCATGGTCTCCACCCCGGACCTGTCGGTCTACAACCCCGGCAACGTCGAAGCGTGGCCGGTGTGGGAACTGACCGGCCCTGTCCGGGGCTTCAGGTTCTCCTTCCAGGGCCAGTCGTTCGGGATCCCCGCCTCAGGCACGGACGTGGTGACCGCGGGCCGGACGCTCACCATCGACACCCGGCCCGGCTACAAGACGCTCCGGGACGACCAGGACAAGAACTACTGGTCGGGCCTCGGAGAAAATCCCCAACTCTGGCCCATCCCCAAGGGTTGGTCCTCGATATCCGTAGAAATGACCCCCGGTTCGAATGCTTCTTCTTTGAAGCTGTATTTCCGGCCTCGATTCAAGACTTACTAGGAGGCTTCATGGGATATCGCATCCTGGTAAGGGGGAATGTCGATAACGACGAGCGGCGAATACTCGGCGAGATCGACACGTGGGTCCGGCTGGACTTCACGGTGCGGTTCAATCAGCCCGGCACCTGGCAGCTCCTGGTGAAGAGCGGCACCTATCAAGAGGGTCTGCTCACTATGGGCCGCGGCATCGTCATCTATCAGGACGGTGTTCCCGACCCGGTGTTCTCCGGTCAGATCGATGCGTTCGAGCGGTACTGGACCGTCGACCAGCACACCGACACGGGCTCCGTGTTCGTGGGTGGACGGTGCGACAACCAGGTCCCGTACGGGTACGTCGCCTTCCCCGGCATCGCTGGGTCCGGAGCCGAACAGATCACCGTCCTCCCCGTCGAGAAGCAGTACACCGGCAAGGGCACACGAGCTGCCGGCGGACCGGCGGGGCAGGCCATCTGGGTTGAGGCCGACCTCGCCTTCGGCTCCCGCGCCCTGTCCGATCGCAAGATCGGTGGCCTGACCGTGGGCCCCAACGTCCCGATCGGCGACACGTTCTCGGACTCCCTCCGCTTCGACAACCTCGGCGAGAAGTTCGAGGAGTGGCTGACGGACAAGAGGGTCGGGTACCGCTTCGTCTGGTCGTACACGACGAAGCAGATCGAGATGAGCCTCTATGAGTGCCGCGACCGATCCGGAGAGGTCCGCTTCTCTCCCGACCTGGGAAACCTCCGCCAGTACACATGGCAGCTCAAAGCCCCCACCGCTACCCGCGCCCTCGTCGCCTGTCAGGGCGAGGGCGCCGAGCGCTACCTGTGGCAGAAGGTCGACCGCGACGGCGAGACGCAGTGGGGCGTCAAGCGTGAGGTGTTCGTCGACCGCCGGGACATCCCCTTGAAGACCGGCAAGGACGGTAAGCCCGAGCTGGTCACGAAGATCGTCAAGGGCGAGTCCGGCAAGGACATCGAAGAGATAGGTCTCGGCCCGGACGGCGAGGAATGGCCGGGCGCCACGCTCGCCGAGAAAAAGGCAGCCGCAACAGCCCACTACATGAAGGCAGTTGGGGAAGCCGCGGCCCACGCCCTCAAGGAGGGCGAGAAGTCAGGACACTTTCAGATTTACCCGATCGACACTCCGCAGTGCACGTTCGGCCGGGACTACTTCGTGGGCGACATCGTTACGGTCGCCGTTGATGGCGAGGAATACCAGGACATCGTCAAAGAGGTGAACATCTCGGTCGAGGACGGTGGTCGCATTTCCGATGTGACGCCGAAGATAGGCGATCAGGGAACCGGCGAGCCTCTGAACATATACAAGACCGTCTGGGACATGAAAGCGAAGCTACGCAAGCTGGAATCGAGGATGTAAATGGCAGAGAAGAGCTATCCGTTCGACGCCGCCAATGAGGCAGGCGGCCAGGCCGCGGTCTCCCAACTCGACTGGCAGGACATGGCCAAGCTCTGGGGCGGGGACCGGGTCGACCTCCAGCTCGTCAACGCCTCCTACTCCGGAGCCACCGTCCCCTTCGCCCCACGGGTCATCAACGGGCGCACGATCGAGGTCAAGCCCGGGGCTGCGTGGGTAGGCGGCATCTACTACCGCACCGACTCTGTGCTCACGGTCGATGTGGAGGCCAACCCGACGGAGACTCCCCGCAAGGACACTCTTGTCGTTCGCACAGACATGTCCAAGGGCGCGGCGAACATCGTGGTGGTCAAGGGGCAGCCCTCGAAGGCGCCTATCGCCCCACGGCCTCAGCGCATTGCCGGCCAGCGGTGGGAGATGGTTCTCCACGAAATCCTCGTGCCGGCCAAGGACGGCTCGATCACGCTCACGAGCTGCGCGCCCTACGACGCCCCGAACCATCTGGCAACACCCTGGAACACGCGGCTGACAGCCGGGTATCACGACGTCGGCCAATTCCTACTCGACATGGACAGCAACAACAACGACGTCCAGTACGAAGCCTTCAACGGCCGTGACGGCTACATGGTGACGCGGCACCTGAGCAAGGCCAAGAAGTACACCCCGCGAATCGTGAATACGGGAAAACTCCCGAGCGGGATCCTCTACCGGGGAATCTGGCGGTGGATCGCCCCCAACACAGTATTCTTCTCGATCGACATCAACAACACCTCCAACACCGATGTGAAGCAGTCCGGTTCCGGCCCACTGTCCTTCACGCTCCCAGTGAACCCGACTTCCGCCATCGGGCAGGTATTCAACGGGCAGATGCTCAACTCCGGTTATCACGGGAGCCTGCCGAACTACGTCGCACTCACGGGTCTTTCCTCGCTCGGAAACAAGACCAACGTGGTGAAGATCTTCTACCCCAACCCCAAGAAACTGGATGAGGGCCTGGACTACCTTCTCACCTTCCCCCGCAAGTCCTCGATCATCTTTTCCGGCACGTATGAGGCCAACACCCTCTGAGAGAAGGAGAGTTCATGGCAGACCGTAATCTCTTCGGCGGCACGCCTGCTGATGTCGCCGAGAACGAAGCGGGAGTGCGCGTGGCCGGCGGGGTGGGCCTGGTGTGGTCGAGCGCCGAGGACAGCGCGGACCAGGTGACCGACCTCGTCGACATCAACGGCACCCCGATCACCCAGCTCGTGGCCGACGAGCGCGGCGTCGTCCTCCCCTTCTGGGGGCCGCCCGGCGCCGAAGCTCTCTGGATCGACTTCGGTGTCGGCCGGATGAAGCTGGTCTCGAACTCGGTCGGCGAGCGGTTCAGCGATCACCTCGACCGGTTCGACCCGCACGGCTCCAAGCAGTACGCCGACGACCAGCTCGTGGGTTACATCCCCCGAAGCGGCGCTCGTCTCACGATGCAGCCAGGACAGACCTGGGCCACCGCCAACGTGCCTGAACTGAACGGAGACAAGGGCGACGAGGGCCTGGTGCTGTCCCTCGAAACAGACGGCGCCACCCCCAGCGGGTACAGCCAGTACACCCGCCTGTACAACAACGGCGCCCTGTACGTGGAACCGAACGGTGCCCACACGCCCCTGGCGGTCGGGCAGTGGGAGCAGGCGGAGCCCGACGACACTGCCATCAGCGTCGCGCGGGGACGTGCCGGCACCCGCCCTGTCTTCCAGGTCCGCGCTGACGGCCGCGTCGAAGCAGCGGGCAACGTGTCTGCACCCAATGTCGGCGGGGCCCGTGTGTACAGCGGCCCGACGGCGCCGGCCAACCCGCGAGTCGGGGATGTGTGGGTGCAGTATGGCGCGTAGCACCAACCCCACGATGGTGTGGGACGGCACGAAGTGGGTGGACGGCACCAAGCATGTCTGGGACGGCGTGGCCTGGGCCGGCCAGCCGCCCGTCCTCGTCTACGACGGGTCCGCTTGGCAGGTCAAGGCGCCGGTCGCGTCGCCCTACCCGGCCTTCACAGCGTCATCGGCCGGTGTGTTCGGCATGGCGGACCACGTGGGGCTGCCGGTGCCTGCGCAGGCTCGGATCCTGGACTTCGTCGTGTCCGTGTGCGTCGCCACGGCGCCCCCGCAGCTCATCTCGCCAGGCGGGTACGTCGCCCAGATCTGTCGGCTCGACTCAGGGCACTTCGTCTCCATCGCGATGTGGCCGTACGACGGCCGCCTTGGTGACGTGGTGTGGAGGGTCGCCGGCAGTACCACGGCGACAACGATCAACCTCGTCTACCGGGGCGGGGATGTCTCCAGCACTCCCATTGCACCAGTGGCGGAGATCGAGCAGCACCGCGCGGTGAGTCGCGTGCCTCTCACTGCCCCTGGACCGTCCACTTCCCTCTTCCTGGTCCTCGTGGAATCCACCGACCTGACCGGCTATGCCTGGCCGGAGGGCATACTCGCCCGCGCCCAGCAGCTCGGGCGGTTCGGCGCCTTGGGCTTCAGCATCCTCGCTGCGGACACCCCGGGCACGGGGGCCTCCGCTGGCGCGCTCCGGCTCGACACCACAGCGGCCTCCGCGGTCTGTCTCACGATCCGGGTGCCGGGGCTCGACGATGGCCGACCGACGTGGGTCCTCGGCGACGACAGCGCTTCCGTACTCGGTTCGACCACGGTCTTGGGGTGATCACGTGACCAATATCAAGACCTGGGCCGACGGCGAGCAGATCACTCCGGCCGACATGCAGAGGTACATCAGTGACGTGTTGCACGGCTTCATGGCGCCACCGTCCTGCCGCCGCACCGTGGCCAACCTGTCCTCCCAGCACAAGCCCGCGAACGCTGCGCACGTCGTCCAGTTCGACAAGCCGGCCATGGGCAAGGGCTCGATGTACTCGTACGACACCACGGGCGGCCTCATGTCGACGGAGGCCACCAAGATCCACGCGCCCATCGACGGACTCTACGAGATGTCCTTCGGCCTGGTCGTCCGCGCTGCCACCGGTGATCTCGGATTCGCCACGGCCGCGGTCAACTTGAACCAGACGACCGGCTCTTCGATCGCGGCTACCGGTTTCCTCCGGGTGGGCCTCGGCCGCTCCAACCGGTCGGAAAAGGTCGGCGCGGGCTCAGCGACGATCGCTCTCGATGCGGGTGACTTCATCTCTGCGGCAGCACAATCGGACACCGATTTCGTTTTCGGTGACGGCGACTTCGCGCAATTCATATCGCACATGGAACTTCGATGGGTGGGGGTGAAGCCCTGATGGCGACTCCGCTCGCCCACACCTGGCGGTCACGAGAAGTCGTGACCGCCGACGCCATGAACAAGTACGTGCGGGATGTGCATTCGTTTCTCTACCGTCCGCCAGCCTGCAAGGTCATGGCCCGACAGCGCGGCAGCTACTCGGGAGCTGATCCTGCGGATGCTTACGGCCGCGGGAAATGGCTTCCCTTCAATGCGTGGGCAGCCTTCCCCCTTTACGTTCCGGGGAACGGGACCAGCCACGGTGAGGAGTACGACACCACAGGCGGGGAAATGACCCAGCCGAGCAGCAGCGGGGTCTTGTGGCGCCTCACAGCCCCCGAGAACGGCATATACGCCATCACCTTCGGAGGTGTCCTCGAAGCCAACGGGGAGCCGCACAACGCCCACTTCAGGGTCGGGAAGAACCAGCGGTCCGACGCCGACTGGTCATCAGGCCACGCATCGTTCGCCTCACACTGCCCTGGCCGCGTCCACTACGCGAAGGACGGGACATCCCGATACATCGGCTCGATCGCTACAACGATCAGCCTCAAGAAGAGCGACACCATTTCCGCCGGAGCCGTCTCGGACAAGGACTTCGTTCTTGCCCGACGCAGCCTTCCCGGGCGGTCTTTCCTCGAAATGCGCTGGATCGGGAGGGCCCCATGACTGTCCCCACTGTCGAGTCCTGGACGCCGCGCGAACTCGCCGACACCGCCAAGTTCAACAGGCGGGTCTCCGACGTGCACCGGTTCCTTCAGAACCCGCCGGCTGCCCGCGTGATCGGCATGAAGCGGAAGGATCTGCCGGGCAAGGAGTACTTCGTGCTGCCCTTCTTCCCGGTCGGCGAAGAGGGCGGAGCCGGTACTTCGTACGAGACCTGGCCGGGGATGGTGCCCCCCGTCGCGGACGACAAGACCATGGGACAGGACACGGCCTGGCAGTTCGTGGTCCCCGTCGACGGCCGGTACCGGATCACGCTGTCCGGCGCGTTCAGCACCTCCGCCAACCTCGGGCACGGCCGGCACCAACTACAGGTCAAGGTCGGGGTGGACATGACGAGCGGTACAGGCGAAGCCGTAGCAGCAGCCTCCGTCGACACCATCTCCCCTTCACAGGCCAGCGGCTACACGCTGTGCGGCGGCCACTCGACCGTGCAGCGACTCAAGGCCGGATCGAAGGTCCAATTCGCCAGCACATGCGCCTCCTCCCCTACCTACGCCTGGGCCAACGAAGAGGTCAGCCCTCAGTACAAGTGGGGGTCTTTCGCGGAAATCAGGTGGGTCGGAACCATCTAAGAAGGGGGTGCCCATCGATACGTCCCAAATCCTCAGCATCGTGTTCGGCACAGGCGGCCTTGCTTCCTTCGCAGCCTTTCTGAAGCTCTGGATGGAGCGGAAGGACGCGTTCGACCGAGCCCGACGCGAGCATATCGAAGACCTCGCCAAGTGGCGCACCGAACTCCAAGAAACCGTCTATGAGCTGCAAGATCTGGTCGAGTACTACCGCCACGTCAGCGCAGATTACGCGTGGCAGCTACGAGAGAACGGCATCGAGCCGGTGACCACTGCGGTCGGCCCGGCTCGACCGGAGTGAATGAATTAGTCGATTTCCACGGCCCCCTTTCTGGGGGCTTTTTTCATGCCCGAAAGGGGGCAGCATGTCTCAGGTTTCCAAGGTTCTATCCATCGCCAAGGGCGAGGTCGGCTATCAGGCGCAGCGTGCGCCGGGCGAGCGCCCGAGCGGTCACCAGAAGTACAGCGGGCAGGTTCCGGGCCTTGAGTGGTCCAACTACCAGCCGTGGTGCGCGACTTGGGTGAGCTGGGTCGCGATGAAGGCCGGTGTCGCCAGCCTCTACCCGCGGACCGCGTCCGTGTTCACGGCCATGCAGTGGTTCAAGAACAAGGGCAGATGGAGCGCGTATCCGGCCATCGGTGCGCAGGTCGTCTACGGCACGAGCGGCAGCACGCACACGGGTATCTGCTACGCCTACGACGCGACGTACATCTACACCTACGAGGGGAACACATCCCTCACGAACAACGCGAACGGCAACAAGGTCATGGCTCGGAAGCGGGCGCGACGGGATGCCTACGTGCACGGCTATGGACTGCCGAAGTTCAGCGAGGGCATCACGACCGCGGACCCGAGCAAGAAGGGCCGTGCCGGCTTCCTCTTCGCGGCCACCGCGTCCGCGCCAAGCGGCAGCTCGGCGAGCGTCAGCAAGTATCGGATCACGCCGGGCCAGACCCTCGGTGGGATCGCTGCCCTCGCCGGCGTCTCCCTCGCTGCGCTCCTGGCGGTGAACCCTCAGATCAAGGACCCCGATGTCGTCCAGCCGGGCCAGGAAATCAGCGTCCCGGAGACGTCGAAGCCGAAGCCGAAACCGACGGCTCCCCCGTCGAAGCCGAAGCCGGAGCCGAGCAGGCCGACCGCTCCGAGCGGTGACTTCTACACCGTCCACAAGGGCGACAACCTGAGCACGATCGCTCGCGCAACCGGTCAGTCGCTGACGGCTCTCCTCGCGCGCAACCCGGCGGTCCAGGACCCGAACGTGATCCACGTCGGCCAGAAGATCCGCGTCCGCGGTGCCGCGCCCGCGGTGCCGAAGATGAAGCCGGTACCGCCGAAGCCTGTTACCCCGAAGCCAGTCACACCCCGGCCGGCTCCGCGGCACGAAGCGGCGTCGCCGAAGAAGCCGGTGACGGTCATCGTGAAGTGCCGCTGCACGTGCGCCTGCTGTGACACCGCACCGAACACGCAAGCACCGTCGGCCACTTCACCGCCGGTCACAGCCAAGCCCTCGGAGCCGGCCGAGACACCGAGCACCGTGCCGTCCCCCACCCCCGACACCACCGACGGTCATGAGACCGAGCAGGGAGCCAGCCAGTGAACTATCTCCGTAACCATCCCGCCCGCATCGCCGCCGCTCTGGCGGCCCTGGCCCAGCTCCTCACGGCGCGCTGGTCCGACATCGACTGGTACAGCATGGCGGCCGTCGTCGCCGCGCTGCTCGGCGTGGGTGAAGTCGCACAGCGGGTGGAGAACGGCAAGACCCGCGAGGCTCTGCACGAGACCTCGCCGAACGATGCTCTGGCCGAGCTGCACACGCAGCTCGCCGAGTACGAGCAGAACCATTCACTGGCTTCCGAGCCGCAGAAGTCGGCGAGGTAGCGAATATCCGTGAATGAATCATTGAAGTCGCGCCCATCCCGCCCGCTTAGCTAAACAGAAAGGCCCCCAGTCGTCCCACGAAGGGACGACTGGGGGCCTTTCGTCATTTCTGGGCGCTCACGACGGGTTCACCCGTCCCTGTTCTGCCGCTTCTCACCCCTGGCTCGGGCCAGCTCTGCGTGCTGGTCGCATCGCGGGACGGCAGTGCCAGCTTCTGCTGTGCTCTCCCGGTACATCACTTCTCCGGCGCATCCGCCGTGCCGGCTGTCCAGGCACACCGGTGTCTCACTCATCTGCGGCCTCGTTCTCTTCCCACTGCGTGACGATGTCGTTCTCGATCGATACGGACACCCGGATCCAGTTGTCGGCATGGACCTTGACCGTTACCTCGTGCCCCTGGTCGATCAGGCTCATCACGACCCTGGCGGCGGCGAACTCACTCGGCCGCTCAAAAAGGAAGTCGATCCCCGTCCGGGTCACCCCAGCCAAGATCACCTTGACGCTGAACGGGAACACCACACCGGCCCGAGCCGCAAAGTCCCGCGCCCACTTGTCGGCGGACGGGGCCATCGGATCCACGACCTTCGTCTCGTCGCTCATCGCTCTACTTCCTCGATGGGGGTGAACTTGTCGTCGGTGAGGTAGCCCACCAGTTCCCCGGTCCGTACGTGATGAACAGGCTGACCGAGGTCATTTTGGACCCTACCCGCAGGGTCTGACACGTCGGCCGGCTCGGGCTCGAAAGCCAGCGGCATCGCGGGCAGCCACCAGACCCGGGTCTGAAGCGTGGCCTCCAGGAGCACGTCCTCGGTGTCCACGTCGAAGATCTCGTACCGGACATCGGGGGTGGCCCGTACTCCGGCCAGGACGACAGGCTCGCCCGGCTCGGACGACCGCTTCCCGCCCTTCCCCCCGAAGTGGAACCGCACACTGTCAGTGGCCGACCGGATGCCTGGCACTGCCCGCAGCTCGGTGTTCTGCCACTCGTCCGCCTTCGGCTGCTCGGCCTCCTCGACCGAGCCGTCATCCGGGAAGAGCGTCACCCACGTCGACCGCTGGTCGATGCTCGTGCCGGCCAGGCCGACAAAGAGGCGCACGCCCTTCTCGCGCTTCCCGTTCCTCTGGGCCGTAACCGGCTTCGGTCTCTCCAGGAGGGTGCCCGTGCGAGTCACCGGGTGACCGCGGGTGTCCACACCCGCGGCGGTCACGTAGTCCCCGGCTTTCACCCCGGCGATCATCTCGGTCAGGCCCATGCCTCTCTGCTTTCTCATCGGGTTCACAGCAGTGCCGCGAACGGGTTGGCGGGAGCCACGGGAGCGGGCTGCGGGATGACGGCCTTGGGCGCCGTCGGCTCCCGCACGACCGGCTTCGGCTTGGGCTCCTCGACGAGCGTGAGCACCGGCCGCTCTTCGGCCTGGTCCTCCGGCTGCTTGGCCTTCGCGTCTTCCGCGATCAGCCTGTAGATGATCGGCTTCCGCCCGGCGGTGGAGGACTTCCCCTCGTAGCGCTCGACATCGTCGAGCTGGTCCACCGTCTCGCGGAGCCCCTGGGCGTTGGTGCGGGACTGGAGCGGTCGCAGCAGGACCGTGGACGTGGCCTCGCCTCCGTGGCGCCGGAGGATTTCGCGGATCAGGTCAGGGAGGCTCTTGACCTTCGTCTGGCCACTGTCCGGGTTCTCGGTGACCAGCTTCTCAACCGAGTTGATCGAGTACTGGACGAACGCCCATGCAGCCTGGAGTGCCTTCTTAGAGATGCGGGTCTTCATCTCGGAGGCCGCGAGGACCGCGGCGACCCGGAGTACCTGCTCTGCGGTGCGCTCGAAGTACACCGCGATGTGCTCGGGCGTGTTCGCCACCTTGCCGACCATGAAGGCGCGGATCTCATCGAATGCCTTGTACGCCTCCTTGGCCAGCGCGATCACGCGGGGCTTCTGCTTGGCCCACCGGTACGCCTCGGTGAGCCGCTTGTCCGCCCGGATAGGCGCACGCTTGCCGTACGGGAGCATCTTGCTCTGCTCCACCGCGATCGGGAGGATCCTGTTGTAGGAGCCGCCCAGTGCCGCCGCGGCGCTGATGAACTGGTGCCACTCGCCCGGTGTGATGTGCGCGTGAAAGCCGAGGAGGGGTGCCTCGACCTTCTGAACCTCGCCGGTTCCGTTCTTGCCCTTGGTGCGGTTCGAGATCTCCCCGCCGTCCCAGGCGGTGCGGAGCTTCTGGTCGAAGGTCGGGCAGCGTCGCGCGCGCTTCAGGACCTCCGCCCACTCCTCCTCCACGATCAGGGCCCGACCGTCCGAACCGCCCTCACCCCCCATCGATGCCAGCTCGATCCCGTACAGGGTGCTGACCAGGGCGGGCCCCGAGGAGACGCCGGAAACGATGCGGCTGGAGAAGAAGCCGTCGAAGGCCGGTCCCATGAGCGCGCGAGCGTTTCGGTACGCCGTGCCCTTGCACCCGATTCCGGAGCGGCCGGCGAGGACGGTCCAGACGGACAGAGGGCGGCCGTCCTCCCCTCGGACGTGCCCGTTGATCGCGGCGGAGAAGAGGCTGAGGGTGGTGGCGTAGATGCCGATCGGGTCGGCTTCGGTTTGTGGCATCACGTTGTCGACGGCCTCACCGATGGGCCCGTACTTGATGGTGTCGAACATGGTTGTCTGCCTTCGTTGTTGGTTAGCGGCGGTAGACGGAAAGCCGCCGCATCGGGGGTATCTCGATGTGCTCATCCATGGGTGCTCCTCACTCTGTGCAGTGGGCTCCTCGGGGGTCGTCGGCGTGCCGGGGGCAGACGAACTGGCCGGTGGCGGGGTCGTAGCCCGCTTCGCATCCCTCACAGACGAAGTAGCCGCAGACCGGGCAGTCCCCGTAGGGCAGTTGCAGCTCGTCCAGGTCTTCGCGGCACACGGCGCAGATGCGCGGCGGGTCGACGGGGTGGCGATATTTCTTCTGCTCGGTCACCGCTTCAGCTCGCTTCGACGTCGAGGGTTTCTTGGCCCGCGTGCGCGTGCTCGTAGGCGACGCGGACTGCGGCGGCGATGCGGCCCTTGGTGCTCACCGTGAAGCCGCTCTTCCTGGCCCAGGCGCGGATCTTCTCGGCCTCGGACGGTTCAGGCAGGAGCTTGGCCTTGGCGGTGTGCCGGGTCTCGGCGTCCTCCTTCTCCCGGCGCTCCTCCGCCCACCGGTCGCTGGACTCGGCCAGGCGCTGGTTCTTCTCCAGCCGCCACTTCTCCTCGGCCTCCATCTGGGCCCGAACGGCGTCAGCCGTCTTCTTCTCCGGCACTGTGGGAAGCGGGTCTTCGCCAATCCAGCGGCCGGAGGTCACGGCCTCTCGGAAGGCGCCGGCCCGCGTGGCGTCCAGGCACGGCGTACCGGCCGCTCCCGCTTCCTTCACCTTGTGCGGGGCCGGGCGAATCCCGCAGACGATGAGGACGGTGTCCTCTTCGACGTGACCGACGATCCGGTATCCGCTGTTCTCCAGCCCGCGGCGGGCCGCTTCCGGCTCGTAGCCCGGAATCGATCCGGTGACGACCGCCGATCTCCGTTCGTCCACGGGTTTCTCCGAACCGTTGGCCCGGAGCGCCTTCGAGAGGTATCTCGCGAACCGGTCGGCGTGCTCCGCGCACAGGTCCCATGCTTGGTGTCCGACCGCGACAACAGTTACCGCGCCCCGGTCCTCCGGCTGTTCCTTTGCCTTGCACCCCGTGCAGAGCGCATCCATGTGCCTCTCCTTCCTGTTGGCCCATGGCGAAGGGCCAGGCCCGCGGGCCTGGCCCTCACCAAAGGCGCCCGCTCACGCAGGCATGAAGAAAGCGGCCCACCGCTGGTGGCCCGCTCGGATGGTGCTGCTGTTCAGTTGCCTTAGCGCTGCTCGACCTCAGTACTTGGTGCGGGTGTCCGACCGGCCGAGATAGCGAACGGCCGCCCTTTCGCGAGCGGTAGGGGCGAGGCGGTTGTGCGCCCACGTCCACGCCGCTTCGCTGGCGGCAGGTCGGCCCTTGGCGGTCCTGACCACCTGGATGCGCGGATTGCCTTTCTCGTCGGGCCACTCGACCACGGCCCAGTGGTACGTGTAAGTGTCGATGTTCACCTGGCCCCTCCCATCGTGAGCTTCACGGCCACCTCACACTGCTGGGCGGTGGACATCGCCAGCCAACGCGCCCGGCTCTTCTCGTTCAACGCGTCGTGCAGGACCACGCACGCACCCGCAGTCCACCCGTCGACAAAAACCCCGCCGACTTTGGCCGCAGCGTGCAGCTCGACGATGCGCCGGTACTCTCCGATACGGCCTTCGGCCTTCCACCGCTCTTCGGCACCGCGGGCGTAGGCGAGTTCGGCTGCCTCGGTCTCGTTGGGCTCGCGGATCTCGTAGAGGCTGCGCTTGAAAATGTGGGGGCCAGCTCCGTGTCCCGCGTAGTTCCTGAGCTGCCGCTCATACGTGCCGTCGTCCACGAAGCGGTCCTCGACGTGTCGGGCGCAGTACCCGATCGGTTCCGGAGCCGGGGAGCGCTCGGAGACAAAGGTGGTGATGACGGTGGCCGGGTCGGGGCAGAAGGAGTCGGCGCAGCGGCCGAGCGGATTGACCTGGAGGCCAGAAGGGAGGGTGGATCGCATCAGGCGGCTTCCTGTCGACGGGAGTGGCGGGTTTGCAGGTAGGTTTCGACGGCTTCGCGTACCAGCCGCTCGGCCACACCGTGCGGGTAGTGGTAGGCAGTTGCCATTTCGCCGCACGTCTCGAACAGGGCGTTCAGCTCGCGGAAGCGAGCGTCCAGCTTCCCGTGGTACGCGGCCCTGGTGGCCCGTATTCGGACCGTCACGAGGTCGTCGGCGTATTGCTTCATGCGGCCCACCGGTCCTCCACAGTGATCCGAATCGGCCAGGCGTCGGCAACCAGAAGGCCGGTCTCGCCCTGCCGTTCCCAAAAGAGCGAGGTGCGCCAGCCGTCGGTGGGGTGTTCCCAGCTCCACAGAATCAGCGTCTGAGTCGCGTGCATGTGATCCCGGCGGCGGCGCCACGTGTACACGGGGCGGGCGCTGTTCGAGCTGTAGATATCCAGTCGGCCGATGGTTTCGTCGTAGGTGGCGATCCACCTGGTAGTACTCATGCGTTGTTGCCTTCCTTGATTCGTCGTTCGCGGTAGGTGTGGTGCAAGTCGTTGAAATCCCCGCCACCGTGGCTGTCGCAGTAGGCAGTGCTCAGCCAACGCCGAATGCCATACCGCTCCATGTCGATCCACCGGGTGGCCGGTGCACCGCAGTTCCAGATCCAGCACCCGACGCGCCCGTCGTCGAGTCTCTGGAAGTGCTGTACTTCTTTCTTGGTCGAGCCCTTGCCCATGCGTCATTCCCCCGCTTCTTCAGCCTGCGCCTTGTTTTTCTGACGGGTAGTTGTCGTGAAGGACCAGGTGAACTCGCGGACCGTGACGCCCTTCCGCGTCCTCGCGTTTCTCTGGGATCCCCCACCGTCTGCGGCGGCCAGGAGAATGGATTTCCCTATCCTTCGGGACAGCGCACGCGCAATCTCCGCGATGTGGTCGGACTCCTTAGCCCGCGCGTCCAGGGCGGAGTGGATCACCCCGATGTGGATGTCCGGGATAGTGGTCGTTCCGACCTCGAAGCTCGCGATGAGCGGAAGCAGCTTCTCCCACTTCAGGAAGTCGTCGACGACCCTGTCCGGTACGTTCAGCCGCATGATCCTGCGCTTATGGAAAACGGCATCGCGGAGGGCATCCGCTTCGATGGACGACTCAAATTCGAATGTGATGCTGTCGAAAGTCATGTTCGGCTCTCTTTCTCGCCCAGTGGGCGAGGCAACCGACCGACTTCATAGCCGGTCGATCACCTCGGGCACTAGGACCCTTCGGTCTGCTCGAATCCAGTGGCACCTACGTCGGCACTGCCGTTGGCCGTCGGAGCCCTGCCGTTCGGCTGGGCGTCGATGTCCGGTCTGATCTGGATCCAGCCGCCCGGAATGTGGTCGAGACGGAACGGCGGGCCGTACTCCGTCCACTTCGAGCGCCAGTCCTCGCCCTCCTCGAATCCCATGGCATACGTCGTGATGTCGTCCCCGATGTGCTCTCGCCACCCCTTGAAAACCGGGAAGAGATCCGCGAAGTCGTCGACGACGACGGAGGCCCGAGCGGACAACGGGTGTACGTCCTCGGCGTAGTTGGGGATGTCGGGGGAATTTCGCTCGCCGAGTGCCATGACCCAAGCGGTCACCGGGCTACCTCCAGCTCGGCCCACGCATCCGACCAGCGCTCGCGGGTACTCGGCTCCAGGCCGACTAGCCTGGTCACGTATTCCGAGATCGCGGGGTAGGACTTGATCCCCTTCGTGGTGCGCACCTTCACACGTCGGCCGTTCGGCTCGACGACGATGCCCGGCATCAGGACCGGGCCGTACTCCAGGACCGCCACGCGGTCCCCTTCCTTGAATGCACTCATTGCCCTGCTCTCTCAGTCGTTGCTCAGGACGGCGACGCCGTCAGGGGTACGGATGGTGGTGTAGGCCCCGGCCTCTTCCCAGTCGCCCGCAATTGCCTTGGCGAGCGTCCAGACGTGGTCCTGGAAACGCTCGGGGAGGTCGCCCCCGATGTCCTCCAAAGCGAGGTCGGCGAGCGATTCCCACACGCCGCGGGACCGGTTCTCGATCTCGTCCCCGATGTCGTCGACCGCGTAGCCCTCACCGTGGAAGTGGGCGACCAGCTCGACGGGATGCTCGGTGATGAGCTTGGCGAGCTGGGCCACGGCGCCGATGTTGGTGAACTCGGACAGCTTTACGTCGCCGAAGTCTTCGCAATCGTGGATCGCGTAGTCCTCGGCATCGCCCGTGGGCGAGCGGTCGAGCATGACCTTGATCTCGACCCTGATGTCGTCCGCGTCCTGGTCGGCATCGATCCACACGCCGTGATGGCGACCGGAGTTGTAGTCGGCGAGGCTCACCACATATATCTGGGGCTTCATCATATTCTCTGCCATCTGCGATATCCGAACCTTCTACTGAATGGGTAAATAGGCGCCAGCGTTATCGGCAAAGCTTGCAATACCTCATGTGCTTGTTCAGGCTCTGAGCGAGGCTACGCCTCGCTTCTTGCGACATCACAAGACATGCCTTGGCCGTGTTTTCGTTGGGATGACTGACGGCCCTGATATCGAATCCGTAGATGTCTCTGCGGTACCCATCCTGAATGGCGTTGAAGCGGTCACAGCGATAACTAGAAAGCATTTTGGATTCCCCTCTTACCGAGCGCCTGACACGAGCTGACAGGCCATGCAAAAGGCCGCCCACTTGTTAGTGGGCGGCCCAAGGGAAAGCGAGTCAGGCGGCGGCTTGGAACTCCTTCAGCAGGTCACGCAAAAGGAGTTGAGCGTCGTGCGCCTGCTCGTTCTGGATGAAATCCATTTCGTCGGTGTCGTCGCCGTTGTTGGCCAGGTTCTCTTCCGGGTCGTACGAGGGAACCGCCTTGCACAGCAGGTCGAGCCATTCGGCCTCATGCTGCCGTATCCGCTCCACGGCATCCCGCAGGACGCGGGTGGATACCTCTTCAGGGCAGGTATGAAGGTCCGTCATTACTTGACCTGCTCCTTCAGGAAGTCTTCAAGCTGACTTATTCCGTCGGCAACTGCGATATCGGTTACCGCCTCGGCGACGACCTCTTCCGCTGCGTTCTCGATGGCCTCCTCAGCCTCCTCCCGGACTTCTTCCTCGAAGTGCATTTCGGCCGCAGCAATGATGGACTCAGGATCCATGTCATTCATCCGAGCAAGATGGAACAGGTTGGCGACCAAGTCGCCCGCCACTTCACGGATGATTTCCGGAGCGATGGTCAGAGTGCCATCGAAGTACTCTCGCTGGCCGGTGTGTCCCCCGAACGCCTCCAGAGCCGCGAGGGCCCAGTAAGCGCGGGTCTTGTTGCTCCCGGCGGCGCCATCCTCGTAGATGCTCATTATGTGTAACCCCTTAGAATGTTCTGCGGTTTTACCGGCTGCCATGGCTGGCAGGCCATGACCGGCCCCCGTGCAACGAGGACCGACCAGAGCCCGTCAGAATTCAACAGATGCGCGAGGATACAGCGAATATCAGGATTCCAGTCGCCACCGATATTGCGATGTACCCCCACCAGAAAACTGATTCCCACGTGTCGGCAGTCAGCCTCCTGCGCTTTTTCTTGTTACTCACAGCCACCTATTCGCCTAGATATTGCACAATGTGCTCATCGGTCCCCCAGTAGGCGACTGCCTCATTGGGGATTTGGAAAACGACCGGGTCACGGTGATCTGTCACGGTGTCCCGCAACCGGGCCACATCCACCCAACCCATCACGGCAACGAATTCCATTCCTCTATGGAGCGTCGGGAATTCCACATCCGTCCATTCTTTACACTCGCCATGCAGGATTCCGCCAGATCGTCTGACGGCCTCACCCAATTGAAGGAAATTCACGGCTGCGCCCTCTCCTGTATAACCTGGGAAACGAGCGCGTTTATGATCCGCTCAAGTTCTCCGCTATATCGGTGACCCGAGATATCCATGCGCCCGATATAGAAAAGCTCCTGTCCCAGCAGGCGCACACTGTCGGGCCGCGTACACACGTCAACGATTATCCGCTGAAGAGCTGCCCCGAGAATGTCTATCTCTCGGGGATACCAAGCCGACTCGCGCCGAATTACCATCATCGCGGCAAGAGTTGACCAGTCGTCAGGGTCAAGGTCAAAGGCGTAGAATTCGCGCCCTTTCAGCTTGATGGGCTTGGGCATGAGACTCCCTATCTTTACAACTGATCGCGGTGACCAGCCATAGCCGGGCCCGGCATGCATTCATTGCATGCCGGGCCCGACTAAAGCCGTTCAGTCGCCAGCCTTGTATTCCCTGCACACGTTTCCGGCTCCATCCTGAATGCCGCCCTCGCCATCCCTTCCGCCGTTCCGTGGCGCAGGTTCGCTTAGAGCATCTGTGAAGCCGTCGTTATATGCCGTTACGGTGGCGTGTTCTACGGACCCGCCTTTCCTGGCTTCCCCCAGCGCGTAGCCTGCTGCGGCAGCGGATACAACCAAAGCAAACGTCATGAGAAACATTCGGATCTTCACAGGGAAATAACCTCTCCATTTGCCACGTCGAAGATTGCAAGCTGAGATTCCAGGCGCCCCATAGCCTCGGCTTCGGCACGGTCTGCGACGTTCAAGGAAAGGTCAAGGTAGACCAGGCCACCGTCAACCCAAGCGCCATAGAAAAGCCCCTGATTGGCAACACGGGGTGCGTAGTCGGCCATGTATTCGGCCAGCACTTCAGGGCCGAAAGATTCGACAGGAAAGGTGCGCTCACTCCCCGCAATGCTGACCATGTAGCCGTCAACAGGAGTGGGGAGGGTCGGGGAAAAGGTGTGGCCGCCATCATTGATGATCGCGCGGCACTGTTCAACAAGGGTCATGGTGTGCATCGGCTTTGCCTCCATCACATCGCACATCAACTTTTTGATTAAGACTCGGCACCTAAAGGTGCCGCAGTGTCCTAGGTCAGACTCGAACTGACAACCCACCACAGAGGGGCTAGGACGCCGGACTCAGGAATTTAAGGCGACCCCGCGAATCGCCACTCTAGGCTTTGATTCTGGGCGCCGGACACGCCGTGTTGTCCTGCACTGCATGACCTATCCATTGCGGGCCGGTCATTTCCCGTTCTCGGTTCTCTCTCCACTCCCGGTACTCCGTCTAGCGCCTGACACCGTTAGGTGTGGGTATCGCTTCGGGCCTTTGTGGGTGCTTCCCTCCCTGGTTTGGAAGGGTGAGACCTATGGTCTGTTCCTAGCTGGTCTGCCTATCGCCCTGAAACGGACTCACATAGGCACGCATCACTAGTGCGTGTGGATTTGGGTTCAGCCGTTACGGGCCGTTCCTGTCGTGGCGCCTGATCACCTTCGCCTGATCCCCCTTTCCGCATCCCCGCTCGGCGGGTGGTACTCGGGGCGACTCTTTGGGGCGGCGCCTTTCGACATGGAAGACATTACGCGAATCCACATCGCACATCAACTTTTGAATTAGAAGCCTCCTCGGGTCAGGTGGCTTCAAGATTCATAGGAAGACGCGCGTTGCATGGTGATAGCGGTGCAGTCAATAGGCACGATAGTGATGGTGATCACTAAGAAATGCCACAAGCCCTACCGTGCGTGATCATGGCCAAGAAATAATTCACTCACCGTGGCCGGTGAAATGCCCGCTCCCCTGTTTCCGACGGGCTCCGAGGTGGCCCCGCATGAATGAATCAATCGCGTGATCTCTGCCACAGATAACGGGGGTAATGCGCTCATTCATTCAACGAGGACCCACCGGGGGTGCCTTCCTCGAACCGTGTACGGGTATGAAGGTTTCGAGGCCCCAGGAACCCTTCTGTGGCTGCGCTGGCCACCGGTTACCCCGAGGGCTCCGCGGCACCTTTCAAGGCCGGCATGGACCCCCTCGCGGCCTTCTGGGGGCACCGCAAAGCCAGGCGGTGCGCCGTTCGGCGCCCGTGAATGAATGAATTAATCCACGACAGTGAAGCGGACCACACTTTCGGTGCTAGCCGTCACTAAATCAGCGTTTTGACACCTACATCTTTTATGGGCGGTTGTATATACCTCACCAAGATCTCACCTGTGTGTCGGCTGTGGAGTCGGACCGCGCCCTCCCTGAGTCCATTTGAAGGAAACCCTTCACTCCTGGCTCCCATTGGCCGTGACGCGCTCCCTCCCAAACGCGCTTAGGAACTTGAAAGCGGAGCCCTCTTGAAATTTGTGGGTCTTGTCGCGGAGTTTCAATGAACACCAACCCCTTTTTGATGAGACGTTTCACGCAGATTCTCAGAATATTATGTTGACCCTTGACGTCGAAGGTCACGCCATAGTGAGTATCGAGCCATTCCCGTATCTCGGCAATCCGAAGTGCGGGGCGCCCGGCTTCATTCCATTCCGAGTCGGGCTTTAACGCCAGCAAGGCAAGTAACACGTATGCTGCCATTGGCGATTTTTCGCTTTCTTCGGGCCCAAGGCTTTCGAGTAGCCCTTGCGCTTCGCGCCTTCTGAGTTCGACGGATGAGATCCCTAGTGAGTCCAGGCCAGAGGATGATGTGACGCGCTCGGGCGCTGCCCGGCTTGGAACGGCGCCAGACCACGCTGGCCGGCCGCCATGTACGGCCAGCTGCCTCTCGGTCTCTGCGCGCTTTTGGACCCACTCCCTTGGATCTCCTCCCCACGTGCGAACCACAAGCTCCAAGCGGTCCCGTCCGGGCAGCTGCCTGCCCCTCAACCAGGCGTAGTAGGTGCCTTTCTCGATTCCCGCCACGTCGCAGGTGTGCTTGCGATCTCCTGCCGGGCCGGCTGTATCGCGTAGCGTCCTAAGCCCCATGGCGAAGGCATGGAGAGGGTTCTGTGGATCAAGTGGACTAAGTCGTCGTCCCACCTTGCCCCCGGTGTCGTGCGAAGTGCTGAGTAGTTGCGAATCCTAGCTTCCGTCGAGCTGCCACTTCAGGGTGAAGATGTCATCTCAGCTGCGTACAACGGAGGTTGAAGTGGGACTGTCGTTCGGCGTCAGGCTGCTGCTCGTCCTGGCGGCGGCGCTGGCAGCGGTCATCATCGGCATGATGACCGTGATGCTGGCTCACTGGGACGGCGCGCGGACGCCGGCCTGCATCATGCGAGGAGGCGCCGCCTTCGGCATCGCCATGACACTGATGGTCCTGGTGCTCACCAGCCTCGGGGCTCTGGGCTGAAGGCCGAGCCCCAACACCTACCCCCAGACCTCGGGCCCTCCGCCTCTCCAGTCGATCAGCCCGGGGTCGTCGAGCTGGAGGTCGTCCGGGTCCAGGCCGGCCCGGCGCAGGAACTCTTCCAGGTCTCGGGCGCTGTAGGCCAGGCCCAGGATGGTCCCGCCAGCTCGTACGCGTCGTCCGCCGGTCGGGCTGGGCGGGTAGACGACGATCGGGGCAGCCATAGGCCCAGGATCGAGCCTGCGCTCGCTGCCCGCACCCCGGAAACGGAAAGGCCCCCTCAAGTGCCGTGAGGGGGCCTCCGATCTATTTCAAGGTCACTTGGCCTTCTGGTATGCCTCACGGATATCCGCAGGAACGCGCCCGCGGTCGTTGATGCTGTAGCCGTTCTCCTTGGCCCACGCCCTGATCGCCGCGGTGTCCTCACTGCTCGCCGCCGCATTGCGCGGCTTACGGGCCTTCCCGGTCCGCCGGCCGACCTTCGTGAAGGGGGCCATGGCGTCCAGCAGCTGGTCATAGCTGTCCGGGCCAAGGTCGATTTCGTACGTCACACCATCGAGAGAAAGGGTGTGGGTCGCGGCCTCCGAGGACTCTTCACCCGTGAGGTCGTCCGTGTAAATGGTTACGATCTTCTGTGCCATGAGCACATTCTAGATCCCCAAAAAAACGCGGCCCCCACTCCCCTAAAAGGGGTGAGGGCCGGCACTGGCTCTGGTAAGCCGTTCAGGGCAGCAGGTTCTTCTGCCCCGCCCGCACGCTCTTGGTGAACACGCTGTAATCCTCGCGGGAGATGATCAGAACCTGGGCATTCGGGTCGCCCACATCCACGGAGTCACGCAATGCCACGACCCCGTCAACGAACGCGACCTCAAGGCAGTTGTCGCCCCCGTTGGACAGTTCGCTCTTGGCCCAGTCGGCGTTGGTGAGATCGACATTCTTCTTCATGAGTAGCAGTCCTTGATCATTTCATGGATGAAACGGCGCGAGGCCGGCCCGTCGAGGGCCTGCGTACGGAGATGGCCCAGGGCGGTTTCGTAGCGACCGATGACCCTATCTTCCTCCAGGTACGCGGTAGTTGTCATCGTCTCCACGATGGCAACCGGCGGCCCTGCCGGGAAGTGTAGAACCTGGAACGAGCCGTCGCTGCCTGCATGCCCGCCGATGGCGAAGGGGAGCACCTGTATCGTCACGTGCGGATGCTTCTCGGTCGCATTCAGCAGACGAAGCAGCTGCTCTCGCATGATCTCCGGACTACCGACCACCCTGCGAAGCGCGGCTTCGTCCAGGATGCATCCCAGGCTGATCGGATCCTCACGGGTCAAGGCCACCTGCCTGGCCATTCGCAGATCCACGAAGTGGTTGACCTCGCGCTGCGAGGGCCACTTCTTGCTGCTCTCCACGATCGCCCGTGCGTACTCCTTGGTCTGGAGCAGGCCCGGGACGAGGTTCAGGTACGACTCTGCCTTGGTGGCCATGCTCTCAAGGTTCAAGAACTCAGCGAACTCGTCGCTGATCGCGTCGCCGTACTCGTCCAGCAGGTTGGTCCGCTTGCCCGAGGCCGCGAGGGAAGCCAGCGTCTTTATCTTGCACTTGGCCTCCTCAGACACTTTGTAGACCTGGAAGAAGGCGGTCAGGCCGAGTCCGCTGACCCGCTGCTTGCCATTTTCAATCTTGCTCAACGCGGGCTTGCCGGACAGGCCCAGGCTCTCCGCGGCCTCCTCCATCGAATACCCGGCAGCTATGCGGAGTGATCGCAACGCTGAGCCGAGGCGCCTTCGATGGACGTTGGGGCGTGCTTCCGCCATGGTCACCACCTCCTTGGGGCCGCAGCGTATCGCGAGCCCTGTTGCTGGCATATGCCAACTCGCAAGTTGAGCAACGTTTCTGATATCGCAGGGTTGCTAGCAACGTTTCTCATGCGTCATCGTTGCATCTGGCAGGGCAACACCGGCTTGGCAGTCGGTAGTTGCTCTCGGGGTGGGTCGTGCCCTGTCCCCCGTCAGGGGCGGCCCACTCAAGCCTTCTCGGAGGGATGACCCGTGACTATGACCGCGACCCAGCCCCACGCAGTTGGCGTTCCTGGCTACAGCGAGACCTGGCCCTGCGAGCTGGAGTCCGCCGGCCGTGCGCGCGGATTGGTTCGGGCTGCCTTAAACACCTGGGGGCTCGGTCAGCTCGTCGGCGACGGCACGTTGATCGTCTCGGAACTGGTCGGCAACGCCGCTCAGCACAGCGGGAGTCATCTTGTGCGTGTCAGCGTCACGTTGGTCAGTCCGAGTCGAGTCCGGCTGGGGGTGACGGACAAGTCCACCACGCCTCCGGAAATGCACCACCCTCCACTAACTGCAATCGAGGGCCGTGGGTTGCTCGTGGTGGACGGGGTGGCCGAGCAGTGGGGCACGGACATCCGACGCTGGGGCAAGGTCGTATGGGCTGAACTGTCCGTTTCCAAGGGGCAGTTGTGACCGCGTGCGCACTGGAACTGCGCCTCCTTCGCGCCCCCTTCAAGGCCGTACCCCCTTGTCCCCGCCCCTGCCGTGACTGCCAGCACGCAGGACGACAAGCATCAGACACAGGAGACGCACCAACAGTGCAGGACACAACCACCGAACAACAGGAACTCCCCTTCCTGATGCTGGCGATGCAGCGCGGCGGAAGCGCCGAGGCCCTGAATGCCGCGCGCCACATCGGCCCCGCCCTACTGACCTGGCTGGAAGAAGCCGGACGGTGGGAAACCCTGCCCGACTACGAACAGGCCGCCGTCTACTGGGCGATGGCATCCAGCTGCCAACTCCAACACTCCAGCACGCCCGGCGACGCCTTGGTGCGGGACACCGTCAAGCAGTTGCTGGGATTGGCCGATGAGCTGACCCACACCACGCCCGCCCGGTACCGGGACTCAGGCGGCCGGGCCTCCGCCGAGATGGGCGTACGACTTGCTGCCCGACTCGCCAGCTTGCCCTACGGCTGGCGAGTCGAAGCAACACGCCGCATGCTCACCGGCACCCCCTTCCTTGATGCGATCGGCGAGGCGGAAACGAACATCAACCTCCTGCGGTCGGTATGGGGCATCGACGTGCGGGACCAGGGGGTGCAGCAGTGAGCCGCAACACCGAACAGGCAGCCGTCATGCAGTTTCAGGGTGCTGCCGACGTGGCGCATATTCGCATCGACGCCATCGGCGAACGTCAGCTCCTCGCCCGCGACGGCATCACGCCCCTGTACCCCGGGATCCCGCTCGGCACCGCTGACCCGCGAGTCGTGTCCCACATCTCGGCACTGCTCTGGAAAAGCCGCTACACCATGCCCCACCGGCCGGACCAACCCCCGCGGCCCCCTGCCTCGGCGCTGGAGGCCGAAGGCGTCATGGCGGCCCGGATGCTGCGCGACTCCCTGCTCAGCTTCGGCTACGCCGTCGACGTATGGGGCGCGGCCCGCCGCGACGGCGTACCGATGGTGATGATCGACCGGCCGTTCCCGGCCGCAGCGGCTCAACAGATCTCGTCGGCGCTCAACGTCTACGACCGGCTGGCACCGATACCGGAAGAAGCCCTCGCCCGGCCCCGCACACCCCGCACGTCGCCATGACCGAGGGCTGCGCCACCTGGCACGAGCTGCTTAAGCGTGCCAGGCGGGACGCGGCGCTCGGCGCGCTGGGGGCAGGGCGGTACTGGAAGAACCTCGCCGCCGAGCACCTGGCCACATGCGACGACGCGAACCCCACCTCGACTGACACGGTCCTGGGCGATCCGTCGCTCATTCAGGTCGCGGCCGGCATGAGCCCCGAGGAATCACCAGAGACCACCAACCAGTGCCAACAGTGCGATTGGCGAACGCAGTCGGACGGATCCCAGCTCTGCCCCCGCTGCCACACCACGCGCTACCCGACCCGCAGCTCGCTGCTGGCCCCATGAACCGCCGCTCCGGTCACAAACCCTCCCCGGCGCCCGCCGGGAGGGCCGGTTCCCCCACCCGGTGACCGGGGCGGCACCCCGCCCTGCCCGGACGCGCGCCGCCCTCGAATTCCCGCCCCGCGATTCCTGAACTTCCGGTCTCCCGGGGCGGGTAACCACAGAAAGAGAAACAGAAGGAAGCACATGGTTAAGAAAGCCCCTCGTACGTCCAGCTCCGCGGCCATCCACGGAAAGCCCGCACGAAAGACGCAAGCCGACTCGCAAGGAAACCGCGCCGAACGGCGAAAGGCTGAGCGCGAAGACAAGAAGAACGGCAACGGCTGACACAGACCAGCCCTGCCCGGCTGCTCCCGCGGGCAGCCGGGCAGGTCCCAGCACCCGCGAACCTGACCGAACGGAGACCCCATGCCGGCCCCCGGTCACCCCCTGACCGCTGCCGTCCTCATCACCAACCCCAGCAACGCGTTGCTCATCGTCCACCCTGCCAAGCCCAACGCCCCCTGGCAGCTTCCCGGCGGCATCGTCGAGGCCACCGAATCCCCTCTCGACGCCGCCCGGCGAGAGGGCCGGGAAGAACTCGGCCTCGACCTCGACATACGGGTGCGCGACCTGTTCGCCGTCGAGTGGCTGCAAGCTACCCGTCCCGGCCGCCGCGACCGCGTCGCGTTCGTCTTCGCCGGGCCCGTCCTCACCGAGGCCGACACCGACCGCATCGCCTTGCAGCGCGAAGAACTTGACGCCTGGCGCTGGGCTGCCCGCGCCGAGGCCGCCTCGCTGCTGCACCCCGCCATCGCCGCGCGGGTCGTGGGACCGCTTCAGAGACCCGGCAACACGATCTACCGTGAAACCCGATACGAAGGGACGTTATGAACGCCACCGACTTCCCCGCCCGCAAACTGCGTATCGGTACGCGCAGTTCGCCCCTGGCCCTCGCCCAGGTCGACCAAGTCTCCGACCTGCTGCGCAAGTTCGAACCTGACCTCGACATCGAGGTTGTACCGGTCACCACCGAGGCCGACAAATGGCAGGGCGACCTTGCGCAGCTCGGTGGGAAGGGACTGTTCGTCCGTGAGATCGACCAGATGTTGCAGCGCTCGCAGATCGACATGGCCGTCCACTGCATGAAGGACGTCCCCGGCGACGTCCCCATGCCCAAAGGGCTGATCTTCGCCGCCTACCTCCCCCGCGACGACGTACGGGACGTGCTGCTCGTCCCCGAAGGGTCCGACATCCAGACCCTGGCCGACCTCCCGCCCGGCGCGTCCGTCGCCACCAGCGCCGTACGCCGCAAGGCGCAGATCAACCGCGTCCGCCCCGACCTCAACGTCGTGCGTGTCCGGGGCTTGGTCGGCACCCGCATTGACAAGCTCGACGGCCGCAAGCCCATCGACCACAAGCTCGACGCCATGGTCCTCGCCCGTGCCGGCCTCGAACGCCTCGGCATCATGGACCGGGCCCGCCAGGTCTTCGAGGTGGACGAGATGCTACCCGCCGTCGGCGCCGGCGCCCTCGGCCTCGAATGCCGCGAAGCCGACGACGCAGTTGCCTACCTGCTCCAGCAGCTCAACCATGAGAAGACCATGACGGAGATCACCGCCGAGCGCGTGATGCTGCATGGCCTCCGGGGGCACTGCAACTCACCCATTGCAGGGCACTGCGTCACCGAACCCGACGGGCAACTCAGCCTGCGCGGCATGGTCTTCTCCCGCGACGGGAGCAAGTTCGTTAACGCGTGCTTCTGGGGCGAGTCCTTGAATGACCCGGCGGTCCTGGGCTCCCGCGTCTGCGCCGAACTGCTCCGCCAGGGCGCCCGCGACATCATCACGGGCATCCCGCACTGATCGAGACTCCCGCTCCCCTGCCTTCCGGCGGCGGGAGCGGGCTGCACCGGACCCTGTGCCCGGTGCGAGGCCCGGCTGCCCGTCACGTGCAGGCCGGACGGCCGGGCCGTCGAACCACCACGACCGCGGACGCGGTCCGTGGACGACCATCGGAGGATCACCGTGACAGCGATCATCGAAGAGCCGACGACGCAGCGCACCACCGATTTCCTGTGGCTCGACCTGACCCGAAAGTGCCAACTCGCCTGCGTCCACTGCTACAACGGCTCCGGCCCCGACGGCTCCCACGGCGCGATGAGCCGCGCCGACTGGGTCCGCGTCCTCGATGAGGCCGCCGACCTCGGCGTCCGCCACGTGCAGCTCATCGGCGGCGAGCCCACGCTCCACCCCGACGGCCTCACCCTCGCCGACCACGCCCTGTCCCTCGGCTTAGCCATCGAGGTCTACAGCAACCTCGTTCACGTCACCGACGCCTGGTGGCAGCTCCTTCAGCGTGACGGCGCCTCCCTGGCCACCTCGTACTACTCCGACCGCGCCGACGAACACGCCGCAGTCACCGGCCGTCCCCGCAGCCACGCCCGCACCCTGGCCAACATCAAGAAGGCCCTCCAACTCGGCATCCCGCTGCGGGCCGGCCTCGTCGGCATCACCGACACCCAGCGCGTCGAAGCGGCCCGCCAGGAACTCGAAGCCCTCGGCGTCCAGCGCATCAACGTCGACCACGCCCGCCCCTTCGGCCGCGCCGCCCAGGACCAGGCACCGTCCGCCTCCGGGCTGTGCGGTCAGTGCGGCACCGGCCGCGCCTCCATCGGCCCGGACGGCACCGTCTCCCCCTGCATCATGTCGGCCGCCCTGATGGGCGTCGGCAACGTCCGGACGACCGCCCTGGGCGATATCCTCGGGGGCCCCGCGCTGATCGCGGCCAACACCGAGATCCGCCTCGCGAAGAAGAAGAGCGACGACGGGCCCTGCGACCCGGCCTGCGACCCCAACGCGGAATGCTCCCCCGGCTTTCCCAGCAGCGAGTGCGACCCGAGGAGGTAGACATGGCAGGAGACCTCACCGACGATCTCCGCGCCCTGATCCAGCCGCACACCGGAAAGATCACCGCGGTCAACCCCGCAGGGGGAAACGACTCGGACGTGACCGCGCTGATCGAATCGGAGAACGGCAGCTTCTTCCTCAAGGCGATGCACAACCGCCCCGGCGGGCGCCGGAACTCGATCACCCGGGAACGGCTGATCAACCCCTACGTCCAGCCGATCTCCCCACCCCTGCGGTGGCATACCGAGAACGACGACTGGATCGCCCTGGGCTTCCAGGCCGTCACCGGCCGGCGGGCCGACCTCCGGCCCGGCTCACCAGACCTCCCGGTCGTCGTCGCCCTCCTCAACCGAATCGGGGAACTCCCCCTGCCCGACGTCGCACAAGACTGGGAGGAAAACCGCTGGGACCGCTTCTGCACCGACGAAGCGGAAGCGGACCTGCTCAAGGGCAACGCCCTGCTCTACACCGACGTCCACGAAAGCAACATGATCATCCAGGGCAACTCCGCCTGGGCCGTGGACTGGTCCTGGCCCACCCGCGGAGCCGCCGTCATCGACCCCGCCCAACTCGCCGTACAACTCATCGTCGCCGGACACAGCGCCACCTCGGCCGAGCACTGGGCAGCCCGCTGCACCGCATGGGAGAAGGCCGACCCGCACGCGATCGACGCCTTCGCCGCCGCCGCACTGCGCATGCACCAGGCACGCAGTGAGCGCTTCCCCGACGCGAAATGGCTTGGCACCATAGTTGCCGCAGCTCGGACATGGGCCGACCACCGGGGCGTACCCGCGTGAAGCGTGCCGTTGAGCAACGTGAGTAGACGGGCCCCCGACCGGCCGATTCCCGCGCCGGTCGGGGGCACCGCCGCAGTGAGTGAATGAACTAAACTCGCCGAAGCCGTCCTCGGACTGGCAAGCCGAAGGCCCCCCGCATCGACACTGCGGGGGGCCTTCGGCCTTCTTACGCGCTACAGGCCCCCTGCGTGCGGTCACGGACTCGCGGCGCTGGGCGGCGCTCACCGGGGTTCTCTGAGGCCGCTGAAGGCGCCCTCAGACCCACTCAACCTCGGTCGTGAACTTGGCCTTGCTGGGGGCACTGCTGGGAGCTGGTAAGGGGGTCTTCTCCATCGCTCCCAGGGGCCGGGGTTCGGCCCGGCTCGCCCCCAGCATGGCAAGGATCTCTAGCGCTTCGACCTCAGATTTTCCCGAGAGCGCACCCTCGATCCGTCTTAACGCTTCACTCACTCCGCCCCCTATTTGCGCAGGTCAAGAGCCCTTTTTGACTGTCAACGGCAGCATCTTCTTGCCGCTGTCACTCAGTTGTGGCCATGTGTCGAACTGCGG
>NZ_JBICVO010000026.1:0-11485 GCF_043199105.1 Streptomyces sp. NPDC048644
CCCCCCCCCGCCCCCCCCCCCCCCCCCCCCCCCCCCCCCCCCCCCCCCCCCCCCCCCCCCCCCCCCCCCCCCCCCCCCCCCCCCCCCCCCCCCCCGCCCCCCCCACCCCGTACCGCCCCCTACCTCACCCCAACCCCCGCCCCCTCATCCGCACCCGCGTCCGCGTCCGCGTCCGCACCCGCATCCTCATCCGCCCCCTCCGGAACAATGCCCAGCGCGGCGTCCTTCGCGGCTTCGGCCTCGCGGCGGAAGAGGCGGAACCACATGAAGACGACGAAGCCGGCGAAGACGAACCACTCGCCGGTGTAGCCGAGGTTCTGGAATGCCTTGAGGTCAAGACCGCTGCCCTCGGCGGCGGCCGGCGGGACGGCGCGCAGCGGGGCCTGGGCGTCGCCGAGGGTGATCCAGGCGTCGTAGACGTGGTACGGCACGATGTTGACCAGCGACGCCGCGCTGATCATGCCCAGCTGGCCCTTCGGCAGGCCACCGGTGGCCTGCACGCCTGCGGTGCCCTCGTTCTCGGATGCCTGGAGCGCTCCGGTGACGGTCACCTCGCCCTTGGGCGGTGCCGGGACCTTGGCCGTGTCGGCCCGGGAGTTCGCGTCGCCCGGCAGCCAGCCGCGGACCACGGGGAGGGCCTTGCCGCCGTCGGTACGCAGCAGGGTCAGGACGTAGAAGCCCGGAGTGTCGTGCTGCTTCCGGTCCAAGGTGCGGTCCGGGACGAGCAGTTGGTGGTCGGTGTCGTAGGTGCCTCGTGCGCTGGCCTGGCGGCCTGAGGTGACCTGGTCGACGGGGAGCAGGCTGTCGAGGGGCCGGGCCGCGGCTGCCTTGGCGTCGGCGGAGCGGTCCTCCTGCTGCTGATGCGTGTCGACGCGTGCCTCGAAGCGGCTCAGCTGCCAGCTGCCCATGAAAATGCAGAAGGGGATCGCCAGTACGGCGAAGACGTTGATTCCCCACCACCGCGGGGTCAGCAGGAACCGGTACACGCCCCCAACGGTACGGGGCCCGAACGGCGGGGCTGCACCGCCCCCTCCACGGTGCAGCCCCGGCCGCCAGGACCTGGGCCGCCTACCTCACTCGGTCGGCAGCACCCCGGTGCGGTACACCGTGCCGGAGCACGCGTCCTTGATCGTGGCGTCGGTGGCGGCGGGCTCGCCGGCCTCCGGCGTGTGGCTGAGCATGATGCCGCCGGGTGCGGCGCCGTCGCCCGAGCCGCCGCCGTCGCCCGAGCCGTTTCCGCTGCCGTCCTGGCCGTCGCCGCCTCCTCCGCCGCCTTCGCCCGCGGTGGCCGGCGAGGAGTCGGCCGCCGCGGCCGGCGACTTCGAGGGCTCGGGGGTGGGCGAGGGGCCCGGGTGTGCGCAGCCGGTGGTTCCGCCGCCGGCGTCGGGAATCCAGGCGAACTTGACCTCGTATGCCTGCCCGGGTTTGAGAACCAGCTGGTCAGGGGCGGTTGCGGGGTCGGGGAGCCCGGTGGCCTCGTCGCCTGACGTGTGGTCGACGACGTGGATGTGGTCGGCTTTCGTGGAGCCCTGGGCCACCGCGTCGACGGTGCCGCCGCCGTCGACGGAGCAGGCCGCGTCCGAGGTGTTGACCACCCGGAACGCGCCGTAGACGCGTCCCCCGGAGTCGGCCGGGCCGACCTTGCCGGTCGCCTTGCCCAACTGCTCGCGTCCGCAGACCGGCGAGGTGACGTCCATCGTCTCGTACGGGTCGGGGGTGCCGGAGCCGACGTCCTGTCCGGGGCCGCCCTTCCGTGTCGCGGTGCCGTCGCCATCGGGCTCGCCGGAGCCGCGGTGCCTGCCGTCCTTGCCGGTGGGCGGCGCGCCGTGGTCTTCGGGGCCGTCGCCGTACGGGCCCGCGACGGTGCCGTCGGCGCGTTGGCTGCTCGCCGCGTTCGCCGGGCGGTCCGCGGAGCCGTCGTCCAGGGTCGCGACGTGCACCATGGCGGGGATCGAGGTGCCGCCGAGCAGCAGTGCGGCGGCGGCGCCCACGACGGCGTGCCGACGGCGCCTGCGGCGGGCGGGTACGGCGCGGCGCAGCTGGTCAAGGGCGTCCGGTGCGGGCTCCAGGTCGTCGACGGACGACCGCAGCAGCCGCCTCAGTTCGTCCTCGCCACCGAATCCGCCGTCCGGTGGGCGGGGGGCGGAGGGGAGAGAGGCGAGGGAGGGGACGGGGGTGGTGGCGTCGAGGTCGTCGTCACGGTGGCCCGGGAATCGGTCGCCGCCGTACGGTCCGTCGCCGTACCGCCCGCCGCTGTACCGCCCGTCGTCGTACCGTCCGCCGCTGCCGTATCCGTCGGCACCGCTGTCAGCCCGGTCATCGGCATCACCGTCGGCACCGCCCGCATCACCGACACCGATGTCATGACGGAGCGCCGTCAGCCACTGCCCGCCCGGATTCCGCACCGGGTCCGCTCGGGGGTCGGCCCGCCACCCGAACCTGGGGTCCGCCCCGTGCTCAGGGTTCAGCTCGTGCACAGGGTTCAACTCACGCGCAGGGTGCGCCCCGTGCCCGGGATACGCCCTGTTCGTGGCGTCCGCCCCGTTCGTGGATTCCGCCTCGATCTCACCGTCCGGGCCGTTCCCGGCAGCCGCCTCACCGCCGGAGTCCTCCCCCGGCGCGGCGTCCGCCCCGCGTCCCGGCACCCGGCCGACGGGCCAGGAGCCCGCGCCGGAGCCCGTCCCCGAACCCGTCCGGGATTCCCTACCGGACGGTTCCTGCGCCCCCGGCGTGCCGAAGGTCTTGCCGTTCATGCCGACGCCTCCATCGCGACGCGGAGCGCCGCGATGCCGCGCGATCCGTACGCCTTGACCGAGCCGAGCGATATTCCCAGCGTCTCGGCGACCTGGGCCTCGGTCATGTCGGCGAAGTAGCGCAGGACGAGCACCTCGCGCTGACGGCGTTGCAGACCGCGCATCGCCTGGATCAGCTGGTCGCGCTCCAGGAGGTCGTACGCGCCTTCTTCGGCGCTGGCCATGTCGGGCATCGGCTTGGAGAGCAGCTTCAGGCCGAGGATGCGGCGGCGCAGTGCGGAGCGCGAGAGGTTGACGACGGTCTGCCGCAGGTAGGCGAGCGTCTTCTCGGGCTCGCGCACCCGGCTGCGCGCGGAGTGCACGCGTATGAACGCTTCCTGGACGACGTCTTCGCAGGACGCGGTGTCGTCGAGGAGCAGCGCGGCGAGTCCGAGCAGGGAGCGGTAGTGCGTGCGGTAGGTCTCGGTGAGGTGGTCGACTGTGGTGCCCGCTGCCATCGCGTCGTCAGCGTCCCCGCGTTGGGGGGAGATCTGCGTGGGGCGCGTGGTGGGCCAGGGGGCGATCACCGGCATGCCCCCGGACGCACGGTGGCGCGGCGGGCGCACTGCCGCGCTCGCTGCGCCCGCTGGGGCGATCGTGAAACCGAGTACCTCTGCCACGCCTGTTGGACACGCTTCCCCCCGTCAGGGTTGTACGCGCAAGACACCACCTTCGACGATGCGTCAAATGCCCTCATGCGTACCAGCTCTTCCCCAATGCCCCATTTATTCCGACGCATTCACCCCCGGCGCCTCCGGAGCATCCGAGGTCACCCATGGCGTGCGTGACACTCTCAGACGCCCCCTGGACACCTCTCGGACACCCTGCATCTTGCGGACACCCTGCGGGGCAGCCACGAAGACGTTCCCCACCCGGCCACCGGTTGCAGTGCGGCGGAGAATAAATGGTCGGCCAGACCGTCAGCCCGGTTCAAGTAGCGCGGGCCAATGGCTTACACACAGAAACTTCACACGATTCACAAAGTATGTCCTAGCCAGCGCGTACCGGGACACCCGATCCCGCCAAGATGCGGCGCCCCGCGTCCGGAAAGCCACCGGACCGCCGGGCACCACACGCCCCGGAAGTCCGGCAGCGGAAGAGGCGGCTCCCGCTACGCGTGCCACTCCCCCGCGATCAACTCGCCGATCTGCGCGAGGTTCAGCGCGGCGCCCTTGCGCAGATTGTCCCCGCACACGAAGAACTCCAGCGCCTTCGGGTCGTCCAGCGAGCGTCTGACCCGCCCGACCCAGGCCGGGTCGGTGCCCGCCACATCCGCCGGCGTCGGGTACTCGCCTCCCGCGGGATCGTCACTGAGGACGACTCCGGGCGCGGCGGCCAGGATCGCGTGCGCACCGCCGACCGTGACCTCGTTCTCGAACCGCGCGTGGACGGTCAGCGAATGGCCCGTGATCACCGGCACCTGTACGCAGGTCGCGGTGACGGGGAGCCGGGGCAGCCCCAGCACCTCGCGGGATTCGTTGCGGATCGCGAGTTCCTCGGACGACCAGCCGTCTTCCTGGAGCGAGCCGGCCCACGGCACGACGTTGAGCGCGACCGGCGCAGGGAACGGCCCGAGCGCGTCACCGACCGCCCCGCGCACATCGCCCGGCACATTGCCCAACTCCGTTCCGGAGACCGCCGAGAGCTGGGCCCGCAACGTGTCGACGCCGGCCTTCCCCGCCCCGGAGACGGCCTGGTACGAGGAGACGATCAGCTCGCTCAGCGCGTACTCGGCATGCAGAGCGCCGAGCGCGACGATCATCGCGAGCGTCGCGCAGTGGGGGTTGGCGACGATGCCGCGCGGGCGCACCCGGACGGCGTGCGCGTTGACCTCGGGGACGACGAGGGGCACGTCCGGATCCCCCTGGAACGCGCCCGAATTGTCCACGACCACCGCGCCCTTGGCGGCGGCGACCGGCGCCCACCGCGCACTGACCGCGTCCGGTACGTCGAACATCGCGACATCGATGCCGTCGAAAACGTCCTCACCCAGGGCGAGGACCTCGACCTCCTCGCCCCGCACGGTCAGCTTGCGGCCGGCCGAGCGGGGGGAGGCGATCAGCCGGATCTCGCCCCAGGCGTCGGCCCGCTCGGAGAGGATCCCGAGCAGGACCGAGCCGACGGCGCCGGTGGCGCCGACCACGGCGAGATGCGGCTTACGTGCCGTACGGGCGTCCGCCCCCGCGGCGTGCGCGGAGGACGGACGTCCCGCCTCGGCCGGAATCATCGACCGGTGCCGCCATAGACCACGGCCTCGTCGCTGTCCGTGTCGAGGCCGAAGGCGGTGTGCACGGCGCGCACGGCCTCGTTGACGTCGTCGGCGCGGGTGACGACCGAGATGCGGATCTCGGAGGTCGAGATCAGCTCGATGTTCACCCCCGCGTTCGACAGCGCCTCGAAGAACGTCGCGGTGACGCCGGGGTTGGTCTTCATACCCGCGCCGACCAGCGAGATCTTCGCGATCTGGTCGTCGTAGCGCAGCGAGTCGAAGCCGACGGCCGCACGGGTCTTCTCCAGGGCGGCGACGGCCTTGCGGCCCTCGGCCTTCGGCAGGGTGAAGGAGATGTCCGTCAGCCCCGTCGAGGCGGCCGACACGTTCTGGACGACCATGTCGATGTTGACCTCGGAGTCCGCGATCGCACGGAAGATGCGCGCGGCCTCGCCCGGCTTGTCCGGAACGCCGACGACCGTGACCTTCGCCTCGGAGGTGTCATGTGCGACGCCCGAGATGATCGCCTGCTCCATCGGAAGGTCCCCTTGTGGTTCGTTGCTGACCCACGTGCCCTTCAGCCCCGAGAAGGAGGAGCGGACGTGGATCGGGATGTTGTAACGACGTGCGTATTCGACACAGCGGTGCAGCAGCACCTTGGAGCCGGAGCTGGCCAGCTCCAGCATGTCCTCGAAGGAGATCCAGTCGATCTTCCGGGCCTTCTTCACGACCCGGGGGTCGGCGGTGAAGACACCGTCGACGTCGGTGTAGATCTCACAGACATCGGCGTCCAGCGCAGCCGCCAGCGCGACGGCGGTGGTGTCCGAGCCGCCGCGGCCCAGCGTGGTGATGTCCTTCTTGTCCTGGGACACACCCTGGAAACCGGCGACGATGGCGATGTTGCCCTCGTCGACCGATGTCTTGATACGGCCGGGCGTGACATCGATGATCCGTGCCTTGTTGTGCACGGAGTCGGTGATGACACCAGCCTGGCTGCCGGTGAAGGACTGCGCCTCATGACCGAGGTTTTTGATCGCCATCGCCAGCAGGGCCATGGAGATCCGCTCTCCGGCGGTCAGCAGCATGTCGAACTCGCGCCCCGATGGAATCGGGGACACTTCCTGAGCGAGATCGATCAGCTCGTCCGTCGTGTCGCCCATCGCCGAAACCACCACGACAACCTGGTTGCCGTTCTTCTTGGCTTCGACGACTCGCTTGGCAACGCGCTTGATGCCCTCGGCATCCGCAACGGATGAGCCGCCGTACTTCTGCACGACAAGGCCCACGTGCGCTCCTCGCAACTGTCTCTTCGGGAGTTTCCTCCCGGACCCCCGGAAATGGGGGTACTGCGGTCGACTCAGTTTAGCGAGCAGGCGGAATCCGCCTCGCTGATACCGCATCCTGAGACACAAAGCTCACTCGTCGGTCATCCTCGATCACCGATCCGATCACCGTGCCCCACGGCGGATCCGCGCGGCGCACCGTCGCGCCCGCTCGGCCAGCACATGCCCGCTCCGGCACGGTGCACACGGGAACGTAAGCCAGGTCACACGGAGCCCCGGACGCGCCGCACACGGTTTCCGCCACCCCCGCGGCCCCGGCGTCTACACCCGCCGCAGCCCCAGCGGCCCGGCGATCTCGGCCGCCATGACCTTGCCGGCCTCCTCGGCGAGCCGCTCCTCGTCGTGGTCCGCGTCGCTGTCGGTGTCCAGGCCGTCCAGCGCGTCCAGCGGCTGGTCGAGGCGTACGTGGGCGACCAGCGACTGGAGCGCGCGCAGGGCGGCCGACGCGGTCGGGCCCCAGTTCGTGAGGTAGGAGAACTGCCACCACCACAGCGCTTCGCTGACCCGGCCCGCCCGGTAGTGCGCCAGGCCGTGCCGCAGATCCGTGACGATGTCGGCGAGGTCGTCGGAGATCCGGCAGGCGACCGGCTCGCTGCGCACCACGTACGGGTCGAAGACCTCGGAGTACACGTCGACCGGGTCGAGCAGCACGGCGAACCGCTCCCGCAGCTCGTCCACGTCCGGCTCGGGACCGCTGTCCGGTTCGTAGCGCTCGTCCGGGACGATGTCCTCGTGGGCGCCGAGACGGCCGCCGGTGAGCAGCAGCTGGGAGATCTCCAGCAGCAGGAACGGCACGGCGCTGTCCGGCTCGTCGCCCTTGGCGACCGCGGTCACCGCGACGATGAAGCTCTCGATCGAGTCGGAGATCGATACGGCGAAGTCGTCGGGATTCTGTGTCGCGTTGTGCAGCGTGGCATCAGACATCGAGAAGTCTCCTCCCTTCGAAGGCCCGCCCGAGCGTGACCTCGTCGGCATACTCCAGATCGCCCCCGACCGGCAGTCCACTGGCCAGTCGCGTCACCTTCAGGCCCAGATGCTTGGTCATCCGGGCCAGATACGTGGCCGTGGCCTCGCCCTCCAGATTCGGGTCGGTGGCCAGAATCAGCTCGGTGACGGTACCGTCGGCGAGCCTGGCAAGCAGTTCCCTTATCCGCAGGTCGTCGGGGCCGACACCCTCGATCGGGCTGATCGCCCCGCCGAGCACGTGGTAGCGACCGCGGAACTCCCGCGTCCGCTCGATCGCCACGACGTCCTTGGGCTCCTCCACGACGCAGATGACCGCCGGATCACGCCGCGGGTCGAGACAGACCCGGCACTGCTCCTCCTGCGCGACATTGCCGCACACGCTGCAGAACCGGACCTTGGCCTTGACCTCCATCAGCGCGTTCGCGAGCCGGCGGACATCGGTCGGCTCGGCCTGAAGAATGTGGAAGGCGATCCGCTGCGCGCTCTTGGGACCGACGCCGGGCAGCCTGCCCAACTCGTCGATCAGGTCCTGAACCACGCCTTCGTACACGGAACGTCTTCTTTCTCTTCTGCCGTACTCAGTACGCTAGTTGGCTACTCCTCAGAAGGGGAGACCGGGGATTCCACCGCCGCCGAGGCCCTGCGCCAGCGGACCGAGCTTCTGCTGCTGCAACTGCTGGGCGCTGGCGTTCGCGTCCCGCACGGCGGCGAGCACGAGATCGGCGATCGTCTCGGCCGTCTCCTCCGCGGATTCGGCGTCGACCGCCTTCGGGTCGATGACCAGACTCTGGAGCTCGCCGGAGCCGGTCACCGTCGCCTTGACGAGTCCGCCGCCCGCAGAACCCTCGACGGGCGTCTCGGCCAGCTCCTGCTGAGCCGCCGCAAGGTCCTGCTGCATCTTCTGGGCCTGCTGAAGCAGCTGCTGCATATTGGGCTGACCACCGGGGATCACGACGTGACTCCTGCCATACGACAACGATTGGTGCGGTAGCCCGAGCCTACGTGCTCCACGGGCCCGGCGCCCTACGCCGGACGGAGGAGCATGCGTGTACGGCCGGGCGCACACGGACACCCGCCGGACGCACACCCGGACAGCCCGTGCCCGACCCCGTCCACCCGCGATTCCGTCACCGTCGCGCCGTCGATCCGGCCGGTTTCCTCCCGGTGTCCGGCCTGTTCCGCCCGCCGCCTACGTGGCCGCCCGGTACCCAATCCGGGTGATCGGCGAGGGGGAGGGTGTGGCGAGGGCGGGGGCAGTGAGCGCGGGCCCGGCGGGCGCGGGCTTGGGCTCGGCAGGCATGGCACTACGGCTCACGGCCGGGCGCCCGCACCCCCACGCCCCGCCGCTCCCCTCCCCCGTCCTCACTCTCACTCGTTGTTGAACTCCTCGACCACCGTCGCGCCCAGTTCCCGCACGATCAGGTCGTGACCGCTCAGCGCGGAGTCCACCAGGTCCGGGTCGTCCTCGGCCGGCATGTCGTACTCGATCGCCATCGGAGGCGGCTCGGGAGCGGTGTACTCGGGCTCCGGAGGCCGTCCGCCCTGGCCGCCGCCCGATGCCGGAGGCGCCACGGCCTCCCGCGCCATCCGGGCCCCCTGGCCGCCGCCCTGACCGGATCCGGACCCGCCCGACGGGCCGCCCGGCTGCGGCGGAGCCGCCTGCGGCGCGGGCTGCGGCGCGGGGTTCTGTGCCGCTCCATAACCACCGGCCGGCCCACCGCCGCCGTAACCGCCGCCCTGGCCGCCGCCCCCGCTGCCACCACGGGCCCCGCCGGCCGGCGGATTGGTGCCACCCGACGGATCGACGATCGCCTCCACCCGCCACTGGACCCGGAACTTCTCGGCGAGCACGTCCTTCAGCACGTCCTCGCTGCCGCCGTTGGCGAAGCTGTCGCGCGCACCGGCGTTCGGGAAGCCGATCTGGAGTGTCGTGCCGTCGAAGCCGGACACCTGGGCGTTCTGGCTCAGCAGGATCCACGTGAATCGGCGGCGGCCCTTGACCGCGTCCAGAATGTCCGGCCACATCTGCCGCACCTGTGCCGCACCCGGCGCCCCTGGCGCCCCGCCCGCCTGCGGCTGCGCGGGGGCGGGCCGCTCCGGCTCGGGGGCCGCGGGTGGCGCGGCGGGTGCCTGCCGGGCACCCTGGCCAGGCGCCGTGGCCGACGGCCAGCCACCGGGCTGCCGTCCTCCTCCGGCACCGCTGCCGCCGCCCGCGCTCCCGGGCCACGCACCGGGCCGGGCGGGCGCACTCTCCGCAGCCGCCCCGGAAGCGGCAGGCGCATCGCCCACGGCAGCGGACGTACCCGCACCCTGGCCACCTGCCGCGGCAGCCCCGCCGCCCGTGCCGCCCGGCCAGGCACCCGGCCGCGCCGCGGGCTCGGCCCGCTCCGCCGCGTGCGAACCGCCCTGGGCCGCGGGCGCCGCGGCCGGCGCCTCGCCACCGGCCGCCCCGCCCACGGGAGCACCGGCACCGTCCGCCGCAGCACCGGCCCCGGACACCGGAGCCCCCTGCTCCGGCCCGGCGGCAGTGGCCCCTGCGGGCCCACCCGTCGCACCGCGCACCGCCGCACGCGCCGCGGCCGGACCCGCAGGACCTGCGGGCGGGCCCACCGGATGGGCCTCCGGACCCGGCACGTACCCGGCGGCGGGCCCGCCGCAGGAGGAGACCACAGGACCGCCGGCCCCGCCCGGGAAGGCGCCAGGACCCACCGGGCCGCCGCCTCCGCCGAGCGCCGCCGCGCCGGCCCCGCGCTCCAGCCTGTCGAGCCGCGCCTGCACCGACCGCTCGTCGTCGTAGGCCGCGGGCAGCAGCACCCGCGCGCAGATCAGCTCCAGTTGCAGCCGCGGCGACGTCGCTCCGCGCATCTCCGTGAGGCCGGTGTTGACCAGGTCGGCGGCCCGGCTGAGCTCGGCAGCCCCGAAGACGGACGCCTGCGCCGTCATCCGCTCCACGACGTCCGCGGGGGCGTCGATCAGCCCCTTCTCCCCCGCGTCCGGCACGGCCGCCAGGATCACCAGGTCACGCAGCCGCTCCAGCAGGTCGGCGACGAACCGCCGCGGGTCGTTCCCGCCCTCGATGACCCGGTCGACGACCTCGAAGGCCGCACCGCCGTCCCCGGCCGCGAACGCCTCGACGACCGAATCCAGCAGCGACCCGTCCGTGTACCCGAGCAGCGCCGTCGCCATGGCATACGTCACACCGTCGTCACCGGCTCCGGCGAGCAGCTGGTCCATCACGGACATCGAGTCACGCACCGAACCGGCTCCGGCCCGGACGACCAGGGGAAGCACCCCGTCCTCCACCGGGGCGGACTCCCGCCCGCACACGTCCGCCAGGTAGGTGCGCAGCGTCCCCGGCGGCACCAGGCGGAACGGATAGTGGTGCGTACGCGACCGGATCGTCCCGATGACCTTCTCGGGCTCCGTCGTCGCGAAGATGAACTTCAGGTGCTCCGGCGGCTCCTCGACCACCTTCAGCAGGGCGTTGAAGCCCGCCGAGGTGACCATGTGCGCCTCATCGATGATGTAGATCTTGTAGCGGCTGCTCGCCGGCCCGAAGAACGCCTTCTCACGCAGCTCACGGGCGTCGTCCACGCCACCGTGCGACGCCGCGTCGATCTCGATCACATCGATCGATCCCCGGCCGTTCCTGGCCAGGTCCACACAGGACTGGCACGTCCCGCAGGGCGTGGGAGTGGGACCTTCCTCACAGTTCAAGCACCGCGCCAGGATCCGCGCGCTCGTCGTCTTGCCACAGCCGCGCGGCCCGCTGAACAGATACGCGTGGTTGACGCGGTTGTTCCGCAATGCCTGCTGCAGCGGGTCGGTCACGTGCTCTTGCCCGATGACCTCGGCGAAGGTCTCGGGTCGGTAGCGGCGGTACAGCGCGAGGGACGACACGCATACGACGATATCGGCCCCCACCGACAATCGATCCGTCCCCAAGCTCTCGACTCCGCTCGAGCAGGGAAGACCCCAACCAAGCTCCCGCCCCCGCTCGAACAGGGGAAACCCCAACCAAGCTCCCGCCCCCGCTCGAACAGGGAAGACCCCATCCAAGCTCTCGACTCCGCTCGAGCAGGGGAGACCCCATCCAAGCTCCCGCCCCCGCTCGAACAGGGGAAACCCCAACCAAGCTCTCGACTCCGCTCGAACAGGGAAGACCCCACCCAAGC
>NZ_JBICVO010000026.1:11583-50988 GCF_043199105.1 Streptomyces sp. NPDC048644
GCTCCCGGCTCTGCTCGGGCAAGGGAGGCCCCCATCAAGCTCCCGGCTCTGCTCGGGCAAGGGAGGCCCCCATCAAGCTCCCGGCTCTGCTCGGGCAAGGGAGGCCCCCATCAAGCTCCCGGCTCTGCTCGGGCGGGGGCGGCCCCCATCAAGCTCCCGGCTCTGCTCGGGCAAGGGAGGCCGGCCCTCATCGCAAACGCAAGCGCCCCCCACGCACCCGCCAGAGCCGACCTACCCTTGCTGCCTTCCGGCCCTGGGGGAGTTCAGTCAGATAGCGCCACGTGAGGGGCTGCGCACCACAGTAGCGGATCCCCCACCCCGGATACGACCCGCCTCCCACACCCACTCCCTCCCGGACCCCCGCCTCCGGATCATGTTCGCGAGCACCCTCCAACGTCTTGTATTGTTTGCGGCGGAGGATTCGCCTAGTGGCCTAGGGCGCACGCTTGGAAAGCGTGTTGGGGGCAACCCCTCACGAGTTCGAATCTCGTATCCTCCGCCAGTGCCTCACCGGGCACTACGTCGAAGGGCCCCACCGCTTGCGGTGGGGCCCTTCGACGTTTTTCTTCTCCTGTGCCGTCCCAATTCCAGGCCACAAGCGACGGCTTTTGACGGCGAGCTGCGTTACAGCACGGTGGAGGAAGACCTGAAGCTGCTGCTGGCCGAGTACGGACCGCCCAACAAGACGACACCCGCCTACCCGTTCCACCACCTGGTGAACGACGGGGTGTGGGAGGTCCGCACCGACCGCGGGTCGGGCAGCCCCGGCAGCGGGGTACCGGAGCTGCGGGCGACAAGGGCTGCGGGGCGGCTGGCGCCGGAGCTGCGGGCAGCGCTGCGGCGGGAGCCGCCACTGCTCGGCCGGATGGCACGGGTCCTGCTCGACCTGAACTTTCCGCCCTCACTCCCGGCGAACTGTGCGAAGCCGTCGGCCTCGAGCTGGAGCCGACGGAGACCGAAGAGCTCTCGGCCGTGCGGAGGTCCCGGGATCCACGGATGCGGGAGCTGGTATTGACGGCTTACGAGTATCAGTGCGCCTTCTGCGGCTACGACGGCAGGCTCGGCGCTGTGCCGGTCGGGCTGGAAGCCGCACACGTGCGCTGGTGGGCATTCGACGGCCCCGACGATATCGACAACGGACTGTGCCTGTGCTCGTTGCACCACAAGCTCTTCGACAAGGGTGTCCTCGGCATCGGCGAAGGCCACCGCATCCTCGTCTCACAGCGCTTCATCGGCCACAGCGCCACCGCCCGCGAACACGTCATAGCGCTTGCGGGCAGCCCGCTTATCGGCCCACAACCGGGCGCCCACCCCGTCGCCGCAGATCACCGCTCCTGGCACACCAGCCAGGTCTTCCACGGCAGCCCACGGCCCGCCACCACCTGAACATCAGCTGCCGTGTTCCCACGCCGCGGCAGCCGGGTACGCACGGGCGAGGCCGCGACGCCAAGAGCACGATCTCTGGTGCGGTGCCCAAGGAGGTAGTCGTACCCCTCATACCTGACACAACGTTGAAGGGCCCCGCCGTCAACGGCGGGGCCCTTCAACGTTCACAACCTGTTCCCCGTCTCACTGGGTCTCTTCGGACTTGCGGCCCATCAGTGCCCGCCTGTCCCCCGCCGAGCGCTCAGTTCCGTTCCCAGGCCCAGTCCGGCCAAGGTCGGGGGCCGCTCGGTTCGTCCGGTGTACGGGACGCGTCCTGGGGCAGCGGGGGCGAGTCGTAGTAGCTGGCTTCGCCCTCTGGTTCCTGCGGCCTCTCACCCATGTCACCGAAGGCTCGCGCGGCGGGGTCCGGAGGGCTCGTCGGGGGCACGGGTTCAGGAGAGGGGGAAGGCTCGGCGGCATCTGGAGCGGCGTCCTGGAGGTCGTCACCGGCATCGGAACGCTGGGTGAGAAGGTCCTCTCGAATGCGTTGAGCGGCATCGGATCGGCTCGCTGCCTCCAGCGACCGGGCAATACGGTGCACAAGGACGGTGCGTTCGTCGGAGTGTTCTACCAGACCGAGATCGTCCAGCAGAGTGGAGAGGTGACCGACCATGACGTCACCCGGATCAGCCGGTTCCTGAAGGAGAGACGTGGCAGGTGACTCCCCCGCACGGTCCGGGTGGTCCCAGCCGCCCAGGGGATCCGCCCCCTCTAGACCTCCGGCCGGTGAAACCCAACGCCGAAACGGCTCGGGTACCTCGGCATCGTTCGCGGCAGCAGAGATCTGGGCGAGTGGGCCGATCATCTCCACCGCCTTCTCGACCTCGTCATCGTGCCTTGCGAGCCACCACACCACAGCGCTGCCCGGTGTCCTGAGGACCTCGTCCCCGAGATACGCCCGCTTGTTCCGTTCGTATTGGCGCTGGTGCTCCCAGGCTTCTTCCGCCTTCCGGAGCGTGGCCAGTTCCTGGAGCCGGTCCCGGTCCGCCGGTGCCAGGACGAGCGTGACGTGGGCTGCCAGCGCTGTCACCCTGGCGGAGGCGTCGAAGCCGGGCGCGGCCAGGGCGCCTTCGAGCAGGTACCGGACGAAGTCCGAGCGGCCCGGGTCCTCCTGCCTCGTGATGGCGCGCGCCCGGTCCAGGATGGCGGCGGCGGCCAGGCTCGACAGCTGTCCATCGGCGGCACCCGGCTGCTCCCGTAACAGCCGCCACCACACCGTGGCCGAGAAGAGGAAGTCGTAGCCCGCCATCGAGCTGGGCAGCGGCACGTCCCTCAACTGTGTCTCACGGTAAGGGGGTTCGGCCGGCGTGACGGGAACGGTGACCGGCTCTTCGCCGGACCGTCCGGCGGCGTCAGGGCGGGCACCCGAGTTGTTCACCACCAGGAGGAGCGCGACACCGGAGACCGCAGTTGTCGGTACCAGGACCAGTAGCCACAGGGACCAGCCCAGGGAGCCTCCGACCACGAGGGGGATCAGGCCGCAGACGAGAAAGATCAAAGCCGATTTGGTCCTGGAGTTCACTGGATCTCTCCTGAGTCCGATGCGTCAGGAGCGCCATCGATGGTGCCGGCATCCTGCGCGGAGTCGATTTTCTGCCAGAATTGCGCGGCTATCGCCGCCCTGGTCGCACGAGGGAGCTCCTGGCTCATGGTGTCCGTCTGAGCCCAGTCGCAACTGATCACGTAGAGACGGTTGAGCACGTCCGCCCTGCCTGAGGCGGCTTCAGGCAGGACGTCCAGCACGGGCGTGCACCGTTCGTCCTCCTGGACCGCGGTAAGCCAATGGCGTACACCAGGCGCCCAGTTGACCGTCGTCCGCTCCGTCAGAAGGGTGCGCCATGAGCGCCGCAGCTCGGGCCACGGCGGGCCGAACGGCAGCGGCACCGGCTCGGCGAGTTCGTTGAGCAGCGCCAGATTGGGCCGGGGACGAGTACGGAGCCGGACGTGCAGACGGTCGACGAGGAGCCGGTAGAGGCGGCGGCTTCTCCTGGCCAGTTCTAGCAGCGCCGCGCGGGCTTCCCCGATCTCGTCACCACCCCGGCGCAGGGCAAGGTGATGGAGCCTCACCAGAGCTTGGTCGGGATGGGTCGACGCCATCACTCGGAGGCATACGCCGGTCAGCACCCGGGCGAAGTCGGCCGACAGGCGGGGCGCGGTCACCCAGTCGTAGATCTGGCCGCGGAACCGCGCGCCGTACCGCTCGTGGCTGAGTCCTCGTTCGAGAGCTGCTGCGCTCTCCGCACGCAGCGGTTTGAGCGGCATCGAGCAGGTCCACCGCTCGGCGAGAGTGCAGAGATGCTCCGGGCACCCGGCCGCGAGGCACTGTTCGGCGAAACGGACGACCAGTTTCCTGCGGTCGTCGGCACTGAGGCCTGGCAGTCTGGCGCAGTCTCCGACCCAGTCCCGCAGGTCTTGGCGCAGATCGGGGAAGTTGGCCCAGAAGTGCGTCCGGACCGCCCCGTCGTAGGCGAGTCCCTGGAAACCGACCCGGCTCTCACGGCTGCGCTTGATGTGCAGGGACTGCAGTTGCTCGCCGAAATCCGGCTGAGTGAGCCGCGATGTCTCGCTCGGCTCCTCTCCGAGCTGCTTCAACAGGCTGCGTGTTCCGTGGAAGACCGCGTCGGCGGAGGCTCCTTCCAGCATGGCGGCAGTGAGCAGCAGCGCCCTTTCGTGTGCGGTGTGGTGCGTCTTCACCTGTCTGGCCACCTCCCCCGTGCGGTTGGTGACGGCAGCTATCGCCTCGGCGCACCAGGAAGGGAAATCGGCGCCGTAGTGGCCGGTGTCCCTGGCGCGGCGGATCATCCCGGCCAGACGCGCGAGCTCACGCATGGGGGACCGGCTCAGCAGTTCCGCCAGTCCGGGGTCGGCAAGCTGCTCCGATTCAAAAGCTATGCCGTCCACCCGCAGGTGCCGGCCGAGCACCGCGCCCCCACGTGGCCTGCCCAGCCTGACGACCAGCGGTACGAGTTCGGGGTCGAGCAAGTACTCCAGTCCGGCCGGCAGTACGACCACCAGCCGCGCGCCGCGGTCCTGGACCACGGCGCGGTACGAGGCGATGTTCCGCTGAACGGTGAGGTATTCGTCGTCGGTGGAGCTGGACAGATCGAGGAAGAAGCGGTCGCCGGGAGCGGCGTCGAGACCGCTCTCATCCGCCGCCAGTTCCTCGAACCGTCCTTCCATGGAACCCAATTGGTGCAGCATCATGACAGCTGCGGTCCGTCGTCCGCTGCCGCGCGGGCCGTCCAGCAGCACCACGGTGCCGGGGGCTGCCATCCGTTCGACGGCGTCTCCGTAGTTACGTGGTGGAACGAACCGCTTGTGGAGCTCCTTCCGGTGCTCCACGGCGACTTGCAGTGGATCGGCACCTGCATCCGCCGGCCGGCCAGAGGCGCCGATCAGGTAGGTGAGGTAGTTGTACTGCCCGCCAGGGCCGCTCTGGACCGGCCCCTGCGAGTCACTGACCCACGTGCCGCCGCTGTCCCTCATCGGTTCTTGTCCGAGCGCCGCTGCCTGCGCTCGGACCGCTGGTTGACGGTGTAGGAATTGCCGCCCGCGGTGTAGTTCACATCCGTTTGGTCACCGGAGAACCGCGCGTTGTACTGATCCCCGTTTCCGGTGTGCACGGGAGCCTGAGGCTCGCTGATGAAGGTGCCGGAAAGGTCTCCATTCAGATTGCCGATGCCGCCGCGCTGCCGCTGCGTGACCTCGCGAGCATGCATCGCGGTGCCCCGGAATTCTCCGGCCGCATTGCCCGCACCGCCCGCCGACTGCTGATCGGCGGGCAGACGGCGTGTGGTGTCAGCATTGGCCAACTGCGGTACCAGTTCGGTGAGATCGTCTGCCAGCCGGGTCAGGTCGGCCTCGACATTGCGGTGGTCCAGCCGCCTGTACTGGTGATCAGCCAATTCCTGGATATCTGCGGGCAGATCCCTGCGGTCGAGCCGGGCGGCCTTGTTCACCAGCACGGGGATCACCACGATGCCGCATTCAAGGGCCTCCTTGATCTCTCGTCGCGTCCAGTCCGCGGGATTGTCGAGTGCCCGGCGGCCGTCCGCGGACCGCACCTCGGTCCAACGGGGCCCGATGACAGCAAGGAGCACGCTGCTACGCCGTACCGCGGTGATCAGTTCCTGCGGGAAACTGCGTCCCGGACCGATCGATTTGCTGGCGCGGAACACCCGTTCGCTACCGAAGCGTTGGGAGAGTTCGCGTTCGATCAAAGTCGCGGTGCCTTCCTCGTCCCCCGTGCGGTAATTGACGAAGACGTCCGGCATGGTGCATTCCTCTTTTCGGCATGGCGAAATGTGGCAGATGGGAATGGGAATCAGGGCATATCTGCGGCCCGGGAAAAGGGCGGCAGAAGGTTCGTGGCCGACGCGACTGCCGCGTCTCAGCGCGCGGAAGGACTGAGCGCGCGCGCCAGTGTGGGTTGCAGATCCCGCACCGCGCGGTTGGCCCGGAATCTCGCCAGTTCCCGGCTGAGCCGACGAATATCGGCCCTCACCGTGGCCGACGGAACGGTGAAGGTGATGTCGAGCAATTCCTGGGCGATCTCGCAGGAGTGCTCCACCTCTCCTGCGGCGGCGTGCGCCAGCGCCCGCCGCATTCCGTACCTGGTCCGGGCTCGAAATGCCTGCGGCGCGATATGGGCGCACTCACGATCGAAGGTCTCGGCGGCAGCCGTCGGCCGGCCGAGGTCGTAGAGGCACCAGCCCGTCACCATGGCTGCCGGGTCGGCCACGCTGGTGGTGCCGATCACCGGCCCGGCATCGGCGGTGGCGTCAGCGGATCCGAGGAGTTCACGAGCCAGGTCAAGGCTGTTCAGACATGCCCGTTCGTCGCCCGCCAAGGCGTGCCCCTGCGCCTTGCGCTGAGTGGCCAGACCTCGGATCCTCGGTGGCAATCCACCGTCCTGGGCCCGGCCGGCGAGGGCGATGGTCTGCTCCGCGTCGGAGTCGTAGAAGGTCACCAGGGCCCGTCGGACAAGTGCGTAGGAAGCGAGGTCGCGGTCTCCCCCGGCCCGTGCCAGCTCGACTGCCTCCCGGGTCCAGCCGAGAGCACCGTCGTTGTCTCCCGCCTCCTGTGCCATCCAGCCTGCGTACTCCGCGAACCGGGCGGCGAGAACCAGCAGCCGCCGCCGGTCCCGGGCACCACCGTCGATGGCGAGCTCGGCCAGCGTGCGGGTCTGGGATTCGAGGAGGGGCAGGAGAACGGCCGGATCGGTGCTCTGGCCAAGCTGTCGCATCTGGTCGAACTGCGCGCGGAACGGGGCCTCAAGGGACGGGCCTTCCCGCGGGAGGATGTCATCGGCGGAGGGGAGGCCGAGCCCGATCAACGACCCCACGCCGGTGAGGAGGAGTTTTCGCCGCTCCACAGCCACCGCTCCGTTGTCCGTCTCCAGAACTTCTGGCTCTGCCTGGGGCTCGGCCAACCGTTGTAACTCCCCGTTCGCTCCGAACAATGCGTCGCACCGCCTGGCCAAATCGCCGGAGGCGCGCCGTACGCCGCGTTCCACCTTGCTCAGGTGGCCCTTGTCGTAATTCATGACCAGCGCGAATTTGCTGAGCGAGAGACCTGCCTCCTGACGTCGACGTCGCAGTTCGGAACCGAATGGAACTGACGTGCGCATGCCAAACACACCTTCCCGCACAGGGCGGCCGGAACTCTGGGATCAGTGGACCGGAGCAATTCCTCGCTCCTCTGGAATTGAGTCTGGCATGCGACCTGCCCGCACGGATCCCATTCGGAAGCGTTGCCCGTTGCCTACCCGACCAGCCGTCACCGCTAGTTCGATCCGTTACGGGGAGGGACACTGAGGTGATCGGCCCGTCCGACGTCCGGAGTGATCACATGGCTGTGCCCCGAGCGGTTCCGCCGGTACCGCTGAACGGCGTCGTCGTGGTGGTGATCGACGGGCGGGGGCTGATCAGCCACTGGACGCGGGGGGCGGCGGAGCTGCTGGGGTATGCGGCGGACGAGGTGGTGGGGGTGCCTGCGCGGGGGTTGCTGGGGGTGCGGCGGTACACCCGTTCGGAGGAGCCGTACGGGGGTGCTCCTGGGGGGCGGGTGCTGGCGTTGCGGCATCGGAGCGGGCGGCTCGTCGATGTGTGGGTGCGGCTGCTGGAGCCGGCCGGGGTGTCGGGTGTGGTGGCGGTCGGGCTGCCGGTGGAGATCTTGTCGGCGTGGAGCGATGAGAGCGCGCTGGGGCGGACGCTGCTTGCCCAGGACGCCTGGCAGCTGGCTGTGCACGGCCCTGACCTGCGGATCCGGCACAGCAGTCCGGCTGTGGCGCGGGCCGGGCGGTTGCGCGGCGACGGCTTCGACCCGCTCGTGGCGATGTCCGGCATGGACGGCGACCGCACGGGGGCGGATCTGCTGCGGCAGGTCATGGAGAGCGACGAGCCGGTGGTGGACGCGTCCGGTGTGCTGCGTGATCCGCAGCCGGGGAAGAGTGACCTCATCTATTCGATGACCGCCGCCCCCGTGCACGATCTGCGGGGGCGGGTCAACGGCGTCATGACGTCCCTCGTCGACGTCACCGAGCGGTACCGGTCGGTGCGCAGGCTCGACATGGTCTACCGCGCGTCGCGCAGCGTCAGCGGCAGCCTGGAGGTGGAGCGGACCGCCCAGGATCTGGTGGATCTCCTGGTGCCTTCGATGGGCGACCTGGCCACCGTGGAGATCGCGGAGGCGACGCTGCGGGGCGGTGAGCCGCCGCGGAGCGTGCGGGGCGTGCACGGCGACTTCCGGCGGGTGGCGGTCAAGCACGCGCACGGCCCCTGGCCCGCCGGGCAGATCCAGGCAGGCGAGGTACTGCCGCCCGTCCACGACCAGCCGCGCTTCCGCGATCTGGAGCGCGGCCAGGTGCTGGTCGTCAACGATCCGGCCGACTACATCGCCTTCCTCGGCGACGACCCGGAGGCGGCGCGGATGGTGCCGGACGGCCTGTTCGCTGCCATCGGCTCGGCGCTGGTGGCCCGCGGCATGGTGCTCGGCTATGTGCAGGTGTACCGGACACAGCGGCGGCTGGCGTTCGACGGGCAGGACGCCAAGCTGCTGGAGGAGATCGTCACCCGCGTCGCGCTCGGCATGGACAACGCCCGCCGCTACACCCGGGAGCACCGAATGGCCGTCATGCTGCAGAACAGCCTGCTGCCGCCGGTCTCCCGCAGCACGGCGGCGGCCGAGACGGCCGGTGTCTACCTGTCGGCCGAGGGCGAGGCCGGCGTCGGCGGCGACTGGTTCGACGCGGTGCCGCTGTCCTCGCTGCGGACCGCGCTGGTCGTGGGCGACGTGATCGGCCACGGTCTGGGCGCCACCGCCACCATGGCCAGGCTGCGTACCGCCGTGCAGACCCTGGCCGACCTCGACCTGGGCCCTGACGAGCTGCTGACCCGCCTCGACGACCTCGTGCACCGCATGGCCGAGGAGGCCGAACACCCCGACACCATGGGGGCGTCGTGCCTGTATGTCATCTACGACCCGGTCGACCGGCGCTGCCGGGTCGCCAGCGCCGGCCATCCGATGCCGGCCGTGGTGCATCCCGACGGGACCGCCCGCTTCATCGACATCGTGCCGGGGCCGACGCTGGGGGTCGGCGGGATGCCGTTCGAGGTGACGGAGGTCGAGGTGCCGCCCGGCAGCATCCTGGCGCTCTACAGCAACGGCCTCATCGAGGCCACCCGCCGCGAGGACGGCGGCACGTACGGGGATGCCGAGGCCGATGTGCTCGCCCGGCTCTCCGGCTCGGCGGGGCCAGGCAGGCCGCTGGACGACATCGGGCACGACGTGGTCGAGCCACTGCGGTCCGCGCCGCACCGGCCCGACGACATCACCCTCCTCCTGGCCAGGACCCGGGCGATCCCGGCCGCCTGTACCGCCGGCTGGCAGTTCCCGCCCCGTCCCACCGCGGTCGCGCGGGCGCGGGAGCTGGTCACCGAGCAGCTCGTGCGCTGGGGGCTCGACGACCTCGCGTTCAGCACCGAACTGGTCGTCAGCGAACTCGTCACCAACGCGCTCCGCTACGCCCGCGGCCCGATCGGCCTGCGGCTGATCCGTGACCAGGTGCTCGTCTGCGAGGTCACCGACTCCAGCAACAGCCAGCCCAGGCTGCGCCAGGCCAGGGACACCGACGAGGGCGGCCGTGGCCTGTTCCTCGTCGCCCAGCTCACCACCCGCTGGGGCAGCCGCTACGGAACCTCGGGCAAGACCGTGTGGACCGAGCAGGTCATCGACCCTGCGGGGTGAGCGGGGAGCGGATGGCTCAAGTCCGCTACGGATCAGGCGAGTTCGGGGCCGCCGGACGCCAGGGCGCCGAAGCACTCCTGGGCCCGGCTTCTCAGCAGGTGGATGAAGTCCCGTACGACCGGGGTCGGGGTGCGGGCGGTGACCCGGGTCATGCCGACCGTGCGGTACGCGGCCGGGTCGTGCAGCGGCAGATCGACGAGCCCCGGCATGGCCACGGGGGACGGCGGCAGCACCGCCACGCCGAGCCCGGCCGCGACGAAGCCGCGGATGGTGGCGATCTCCGCGCCCTCGAACGCCACCCGCGGGGTGAAACCGGCCGCCGCGCACAGGCCGTTGACGAGCCGGCGCAGCCCGTACCCGGACGTGGCCATCACGAAGTCCTCGTGCGCCGCGTCGGTCAGCCGGATCCGGCTGCGGCCCGCCAGGGGGTGGCCGGCGGGGACGACGAGCCGCAGCGGCTCGCGGGCGACCGGCACGGTGGTGATGCCCGGCTCGTCGGGCAGCGGCGAGGTCAGGCAGAGGTCGACCTCGCCGGCCCGCAGCCGCTCCAGCAGCCCTTCGGCGTTGTCCTGGACCAGTTGGAAGCGGGCCTGCGGGTGCCGCGCCCGGAACCAGCTGACCAGCAGCGGCACCGGGGCGGTGCCGAGTGCGGGCAGGAAGCCGATGGCGACCGTGCCCGGCATGCCGGTGGCCTGCCGCAGCTCCTCGCAGCCGGTGGCGATCTCCTCCAGCCCGCGCCGTACCCGGGCCAGGAAGGCACGGCCGTGCCGGGTCAGCCGCAGTCCCCTGCCCTCCCGGTCGAAGAGGGGGGTGCCGACGGCCGCTTCGAGGCGGGCGATGCTGCGGCTGACCGTCGACTGCGGTGCCTCCAGCTCGGCGGCTGCCGCGGAGAGGTGTTGCAGCCGGGCGACCGCCTCGAACCGTACGAGGTCGGGGCACATGCCCAGCAGGGGCGCCAGGGGCAGCGCGGTCACACCCTGCGCATCGTGCAGCCGCAGCTTCTCGTGTCCCCCGCGTCCCGCACACCCTTCCCGTCCCCCACACATGTGTTCCATATACGGAATATATAGCGACGATCCATGCATTGGACGCATCATTTGTGGCGGCCTACCGTCGGCCGGGTGACTGAATCGGCCATAACGCCTGCCGCGCACACGCGCGGGACGCCCGGCTTCCGCCGCGCCACTGGAGCCCTCTTCGCCGCCGGGCTCACCACCTTCATGACGCTGTACTGCGTCCAGGCACTGCTGCCGGCCCTCTCCTTCGACCTGCATCTCTCGCCCGCCACCTCGTCGCTGACCATCTCGGTCTCGACCGCCGCGATGGCCATCGCCGTCGTGCCGCTGACCGCCGTGTCGGACGCGTGGAGCAGGACCGGCATGATGACGCTGGCGCTGTCCGCCGCCGCCCTGCTCGGTGTCGCCGCGGCCTTCGCGCCCAACTTCGCCGCGCTGCTGGTCATCCGCGTCCTCCAGGGACTCGCGCTGGCCGGCCTCCAGGCGACGGCGATGTCGTACCTCGCCGAAGAGGTGCACCGCGAATCGCTCGGCCAGGCCATGGGCCTCTACGTGGCGGGCAACGGCATCGGCGGCATGGCAGGACGCCTCGTCGCCGACGGCATCCTCGACCTGACCGGCAGCTGGCGCTGGGCGATCGGCGCGGTGGGGGTGGCGGCGGCGGTGTGCGCGGTGCTCTTCCGGCTGACGATCCCGGCGTCCGTCCGCTTCGTGCCCCGCGACCCGAGCCCCCGCGCCCTCGCTGCGGGCATCGGCCGGGCGCTGCCCGACAGCGGTCTGCTGCGGCTCTACGTCATCGGCTTCGTCGCGATGGCGGCCTTCGTCACCGTCTACAACTACCTGGGCTTCCGCCTCATCGCGGCACCGTTCCACCTGTCCCAGACCGCCGCAGGACTGCTCTTCGTCGCCTACGCGGCCGGTTCGTTCTCGTCCGCCGCGGCCGGCCGCCTGGTCGACAGGTTCGGCCGCCCCCGGGTGCTGATTCCCGCGCTGCTGATCACCCTCGCGGGCCTGGCCGTGATGCTCGTGCCGCAGCTCGGTGCCGTCATCCCCGGCCTGGTGGTCTTCACGGTGGGTTTCTTCGCCGCGCACGCCGTGGCCAGCGGCTGGGTCGGCGGGCGCGCCACCGCCCTGGGCGCCCAGGGCGCCGCCGTCTACCTGTTCTTCTATTACATAGGCAGCGCCGTCGGCGGCACCGTCGGCGGCGTCGCCTACTCCGCCCACGCCTGGGGCGGCCTCACCCTCTACTGCGCCTGCCTCGTCGCCGTGGCCCTCCTCAGCGCCCTCACCCTGCGCCGCCTGCGCCCGGCGACCCCACGCCCGGCACCGGATCCCGGTCCCGACGCCACGGCGGGCGCACCGGGGAAGACGGGGGCGGAGACGGGCGCGTAGGGGCGCCGGCCACGAGCCCGCGCGCCGCGTGCCCGCGCCGTGCCGTGCGCAGGGCCAGGGCCGCCAGGGCTTCCGGGGCGCCCGACTGGCCGCGGAAGCCGGGGAAGGCGTTGATGTCGACGATGAGCGGGATGCCGTTGCCCGCGTCGAGGAGGTCGACGCCGTAGACGTCGAGCCCGAAGACCTCGCCGACGCGGAGTACCAGGTCGGCCCAGCCCGCCGGGAGGTCACGGACGTCGGCGGGACGGTTCTCGCCCCGGCCCTCGGGGGACAGTTCGGAGCGGCGGGTCGCGGCGAAGAGGTGGCCGTCGACCGCCCAGAGCTTGTGGTCCCAGCCGCTGTTCTCGGCGAACTCCTGGACGACCACGGGCTCGTGCGGCCAGGCGCGGGCCAGTTCGTGGAGGCGGGCGGCGGTGTCGACCCGGGTGACCAGGTCGTGCCTGCGGCTGTGCCGGCTCTTGACGACCAGCGGGACCTGCGGCTCCCCCTCAGCGGCCAGTTCCGCGAGCGTGCGCAGGGTTCTGGTCGCGGCGAACGGCAGCCCGGCGGCCAGCGCCAGCGCCGCCATCTCGGTACGGTCCTGGCAAAGCCCGGTGGTGGACGCCGAGTTGAGCACCGGCGCCCCGTGATCCTCCAGGTAGGCGGCCAGCGCCAGGCCCCGCGGGGAGTGACTCTTGAGCAGGTAGACATCGGCCAGCGGGCCGGAGGCGAGCGGCCCGGGGAGGAAGGCGCCGACCGCGCTCGGCTCGTCCGGGCGGCGCGGCGCGGGGACCACGGAGCCGCTGCCGGGACCGGCGTCGGGGTCAAGCAGCTCCACCCGGTGCTGCCCCGCGCGCAGCAGTTCCGTGGTCGCGGCCAGCAACGGGTGGCCGGGGTCGGCGGTGAGCAGGCAGATCCTCAACGGGTACTCCCCACGGGCGCCACGGCCTGTGCCGGGACGCGGGGTGCGGTGGTCGGTGCGGCGGTACCGTACCGTCCGGATCCGGTGCGGGCCAGGTCGAGTACGGCGGACGCCACCCGGGCGACGGCGTCCGGGACCTGACGGAAGCTGGGGAAGTCGTTGACGTCGACGATCACAGGTCCGTCCGGGCCCAGCAGGATATCGGCGCCGTAGAGGTCGAGTCCGAAGACGGTGCCGATCTCGGTGGCTATCCGGGCGACTTCGGGGGTGAGCGGCACCTGCCGCTCGCGGACCGTGTGCCCCGGGTGCAGCAGGGAGCAGCGTTCGGTGGCGAACAGTTCGCCGCCGACGCAGTACACCTTGAGGTCGGTACCGGAGTTGGGCACGTACGGCTGGGCTATCAGCAGGCCGTCGCCGTCGGGTTCGCTTCCCCGTGCCGCGCACAGCCGGTCAGGGGAGGCGACGAGCCGGACGGCGCGCCCCGAGCTGCCGTCGGCGGGCTTGACCACGAGGGGGTATTCCGCCTCGGGTACCTGCGCGAACTCCTCGGCGCGGGACGCCGCGTAGGTGACCGGCACCGGCAGTCCGTGGCTGCGCGCGATCACCGCGGCCAGCGCCTTGTCCCGGACGCCTCTTATGGCCCGCGCGTCATTGACCGTGGTCAGGCCGACCGAGGCGGCGGCCTCTAAAAGGGTCAGCCCGGGGCCGCCGGACACGGTCTTGAGCACCCAGGCGTCATGGCTGCCCGCCTGGATCTCCTCGGAGATCCGGATCAGCGAACTTCCGGGGCGCACGATGTCCACCCGGTGCCCCCACGACCTGAGTTGGCGCACCACGTCCAAGGGCATGCCGTCGTGGCGGTACTGCTCCTCCACAAGGAAGCAGAGTCTCATCGGTTGCACCTCGTATAGCGGACGTCCGCCGGCCGTCGGTCCGGCAGACCCCTGATTGATCCGATCCTTCAGGATCCCATGTCCCGGGCGGTCGGCCGCCGGTGGGCATCGCTGCCGTGCGGCGGTGACGGGAGGCCTTACGGTACGCGGCCCGACGTCGTCACCGGTCCGGTATTTCCGCGGAGTTACGCCACCCGGGACGCCTCCGGGACGCTCCCGAGCTGGGCATTCTCCGGTAATCCCGGAAGATCCGCCACCCTTCTCCCGCACCGTCAATTCCCGTACTCCGGAAGCCTTGTTCCGCTTCTGCCCTGGCTTTAGGGTCGGGCCGCCCGGCGCGACCGTTCCTCGCCGACGGGCCCTGACGGACCGAAGACGCCGGGCCGGGTGCCCGGTGCACGGAGCGGGAGGCGGGCGGAGCGCGTGAGGTACGAAGCGGAGACGGAATCGGCGCAGGCGGCGGAGGACGGGCGGCCCGGTGTCGGGCGGCGGCGGCTGCTCGTCGGGGCGGGGGCCGCCGGGCTGCTGTCCGCCGCGGCCGGGGGGCATCCCGCGTACGCGGCGACCGGGCCCGGCGAGTTCGGCGGCGACCGGCAACTGCTGGTGCCCGAGGTGCTGCTGTTGCCCGATGGTCCGGTGCGGGGCAGGGCCGCGCTCGTCGAGGGCGGGACGTTCCGCGAGATCGGGCCGGCGCAGCAGCTCATCGCCCGCCACCAGGGCCTGCACCCCTTGTGCCTGGACGGGCACGTGGTGATGCCGGGCTTCGTCGACGCGCACCACCACCTGACCCAGAGCTTCGGCAAGGCCCAGTCGTTCGGGCAGCCTTCGGAGATCTTCAAGACGGTCTGGGAGCCGCTGGAGCGCGCGCTGGACGAGGAGAGCGCGTACCTCTCGGCGAAACTGGCCGCCCTGGAGGCGCTGCGCGGCGGCTTCACCACCGTCGCGGACGCCGGCACCCGCGCGCCGGTCGACGTCGAGGTGATCGCGCGGGGCACCGAAGAGGCCGGCATCCGGTGCGTACTGTCGAAGATCGTCTCCGACGGCAAGGGCGGGCCCGCGCATCTGGGCCGGTGGGACCGGCATCCGCTCGTCCACCCCTCGCTGGCCATCGCGGTCCCCGAGGACGCGAAGGACACGGTGCTGCGGCGGACCGCGGACCTCTGCGCCGAAGCGGGCGCCGTCTTCCAGGTCCACGTCAACGAGCATCTGGCCTCCGTGGAACGCTCCTTGAAGAGTGTCGGACGGCGCCCCGTCGAGCATCTGCACCACATCGGCGCGCTCGGCCCGCACACGCTCGGCGCGCATGCCACCCTGCTCACCCCCACCGAGATGCAGCAGCTCGCCGACTCCGGCACGGCGATCAGCTACAACCCGGTGGCCAGCGCCTGGAAGGGCAACGCCGTCGCGCAGGCCACCCAACTCGCCGCGCTCGGCGTCCGGTTCGGGACCGGTACGGACGGGACGCGCGGCGACGGGTTCCGGCTGGTCGACGCCGCCGAGACGGCGCAGCGGCTGACGTACGGTCTGGCCGCAGGCGACTCGTCGTGCGGCGCCGGGCGGCGGTGGCTCGACCACGCGACGCGGCTGGGCGCCGACGCGGTCGGCCTGGGCCGGGTGACCGGCGCGATAGCCGTCGGCAAGGCGGCCGACTACCTCGTCGTCGACCTCCGGGTGCCGGAGCTGACGCCCTCCTACGACCTGCGCTGGGAGCTGGTCAGGCTGGCGGGCCGCGACCAGATCACCGCGGTGGTGGTCGGCGGGCGGCTGCGCCTGTGGCAGGGATGGCCGCCGGACTGGGACGGGCGGGCGCTGGTGGAGCGGGCGGCGCAGGCGGGTCCTCGGGTGGTCCGCCGGGCCGGCATCCGGCGCGTCGACCCCCGGTAGCGCGGGCCGGGGCGAGTGGGAGCGTCCCGGCCGTCCCGCGCCGGCCCCGGGGTCGATACCGTGGGGCGATCCGACGGATCGGGAGGCCCCGTGACCGGCAAGGCCGCAGGCAGGACCACAGGCAAGGCCGCGTCCTTCGACGAGCTGGACCGCAAGATCGTCGCGGCGCTCATCGAGAACGCCCGGACGAGTTTCGCCGAGATCGGCACGGCCATCGGCCTTTCGGCGACGGCGGTGAAGCGGCGGGTCGACCGGCTGCGGGAGTCCGAGGTGATCACCGGGTTCACCGCGACGGTGCGGCCCGCCGCGCTGGGCTGGCGCACCGAGGCGTACGTCGAGGTGTACTGCGACAGCGCGGCGCCCCCGCGGCGGCTGACCGAAGTGGTGCGCAACCACCCGGAGATCGCCGCGGCGATGACCGTGACCGGCGCCGCCGACGCGCTGCTGCACGTGCGGGCGACCGACGTGGCGCACTTCGAAGAGGTGCTGGAACGGATCCGCGACGAGCCGTTCATCCGGAAGACGATCAGCTATCTCGTGCTGTCCCATCTGCTGCCGGAAAGTCCGGAGGCGGGGGCGCGCCAAGCGGCCCCGGACGACACCGGAAGGGACGCAACGATCCTTCCGTAACGGGCGACCGGACGCAGCGTTCCTGCGTCAGCGCGCAGCGACTCTCTCTTGTTGCGCGTGGTGACCGCTCCTTACCGTGGGAGATGTTCCCGGTCACCGCCGCGGTCGCCCCGCGGCGGGCCGGACGCGTCCCTACGAAGCGGAGGGATCCTGCCGTGCCGACCGATTCCCGCCTCCGGCGCTATCTGGTGTGCGAGCCCAGATATTTCGACGTGCAGTACGCCATCAATCCGTGGATGAGCCTGGACGCGCCGGTGGACACCGCGCGGGCCCGCCTCCAGTGGCAGACCTTGATCGACACGTACCGCGCGTACGGCCATGCGGTGGAGACCGTGAAACCGGTGGCCGGGCTGCCGGACATGGTGTTCGCGGCGAACGCGGCGCTGGTCCTGGGCGGCCGGGTCTTCGGCTCGTCCTTCCACGCGCCCGAGCGCCGCCCGGAATCCGCCGAGTACGAGAGCTGGTTCAAGGCCGCGGGCCATGACGTCCACCACCCGGAGTCGCTGTGCGAGGGCGAGGGCGATCTGGTGCCGGCCGGCGGCCTGATCCTGGCCGGCACCGGCTTCCGCACCAGCCGGGCCGCGCACGCGGAGGTGCAGGAGTTCTTCGGCGTCCCGACGATCAGCCTCCAGCTGGTGGACCCGTACTTCTACCACCTGGACACCGCCCTGTTCGCCCTCGACGACACGGGCGGCGCGGACGGTGCCACCATCGCCTACTACCCGGGCGCGTTCTCGGCCGGCAGCCGCGAGGTGCTGGAGCGGCTGTTCCCGCGGGCGGTGCTCGCCACCCGTGACGACGCGATGGCGTTCGGCCTCAATTCCGTTTCCGACGGCCGCCACGTCTTCATCGCCCCGCAGGCCACCCACCTCATCGACCAGCTGACCCACGAGGGTTACGTCCCCGTCCCCGTCGACCTGTCGGAGTTCCACAAGGCCGGCGGCGGCATCAAGTGCTGCACCCAGGAGGTCCGCTCATGACCACGCACGCCCGTACCGCAGCCGCCGGCGCGGCCCGCTCGTCGGCCGGACTGATCGGCGCCGAGACACCGGTCGTCGCACACAACTACCACCCGCTGCCCGTGGTCGTCGCCCGCGCCGAAGACGTCTGGGTCGAGGACGTCGAGGGGCGCCGCTACCTCGACATGCTGGCCGGCTACTCCGCGCTCAACTTCGGCCACCGCCACCCCGCGCTGACCGAGGCCGCGCACCGCCAGCTCGACCGTCTCACCCTCACCTCCCGCGCCTTCCACCACGACCAGCTCGCGTCCTTCGCCGCCTCGCTCGCCGAACTGACCGGCCTGGACATGGTCCTGCCGATGAACACCGGCGCCGAGGCGGTGGAGAGCGGCATCAAGCTGGCCCGCAAGTGGGCGTACGACGTCAAGGGCGTCCCGGCCGACCGGGCGACCATCGTCGTGGCGGCGGAGAACTTCCACGGCCGGACGACCACCATCGTCAGCTTCTCCACCGACGAGTCCGCCCGCAACGGCTTCGGCCCCTTCACCCCCGGCTTCCGCATCGTCCCGTTCAACGACCTCGCCGCCATCGAAGCGGCCGTCGACGAGACGACCGCCGCCGTCCTCATCGAACCCATCCAGGGCGAGGCGGGCGTCGTCATCCCGGACGACGGCTACCTCACCGGCGTACGCGAGCTGACCCGGCGGGCCGGCTGCCTGTTCATCGCCGACGAGATCCAGTCCGGGCTCGGCCGCACCGGCCGCACCCTCGCCGTCGACCACGAGTCGGTGCTGCCCGACGTCCTGCTGCTGGGCAAGGCGCTCGGCGGCGGCATCGTCCCGGTCTCCGCCGTCGTCGCCCGCCGCGAGGTCATGGAGGTGCTGCACCCCGGCGAGCACGGCTCCACCTTCGGCGGCAACCCGCTGGCCGCGGCGGTGGGCTCGGCCGTCATCGACCTGCTCGCCACCGGCGATTACCAGCGCAGGGCGGCCGAACTCGGCGAGGTCCTGCGGGCCGGTCTGACCACGCTGACCGGCAAGGGCGTCACCGGCTTCCGCGCCCGCGGCCTGTGGGCGGGTGTCGACATCGACCCGTCCCTGGGCACCGGGCGCCAGATCAGCGAACGCCTGATGGCCGAGGGAATCCTGGTCAAGGACACCCACGGCTCCACGATCCGGCTCGCCCCGCCGCTGACCATCACCCGCGAGGTACTGGAGTCGGCGCTGGCCTCGCTGGAGAAGGTGCTGGCCTAGGCAGCCCGGCGGACCCCCGAAGCGCGGCCCCGTCGGACGGCGGGGCCGCGCCGCTGCCGAGGAACCGCCGTCCGCCCCGCGGCGTCCAGGCCGGTACGGGCAACCGCCTGTGGGACGCGCCGAGATGGAGATCCGCGAGCCCGGCCTGATCCGAACGACAGGCGCTAAGGTCGGCAGCAGGACCACCAGGGCGAGGGGGAAGCCGTCGATGGCGCAGGACGAGGCCGTGATCGGCTGCACCGGTGTGCTGCTCATCGGCACCCGCGGCACCGCCGGGCCCGGCGAGGTCCAGGTGCGCGTCAGAGGCGGCACGGAGACGTTCCTCGCCTGGTCGGCCGAGCCGCTGGCAACCGGCACCCCCGTGCTCGTGATCGGTTCCCGCGGCACCCGCCAGGTCGATGTCATCGCCTGGACCGATCCGTTGGACGCGCTGAACGGCGAGGCCGGCAGCGCCGGTTGAGGAGTCAAGAAATGTTCGGTTACCGCGTACCGGCCCCTGACGAGGCCATGCTGATCTCGGGCGGCCGGCGAGGGCACGGGGAGGCGCCGTTCCGCGTGGTGATCGGGCACGGCAAGTTCGTGCTCCCGGTCTTCCGCAAGACCCGCTTCCTGACGCTGTCGATGTGCGAGTCCGAGGTCGCGGAGACCTGTGTGACCAAGCAGGGCATCGCGCTGACCGTCCGCGCCGTGATCGCCTTCAAGGTCGGCAACGACACCGAGAGCATCGTCAACGCAGGTCAGCGGTTCCTCTCCGACCAGGACCAGATGTCGGTCCTGACCGGCCGGATCTTCGCAGGCCACCTGCGTTCGATCATCGGCTCGATGACCGTCGAGGAGATCGTCACCGAGCGGCAGAAACTCGCCACCGAGGTGCTGGAGACGTCGAAGACGGAGATGGCGAAGATCGGCCTGATCGTCGACTCGTTGCAGATCCAGTCGATCGACGACGGTGACACCGGCTACATCGACGCGATGTCGGCCCCGCACAAGGCCGCGATCCAGCGGCAGGCACAGATCGCGCAGGCGCAGGCCACCCAGGCGTCGGCCGAGGCCGAGCAGGAGGCCGCGCGGAACCAGGCCGAATACTCGCGGCAGACGGCCGTGGTCCAGGCGCAGTACTCGGCCGAGGTGGACCGCGCGCAGGCCCAGGCGGCGCAGGCCGGGCCGCTGGCACAGGCGCACGCCCAGCAGGAGGTGCTGGCCGCCAGGACCGAACTCGCCGAGCGAGCCGCCCTGTTGCGCCAGCAGGAGCTGGTGGCGGAGGTCGTCAAGCCGGCCGAGGCGGAGGCCGAGCGGATCCGGCTGCTGGCGCTGGCCGATGCCGAGCGGATGAAGATCCAGGCCGAGGCCGCCGCCTCGCACGACCGGGTCGCGCTGGACCGGATGCTGATCGACCAGTTGCCGCAGATCGTCAAGGAGGCGTCGGCGGGCCTCTCCGGCGCCAACGTCAACGTCCTGAACGGCGCGGACGGCCTCGGCGAGATCGCGGCGGGTCTGGTCGGCCAGGGCCTGACGATCCTGGACTCGGTCCGCCGCAACATCGGCGCGTCCGACGGCAGCTTCGAGAAGCGCGACGGCCAGGAGGGCGAGGACCGCACGGCCGACAACGGGCCGGTCGAGATCCGTTAGGCCCGTTCACACAAAGTGATGTCCCGTCAGGTCTGCTGATCCTGGCGGGACTTCGTCATGTCATCCGCGAACCGCGCGGGCCGTGACCTTCCCGGCCGACCGGCCGATGGTGCGGGCGGGGAAAACGGACGGGGAAACAAAGAGGCATACCCACTCCTTGCCACTTTCAACTTATAGCGCACGGGGGGTCTTGCGGCAAGGCCCCCACCCTGGGGCAAAATTCGCGGGCCGAAGCCAGAACCTGCGGAAATGGGAGATTCACGAAGTGCGTGTGTTGTTGTCGGTGATGTCATGAACCCCTTGGCCACCAGCGCGTTCGACCTTCCCGTCCACCTCTCCGCCAAGGCCGAACCGGCGCTGACCGGCGGCGACGAACAGCACTTCGCGGCCGTCGCGGAGAGCCTTGAGCAGGCCATCGCCGAACTGTCCGACCGCCTCGACACCGTGCGCAGGGCGCCAGGCGGCACCGGCCGCGAGGCGATGGACCGGGACACGGAGATCCGCCGGCTCACCGGCCGGCTGCGCGCCCTGCGCCGCTTCGGCCTCGACCTGTGCCTGGGCCACATCGTCTTCGCGGACAGCCCCGAGCCCGTGTACGTCGGACGCCTCGGCCTCACCGACAGCACGGGCCGCCGACTGCTGCTCGACTGGCGCTCCCCCGCGGCCGAGCCGTTCTTCGCGGCGACCCACGCCCACCCGATGGGTCTGGCGAGCCGCCGCAGGTACCGCTGGACCCGCGGCCGGATCAGTGACTACTGGGACGAGGTGTTCACCGCCGACGGGCGTGCGGGGCATGCCGCGCTCGACGACCAGTCCGCCTTCATCGCCAGCCTGGGCAGCAACAGGTCGGACCGGATGCGCGACGTGCTCGCCACCATCCAGGCCGACCAGGACGCCATCGTCCGGGCCGGATCCCGCGGCGCCCTGGTCGTCGACGGCGGTCCCGGCACCGGCAAGACCGTCGTCGCCCTGCACCGCGCCGCCCACCTCCTCTACGCCGACCCCCGCCTCGGCCACCGCAGGGGCGGCGTCCTGTTCGTCGGTCCGAGCCGGCCCTACCTGGCCTACGTCGCCGACGTCCTGCCCAGCCTCGGCGAGGAGGGTGTGCAGACCTGCACCCTGCGGGATCTCGTCGCCGAGGGGGAAGGGGCCGCGGTCGAGGCCGACCCGGAGGTGGCCAGGCTGAAGGCGTCGGCCGGTCTGGTGGCGGCGATCGAGCCGGCCGTCGGCCTCTACGAGGAGCCGCCCGCCGAGGGGATGACGGTGTCCAGCCACTGGTCCGACATCTGGCTGAGCGCCGACGAGTGGGCGGCGGCGTTCGCCGCGGTGGAACCCGGCACTCCGCACAACGAGGCGCGCGAGCAGATCCGGGAGGAGCTGCTGGCGATCCTGATGGACAAGGACGACAGCGACGCCCCGCCCGAGCTGCTGCGGAGGTCACTGCTCCAGAACAGGGAGCTGATCACGGCCCTCCACCGCGCGTGGCCGATACTGGAGGCGACCGACCTCGTCGGGGACCTGTGGTCGGTCCCCGCCTATCTGCGCAAGTGCGCTCCCGGGCTCAGCACCGACGAGGTGCGCACGCTCCAGCGCAAGGACGCACCCCATGCCTGGACGGTGTCCGACCTGCCGCTCCTGGACGCGGCACGGCAGCGGCTCGGCGACCCGGAGGCGGACCGGCGAAAGCTCAGGAACCAGGCCCAACTCGCCGCCCAGCGCGAGCGGATGGCGCAGGTCGTCGACAACCTGATCGACGCCGCGGCCGACTCCGGCGCCGACGGTGACGAAGGCGAGGGCCTGGTGAGGATGCTGCGCGGCCAGGACGCCCAGGTCAGCCTGGTCGACGAGGCCGAACTGCCGCCCGCAGACCCGGACCTGCTCGCCGGTCCCTTCGCGCACATCATCGTGGACGAGGCGCAGGAGCTGACCGACGCGGAGTGGCAGATGCTGCTGCTGCGCTGCCCGTCCCGGAGCTTCACCATCGTCGGGGACCGCGCGCAGGCCAGGCACGGGTTCACCGAGTCCTGGCGGGAACGGCTGGAGCGGGCCGGGCTCGACCGGATCACCGTGGCCTCCCTGAGCGTCAACTACCGCACGCCGGAAGAGGTCATGGCGCACGCCGAGCCGGCCATCCGCGCCGCGCTCCCGGACGCCAATGTGCCGACGTCCATCCGCAGCAGCGGCATCCCCGTGGTCCACGGATCCGTCGCGGATCTGGACGCGGTACTCGGCGGCTGGCTCGCCGCGCAGGCCGAGGGCATCGTCTGCGTCATCGGCGCCGGTGAGAGTGCGGGCCGCGCGTTCCGGGCGACGTCCCGCGTCCGGTGGCTGACCCCGGAGCTGTCGAAGGGGCTCGAATTCGACCTGGTCGTCCTCGTCGAGCCGGAGGAGTTCGGTACGGGCGTCGAAGGCGCGGTCGACCGCTATGTCGCGATGACGCGGGCGACCCAGAAGCTCGTCGTCCTCACGCGCTCCTGACGCCGCAGGGGAGGCGTCACTCCTGCTCCGCGTCCCGCTCCCGCACGTGCTGCACCAGCCGGTTGAGCACGTCGACGGTGGTGGCGACGGCGTGGTCGTCGAGCCCTTCGAGCGCCTGGTGCAGTCCGGCCCTGCGGGCGTCCTGGAGGCGTTCGAGTACGGCCTTGCCGTGCGGGGAGATGACGACCTGCCGGGCGCGCCGGTCGGCCGGGTCCGGGGTGCGGGCGACGAGATCCTGCGACTCCAACCGGCTGATCTGGCGCGTCACATGGGACGGCTCGACCATCAGGAGGGCCGCCAGATCGCCGACCCGGCTGACGCCGCCGCTGCCGTCCAGCGCCATCAGCAGCCACAGGTCCGAACGCCCCGCCTTCACCCCTGCTCGCATCGCCAGCTGCTCGTGCGCCTGGGAGCGGGTGAGCAGGTAGGACACGGTGGCCAGCACTCTTTGCAGCGCGACGATGGGGTCCTGGTCACTCGCGGGCTCCGGCATGGGGGCACTGTAGCGGGGACGGCGACGGGCCGGACCCGGGCGGCGCGGACCTGAGGGGCGGACCTGACGCGGCGCGGGGCGGGGCGTGCACGCCCCCGCTGGGCGGAATTGAGCCAACCTCGTTCCGGCCCGATCCGCCCCTTCCCCCGTCAACTCGGCGTGGGTTAGCGTGAATCACGTTAATTGCTTTAGTCAGGTAAAGAGTTAACGAGCGGGTAATGACGAGGCCCGCCGACGCGGCACATCCGGTGCCGCCGGGCCCAGCCGGCCCGTCAGGAAGTGGCGCAACCCGCACCGTTCGGCACGGCACCGCCGTGTCCCGTTCGTGGAAGGACCAGCCCATGACGACTGCACCGCACACCGCAACCGCACCCCTCACCGTCCCGGCCACCCGGGCATCCGGCTGCCCCTTCGACCCGCCGCCGTCCGTCGAGCACGCCCGCAAGGAGGAGCCGGTCACCCGGGCCACCCTCTGGGACGGCTCCGAGTGCTGGCTGGTCACCCGCTACCAGGACGTGCGGGATGTGCTCGGCGACCCGCGCTTCAGCTCCGACGCCAAGCGCCCCGGATTCCCGTTCCTCACCGCCGGGTTCAAGGAGCTGGCGTCGTCGAACACCTCCAGCTTCATCCGGCAGGACGACCCGGAGCACGCCAGGCTGCGCCGGATGCTCACCGCCGACTTCATGATCAAGAAGGTGGAGGCGATGCGCCCGCAGGTGCAGGGCATCGCCGACGACCTGCTGGACCGGATGACCGAAGGCCGCACATCGGCCGACCTGGTCGCCGAGTTCGCCCTGCCGCTGCCCTCGCTGGTCATCTGCCTGCTGCTCGGCGTCCCGTACGAGGACCACGACTTCTTCCAGGAGCGCAGCCGGGTCCTGCTCAACCTCACCTCCACCGCGGATGACGTACGCGTCTCACAGGACGAACTGCTCGCCTACCTGGAGCAGTTGGCCGAGACCAAACGGAGCGAGCCGGACGACGGGATCGTCAGCCGGCTGGCCGCCCGCGGCGAACTCAGCAACCGGGACATCGCCGCGATGGGCCGCCTGCTGCTGGTCGCCGGGCACGAAACCACCGCCAACATGACGGCGCTCTCCACCCTCGCCCTGCTGCGCAACCCCCGCCAACTGGCCGCGCTCCGCGAGGATCCGGCGCTGATCAAGGGCGCGGTGGAGGAACTCCTTCGCTACCTGACGATCGTGCACAACGGCGTCACCCGGGTCGCCACCGATGACGTCACCATCGCCGGGCACACCATCCGCGCGGGCGAGGGCGTGATCTGCACGATCAACACCGCCAACCGCGACGAGGGCGTCTTCCCCGGCTCCGACGAACTGGACGTGAGCCGGGACGCCCGCCGCCACGTCGCCTTCGGCTTCGGCGTCCACCAGTGCCTGGGGCAAGGGCTGGCCAGGGCGGAACTCCAGATCGCCATCGAGACGCTGCTGCGCCGCCTGCCGGGGCTGCGGCTCGACATCCCCTTCGACGACGTGCCGTTCCGCACCGACATGGGCATCTACGGCGTCCACGCCCTGCCCATCGCGTGGTGAGGGCCACCGCCACCGCGCGGTGACCGCCACCCGCCGTCCCACCCGCCGGCCACCGGCCGGCCGCACCAGGAGGAGAACCATGCACATCACCGTTGACCAGGACAAGTGCTGCGGCGCCGGAAGCTGTGTGCTGGCCGCGCCCGATGTGTTCGACCAGCGCGACGAGGACGGCATCGTCGTCCTCCTCGACGCCAGGCCCGCAGCGGACCTGCACGAGGCGGTACGCGAGGCGGCGGCCGTCTGCCCGGCCGCCGCGATCACCCTGGAGCAGGCGCAGGAACGGGTCTGACACACATCTGACCGCGCAGGCGGACGGGCCGCGCCGGGGCAGGTACCCCCGGCGCGGCCCGCGGCGCTCCGGGGCGCCCGCGGTCAGCCGCCCGCCACAAGACCGTCGGCCACCAGACCGGCCTGCACCGCCTCACCCAGTGCCTGCACCGCGCTCTGCGGGCGCACCATCACCGTGAACTCCTTGATCAGCCCCGCCTCGTCGTACTGGAGCAGGTCGATGCCGTGGATCTCCTTGCCGTTCACGGTGGCCCGGAAGATCAGGACCGTCGAGTCTGCGGGGCCCGCCGCGGTGTCGGCCGTGCCCGCCAGCTCGCCGACGTACCGGAAGTCGCCGAAGGTCCGCAGCAGCACGCCGAACACGCCGAGCAGCATCGCCCTGCCCTCGAAGGGGCGGAACTTCACCGGGCTGCAGAAACGCACGTCCTCGGTGAACAGGCCCTCCAGAGCGCCGAGTTCACGCTTCTCCACCGCTTCCCTGAACCGTTCGGCAGTCGTCGTCATGGCGTCTCCCTCTCGTGCCGCGGCAGCGCGCAGCCACCCGCCGCATAGTCAGAATTATGACTATGGATTCCGGGGTCGATGCTGCCCACAGGACGCTCCCCGGAGCAAGACCCCCCGGCGATTCCTGATACCAAGACCTCAGAGGAGATCCCGGACGGCGGCGCGGCCGGGACGGTTGCGGGGCACGGCCCCGGCGCGAGAGGCGGAGAGGCGATGGCTCTGCGGCATGCGGTGCTGGCGGCGCTGCTGGACGGCGAGTACAGCGGCTATCAGCTGGCCAAGGCGTTCGACGCCGGGGTCGCCAACTTCTGGTACGCGCTGCCGCAGCAGCTCTACGCCGAACTGGCGGCTCTGGAGCGGGACGGGCTGGTCACCGGCCGCCAGGTGGTCCAGGAAACCCGGCCGAACAAGCGTCTCTTCACGGTCACCGACGCCGGGGTCGCCGCCCTGGAACACTTCGCGGCTGCCACGTCCAAGCCGTCCTTCATCCGCGACGACCTGCTGGTGAAGGTGCAGGCCGTGGACCGGATCACGGCCGCTCCTGTGCTGGCGCAGCTCACCGAGCGCGCCCGGATCGCGGCCGGCAAGGCGGAGGTCTTCGAGAAGCTGCTCGCGCGGCTGCGCGGCGGCCTGGACGAGGACACCTTCCTGGCCGGCGGCGCCCGCATCGGCCCGTACCTGACCTGCCTGCGCGGCCTCGCCTTCGAACGCGAGACCCGCGACTGGTGCGAGCGGGCCGCGGGGGTGCTGCGCGGGCGCCAGGCGTGAGGGCGCCGGGCGCAGGAGGCCGGGCGCCGCGCCTCAGCGCTCCGGACCCGTCCCCGGCGCCGCCGCGTCCAGCGTCCACGAAGCCAGCAGCCGCAGCGACTGCGCCGACGGCGAGCCGGGCTCCGCGTGATAGGTGATCAGCTGCTGGTCGGGATCGGCCGGCAGGGCCAGCGTCTCGTAGGCGAGGGTCAGCCGGCCGACCAGCGGGTGGTTGAGCACCTTGACGCCGAAGCCCTTGTCCTGGACGTCGTGGGCGGCCCACAGGCAGCGGAACTCGGCGCTCTTGACGGACAGTTCACCGATCAGCGAGGCCAGCTCGGGGTCGTCGGGGTTGCGGCCCGCGTCCCGCCGCAGGAAGCCGACGACGTCGGCGGCCTTCGCCTCCCAGTTCTCGTACAGGTCACCGGCGGCCGGGTCCAGGAAGACGTGCCAGGCCAGGTTGCGTTCCTTGCGCGGCAGCGCGGGGAAGTCGCCGAGCAGCGCGCAGGCGAGCCGGTTCCAGCCGATGATGTCGAGCCGCCGCCCGATGACGTAGGCCGGAACCGCGTCCATCGTGTCGATCAGCTGCTGGAGCGCGGGCCGCACCCGCTGCGGGCGGCCCGCCGGGCGCACCCGCCGGGGGAGCGGGCGGGCCAGATGCGCGAGGTGGTCGCGCTCGGCGCCGGTCAGCCGCAGCGCGTTGCCGATGGCGTCGAGCACCGCTGACGACACGTTCCGGCCGCGGCCCTGCTCCAGCCGGATGTAGTACGCGACGCTGACCCCGGCCAGCTGCGCCAGCTCCTCCCGCCGCAGCCCCGGCACCCGGCGCCTTCCGTGGTCGGGCAGTCCGACGTCCTGTGGCCGCAGCCGGGCCCGCCGGGAGCGCAGGAACTCGCTCAATTCGGTGCGCTGGTCCATAACCGCAGTATGCGCAGCCCACGGCCCGCCGGGGAAACGTGGCGGTTCATCGTGGGTGGTCCCGCCAGTGGTAGGAACGCCCGTCATACGTTGAAGGGGGCACTGGCTAGGGCTTTTGCCCGCCTGCATGCTCGGGTGCATGACCCACACCTCTGTCGCCGCGTACGCCGCACCCGCCCCGAAGGCACCGCTGGAGCGGACCACGATTCCGCGCCGCGAACTGGGTGCCCACGACATCCTGATCGACATCAAGTACGCCGGAATCTGCCACTCCGACATCCACACCGTGCGCGCCGAATGGGGCGACGGCGGGACCTTCCCGATCGTCCCCGGCCACGAGATCGCCGGTGTGGTCGCCGAGGTCGGCTCCGAGGTCACCCGCTACCAGCAGGGCGACCGGGTCGGCGTCGGCTGCTTCGTCGACTCCTGCCGCGAGTGCGAGAACTGCCTGGCAGGACTGGAGCAGTACTGCACAGGCGAGCTGGGCAACGTCGGGACGTACGCCGCCACCGGACGGGACGGTGAGCCCACCTACGGCGGCTACTCCACCCACCTCGTGGTGGACGAGAACTACGCGCTGCGCATCCCCGAGAGCATCCCGCTGGACGCCGCGGCCCCGCTGCTGTGCGCCGGCATCACCCTCTACTCGCCGCTGTCCCACTGGAAGGCGGGCCCCGGCAAGAAGGTCGCCGTCGTCGGTCTCGGCGGCCTCGGCCACATGGGCGTCAAGATCGCGCACGCGATGGGCGCCGAGGTCACCGTGCTGAGCCAGTCGCTGCGCAAGAAGGACGACGGCCTGCGGTTCGGCGCCGACCACTACTACGCGACGTCGGACCCGGCCACCTTCGAGGCACTGGCCGGCACCTTCGACCTGATCGTCAACACCGTCTCGGCCAACCTGGACCTCAACGCCTACCTCGGCCTGCTGCGCACCGACGGCACCCTGGTCCAGCTCGGCGCCCCGGAGAACCCGCTGCCGATCGCGCCGTTCGCGCTGATCCAGCAGCGCAAGTCGTTCGCGGGCTCGCTGATCGGCGGCATCCGCGAGACCCAGGAGATGCTCGACTTCTGCGGCGAGCACGGCCTCGGCGCGGACATCGAGGTGATCAGCGCCGACCGGATCAACGAGGCGTACGAGCGGGTGCTCGCCAGCGACGTCCGCTACCGCTTCGTCATCGACACCGCGACGATCTGACCCGACGCGGGCCGGACACCACGATCCGGCCCGGCCCGCTCCGGCGCCGCTCCCCCCGCAGGCGCCCGGAGCACCCACGCCCGGGACGGCCCCACCAGGCCGTCCCGGGCGTTCCCCTTCCGGCCGGGGCCACCGGTGAGGACGCACCCGGCACAGCATCTCCCCGCACCCCGCAAAAAGTTTTTTCGCTCCACCGGCAACCCCGGGTCCTGCCGCACGTCGTCAGAGGTGAGGGCGCCACCAGGCGCCGCCCGTCGACAGTGGAGCAGCACACCGTGAACCTCTCCCGCACTTCGCACGCAGCCGCGCCGTCCCCCTCCCCCGTGACGCGGAGCACCACCACCCGCGCCCGGCTGCGCAGCACCGCCGGTGCCGGACTGCTCGCCGCGCTCGCGCTGGCCGGTCTGTCCGCGGCCGGCCCGGCGTACGCCGACGACGCCGCCCCCGCGGCGCGTTCCGGGCACAGCGCGTCCGCGGAGCCTTCGGCCCGGCCCACCGAGGCCCAGCCGCAGCCGAGCGCCCCCGGGGAGCGGGCCACCGCGGTCCCCGCCCCGGTCCGCTCGCACCCCGGCCGCACCGTGCCCGACAGCCGCCCCAGCGCTCAGCCCGCCACCCCCGGCGACCGCACCCGCCCCGCGCCCGCACCCGCGCCCGTCGGCGGCAGCAGGGGCGACGCCGACAAGAAGGAACTCGCGCACACCGGTGCGTCCGACGGCACCACCCTCGCGCTGGGCGGCGGCGCCGCCGCACTGCTCGCCATCGGCGGCGGCACCGTCTACGCCGCCCGCCGCAAGCGCGCCTGACCCCCACCGCCCCTCCCTGGGAACCGATGGATTACGCACTCCCCCAGCCCGCCCCGGCACGGTTCGCCCTGCCGGGGCCGCGGCCTGCCCTGTGGCAGTGGCTGCGCCGCACCGTCCGCCCGTCCGCGACCCGCGACGGCGGCCGGCCCGGGTACGCGTCCCGCCACCCGTCCCCCGGCACCGCCGCCGTACCCCGGCCGCCGGACCCGCACAGTGCGCCCACGACGGCCCCGCCCCCGGAGCAACGGCCGACGATCGGCGAGCTGTACCACGCGCACCGGCTGGCCATGGTCCGTCTCGCCGTGCTGCTGGTCGACGACCGCGCCACCGCCGAGGACGTCGTCCAGGACGCGTTCGCCGCGCTCTGCAAACGCCACGGCGAGCGGCTCGCCGACGTCGACAACGCGCTCGCCTACCTGCGGACCGCCGTCGTCAACGCCGCCCGCTCGGTGCTCAGGCGCCGCCGCAGCGCACGCAACTACACCCCGCCGCACGAGGCCGACGCGCCGTCGGCCGAGGAACGGATCGTGCTCGACGAGGAGCACCGCGAGGTCATCGCCGCGCTGAACCAGCTGACCGCACGCCGCCGTGAGGTCCTCGTCCTGCGCTACTGGGGCGACCTGACCGAGGCGCAGATCGCGACGACCCTCGGCATCAGCCGCGGCTCGGTGAAGTCCCTCGCCAGCCGGGCCCTGGACGCACTGGAGAAGATCTTGGAAGAGCGGTCATGACCACCGAAGGCCACGACCCCGGCACCGAAAGGCCCGTGGAGACCCGGCTGCGGCACGCCCTCGCGGCGCGGGCCGACACCATCGGCCCGCGCGACCTGCGCCCGGCCCGGCCGCCGGTGCCCCAGCCACGGCGCGGCCTGCGCTCCGCCGTGGGCCACTGGACGCGTCGGTTCGCCCTGCCGCTCGCCGCCGCCGCGACCGCCGCGGCGGTCGCCTGCGGCTACGCGGCCCTGACCCCCGACGGGCCGCCGGCCCGCCCGTCCCCGGCCTCCTCGCCGACCCCCGTACCTGACTCCCCGACCCCGTCGCCGACCCCGTCCGTCTCCACCCCGTCCGCCAATCCTTCGGCCCCCAACCCCTCCCGCACTCCGGACCCCCGCAGGCTCCACCGCCCCTCCGCCACCCCTACGGACACCCCAGGCCGGGCCGCCCGGGAGGCGGGCAAGCCCCCGAGCAGCGCCCCCACCTCGTCACCGCCCGCGCTCCCCACCCCCCGCGCCGACGCCTCCACCCCGGGTGCCACCGCCCGCCCGTCCTCCTGAGCCGCCCTTCGACCTGCGTTAGCCGCGTGTTAGCCGATCAGCAGCAGCTGCGCGCAAGATCGTCGTACCGCGGGCCACCCGCCGCCGGTCATCGGCCATCGATCACCGGCCACCGCACGCCGTACGCCCAGGGGAGCCCCCATGCCGTTCGCCACCGCCGCCGGGCGCCGGGTCGCAGCCGCCGTACTGCTCACCGCGACCGCGCTGTCGCTCACCGCCTGCCGCGGCGGCTCGGGCACCGCCACCGCCGCCGCACCCGCGACCCCCTTCACCGCGTACGGCGACACCACATCCGGCACCGGCACCCCGGTCGCCTGCACACCCGAGATGCTCACCTTCCGGGCCGGTCCCGCAGGAGGCGGCAAACGGCCGGACGGCCCGCTCCTGCTGACCGTCACCAACTACGCCGACAAGGAATGCTCCTTCGCCGCCCAGCCGTACCCACTGCTGCGCCTCACCGAAAGGCAGCGGACGGCCGTCCCCGCAATCGAGGCCAGCAGGCCACCGGCCCCCGTCTCCCTCGCCCCGCACCAGAGCGCCTACGCCGCGGTCCGCACGCACCACACCTCGGCGGGCCACCCGCCGGGCCGGCACCACACGCGGATATCCCAGTTCGGCGTCGCGCTGGCCGTGGGCGCCGCACCGGCCCAGGTCGGCCTGGACAGCCGCGGCCCGGTACGCGTCGATCCTGACGCCGCCCGGGTCACGTACTGGCAGGCGCACCGCGCGGACGCCCTCCGGTGGTGAACACCCCACACCACACTCGCCGTCCACAACCTGTGCACAACTTTCGACCGCCCGGAACCCGGCTCCGCGCCCCACCCTCGCTCCTGATGTGCGGCACACCGATGCATCGATCCGGATTTACGGCCGATTGTCGCCTTCATACTCCCGTCGCATGGCTGCGCCCGCAGCCGCTCGCCCGGTAGGCTTTCCGTGTGATCTTCAAGCGCATCGGAAATGGGCGGCCGTACCCGGACCACGGCCGGGAGAGCACCCGTCAGTGGGCGGATGTCGCCCCGCGCCCGGTACGCCTCGACCAGTTGGTGACCACCAAGCAGCAGCTCGACCTCGAAACGCTGCTCGCCGAGGACTCGACGTTCTACGGCGACCTCTTCGCCCACGTCGTCAAGTGGCAGGGCGACCTCTACCTCGAAGACGGCCTGCACCGCGCCGTGCGCGCCGCCCTCCAGCAGCGCCAGGTGCTGCACGCCCGGGTGCTCGAACTGGGCTGAGCCCCGCGCCCGGCCCGGCGTGTCAGGCGTCGGCACCGGCCCCAGCTCCCCCTTGCCGCGATTGGCCCTTTCGGGTTGGCTCGCGCGCCACGCATTGATCATTTAGTAGGCATGCGCACGGGCCCGCACTACGCTGCGCCCATGAGCATGCTGACGCCCCCTGGCATGGGCGGTAAGAAGTACCGCATCACGGGCGACCGGCATCCGCGGATGCGTCGCCCCCGACACCGCCGCCGGATCGCCCTCACCATCGTCGCGGCGGTCTGCGTCCTGGGCCTGGCCGGCTGGGGCACCCTGCAGCTCATCGACGTGTTCGGCGGCACCGCGGGCAAGGCCCAGGCCGCCGAGAGCAAGGAGAAATGCGGGGACGGGCGGCCCGACGAGGGCAGAAAACCGGCCAGGCCCGCGGCCGGCCCCCCGCTGCCCGAGCCCGCCACCATGACCGTCAACGTCCTCAACGCCACCCAGCGCTCCGGCCTGGCCAAGCGCACCGCCGACGCGCTGAAGAAACGCGGCTTCATGATCGGCAAGGTCGGCAACGCACCCGCGGCCTACGACAAGAAGGTCACCACCAGCGGCCTGCTGCTCGGCCCGAAGGCGGCGGCCGACGGCCAGCTGAAGGTGCTCGGCACCCAGCTCACCGGCGCCAGGCAGCAGACCGACGACCGCAAGGACACCGCCGTCGACCTGATCATCGGCGACGCCTTCAAGGACCTGACCACGGCGAAGGACGCCGAGAAGTCCCTGGCGCGGCTCAAGCACCCCGCCCCGCCGCCGCCCGCCCCCGAGAAGTGCTGACGCATCCCGTCCGCACGGCATGACCCGGGCCCCCCGCCGCAGCACGGCGAGGGGCCCGGGTGATGTCAGGGGACGAGTTCCGGGAGGTCAGCCCGCCGTGCCGTACATCCGGTCGCCCGCGTCGCCGAGCCCCGGCACGATGTACCGGTCGGCGTTGAGGTGGTCGTCGACCGCTGCGGTGACCACCGTCACCGGCGTGCCGGCCAGGTCGCGCTCCATGACCTCGACGCCTTCCGGCGCGGCCAGCAGGCAGATCGCCGTGACGTCGTCGGCACCGCGCTTGATCAGCTCGCGGATCGCGGCGACCAGCGTGCCGCCGGTGGCCAGCATCGGGTCGACGACGTACACCTGACGGCCCGAGAGGTCGTCGGGCATCCGGGTGGCGTAGGTCTGCGCCTCGTACGTCTCTTCGTTGCGCACCATGCCCATGAAGCCGACCTCGGCGGTGGGCAGCAGCCTGACCATGCCGTCCAGCATGCCGAGACCGGCCCGCAGGATCGGGACGACCAGCGGCCTGGGGTACGAAAGCCGCACGCCGGTGGTCGTCGTCACCGGGGTCTCGATGTCGACCTGCTCGGTACGCACATCACGGGTGGCCTCGTACGCGAGCAGGGTGACCAGCTCGTCGGCGAGCCGCCGGAAAGTGGGGGAATCGGTGCGCTTGTCGCGCAGTGTGGTGAGTTTGTGCGCCACCAGCGGGTGGTCGACGACGTGGATCCGCATGACATCGACACTAACCGAGCCGGCGGGCCCCGGCGCCCGCCCGGTGCCCCGCCAGGACGTTCGCCGGCCCCGCAAGCCCCCGGGCATCAAACCGCCGCATCGGGGGAAAGTGGGCACGTACCCCGGTGCGCCGACTCGGCCCCGGGCGAGGACCTCACCCCGAGGTGGTGTGTGCCGCGTGACCGACTCCCAGCCTTCCGACGACACGCCGGACGCCGCGCCCGGCGCCCGCGAGGACGGGAGCGACGCGGCACGCCGGCGGCGACGGGCCCAATTCCTCCGCGAGTTGCACGAGGCGAAGGAGCTGCGGGCCCGCGTACAGCCGCGCCGCGCACGGGCCGCCCGGATGCGGCAGGCCGTACGGATGCGTACGTTCCGCTGGTAGCCGCCGCGGACCCCGCGCCACCGGCACGGCGAGGCGCCACGCGCGGGCCCGCACGCCTCTCGCCCGTGCCCGGAAAGCCCCCAACTCCCCCGCCCGCGCTCCGGCACGTGAGCGACATCTCTCACAACCGCCGCACGACGCAGCGCCGAAGACCCCGCGCGGACGCGTTGTTTCTGCCACGATTCCGACGGGGGCGGGACCAGTGACGTATCCGCGTCGCCCCGCCCGGCCCGGCACGTTATGACAGTGGGAGAGTCACGGTGTACTTCGCCGCACTGCTCGCGCGCACCGAAGACGGGTGGGAAGCGAGCGATACGGAGCTCGACGAAGTGGAAACGCTGACCGACCTGGCCGATCTGGCCCGGGAGGCGGCGGTCGACGACGACACGGTGGTCGCGTTCATCGAACAGGAGGACGCGTGGTTCGGCGTCGTCCGCGTGGACGGCGAGGAAGACCCCCGCGTCTTCGTCTCGCACGCAGCCGCCGCCGCCAAAAGCTCGTACGGCGCCATGCTGACCGAGGAACTGCTCGGCCGCGAGGACGACGACACGTCCGACCTCGACAGCCTCGACCTGGACGGTACGGAGGACGGCGAACCCGAAACGGATCCGAACGACGACAACGAGACGACGGCGGAGTCCACGAGCCACGCGCCGCCACCCGGCCCGCTCGGGGACGTCGAACTCCTCAGCGACCTGGGCGTCGGCCCGAAAGAGCTGCTCATGCTCGAAAACGACGCCCTGTCCCAGATCGCCGACGCCCTCGGCTGCACGGACGTCCTGGAGGCCGTGCGCTGAGCCCCGCGGGCCCGCACCCGCACCGCGCCGGGCCCGCGCTCCCGGTCACGTCCCCGACACTGGGGACATGACCGTCCCCCCATCCGCCCCCTCCCCCTCCCCGGCGCCCGACCCGCTGCGCGATCCCTGGATCGCGCCGATGCGGCAGGCGCTGGCGGAGGCCGCGCACGCTCCCGCGACCGGCGACGTCCCGGTGGGCGCCCTCGTCCTGTCCGCCGACGGCACCGTCATCGGCACCGGCCACAACACCCGCGAGGCCACCGGCGACCCGACGGCACACGCCGAGGTCCTCGCCCTGCGGGCCGCCGCCCGCACCCTGCGCGACACCGGGAGCGCCCGCCGCCCCGGCGACTGGCGCCTGACCGGCTGCACCCTCGTCGTCACCCTCGAACCCTGCACGATGTGCGCGGGCGCGATCGTGCTCTCCCGCGTCGACCGCGTCGTCTACGGCGCCTACGACGCGAAGGCCGGCGCCGTCGGATCCCTCTGGGACGTGGTCCGCGACCGCCGCATCAACCACCGCCCCGAGGTCATCACCGGCGTACTCGAAACGGACTGCGCAGCCCTCCTGACCACCTTCTTCCGCGACCGCTGACCCCTCCCGCCAACAGCTCCCGGCATCCGATTTCGGCCCACGGCCCCTCTTGGGCTAAGCTCTCTCTCGGTAGCGTGTCCGAGCGGCCGAAGGAGCGCGCCTCGAAAGCGCGTGAGGGGGCAACTCCTCCGTGGGTTCAAATCCCACCGCTACCGCTTGCAACACCCCTCTGATCTGCGGAAACGTGGTCAGGGGGGTGTTTTGCTCGCTGCATGTGCAGCGAGATTCGCTGCACAGCGCTTCCGACGAGGCCGCCGCTTTCGCCAACTGCCCTACGGACAAAGGCTTCTGCAGCAGCCCTCGGTGGGATCGCCGTCCCACCGATCCCAGCGAAGGTGAGAACGACATTCCCGGGTGCCGCAGTGAGATCCACGTATTCCTACGGCAGCACTGGAAAGCCGGGGCATCAGGCACGGCGAACGAACCCGGTGGCCGGAAGCAGGGCACGTGAGTTTCCGAGCAGCGCGGCGGCGCCGGCCTCTTCGGCGCCCCCGAGACCGACCAGGGCGGAGGCTGCTGCACCCCGGCACCGTAACTCGACCAGTTCGGCGCATCGGCCACCACGGCCAAGGCCGAGGGCGCTACCGACGGCGGCTGCTACGCATCTTGATCGGCCTCAGCGCCTAACAGGGCGGGGCTACGCCCGGTTCTCTGAGTCGGGTCGGCCCCGCCCGTCCTCCATTTACCAGATGACGTCTCCCGGCGGTTGACCGCACTGCGGCCACCTCACCAATCCCCCTCTGTGATCGCCTAAGGAACCCGGAGAGTGGCCCGCGCGCTCCGTCTGAGAGGTCCGGAGGCCGCACCGGTAGACCTTGGTGGTGCGCTCCAGGGCTCTTGACGGTTGGCGGTCCAAAAGGCCGTGAGCGACTCGGCGGCTTGACTCCTACAGGCGCGAGTCGACCCAATCGCGCACGTCGTGGCGGAGCAGCAGCATGGCGGCTGCGGGCATGCCCAGCACGACCAGCACCGACAGGCCCAAGGCGACGAACACCAACCTGAAGCCGGCGGGAAGCTTTGCCATCACGGCCGCCAGCGTGAAGACAGGGAAGAAGACGCCTTGGATGCGGGTCATCATGAGGATGTAGGGCCCCCCGCGCCACACCCGGTACCCGCACGCGGCTACCACAGCCACCCACAGCCACAACGGCCATCCCCTGGACAGGAAGTCGAGGGCATGGAAATGAATCTGGTGCGAAGTGATGGAAACCTGGGCGGCATAATCCGAGGGAAAGTGCAAGGCATTGAAGAGGGCCTTGACGATGGAGTTAACGACGAAGACGACGACGGGGACGGCGAAGAGGGCCGCTGACACGGGGAGCAGCCAGAACGCGGCGATCAGCGGCACGCTCAGCTTCACCGCCCACGGGCGCGGTGTCGTGGGCGTGACCCGCGCTGGCACGCCGGCCCGCTGGTAGACCTTCTGCAGGGCGCGCGGCAGTGCTCGCTGTGTGCGACGTGCGAGGCCGATCAGTGGGAACCTGCCGTCCAGCATCTCCCAGTGCGGTGTCCAGTCACTGTCGAACCAGATCGCAGCACGGACGTAGCGTCCCCGCAGGAGGCGGTGCCGCAGTCGCTTCGGCGGGTAGTCCGGCAGCCCATTGGGAAACCGGCCCCCCAACGACTCGCGGAACTTTGTGTATTGCTGTCGGTCGCGGCTGACGAGGAGGACCAAGCGGGTGGGTTCGTCGCGCGCCACCAGCTTTTCAACCTCCCAAGTCAGGCCCCTTCCCGCTCCGGTGGCCAGCAGGACGAGTCCGGCGCGATCGAGCGCGGCGCGCACCTCGGTCTTCCAGGTCCCGTCCGAGGCGTAATGGCGCTCGGCGCCGAGCCGCGGCAGCTGGTCGTCCGTACTCCCGAGCGCGACCAGCCGCCCGAACGGCGCGAACGCACGGCCGACTTGGTCCTCCTCGGTGCGCAGATGAGCGGGTGTCGGCAGCATGGAGGTGAACAGCAGGCGGAACCATCGCAGTGCAGCTACCTGGGAGAAACCATCGTCGTCCTTGAACGACCGGAGGAACAACACAATCCGCTCGTCCGCGGGGAGGCCCTGGAGGCTGGTCAGGACGGGCGCCAGATGCTGCCGCCCCCGCAGTACTGCCAGCACACCGGCCACCACCAAGACGGCACCGGTCGCCAGCAGCCCCCACGCGGTCCAGACCGATGTGCCCCCGTAGAACCCTAGGCACCCACTGCCCAGCGTCAGTGCGACCCAGCCCAGGGTGCTCAATCGTCTGCCCCGCTGCGGATATTGTTCGATCTCGGCGGCCTGGCGGGGCGAACGGTTTAATCGGGACGGCGTCGTCCCCTCAGTGCGTAGTTCCGGCATCTCGCTCCATCAGGTCGAGTCGGCGCACGCTGTTTTTCTCACGGTAGTGCTGAGAAGATGTGCCTGTGGGGGTTTCAGACGAATCAACCGTGCAGTGGATATGGGACCGTCAGAGCGTCTGGTCGCAGGCGGCCGGTCACGCCAAGCGCGCGATCACACGGGCCAGGACGGTCGCCCTCGTGCTGGGCGTGACAGGGGCGTGTGCCGGCACCACTGCCGCGCAGGTCATGGCGTGGAGCGACATGGCAGGGAAGAGTCTGGCGTTCCTGTCTGCCGTCGCGGTGGGGCTTGTGCCGCTGGCCACCAAGAGGGCGGGCCCCCAACAGGTCCGTGACTGGACCCGATTGCGCTCCGTCAGCGAGCAGCTCAAGAGTGAGCTCTATGCGTACCTCGCCCACGTCGCCCCCTACCGGGACGCGGACGCCCCCCAAATGCTTCTGGACCGCACCGAGCGGGCCCTCACGGACGCCTCCGACCTCGTCGGCCATACCGTCGCCCTCACCCCACGTCGGCGCGCGCTGCCGGCCGTCACCGATGTCGGGTCCTATCTGGAACTGCGGGTCGTCGGCCAGATTGAGGGCTACTACCTGCCCCGGGCCGCATACATGAGCCAACTGAACTCCCAAGTACGCCGATTAGAGGTGGTGTTGGCTGCGACCGCGGCGGTTCTAGGAGCGGTATCCGGAGCCTTCGGGGCCGACTGGGCCACCGCGTGGGTTGCGACGATCACCACAGTGGCCGCCGCGGTCACCGCGCACGCGGCGGCCTCCCGATACGCCTACCAGGAGATGGAGTTCTCCCGTACCGCCGCGGAACTGGAAAGCCTGACGGCACATCGCACGGAGGACGCCGACCCCGCAACCGACGACGCCTTCGTCGATCAGTGCGAACGGGTCATCTCCGCACAGAACGAGGAGTGGAGGGCGAAGTGGCTCAGCGAGTAGACCATCACGATGGCCGCAACCGGTCACCCCTGCCACCAAGGGCTACCTGAGCGGGAACCGGTCAGGCAAGTTCACGCACAGCTCGTCCAGCTCGGCGCACCGGCCGCCACGGACAGGGCCGAGGACGCTGCGGAAGGCTGATGCTGCGGCTCCTGATCTACCCCAGCACCTGACAAGGCGGTGCTGCGACCGGTTCTCCAAGCTGGCGCGGTCCCGCCCGTTCTCCGCTTCCCGGATGATGTCTCCCGGCGGCCGATCGCACTGGGGCCCGCCTCAAGAATCACTCTCTGTGATCATCAAAGGGGGCAGGAGAGCGACCCACGCGCTCCATCTGACGCGCCTCGGCGCCTCGCCGGAGCCCGCCTCCCGGCGCTTCAATGAGAAGCACATTCGAGGCGATGGAAGGCCCCACCGACGCTCGCTGCACATGCAGCGAAACCCGTCATCGAACGGCACGTAACGCCACCCAACGGCACCGAAACACACCCTCTCACCTGCCCTTTCAGAAAAACCCCAGGTGAGATGCCTCATCTTGACGGGTTCAAATCCCACCGCCACCGCTCATGAACACCCCTCTGGCTGCAGAAACGCAGTCAGAGGGGTGTTTTGCGTGCTGCGCAGGCAACACGGCGGTGCTGCACAGTGTGCTCCGACGAGGCCGCAACTACCGCCAACTTCCCTGCGGGCAAGGGGTGTTGGAGTACCCCTCGGCGGGACCGCCGGATACGGATCCCGGCGAAGGTGAGGGCGACGTTCCCGGATGTCGGAGCGAGATCTACGCACCCACTGGGGCAGGTTGGCGGACGAGTCCGTTCAGGCTCGGTACTGGGCGAAGGTGTACCGGGTGTCGTCGGAGTCGGGATGGCGGTTCCGGTTCGCGGGTCTCTCTGGCACCGGGCACCAGGCACCGGGCACCGGGCACGCGAGTTTCCGGGCGGAGTGGCCGGCCCGGCGCCGCGATCCCCACGGCCCCTCGCGGACCTCCGTGGCTCGGCCTTACCTGTTCGCGTGTGGTGTGTCAGTGGGACGTGAGTGAGGCGTTGCCGGAACGTCAGCGGCGCCGGGAAGAGTGGTGTCCACACCGCGGGAACGGCCAAGGAAGTCCCGCACGAAACGCA
>NZ_JBICVO010000027.1:0-46159 GCF_043199105.1 Streptomyces sp. NPDC048644
CGGTGCCCACGCAGCCACCACGAAACCCACCGCATCGACAGTCCGGACAGTCCCTGCCGGGACGAACCGGAACCGCTTACTCAAGGATTAGGAATGGCTGCGTAGCCGACAATCGCTTTGAGCAGTTCCGCGACACCGCCTACAAGGTTGCCGGGGCGAGGTAGCTCCCGAGGAGACTGTGCCCTTCAAGGGGAACGTGACCCTACGGAACGTCCACACGGGCGGGTACCTCAGCAGTTACAAGCTAGGGCAGGACAAGGACGAGCTGGCCTTCCAGTCGGCGTCGGGGGCGTCCATCACGTGGACGGTGACCGATCCGGCAGACGGGTCCTTTGTGCTCAGGGCGGGTGACGCTCCAGGCGGCACCCTGACCGGGCGGCACTACCAAGAGGATGACGCGGCGGATGCCCTGGTCCTGTCCGACGAGCGCGGCCACAGCCCTCATCACGACGTGCTCCGCTGGACGGCGATCAAGGATGGGGACGCCTACGTGCTCATCGACAACCGCGGCCGATACTTGCGCGCTAGCTCTGACGGCGGGTCGGCCGGATTCCTGCAACGGCTCAGCTCCCCGCAGGTCAAAGAAGGGGTACCGCCGACCAGTTTCTGCTGGAAGATTGCCCCAGCAGCTCGCTGAGCGGGTCTCATTCTCCCGAGGAGAGCAGGCCGGCGCCTTTGGCCTGTCGCTTGACGGCCGAGGCCGAATCGTTCCTTGAGCTCGACCGCTCGTGGCGGTAACCGCCGTACGTCGGGGCGGCCTTCGTCTGAATCATGTGCTCCGACCGCGGACGCATATGACTGGGACGAAGGCCGTGGGGGTGAGGCGTGAGCAAACGGACGCACGCCAAAGATCGTTTACGGGACAACGCCCGGTCGACGGCAGTTCTGACGGCAACAACGGCACACAGGGGCCGACGGCAACCGGCGGCGGTACCCTGCGCGGGGCGCTGGACCCGGCCCCGTCGAGCGGAGGGGGCCGAGGAGTTCGGGCGGCCTCCGGAAGGGCGTTTTGGTGAGGCAACTCCGCAAGATCTCGACCCCGCCGGCTAGGTGGTGACCATGACGGAGCTGATCACGGTCGTGACGGCCGTACACGCGCCGTCCGCTGTCCATCTCGCCGATGCCTATGCCTCGCTGCTCGGGCAGGAGATGCCGGACGGCTGGGACTGGCAGTGGGTCATTCAGGAGGACGGTGAGACGGGGGACGTCGCTCCGTATGTGCCGGATGATTCTCGGATCAGTTTCGGGCAGGGGCGGCGGGGGCGTGCGGCGATGGCCCGTACGGTCGGGCTCTCCCGGGCCGACGGGCGGTTCGTGAAGGTTCTCGATGCCGATGACATGCTGGCGCCCGGTGCCCTCGCGCGGGATCTCCAGGCGCTGACGGACGATCCGTCGCTCGGCTGGGCCACGTGCCGCGTGCTCGACTATCTGCCCGACGGCAGCACCGTCGGCTTCGACGAGGATCCGCCTCAGGGGCCGATCGAGCGCGGCACCGTTCTGCGGTACTGGCAGGAGCACGACTACCGCGCCCAGGTCCATCCGGCGACCCTGTGCGTACGCCGTGAGCTGCTGCTCGCGCTCGGTGGCTGGATGGCGCTGCCGGCGTCCGAGGACACCGGTCTGCTCATGGCGCTCAGCGCGGTGAGCCGTGGCTGGTTCTCGGCGGACACCGGTCTGCTCTACCGGAAGTGGCCGGGGCAGGTCACGAGCCAGCCGTCGCATGCCGACGAGGCCGAGCGGCAGGCCCGGTTCGCGGTGGTGGAGGCGCGGGCGCTGGCGCTGGCTTCGCTGGGTGGGTGGCGGTTCGGCGGGGTGTAGGGAGTGGGAAGGGGGCGCGGCCTGGCCGTTGAGTGGCCGGGGGGCTTTCAGGTGCGGGTGAAGATGAGTTCGGTCTCGTCGGTGAGGTCGTGCAGGGGGCGCTGTAGGGCGGTGGGTTTCGTCGGTGGTGTCCGGTGGGCGGTTGTCGCGTAGGCGCCGGGCGCGTAGCCGTTGGGGAGCCGGTGGGCGTGGAAGCCGTGGGATGCCAGGGTTTCCAGGAGTTCCGCGGCGGAGTCGCCCAGTTCGGCCATGCGCTGGGGTGTGACCTCGATGGCCAGTTCGGCGTCCGGGCGCAGGGTGTCCAGCATCGGGGCCAGGCCGCGCAGGACGGAGCCCTCGGCGCCCTCCACGTCGATTTTGATCACTCTGGCGCGGGCGATCTCCTCTGCCGTGACGATCTCGGGCAGGGGGCGGGCGACCGCGTCGAAGGTGGATTCCGCCGTGCCGTCGTACGGGACGATGCTGTTCGCGCCCATGTTCCGCGAGCTGGCGAGGATGAACCTGACCGTCTTCTCGCGGTCGGACACGGCCGCGTTCACGGCGCGGATGTTGTGGCAGCCGTTGATGCGGGCGTGTGTGCGCAGCCGTTGGTGGAAGGCCGGTGAGGCTTCGACGGAGACGACGACGCCGCCGGGGCCGACGAGTTTGGACGCCAGCACGCTGTAGTAGCCGATGTTGGCCCCGACGTCGATGAACACGTCGCCGGACCGGAGGCGTTGCGCCAGCCAGTGCGTCAGATGCGGTTCCCAGATGCCGAACTCGTAGAGGTAGCGCTGGATCAGGTCCTGGGTGTCGGTGAGGAACGTCGCGCCGAAGCGGGTCCTGGCGCGGCGCAGCCGGGGGTGGTCGCGCAGGCCGGCGTTGAGGAAGCGTTCGGTGGCGGCGGCCTTGCCCGCGGTGCCGGGGGCGTGGCGGACGTACCAGCGGGTGAGGTCCAGGGCGATCTCGCGGGCGGCGGCGGATATGTCGGGGGTCACGGCAGCTCCTGGGTCGGGCCGGTGGGGCGGTGCGGGACAGGGCCGACGGATCTTCCGGTGCGGTGGTCCGTCGCGGCCAAGTGTGCCGCGTCCGCATCTTGCGGGCTCGCGCTCTTTGCGCTGAACTGACGGTCCGTCAGGTAATGAGAAGCCGGGCAACTCCGCGGGAGGTCGCACGCCATGCAGACGATCTGGCTCGACGGCGCCGAATGGCTCGCCGTACTCCGCATCGGCCTCGGCCTGTGGTGGCTGGAGAGCTGGCGCCACAAGGACAAGAAGGAGTGGTTCACCGGGGGCGGGGTGAACTGGGCCGTCGGTATCGCGGAAAAGCATCGGTGGGCGGTGGTGAGCCGAGGGTTCGCGGCGGTCGTCACGCCGCGGCCGAAGGCGATGGCGTACGTCGTCGCCTATGCCGAACTGGCCCTCGGCCTCGGCCTGGTGGCCGGGTTTCTGACCCCCGTAGCCCTGGTGGCGGGGCTGCTGCTCAACCTGCTGTATTTCGTGCTGATGATCCACGACTGGGCGGAGCAGGGGCAGAACCTGATGATGGCGCTCATCTCGGTGGTGGCGCTGTTCGGGATGAGCTGGCAGAGCTGGTCGGTCGATGGGGTGGTGGGGGTGTTCGTGTGAGCGGGAGCCGAGTGGCGTGATCGGCGGGTGAGTTGAACGGCGTGGGGTGTGCGGAGCGGGCTTTTGGGGTGGTGGTTACAGCGGAGGGCCCTCGTCCGGTGCCTCCTGGTAGGAGTAGCGCTGCTCGTGCCTGACCTCGCCGCGGTTGTGGTAGCCGCGCTCCTCCCAGAAGCCGCGGCGGTCGCCGACCATGTACTCGATGCCGCGCACCCACTTCGGGCCCTTGTAGCCGTAGAGGTGGGGGGTGACGAGGCGCAGCGGGAAGCCGTGTTCGAGGGAGAGCGGTTCGCCGTGGTGGTGGGTGGCCAGGATGGCGCGGCCGTCCGTCACGTCGCTCAGCCGGAGGTTCGCGCTGTAGCCGTACTCGGCCCACACCATCATGTGCGTGACGTCGGCGGCCGGTGGGACGAGATCGAGCACCGTGGACACGAGGACGCCGCCCCAGTTGTTGTCCGGCCAGGTGCGCTTCGTTACGCAGTGCAGGTCGGCGGTGAGCTGTGCGGTGGGCAGACCGTGAAGCTGCTCCAGGGTGAGATCGTGCGCCGCGCCGAAGGCCGTGGCGCCGAACACCCGGAACTTCCAGCGTTCCGGGCGGAAGGCCGGCACCGGCCCGTAGTGGGTGACGAACGCGGACCTGGCTCGCTGTCCGGGCGCGGTGATCGCCCCGATGGGGGCCAGAGGGCCGCGCTGCCTGCTGGTGAAGTCCCACATCAGCCGCTCGGCGTCCTGGGGGAGGCTGCGTCCGCGCAGCGCCAGGACGGCCTCGAACACGGTCGCCGTGGGGCGCTCGGCGACGCCTTTGAGCACCCGCCTGAGTGCGGTCTCGTGGCCGGCGCCGCGCAGGGCCGCGAGGGCTTCGGCGAGGTCGCCCGGGGGCAGCAGGCTCACCTCCCGCAGCAGGTCGGCCAGTTGGGCGGCGCTGCCGGACCGGTACAGGGTGTCGAGGGCGCGCAGCAGCTCGGGAAAGGGCTTCTGCCACTCGTCGGACTGCCATACGTGCTGGGCGTGGATCGCCTTGGGGTGCTTGGGCGTTGGTGTCGTCGTGGGCCGTGGCGGGCGGGCCGGTGACCAGGTGGTGGGTGGTGCGGGGGGCTCGCGTGTGGTCCGCTCGCCGGTGGGGGCACCCGCCGTGTCCGTTTCCGTGTCAGCGCCCTGTGCCGTGGACGGCGTGCCGTGGATGAGGGACACGCATGCGTCGATGGCCGTGTGGACCCGGCGCAAGGCGGCGGACACGTCCTCCAGGAGGGCTCCGTCGGTGGGGTCGGAAGCCCGCGCGACCAGCCCGGTCACCGCCCAGACGTCGACGGTCCCGTCCTGGGGAACCGGAGCTTCCCAGTCCAGCGCGCGCAGGGCGGCGGTCAGGTCGGCGACGCGCTCATCGGTCGCTCTGACCAGGGCCAGCGCCTCCCGCTGGTCCGTCGTGGCGCCGGCCATCTCCCGCCCGGCCCGGCCGAGTTGGCTGCGGGCCGCGGCGAGCCGGTGGCGTATCCGTTCGCCGGGGCCCGCGGCCCGTTCCAGCGCGGCGACCTGGGCTTCGAGCCTGCCGATCATCACGAGGAGCGCGCCGATCAGCTGGGTGCTGTTGGTGAGCGCCTGCTCGCTCGCCGCGCGGGCCTCCAGGGCGTGCACGAGACGGGCCTGCGCCTCGATCGTGTGCTGCTGGGCCGCCACGAGGGGGCCGCCGGCGGCGGGAGGTGCGGCGGGCAGCGCGGGTGTGGGATCCGGGTGCGCCGGGGTCGGTGCGCGCCGGTGCTGCCGCCACAGGCGCTTGGCCTCGTCCGTACGCCGCCGGGTGGCCGGGCCCGCCACGCAGATGTCGATCACCGCCTCGACCAGCGGCCAGTCCAGGCCCTTGCCGCTGAGGCGCTCGGAGAGGGTGCTCAGGGGCGGTACGACGCCGGTGGGGAAGTGGTCGGGGGTGAGGAGGCCGCGTAAGGCCCGGAGGCCGATGCCCCTGCCGTCGATCAGTTCCCTGAGGAGGCAGGCGAGGTCGTTGATCTCCTGGCTGGAGCCGCGCAGCGTGCCCCAGCCGCGCCCCGGCCGCCCCCTGCCTGCCACGTGAACCCCCACCCCGACGCGCTCCGGACACTGCCGCATTGTTCCCCGGACATTGTCCATTGTCCGGGCCTCACCTGTCGGAAACCCTTGGAGGGAGGCCGGACAATTCCGCGCGGTGCACGGTCGTCGGTATCAGCACGTCCGAGCCTCCGGAGAGGAACCCCATGGCACCCCGCAGCAAGGAACGGCACGACAGGTTCTCCGACAGTCCCCGAGGGAAGCTCGCCGTCGCGGCGGTGGGCGGCGTCTGCGTCGGGGCGGCCCGTGCGGTGATCGCTTGGCTGCTGGCGCAGCTCGGCTCGCAGGGCTGAGGCCCGCGGAACGGACCGCAGGAGAGAGACACAGGCGCAGCCCCCTCGGCGGACCGAGGGGGCTGCGGGCCGGGGTGGCGGGTCAGCGGGGCGGCGGTCAGCGGGGCGGCGGGATGACGACCACCTGGTCCTGGTCCTCGTAGATGACCTGGCCGGGGGCGCGGGAGTGCAGGCGGTGGCAGGGGATGCGGTGGGTGCGGAGGATGGCGAGGTAGCCGTCGACGCGGGTGATCAGGTGCGTCGACGTCGACTTGAACCAGGCGGCGGCGCCGGGGTGCAGGGTGCGGTCGTAGACGTCGGGGTCGACGGTGCTGGGGTCCGGGTAGTTCGCGTCGTACCAGTCGTTGTGGGTGCGGCGGAAGCGTTCCTGGGCGGGGGTGAGCCGGCCTTCCTTGGCGAGGGTGTTGACGAGGGCGAAGACGCCGGGGAAGTGGCCGTTGCGGTGGCGGGTCGCGGCTTGGAAGCGGATGTAGTGGTGGGGTGGCACGGGGCCTCCTGGGGTGGTGTGGCGGGGTGGGTGCGGGGTGTGTGAGGGGGGGCCGGGGATAAGGATTAGGCGTTGGTGAGGAGTTCGCGTAGAGTCGTGTTTACCGACGCGGGGTGGAGCAGCTCGGTAGCTCGCTGGGCTCATAACCCAGAGGTCGCAGGTTCAAATCCTGTCCCCGCTACCAAGGCCGTAGGCCCGGTGGATTCGTCCACCGGGCCTACGGTTTTTTGTCGTGCCTGCGGTTTTGCCGTGCCCGCGTTTTTTCGTGGGGTGGGGGCGTGGGGTGCCGTTGTGGGGCGGCGGTCCTGGCACCGGCCGGGCGGGCGCTTCGGGCGCGGGGTGTCTTCGCAGGTCAGAGCGTTGTGTCGGTGGTCGGCCGTACGCTTGCGGGGTGTGGCGATGTACGGGACCGCGGTGGTCGGACGGCGGTGCGCGGGCCGCCGGGGGGTACGAGCAGCGGCTCGGGTGGTACTGCGCCGAGCGCGGTGAGGCGCGGACGAGTGCGCTGCCCGCGGGCAAGGTGCTGGCGTTCGCCGCGGAGGGGGAGCGGCGCTGTCTCGGGGTGTGGCGGGGCGGGCGGTGGATCGTCTGCCCGTATGCGGCGGTGATCGACGGGGCGGCGGCCAGGGACCAGTGCGCGGCGTGCGCCCGGCTCGACAGATCGCGGTTGGTGGCCGCCGACACCATGGCCGACGATCCGCGCCCGTACGGCGTCTACCTCGCGTATTTCGGGCCCGGTCTGCTGAAGGTGGGCATCACGGCGGCGGCGCGCGGACCGGCCAGGCTGGTGGAGCAGGGGGCGGTGGCGTACGCGTGGCTGGGGCGGGGGCCCTTGATGGCGGCGCGGCGGGCCGAGGCGCTGCTGGGGAGCGCGCTGGGGGTGCCCGACCGGTTTGCGAAGGCGGCGAAGCGGGCGGCCAGGGGCGCGCTGCCGCCGCTCGCGGAACGGCGGGCCGAGCTGGCCCGACTGCACGCGCGGGCACGGGAGTTGGACGGCTGGCCGGAGACGCTGGCGCCGGTGGACTTCGTCTTCGGTGACCACTCCGTGGTGTTCGGGCTCGACCGGATTCCGCCGGGTGCGGGGGAATTGGGCGCGCTGACGGCGGGTGCGGAGATCGTGGGTGAGGTGCTGGCGGGGGCGGGGCCTGACGTGTATCTGCGGCTGCGGGTGCCGGGGGGATCCGGTGGCGCGGAGGGCGAGGAGGCGGTGGCGGTGCTGGACGCCCGGCTGTTGTCCGGGTGGGTGCTGGCGCCTGCCGTGGGGCGCGTGACGACGGTTCCCGTACGGGAGGTGCTGTACGGGGAGGCGGACGACGGGGGGCAGGAGGGGCTGTTCTGAGGGGCTCTTGGGCGGGGTGGTCCGGCTTCGGGGTCGGTGCCGGGGCGTTCGGTGCCTGGATGTCCGGTGCCTGGGCGTCCCGTGCCGGGGTGTCCGGCCGGTGGGCAGGTCTTACCAGGGTGGTGTGCGCTCTGATAGGGCTGGGGCGGCAGGGGCGGGTGTGGTGCGGAATCGGGTCGGGAGGCCGGTGTGGCGGAGGGTGACGAGCGGGTCGGCGCGTTCTGGCGGGAGTTGGGGCTGCCGGGGCTGATCGATGTGCATACGCACTTCATGCCGGAGCGGGTGATGGCGAAGGTGCAGGCGTACTTCGACGCCGCGGGGCCGCTGGTGGGGCGGGAGTGGCCGATCGCGTACCGCATGGAGGAGGACGCGCGGCTCGCCGTCCTGCGCGGCTTCGGCGTACGGGCGTTCACCTCGATGATCTATCCGCACAAGCCGGGGATGGCGCGCTGGCTCAACGGCTGGGCGGCCGGCTTCGCGACCCGCACGCCGGACTGCCTGCGGACGGCGACGTTCTTTCCCGAGGACGGCGTTGCCGACTATGTGGCGGCCGAGATCGACGGCGGGGTCCGGGTGTTCAAGGCCCATGTGCAGGTCGGCGGGTACGACCCGGGCGACGCGCTGCTCGACCCGGCGTGGGGCGCCCTCGCGGACGCGGGCACTCCGATCGTCATCCACTGCGGGTCGGGGCCCGTGCCGGGCAGGCACACAGGCCCCGGGCCGATCGGCGGGCTGCTGGCCCGCCACCCCAGGCTGCGGCTGGTCATCGCGCACCTGGGGATGCCGGAGTACACCGACTTCCTGGACCTCGCCGAGCACTATCCCCACGTGCACCTCGACACGACGATGGCCTTCACCGACTTCGCCGAACACGACGCGCCGTTCCCGCGCGAGGCCCGGGGGCGCCTGCGGGACCTCGGCGACCGGGTGCTCTTCGGCAGCGACTTCCCGAACATCCCCTACGGGTACGCCCATGCCCTGGAGGCGCTGACCCGGCTGGAGTTGGGGGATTCCTGGCTGCGGGGGGTCTGCTACGGGAACGGGGCGCGGCTGTTCGGGATCTGAGCGGCGGGTACGGGCCCGGGGCGCCCCGGGCCCTGCAGCGGATGCGGTTCAGGCCGCGGCGCCGGCCGCCGCCGTGAGGGCGGTGACGGCGGCGTGCAGGTCCTTGAGCGTCGCCTCGTCCGTGACGCGTCCCGTCGCCTGGTCGGTCTTCGGGCCGATGGCGGGGATCTCCAGGCAGGCAGCCGTGACGACCTCGCCGGTCATCATCCGCAGCACCTCGCGCAGTTGGGCGTTGGCGTGGTCGCCGCCGGTGGGGAACGGCGATGCGGTGATCACGGCGACCGGCTTGTGCACGCATTCGCCGCTGCTGACCAGCCAGTCCAGGGCGTTCTTGAGGACGCCGGGCACGCCGTGCGCGTACTCGGGGCTGACGACGAGCAGCGCGTCGGCCGCCGCGGCGGCGGCGCGGAGTGCGGCGACGGGGGCGGGCGGGGTGGCGTCCTCGCCGTCCAGATCCGGGTTGAAGTGCGGCAGCGCGCCGATGTCCGCGGTGCCGGAAGGGCCGTCGAAGAAGTCGAGGGCGGAGCGCAGCACCGCGCCGTTCGACGACCGGGCCCGCAGGCTGCCCGAGAGGGCGAGGAGTCTCATGAGGCGACGGTACGGGGCGGGCGCCGAGGCGGTGGAGCGGGGCGGCGCGGGTTCCTGTGACGGGCCGTGAATAGGGGCATCGTTGCAGGTCAGGGCGATTGTCAGTGGGGGCTGAGATGCTGTTGGAGTGCTGGTCGGGCTGGACCGCGCGGGGGGCGGCCCAGCTCGGTTGCACAGGACGGGGAGCGCTCGGTCGCACGGGCGGGGAGCGGGGGAAGCAGGGGCCTGGCGGCTCGGATGGAGGGGATTCTCAGGAGATTCACAGATATCGGCAAGGGGGCTCTCACGGGGGCGGGTCACGCTCTGGCGCATGACCGTGACTTCATCGCTGTCCTCTGATTCCCGGGTTCCTTCGGGTGCCCCGTCGTCCGGACCGGCCGCGGGTGCCGGGGGTGCGGCGCGGGCGGCCGGCAAGCAGCCGGATCTGCTGCGGAACGACGGCAGCCCGGTACGGGTGCTGGTCGTGGACGACGAGTCGTCGCTCGCCGATCTGCTGTCGCTGGCCCTGCGCTACGAGGGCTGGGACATCAGGGCGGAGGGGAACGGCGCGAGCGCGCTGCGCTGTGCCCGCAGCTGGCGGCCGGACGCGGTACTGCTGGATGTGATGCTGCCGGACATGGACGGGCTGACCGTCCTCTCCCGGCTGCGCCGTGAACTCCCGGACGTACCGGTGCTGTTCCTGACCGCCAAGGACTCCGTCGAGGACCGGATCGCGGGGCTGACGGCGGGCGGGGACGACTACGTCACCAAGCCGTTCAGCCTGGAGGAAGTGGTCGCGCGGCTGCGGGGGCTGCTGCGCAGGGCCGGGGCCGCCGCCGCGCGCAGCGAGTCGCTGCTGACGGTGGGCGATCTGGTGCTCGACGAGGACAGCCACGAGGTGGCGCGGGCCGGTCAGGACATCCATCTGACGGCCACCGAGTTCGAACTGCTGCGGTATCTGATGCGCAACCCGCGCCGGGTGCTCAGCAAGACGCAGATCCTGGACCGGGTCTGGAGCTACGACTTCGGCGGCCAGGCCAACGTCGTCGAGCTGTACATCTCGTACCTGCGGCGGAAGATCGACGCCGGGCGCGAGCCGATGATCCACACCCGGCGGGGCGCGGGATATCTGATCAAGCCGGCGGGGTAGCGGGCCCGATGAGCAGGTGGCGCTGGTCGCTGCGGAACCGGCTCGTGGTGTCGGCGGTGGCGCTGATCGCGGTGGTCGGCGCGGTCATCGGGACGGTGACGACCCTCGCCCTGCACTCGTACCTTCAGCACCAGTTGGACGGTCAGCTGCGCGACGCGGTGGTGCGCGCGCAGGCGCCGCGACCGCACGAGCCGCCGCACGCCGGGAGCCTCGACTTCGTCGCGCTGGGCAGCCAGCACTGGGGGACCGTCGGCGCCCGCGTGGAGCCGGACGGTTCGATACGGGCCGGGGCGCAGAGCAACGACTCGACCAGCAGAATCCCGTCCGAGCGGCTGGACGCGCTGTCCGGGGCGCAGGTCGCGGCGCTGAACTCGGTGGTGCGGGACGGCCGGGCGCACACCACCGAGCTGCCGGGACTCGGCGACTTCCGGGTGGCGTCGGCCGATGACGGCTCGCTGGTGCTGGGCCTGCCGATGAGCGACGTCGAGGACACCGTGGGCACCCTGGTGCTGGTCGAGGCGTGTGTGACGGGTGCGGGTCTGGTGGCGGCCGGGATCGCCGGGGTGGCCATGGTGGGGATCGCGCTGCGCCCGCTGCGCCGGGTCGCCGCCACCGCCACCCGGGTCTCCGAACTCCCGCTCCACCAGGGCGAGGTGGCGCTGCACGTCCGCGTTCCCGCGGGCGAGTCGGACACCCGTACCGAAGTGGGGCAGGTGGGCGCCGCGCTGAACCGGATGCTCGGACACGTCGGCTCGGCGCTGTCGGCGCGGCAGGAGAGCGAGATGCGGGTGCGGCGGTTCGTCGCCGACGCCAGCCACGAACTGCGCACCCCGCTCGCGTCGATCCGCGGCTACGCCGAGCTGACCCGGCGCGGCACCGAGCGCCCCGGGCCCGAAACCCGGCACGCGCTGGGCCGCATCGAGTCCGAGGCGGAGCGGATGACCGGCCTGGTCGATGACCTGCTGCTGCTCGCCAGGCTCGACGCGGGGCGCCCGCTGTCGTACCGGAGCACGGATCTGTCGCCGCTGGTCGTGGACGCGGTGAGCGACGCGCGGGTGGCTGGCCCCGCGCACCGGTGGCGGCTCGAACTGCCCGATGAGCCCGCGCTGGTGCACGGCGACGGCGGGCGGCTGCACCAGATCCTGGTCAACCTGCTGGCCAACGCCCGTACGCACACGCCCGACGGGACCGTCGTCACGGCGCGGGTGCGGACCGGGGGCCGCGACGGCGTCCGCCTGGACGTCGAGGACGACGGTCCCGGCATCCCCGCGGCGCTCCTCCCCGACGTCTTCGAACGGTTCGTGCGCGGCGACGCCTCGCGCTCCCGGTCGGCCGGCAGCACCGGGCTCGGCCTGGCCATCGTGCAGGCCGTGGTGGCGGCGCACGGCGGCACGGTCGGCGTCGCCAGCGCCCCGGGCCGTACGGTCTTCACCGTCACGCTGCCGCCCGCGCGGGGCGGTTCCCGCGACTCACAGCGGGGGCACAGCGTCAGCACACCGAGGTGACAGCGGGGCTGGCGAGTGTCGTCGGCATGACGACGACTCAGCCGGCCGGCGATCCTCTGGGATCCCTGCCGCCCCGCGCGCCTCTGCGACTCGGTGAGATCACGACGGTGCTCGACGTCGTGATCCCCGTGTACAACGAGGAGACCGACCTCGAACCGTGCGTGCGGCGGCTGCACGCGTACCTGACCCGGACCTTCCCCTACGGGTTCAGGATCACGATTGCCGACAACGCGAGCACGGACCGCACGCCGGACGTCGCGGCCCGGCTCGACGATGCGCTGGACGGGGTCACGGCCGTGCGTCTGGAGCAGAAGGGACGCGGGCGGGCGCTGCGCACCGTGTGGTCGCTGTCCGCCGCGCCGGTGCTCGCGTACATGGACGTGGACCTGTCCACCGACCTCAACGCACTGCTGCCGCTGGTCGCGCCGCTGATCTCCGGCCATTCGGACCTGGCGATCGGCTCGCGCCTGTCGCGTACCTCGCGGGTGGTGCGGGGCCCGAAGCGGGAGTTCATCTCGCGGACGTACAACCTCATCCTGCGCGGTTCGCTGGCCGCCCGGTTCTCCGACGCGCAGTGCGGGTTCAAGGCGATCCGCGGTGACGTCGCCGAACGGCTGCTGCCGATGGTCGAGGACACCGGCTGGTTCTTCGACACGGAGCTGCTGGTGCTGGCGGAGCGGGCCGGGCTGCGGATCCACGAGGTGCCGGTGGACTGGGGGGACGACCCGGACAGCACGGTGCACCTGGTGCGGACCGCGACCGACGACCTCAAGGGGCTCTGTCGGGTGGGGCGGGCGCTGGCCACCGGCGCCCTGCCGCTCGACCGGCTCGCCCGGCCCTTCGGGGACGATCCGCGGGACCGCGAACTGCCGGGGGTGCCGGGCGGACTGGCCCGCCAGCTCGTCGGCTTCTGCGCCGTCGGCGCGCTCAGCACCCTGCTCTACCTCGCCCTCTACTCCCTCTTCCGGATCGCCGCAGGTCCTCAACTCGCCAACGCGGCATCCCTGTTGGTGTCGGCGATCGGCAACACCGCGGCCAACCGGCGGCTGACCTTCGGCGTACGCGGGCCCGGCCGTGTGGTCCGCCACCAAGCACAGGGCCTGGTCGTCTTCGCCATCGGCCTCGCCCTGACCAGCGGCTCCCTCGCGGCGCTCGACGCCGCGGCGGGCAGCCCCTCGCACGAGACCGAACTCGCCGTCCTGGTGGCGGCCAACCTCGCGGCGACGGTGCTGCGCTTTCTGCTCTTCCGCGCCTGGGTCTTCCCCGACCGCGAGCGGCGCGACGGCCCGAACGACGCGAATGACCTGAACGACGCGACGAACGCGATGAACGCGACGAACGCGACCAACGCGACCAACGCGAACGATCCGCATGACCTGAACGACGCGAACGACGCGAACGATCCGCATGACCTGAACGACCCGATCAGGAGCGCCTGATGATCCCCCACCCGCAGACCGCGGCAGTCCCGCAGACCGCGGCCGTCCCGCCCCTCCCGCACGACGGGCCGCGACCCGGCCTGGGCGGGCTGCCGGGCCGGATCCTGCGCGGACACCCGGACGACCCCCGCTGGGCCGGGCCCGCGCTGCTCGCCCTGCTGGCCGTCACCGCCGTGCTCCTCCTCTGGGACCTGTCGGCTTCCGGCTACGCCAACCAGTTCTACTCGGCGGCCGTCCAGGCGGGCAGCGAGAGCTGGAAGGCGTTCTTCTTCGGCTCGTCGGACGCGGCGAACTCGATCACCGTCGACAAGCCGCCGGCCGCGCTGTGGCCGATGGCGCTGTCCGTACGGATCTTCGGGCTCAGCTCCTGGGCGGTGCTGGTGCCCGAGGCGCTGATGGGGGTCGCGACGGTCGGGGTGCTGTACGCGGCGGTGCGGCGCAGGTTCGGCGCGGGCGCCGGGCTGCTGGCCGGTGCGGTGCTGGCGCTGACGCCGGTAGCCGCCCTGATGTTCCGCTTCAACAACCCCGACGCGCTGCTGTGCGCGCTGATGACCTGCGCCATCGCCTGCGTCCTGCGGGCCCTGGAGGACGGGCGGACGCGGTGGCTGCTGCTGGCCGGCCTCTGCTTCGGGTTCGGCTTCCTCACCAAGACGCTCCAGGCGTGGCTGATCCTGCCGCCGCTCGCCGCGGTGTACCTGTGCTGCGGTCCGGTGGCGGTGCGCCGCCGGATCGGCCAGGTGCTGCTCGCCGGGCTCGCGATCGTGGTGTCGGGCGGCTGGTGGGTGGCGGCCGTCGAGCTGTGGCCTGCGTCCTCGCGGCCGTACATCGGCGGCTCGCAGACCAACAGCTTCCTGGAGCTGACCTTCGGCTACAACGGCTTCGGCCGGATCACGGGGAACGAGACCGGCAGCGTCGGCGGTGGCGGCGGCCGGCGCGGCGGCGGTGGCTGGGGCGAGACCGGCATCACCCGGCTGTTCTCGTCGGACATGGGCGGGCAGATCTCCTGGCTGCTGCCCGCCGCGCTGATCCTGCTGGCCGCCGCGGTGCTGGTGCTGTGGCGGGCCAGGCGGGCGACGGCGGCCCAAGAGGCGGCCCAGCGCGCGGAGTTCCTGGTCTGGGGCGGGGCGCTGCTGATGACGTTCGCGACGTTCAGCTTCATGTCCGGGATCTTCCACCAGTACTACAACATCGCGCTGGCGCCCTACATCGCGGCGCTGACCGGCATGGGGGCGACGCTGCTGTGGCGGCGCGGCGGGCGCACGGCGTCGCTGGTCCTGGCGGCGGCGGTGGCGGCGACCGCGGGCTGGTCGTACGTGCTGCTTGACCGCTCGCCCGACTGGCTGCCCTGGCTGCGCTGGACGGTGCTCGCCGTCGGCCTCGTCGCGGCGGCAGGTCTGCTGCTGCCCGCACGGGCGGGCCGCCGTGCCGCGGTCGTGGCGGCGTGGCTCGGGGTGGCGACGGCGCTGGCGGGGCCGCTCGCGTACACGCTCGACACCGTCGCCACCGCGCACGGCGGCTCGATCATCACGGCCGGGCCCTCGGTGCAGGGAGGCGGCGGGTTCCCCGGGGGACGGCACCGAGGCATGGGCGGTCCGCCCGGCATGAAGGGCGCGAAGGGCGCATCGGGGGCGGCGCAGCCCTCGGGCGGCCGGATGCCGTCCCGGGGCGGCGGCCAGGGCACGGGGCCCGGCTTCCCCGGCGGTCCCGGCGGCTTCGCCGGGCACGGCCGCGGCCACCGGGGCACGGGCGGCGGCATGGGCGGACTGCTCGGCGGCAGCAAGGTGGCAGCCAAGGCCGGGGCGCTGGTGACGAAGGACGCCGGCCGCTACACCTGGGCCGCGGCGGCGATCGGCTCGCAGAACGCCGCGAGCTACCAACTGGCCACCGAGCGGCCTGTGATGGCGGTCGGCGGCTTCAACGGCAGCGACCCGTCACCGACCCTCGCCCAGTTCAAGAAGCTGGTGGCGGACGGCAGGATCCACTACTTCATCGCGGGCGGACGCGGCGGCCCCGGCGGCGGCCGGGGTACCGCGTCGCAGATCTCCGCCTGGGTGGAGAAGTCCTTCCCGAAGGTCACGGCGGGTGGCGCCACCTTCTACGACCTGACGGCTCCGGCGGGCTGACCTGCCGGTTCCTCCTCGTGACGGGCGGCGGGCCGGAGGTGAGTCGTAGCGGCGCGCCCCCGCTCGTCCGTCCTACGTCTCAGCCCGGCGCAGGTCGAGGAGCATGACGTCATGAAGGGCAGCGCCTTCCCATGGGCGAGCCTCGCCCACCTTGCGGTACCCCCATGCCCGGTAGGCAGCCTGCGCCGCGCTGCTGTCGGGTGGACGTTGAGCAGCACGCGCTCGGTCTCGGTGCCGTCGAGCACTGTCTCGTGCAGCCGGCGCGCGACGCCCTGTCTGCGCCACGGTCCTCGTACGGCAAGCTCCATGAGACCGAACGTCCGGTGCCCGTCCTCGCGACGCATGTCATGGGGCACGGGCTGGGTGAGTTGATCCCACCAGCCCGTGTGGGGCCCGAGCGGGTAGCCGTGCGCCATGCCGACCGGCGTGCCGTCCTCCGCGCGGGCGAGGGCGGCGCGGAAGGTGCGTTTGCGGGTCTGTGAGCGGAAGCGCCGGAAGGCGGCGGCGACGTCGTCTTCGGTTTCGCCATCGGGCGGTTCGGCGAACGCCTCGGCGTAGACCAGCCTGAACGCGCCCTCGGCCTGCGCTGCGGCCGGTCCGGTCATGCGCTCCACGGTGATGTTTCCCTGCTGCCTCACGTGGTGCTCCCTCGAACGGTTTCGATCATGCGCTCGCCGCACTCGCGGGCCGCTGGACTGTCGACTCGGGCAGCGGCCCGCCGGAACTCCCGGATCTTGCTCAGCAACCGCGGCGATGCTGAGAGCTTGCGCGCACGCCCCGCCCCGGGCCGCTGCGATGCAAGCGACCATCGAACCCGCCGCATATCCGCCCGCAGAAATGGGTTGTACGCCACACACCCCGCCCTTGTACGGTGTACAGCGCTTCGTCCCCGCTCCGGGGTGCCGCCCTCATCCCGCCCGGTCCGGCGTGGACGGCAGGGCCCGATGGCGCCCCCGCTCACCCGTACAGGGAGCCCGTATGCCACCCGTGGCCACCGCTGCCACCCCTCTTGGATCGCCCGACAGATCTGCGACCCGCTGGCTGGTGCTCGGGGTCATCTGCCTCGCCCAGCTCACGGTCGTCCTCGACAACACCGTGCTGAACGTCGCCATCCCCTCGCTCACCGAAGAGCTGGGCGCGACCACCGCCGACGTCCAGTGGATGATCAACGCCTACTCGCTGGTCCAGTCGGGACTGCTGCTCACCGCGGGCAACTCCGCCGACCGCTACGGCCGCAAGAAGATGCTCGCCGTCGGGCTGCTGCTGTTCGGCGCCGCCTCGCTCGGCGCGGCGCTCGCTCAGTCGCCAAGACAGCTGATCGCCGCCCGCGCCGGCATGGGCGTCGGCGGCGCGCTGCTGGTCACCACGACGCTCGCCGTCGTGATGCAGATATTCGACGACGCGGAGCGCCCGAAGGCGATCGGCATCTGGAGTTCGGTCAACTCGCTCGGCTTCGCCGCCGGGCCGCTGATCGGCGGCGTGCTCCTCGACCACTTCTGGTGGGGCTCGCTGTTCCTGGTCAACCTGCCGGTCGCGGTGTTCGCGCTGGTCGCGGTCCTCGCGCTGGTGCCGGAGTCGAAGAACCCCAGCGGTGAGAAGCCCGACCCGCTCGGCGCGCTGCTGTCCATGATCGGCATGGTCGGGGTGGTCTTCGCGATCATCTCGGGCCCGGTCGACGGCTGGCTCTCCGGGAAGGTGCTGCTCTCCGCCGCCGTCGGCATCGTCGGCCTCGCGCTCTTCGCGCTGTGGGAGCTGCACACCCCGCACCCGATGCTGGACATGCACTTCTTCCGCAACCGCCGCTTCATCGGCGCCGTATCGGGCGGCATCCTCGTCGCGTTCGGCATGGGCGGTTCGATGTTCCTGCTCACCCAGCACCTCCAACTGGTGCTCGGCTACGGCCCGTTGGAGGCCGGTCTGCGGATGGTGCCGCTCGCCGTCACGGTCGTCCTGGTCAACTTCACCGGTCTGAGCGCCCGGCTGGCCGCCAGGATCGGCACCCCCGGCATGATCGTCTCCGGTATGTCGCTGCTGGCCGCCGGGCTCGTCCTCATCTCCACCCTCGGCGGCGACGGCTACGGCGGCATGCTGGCAGGGCTGATCGTGATGGGCATCGGCGTGGCCCTGGCCATGCCGACCATGGCCAACGCCATCATGTCCGCGATACCGCCAGCCAAGGCCGGCGTCGGCGCGGGCGTCAACGGCACCCTGATGGAATTCGGGCAGGGCCTGGGCGTCGCCGTGCTCGGCGCGGTGCTCAACTCCCGCTTCGTGGCGCTGCTCCCGGTGGTCGCCGCCGGCGCGGGATCGCTGCCCGCGGCGCTCGGCCTGGCCCGTACGGACGCCGAGCGGACCGCCGTGCACGACGCGTTCGCCGCCGGCATCGGCACCAGCCAACTGGTGGGCGCCACCGCCGTGTTCCTCGGCGGTCTGGTCGCCGCCGTGCTGCTGCGCAGGGCCGAGCGCGCCGCGGCGGACGGCGGGGCGCCGACGGCGGCGCAACAGGCCGCAGCCCCGGCCGAATAGCATCGGCGGTGCGCGCCCACGGGCGTGCACCGCGGGCGGCGTACCGGCCACGGCCGGAAACGGCAGGGCCGGTACGCCGCCTCCGTACCACCAGTTCAGCAAGAGGGAGGGCGCCATGGCGGCGACGGAAGGCCGCGCGGGCAAGCGGCCGAAGAGCGTCTGGCTGACCGAACACCCCCCGCTCAAGCGGAAGGCGGACCAGCCGGCCGGACTCGACCTCGACAAGATCGTCGGGGCGACGGTGCGGCTCCTTGACGCCGAGGGCCTGGCGAAGTTCTCCATGCGCCGCCTCGCCGCCGAGCTGGGGGTCACCGCGATGTCCGTCTACTGGTACGTCGACACCAAGGACGACCTCCTGGAGCTGGCCGTCGACGCGGTGGCGGGCGAGATGCGGCTGCCGGACGAGAGCGACGCCGCCGCCGACTGGCGCGACCAGCTGCGGGTACTCGCCTGCGCCTACCGCGACATGCTGCTGCTGCACCCCTGGGCGGCCCGGCTGCTCGGCGAATTCCTCAACATCGGCCCGCACTCCACGGCCTTCTCCAACGCCACGTTGCGCGTGATGGCCCGCAGCGGCCTCGACCCGGAGCGGACGTCGGGCGCGCTGGCCGCGGTCTTCCACTTCGTCTACGGCTTCGCCACCATCCGTGCCCTGCACGAGGCCCGCTGCCGGGCCGCGGGCATCAGCCTGGACGACTACTTCGCGCAGGTCGTCGAGGCCATCGCGGGCCGCCCCGAGCACGCCGAGACGATGGCGCTCTCCCAGCGGGCCGGCCACGCGCGACAGGGCCACAGCGCCGTGGAGATGCTGAACCGTGAATTCACCTTCGCCCTCGACCTCCAGATCGCGGGTGTCGAAACGATGCGGGACCGGGCCGGAAGCTGAGCACCCCTGAAGGTGCCGGCTCCCGGCCCGGTCCCGTACCGGTCGGCCGCTGTGCCGCGGCCCGTTGCCGTGGCGTCAGCCCGTCGGCAGCGAGTCGCCCTGCACCGCCTGGATGTCGAGCTGGACCCGCAGCGTCGTACCGATCGCCGCGATACCGGCCGCGACGACCTGGTTGTAGTTCATCTTGAAGTCCTCGCGGCGCAGCTCGGCGGTGGCGCTGAAGGCCGCGCGGGTGCCGCCCCACGGGTCGGGCCCGGTGCCGAGGTAGCTGAGGCTGAGGTCGACCGGCCGTACGACGCCGTGCAGCGCCAGCTCGCCGTGCACCGTCCAGCGGTCGGGCCCGGCCGGTTCGAGGCCCGAGCTGCGGTAGGTGAGGTCCGGGTACGTCTCCACGCTCAGGAAGTCGTCGGACCGCAGATGGCCGTCCCGCATGCCGTTGCCGGTGTCGATCGACGCGGCCTTGATGACCGCGTCGACACGGGACTTCTCCAGGTCCTCGGCGATCTCGATCCGGCCGCTGAAGTCGGTGAACCTGCCGTGCACGCTGGTGATGCCCAGGTGCTGGGCGGTCGCGGCCACCGTCGAGTGCATCGGGTCGATCGTCCAGACACCGGGCGGCGGCAGCTCGGCGCCGCCCTGCCGTGCCAGCACCACGTTCCCGATGTCCATCCGGCCGCTGGCCGTGACGATCGAGCTGGAGGCGACCGGCGCGTAACCGACCGCCGTCACGATGACCGTGTAAGGGCCTGGTGTCAGCGGCTGTGCGCTGCGGATGACGCCGTCCTCGTCGGCCGATTTGCGCAGCACCTGCGCGCCCGTCATGTCGGTGACGGTCAGTACGGCGTGCTGGACCGCCCAGCCGTCCCGTGTGCGGACCTGCGCCCGTACTCCCGCAGCTCCCGCGCCCGTCGAAGTCATTCCCACTCCCGATTCTTGCCTGGTACATGGCGGGCTCCGGCGGCGGCCTGCAGGCCGTCCCCTGCCTGTGCGCAGTGCCGCCGCCGGAGCCCTGGGGTCCGGTCCCGGACGCGTCTCCGCTCAAAGTCGCGTCCCGGTCCGGGGTTTGGTCACCCGGGTGGTCGTCCCGGGATCCGGGTCAGTCCCCGGGGTGGGCGAGTTCGACGTCGTAGCCGTCGACCCCGCGTGCGTCGATCTGCAGGCCGTTGGCGACCGGCGGGTAGCCGCTCGCGATGACCGTGTAGTCGCCGGCGTCCAGGTCGGTGAAGGCGTACGCGCCGTCCTCACCGGTCGTCGAGGTGGCGACGACGTTGCCCGCCGCGTCCACCAGGGTGACCCGGGCGTCGGGCAGCGGGCGCCGTGCGGAGCCGGCCCGGACGATGCCCTGGACCCGTGCGCCGGACAGCAGCTCGATCTCGACGCGGGTGGTGCCCTGGCCGCCGACCTCGACCGGCAGCGCGGTCGGCCGGAAGTCCGCGGCGTTCACCGCGACGGTGAAGGTACCGGCGGGCAGCTCGTCGAAGGAGAAGTAGCCTTCGGCGCCGGTCTTGCCGGTGGCCAGCACCTCGCCGCGGACGTCGGTGACGACGACCATCGCGCCGTCCACCGGGGCACCGGTGACCGCGCTGCGGACCTGGCCGCCGAGGCCGCTGGTGCCGCTGAGCAGGATGTCGTAGCCGAGCGGCTGCTCGCCGACGACGACCGTGGACGCCTGCGGCTGGTGGCCGTCGGCCGCCGCGATCAGCACGTACGAGCCGGCGCCGGGGGCGTTCAGCACGTACGAGCCGTTGGCCTGCGCCACCGAGCGGCCGAGCTGGCGCCCGCTGAGCGAGATCAGCGTGACCGCGGAGCGCGGCACGGGGTGGCCCTCAGGGTTGCGCACGAATCCGTGGATCGCGGGCCCGGCGGGGAGGTCACCGCCGCCGGCCGACGCGTACGCCGCCAGGGGCTGGGTGGCCGCCGCCGCGGCCGGCTGCGCCCACGAGGGGGTGTGATCGTCGTCGGAAGGAACGGAGGGGGCGCCCACCAGGGCGGGCTCCCGCTCCTCGACAGGGGCCGCGGCTGCGGCTGCCGGAGCGTCGGCCCCGGACGGTATGCCGGCCGGTGTCGCCTCCTCGCCGTCCGCGTTCTGGGCCAGTCCGCCGCGAGTCTTCAACGCGACCTCCTTGATGAACAGGGTGAGCAGGAAAGCGAGCAGCGCACAGGGCGCGGCGATCAGGAAGACGTCGCCGACCGCGTGACCGTACGCGCTCTCCATGACGGTACGGAGCGGTGCGGGGAGCGCGTCAAGGTCCGGGATGCCACCGCCGCCGCCGGCCGATGCCGCCGCCTTCGCCGCCTTCGGGCCGAGTTCGGCGATGCCGTCCTCGACGTAGTGGGTGACGCGGGTGGCGAGCACCGCACCGAGCGCCGAGACGCCGACCGCACCACCGAGGGAGCGGAAGAAGGTGACGACGGACGAGGCGGAGCCGAGGTCCTCGGGAGCGACCTGGTTCTGCGTGCAGAGCACCAGGTTCTGCATCATCATGCCGATGCCCAGGCCCATCAGGGCCATGAAGATCGCGACGTGCCAGTACTCGGTGTCGTACCGGATGGTGCCGAGCAGCCCCAGACCCGCGGTGATCAGGACGCCGCCGGAGACCAGCCACGCCTTCCACCTGCCGGTCTTGGTGATGATCTGGCCCGAGACGGTCGACGAGATGAACAGGCCCGCGATCATCGGGATCGTCATCACGCCGGACATCGTCGGCGACTTGCCGCGTGCCAGCTGGAAGTACTGGCTGAAGAAGACGGTGCCGGTGAACATCGCGATACCGACGAACAGCGAGGCCAGCGAGGCGAGGGTGATCGTCTTGTTGCGGAACAGCCGCAGCGGGATGATCGGTTCCTTCGCCTTGGACTCGACGAGGATGAAGATCGCGCCGAGCACGACCGAGCCGCCGACCATCGCGGCGGTCTGCCACGACAGCCAGTCGTACTTGTCGCCGGCCAGCGTCACCCACACCAGCAGCAGCGAGACCGCCGCGCTGATGAAGAAGGCGCCCGCCCAGTCGACCTTGACACCCTCGCGCTTGACGACCGGGAGCTTCAGGGTCTTCTGCAGCACGATCAGCGCGATCACCGCGAAGGGCACGCCGACGTAGAAGCACCAGCGCCAGCCCATCCAGCTGGTGTCGGTGATGACGCCACCGAGCAGCGGGCCGCCGACGGTGGCGACGGCGAAGGTGGCACCGAGGTAGCCGCTGTAACGCCCGCGCTCACGCGGGGAGATCATCGCGGCCATGACGATCTGGGCCAGGGCGGACAGACCGCCCACGCCTATGCCCTGCACGACACGGCAGGCGATCAGCATCCCGGCGTTCTGCGACAGACCGGCGACGACCGAGCCCGCCACGTAGATGACCAGCGCGATCTGCACCAGCAGCTTCTTGCTGAACAGGTCGGAGAGCTTGCCCCACAGGGGAGTGGTCGCGGTCATCGCCAGCAGCGAGGCCGTCACGACCCAGGTGTAGGCGCTCTGCCCGCCGTGCAGATCGTGAATGATCTCCGGCAGCGCGTTCGAGACGATCGTCGAGGACAGAATGGCGACGAACATCCCGAGCAGCAGCCCGGACAGCGCCTCCATGATCTGACGGTGCGTCATGGGGGCTCCGCTGGAGGGGGCGCCGCCGCCTCCATGCTTGGCGTGGCCGCCCCGCACACCGGCTGGTGTGGTCGTAGCCATGTAGTTCCTTTTCATCCTGCGGGTGTACGGGTGGTGGAGTCGTGATGCGCCCGGGTCCGGCAGTCGCCGAAGCTCGTACGGAGCCTGGCGAGCAGCTCGATCAGGTTGCCGACGTCGCTGTCGGTCCAGTCGTCCAGATACCGGGCGAGTGTTTGGGTGTAGCGCTCGGAGAGCTCCGTGAGGAGTTCCTTGCCGCTCGGGGTCAGGCGCAGCAGCCGCGACCGCTTGTCCGCCGGGTCGGGCTTCCGCTCGATCCAGCCGCGCTCCGCGACGTGGGCGACGTGCCGGCTGGTCACCGACATGTCGATCGCGAGCAGCTCGGCCAGGTAGCTCATCCGCATCTCACCGTGCCGGTCGAGAAGGGTGAGCACACCGGCCGAAGCGGGCGGGCAGTCCTGGGGGAGGATGCGCCCCATTTCGCGCTTGACGGCTCCGATGGCACTGAGTTGCCTGGCCAGCTCTTCGTATTGAGTCTGAGCGGCCATGGGCTCCTCCACGCATGTTTTTGTTGCTTGGGGCAACCATAAACTCAGTTGGTTGCTGAAGGCAAACGTATGGAGGTGCCCCAGGTAAAGGGACGCCAAAGCACTCCTACGCACCCGGTCAAGCCCTCCGACCGCCACCGAAAAAGCCACAGGTCAGGGCTGTCGCCGCGCTGTGCATCTGCTGTGTATCCACTGTGAGCAGGCTCTCTTCACCCGGTGCCGGACGCCGCCCGACGCCCCTCCCGCGCCCGTCCGCCGACCTCACGTATCGCCGGGGGGATCCGCGGCCCGCGAACCGCCGCCGCACCGCTGCCCCGCGAGCCGAACTGCGAGCCGTCCGCGCGCCGTTCCGCGCGTCGTCCCACGCGCGCCCCTGGGGTGCCCCGACGCCCCTGGTTCGCTAGGGTCCTTGCCCATGGCGACCAACCCGCAGAACCAGGCCGAGGGCAACTACGACCCGGCGGGCAGCACGCAGATGTTCCGAGCTTTCGTGGACGAGGGCGCCCCGGCCCCCACCGCCGGCGGACGCCGCGCCGCGGCCCCCCAGCCGGCGTCCTCCGGGCCTCGCGTCGGCCTCATCGTCGGCGTGATCGTCGCCCTGGTGGTCGTGGCCGGCGCCGCCTGGCTGGCCCTGGCGTAACACCCGCCCACGCGTCCCCTCCCCGCTATCTCTCCCTCCCCTCTCTCACCCACCCCGTACGTACAAGGGGCCCGGAGCTGTCTTCCGGGCCCCTTTCCGTTTGTCAGCCGCCGATGCGGGGGCCGGGGTGAAACCGCCGGGCCCGTCCGCGGCGTCCTTTTCCCGCAAGATCGCGGCCGTCCGGCAAGGGCGGCCCCGAAGACTCCCCGTCCACCAGTAGAGAGGACGAGCATGAAGAACACCGGAGTACGTCCGTCCCGTCGCGCGGTACTCGCCTTCGGCACCGGAACGGCGCTGGCCGCAGGGCTGGCCGCGGCCGGCGGCGCGAACGCCGCGACACCCGCCGGGACTTCGGCCGCCGGCGGGATCTCCCGGCAGCTGCGGGAGCTGGAGCAGGAGTACGCCGCCCGGCTGGGGGTGTTCGCCCGCGACACGGCCACCGGCAGGACGGTGGCCTACCGCGCGGACGAGCGCTTCCCGATGTGCTCGGTGTTCAAGTCGCTCGCCGCCGCGGCCGTCCTGCGGGACCTCGACCGGCACGGCGAGTACCTGGCCCGGCGCATCCGGTACACCGAGAAGGACGTCAAGGAAGCGGGGTACACCCCGGTCACCGGCCTGCCCGAGAACCTCGCGCACGGCATGACCGTGGCCGAGCTGTGTGCCGCCACGGTCGGCCGGAGCGACAACGCAGCGGGGAACCTCCTCCTGCGGGAGCTGGGCGGCCCGACCGCGATCACCCGCTTCTGCCGCTCGCTGGGCGACGGGACGACCCGGCTCGACCGCTGGGAGCCGGAGCTGAACTCGGCGGAGCCCTGGCGGGTGACGGACACCACCAGCCCCCGCGCCATCGGGAGCACCCTCGGCGACCTCGTCGTGGGCGACGCGCTCACCGCGGGGGACCAAAAGCGGCTGACGGACTGGCTGGTGGCGAACAACACCAACACCGAGCGCTTCCGCGCCGGCCTCCCAGCGGACTGGATCCTGGCGGACAAGACCGGCGGCGGCGCGGCGTACGGCATCGCCAACGACGTGGGTGTCGTCTGGCCGCCGAACCGCCCGCCGATCGTGCTCTCCGTCCTGTCGACCAAGTTCGACGCGGCGGGGCCGACGGACAACCCGCTGGTCGCCAGGGCCGCCGGGCTGGCGGCAGCGGCCCTCACCTGACGCGCGGCACGGCCGGGCCGGGCGTCACCTCCAGGTGAACGTGACGTCCTTGGTGTCGAGGTGCATGCCCAGGGGCACCCGCCAGGCGTCCACGCAGATCCGGTAGGCGGCGGTGCGGAGTTGGCCGGATCCGATCGGTAGCGGGAGGGGGCGGGACGAGGTGACCGTGGCCCAGTCGACGCCGAGGCCGCCGATGATGTGGGTGCCGAAGGTGACGGTGCCGGCGGTGACCGGTTTCTTCCCGGTGTTCAGCACGTCGAAGCTGACCTTTTCGCACCAGCGCTCGCCGCTGTCGTCGAGGCGGGGCTTGCCGATCACCAGGCCCGCGGGTGCGCCGGGGCCCGCGGGGATCGTGGGGGACGGCGGCTTCGGTGCGGGGGATTCGCCGTCCGGGGCGCCGGGTCCTGGTGAGCCGCCGGGGGAGCCCGGACCGCCGTCGGCGCCGCCGGGCGGGGCGGTGTCGTCGCCCGGCGCGGAAGGGCTCGGCGAAGTGGCCGGATCGTTCGGAGAGTTGGCCGGATTCCGACCGTTGTCCGAGGGGGGGCCGTCGGATCCCGGGCGGTGTCCCGGTTTCGGGTCCGGGGTGCCGGGAGTTCCGGAGTGCGGCGCTTCGGTGCCGTCCAGCGGGGTCAGCTCGACGTCGTCGTCGGGCGGCACGGCCTTCGTCGGTGCCCGGCCGGGGCCTGCGGCGGCCGGCGCCAGATAGCCGGTGTCCGTGGGGCTGCCGCAGCCGGTGAGCAGGGCGCCCAGACAGAGCGCGACGGCCGCGGAGGCGGCGAGTGCGGGTGTCCGTGGCGTGCGGGGCGCGAGGCGGGCGCGCCGGGGCGGCGGCGTACGTCGCGGGTGCGCAGCGGGTATGCGGGGCAACTGTCGCATCGGCACAGTGTCGATGACGGCCCGTCAGATTCCTAGAGTCGCGCGGCACCGTGCTTCACTGCTGTCCGCCGAGTGGTGCTCGATGGCCTCAACGACCTCTCGGCGGACCGTTCCTCATTCCGCGATGAGCCCTTCGCGCAGCTGCGAGAGAGTGCGGGTGAGCAGCCGGGAGACGTGCATCTGGGAGATGCCGACCTCCTCGCCGATCTGGGACTGCGTCATGTTGGCGAAGAAGCGCAGCATGATGATCTGGCGCTCGCGGGCCGGGAGTTTGGCCAGCAGCGGCTTGAGCGACTCGCGGTACTCCACACCCTCCAGGGCGCTGTCCTCGTATCCGAGGCGGTCCGCGAGGGAGCCCTCGCCGCCGTCGTCCTCGGGGGATGGCGAGTCCAGCGAGGAGGCGGTGTAGGCGTTGCCGACCGCCAGTCCGTCGACGACGTCCTCCTCCGACACCCCGAGGCAGCGGGCGAGTTCGGGGACGGTGGGCGAGCGGTCGAGCTTCTGGGCCAGTTCGTCACTGGCCTTGGTGAGCGCGAGCCGCAGCTCCTGGAGGCGGCGCGGTACCCGTACCGACCACGAGGTGTCGCGGAAGAACCGCTTGATCTCGCCGACGACGGTTGGCATCGCGAACGTCGGGAATTCCACGCCGCGTTCGCAGTCGAAACGATCGATGGCCTTGATCAGACCGATCGTGCCGACCTGGACGATGTCCTCCATCGGCTCGTTGCGGCTGCGGAATCGGGCCGCCGCGTACCGCACGAGCGGGAGGTTCAGCTCGATGAGAGTGTCGCGTACGTACGTACGCTCCGCGCAGTCCTTGTCGAGCGTGGCCAGCCGCAGGAACAGGGAGCGGGAGAGCGTGCGGGTGTTGATGGCGTCGTCGTCGTGCACGTGCGGTGCGGGCGCGGGAATCGCGGAAAGCACCTTTGAGCTGCCCAGTTCTACGGACATGCCACCCCCTTGAGGTCGCGGGTCGGGTCGCTGCGGCGTCCCCGGACCGAGGCGGACCGGGAAGTGATACCTCCACCTGAATACCGGAGGCAGCGCCGTGGCAAACGCGGTTCCTGCAGAATGTCACATGTCGGCAACACGCTGTAGCGCCAAGTCGACATATCTGCGCAGGATCGCGGGGCCCTCGGTACCCCGTCCCGGTTACGCCTCGATCCTGTTTGCGGACCGCAGCCGAGCGAAGCTCCGTGACAGTAGCCGCGAGACATGCATCTGCGACACCCCGAGCTCCGCGCTGATCTGAGATTGCGTCAAGTTGCTGTAGTAGCGGAGCAGCAGGATCCGCTGCTCGCGTTCGGGCAGCTGGACGAGGAGATGGCGCACGAGATCGCGGTGCTCGACGCCGGCCAGCTCGGGGTCCTCGTAGCCGAGGCGGTCCAGCAGGCCGGGCAGTCCGTCGCCTTCCTGGGCCGCTTCGAGGGAAGTGGCGTGATATGACCGCCCGGCTTCCAGGCAGGCCAGGACCTCTTCCTCGCCGATCTTGAGACGGTCGGCGATCTCGGCGGTGGTGGGGGAGCGGCCGTGCAGCACCGTCAGGTCCTCGGTCGCGCCGTTGACCTGCACCCAGAGTTCGTGCAGCCGGCGCGGTACGTGGACGGTGCGGACGTTGTCCCGGAAGTAGCGCTTGATCTCGCCGACGACGGTCGGCATCGCGAAGGTGGGGAACTGCACGCCGCGGTCCGGGTCGAAGCGGTCGATCGCGTTGATCAGGCCGATGGTGCCGACCTGGACCACGTCCTCCATCGGTTCGTTGCGGCTGCGGAAACGGGCGGCGGCGTAGCGGACCAGCGGCAGGTTCGCCTCGATCAGGGCGGCCCGGACCCGGGTGTGCTCGGGCGTGCCGGGTTCGAGCCCGGCCAGCTCGGCGAACAGCACCTGCGTGAGCGCCCGCGTGTCCGCGCTCCGGCTCTCGCGGGATGGAGCCTTGGGCGCAGTACGGGCCGTCACGGTCACGCCACCCTTCACAGTGCATGTATCCGGCAAAAGCGGTCATAGCATCACAAGACATGTGCAGTATGCGCAAGCACCGCATAACGCCGTGTTGGGTGGTGAGTTGAAGGGCGCGCGAAGGGGCGCGAAGGGGGTGCGGGCGCCTGTGGTGGCGCGACGTGTGACGGCGCGGACGCGCGTGCGGAGCGCGTGAGTGGCGCGCAGAGGCGCGCGGGCGTACGCCGTGGGGTTGAGGGTGCTCCGGGCCGCCGCGGGCGCTCTACGGGCCGTCAGGAGGCGCGTGCGGGCCGGAAGGTGGCCGAGGGGCCGGGCGGTGGCCGGAAGTGGGGGCGGACGGGGCCGCCGGGTGCGCTCAGAACTCGTAGTCGGCGATCACCCAGGTGGCGAAGGCGCGCCACTGCGCGGCTGCCGCCTGATGGGCCGGGTGTTCGATGTAGCGGGTGAGGGCTTCCCGGTCGGCGACGGCCGAATTGATCGCGAAGTCGCGGGCGATCGGGCGGTCGGTGATGTTCCAGCCGCACTCCCAGTGGGTCAGCTCCGGGATCTTGTCCCCCAGTTCCCTGAAGGCCCGTGCGGCGTCCTGCACGCGCGGCTCGTCGCGGGAGACGCCTTCGTTGAGCTGGAACAGGACCAGGTGGCGGATCACTGGGGCCTCCGTGCGGGCGGACGGTGCGCGGCCGGTCCTGGCCGGCCGCGGCGGCAGCGGTCAGCTGACCAGCTGCGTCATGAACTCGCCGACACCCTGAGCTGCGGACGAGATGCCCTCGAAGCCTATCTGGACGAGATCGGCGGCCCGTCCCGGGGAGGTGATGATCGTGTAGAGCACGAAGACGATGACCAGATACAACGCGATCTTCTTCGCTTGCGCCATCAGTCCCGTCTCCCCTACGGCAGTCCCTGCAGTTCCCCGGTGCAGTCGGGCGAGTTTAACCACACCGGCGCGCCGGTACCCCGGGGAGATCCCCGCCCGGCACCGGACGGGCCCGGCGGGTGCGGTGCGCCGTGTCCGGTCCGTCCGGTTCGTGCACCCGCGGCGCGGGCGGCGTCCTCATCTGGTCTTTAGGGACCAAAGGCCCCCGGGGGAAGGTCCTTTGTCTGCCGCGCGGGGTGTGCGGCGGAGGCAGGATGGAAGTGCCCCGGCGGGTCTGGCAGGAGTCCGCAGGGCCGGGATCCGGACCTCACTGCGGGGTCCGCGCCGCGCGATCCCCCCTGACCGCGGCGTGGACTTGGAGGTCCGGTCCCCTCCGGGGGAGGCGGCCGGTCCCCCGACGAGGCCGCCTCCCCCGACCCCCGCCCGTGGCGTATCGCCCGGCGTATACCGATTTCCGCTGCCGCTCGCACCCTTGGACGGCCCCCGGCCCGTGCCGCTGGAGATCCACGAGCTGACGGAGAAGATCAGCCGACTCAAGATCGCCGTACTGCTGGTGAACGTCCTCGCGATGCTCCACATCCTGCTCACCGGGCGGCTGTTCGGGCTGCGCGGCGGTCGGCGAGGAGCGGTACAGCGCCTGTCCGGCGGAGGTGGAGACCTCGGCCGCGGCGTCCGTCGTCACCGCATAATGGCTGACGACCCGCGGGCGTCCGAGCCCGCGACGCACGGCACGACCCACCGACCAAGGGGGAAGACGACCATGGACACGCACTCCGCGCCCGGAGTGGCCGACGAGGGCGGCACGAACGGGGCGAACTCCGGTCGCCGCCCGGCAGGTTCGGCCGCCGCGCGCCGGCCCGCCCTGGTGCTGGCGCTGCTCCTCGGCCTGCTCGCCGCGGCCGTCTCGCCCGCCGCTGCGGCGGTGCGCGGCGACGTCCCGCGTGCCGCCGTCGTACATCAGGTGGCCGCGCCGCACGGCACGCCGGCGCACGCCGCGCAGGCGCCGGGCGCCCTGAACGCCGGCGCGCGGACGGCGGGTGCGGCTCCGGCCGGCGCGTCGGCGGTGGCCGCGAAGGCGATGGCCGCCAAGCCGGTGGTCCTGGCCAAGGACAAGTCGAAGAAGAAAAAGAAGGGCTTCTTCAAGAAGCTCGGCATCTTCCTGATCGTGCTCTTCGTGATCTTCCTGCTGGTCATCGTCCTGGTGATCTGGCTGATCATCCACTTCATACGGCGCGCCTTCCGCCGCCGCAGGGACTGAGACGGCGCACCTGCGATCACCCCTCCGGCCCGGTTTCTCCGGGGCGGAGGGGTTTTTCGTGCGTGGGGCTGGAGCGGGCGGGTCGTCAACTCCCTTTGCATGTCGGGGCGTTGGTTGGCATCGGCGGGTGACGGCGGTGCGGGGGCGGACCGTTCCGCCGTGCGGGTGCCCGCATCGGTGAACCGTGGGGCCGTGGCCGGCGTCTTCCTCTTCATGCCCGTGGTGCCGCCGAGAGGCGCTGCCCGTGCCCGCCGAGTGGAGATGACAGGAGAGCTGACGATGGCCCGTGACGGATCCGCCGAGCGTGACGACCGGCCGGCCGGGGACGGTCCCTGGTGGGCCGGGATCGGGCCGGTCGGCGCCGTCGGCCTGATCGTCGCCGGGGCCGCGGTGGGCCTGTGGTTCTTCCTCCGCCTGCCCGGCACCCCGGACGAGCCGGGCACCGCCTTCTACGGGGTGGCCAAAATCCTCGCCATCGGCCTGGTCCTGGCGGGCACCGCCCTGCTGGGACGTCTGCGCGCCCGCGCCGGGGAAAGGCGGGATGGCGAGGGGGAATGACGGGCGCCGCCCCGTACGCAGCTTGGGGCATCGGCTGACTCTCGGTAAAGCAGGCGTCATTGTCGGTGGCCGACCGTAAGATCGCGGTATGCCTCAAACCTCCTGGTCCCCCTCGGTCACGGCGCAGTCCGTGAGTGCGGCGAACGAGGCCATACGCACCTTTATGGCCGAGCGCGCCGGCCGCGGCCTGTGGCCCGAGGAACAGGACGCCTACGAGCAGCTGCTCACGGACTGGGCCGCCGCCGTCGGCCAGGAGCCCGCCAGGCCCGATCCGTGCGCCGAATCCCCCGAGGTCAGCCGGAGTTGCCGCCGCGAGCGGGGCGATCGTCTGCCATGCCCGACGCCAGCAGCCCGGCCACGTGCGTGACGGTGCGGTCGGCCAGGTAGGGCCCGATGAGCTGGACGCCGAGCGGGAGCCCGTCGGCGGTGCTGCCCACGGGGACGGTGGCCGCGGGCAGGCGCACGGGGCCCGCGAGGTTGAGCCAGGCGGTCTGCTCCCAGTACCCGCGGCGCTCGCCGTCCACGGTGAGGTACCGCTCGGGGACGGGCACGCCGGACAGGTCGGGCAGGGCTGCGGTCGGTGCCGCCGGGGTGATGAGGATGTCGATGCCGTCGAAATAGGCCGCCCACCGCTTCCGCAGCAGCGCGCGTTCCTCGTCGGCGAGCAACCAGTCCCGGTGGCGCATGGTGCGGGCACGGAGGAAGGCCGCACCGGCTGAGGTCTTCCCCGGCGGGAGGTTCCCGGCGGCCGTGACCTCGGAGGCGAACGCCTCCGGGGCGGCGCTCGCGGCGGATGCGGCGAACATCAGGCGCTGGAAGAGGCGGTCGGAATCGGCCATGCCGACGGGGCGCGCGGTGGCGTCGACGCGGGCGCCGGCGCCGTGCAGGGCCTTGGCGACGTCGTCGAGCAGCGCGCGGGTCTCGGCGTCCACCCGGCAGTACGGATCGTCAGCCCAGATGCCGATGCGGTACTCGTGGAGCCGCTCGTGCCGGGGGGCGGGCAGCTCCAGGCGCCATGCGACGTCATCGTCGGGCGACGGGCCCGCCAGGGCGTCGAGGGCCAGGTCGAGGTCGGCGGCGGTGCGGGCGAGCGGGCCGACGGTGAGCATGTCCGTCGGTGTCAGCCAGCCGGGCGGGCGGGGGATGTGGCCGCGGGTCGGCACGATGCCGTGGCTGGGCCGCAGGCTGTGGACGCCGCAGTAGTGGCCGGGCAGCCGCAGCGATCCCGCCAGGTCACTGCCGATGCCCAGGGGGCTCAGGTGGGTCGCGACGGCCACGGCCTCGCCGCCCGACGAGCCGCCCGCGGTGCGCCGCGGGTCGACCGGGTGGGGCGTGGTGCCGAACAGCGGGTTGCTGGTCTGGAGGTCCTGGCACATCGGGGGCGTGTTGGTCTTGCCGATGACGACCGCGCCCGCGGTCCGCAGCCGCGCCACGGCGTCGGCGTCCCGTTCGGGCAGGTGCGCGGCCAGGTCCTGTGATCCGCAGGTGGTGCGCAGGCCCGCGGTCTCCAGCGAGTCCTTGACGGTGACCGGAAGGCCGAGCAGTGCCCCGCCGGCGCGGCCCGCGGCCCGCCGCTCGTCGGCTTCCGCTGCTGCGGCCATGGCGCCGTCGTGGTCGACGGTGACCACCGCGTGCTGCTCAGGGTGCCGGGCGATGCGCTCCAGGTGGGCGGCGGTCAGCTCGCGGCTGGAGATCTCGCCCCTTTCCATGGCGCGCAGTTGGTCGGCTGCCGGGCGGTGCGTCAGGTCCATGAGGGTGTCGTTTCCTGTTCTGCGGGTGCGGGGGTGAAGTGGGCGGCGATACGGAGCAGGGCGCGGACGTCGTCGTCCGGGGTGCGCACGTCCTCGCGGGTGCCGGCGTCGGCGTACTCGGCCGGGGTCTGCGGTGCCACGTCGTGCCGGTGGGCGGCGAGCGCGGCGCGGAGCTGGTCGGCGGTGACGGCGCAGGCCAGTTCGGCGCCGTCGAGACCTGCCGCGCGGTGGCGCCGTTCGGACGCGGTGCGTACCGACTCCTCCAGGCGGTGCCGCAGCGCCCATTGGCCGTCCCGGATCTCCACGGTGCGGCGGTAGAGGTGCCAAGTGGTGTCCCACAGCCGCAGTCGGGACGCGGCGCGGGTGCGGGCGGGCTGGAGGGCGACGGTGGGTACGGCGTGGTGCACCGCGTCCCACAGCGGCGCCAGGGCCTGGTGGTCGCGGCGCGCGCGGCTCCAGGCCCGCAGGCGCGGGACGACGTGCACCGCCAGGGTCGGGAGGAAGAACCCGGTCAGCACGAGCGCGTTGCCGCCGTCGGCGCAGAGCCAGGCGAGGCTCTCGACGGCGGGTGCGGGGCGGCTCAGGCCGAACAGGGCGGATCCCACGCCGGCGATGCGGATGGCGCTGTAGCCGAAGGTCAGCACCGCTCCGGCGCCGACGATGCGCAGTCCGCGGGCGATCCACGCCTGGTCCGTACGGCGGGCGGCGGCCCGGCAGCCCAGTGCGAGCACGGCCTGGCCCGCGCAGTAGACGACGAGGTAGAGCGCCAAGTACGCCTGGTAGACGCCGGAGTGGAGGTACGCGGCGGTGATGCCCTGCGGGGTGGTGCGGTCCGTGGCGGGGAGCTGGAGGAACAGTGCCGCCAGGGCCAGGATGACCGCGGCTCCCGCCCCGCGGTACAGGCGGGCCCGCCTGCGGGCCTTCTCCGGCGGCAGCACCCAGTGGGCGAGGACGACCGGTTGGTGGGAGACCTGGGCCACCACGGCGGTGAAGGCGGCGAGGATGCCGAAGGCGGGGCGTCCCGTGGCGTCGCCGAGCAGCGTCCACACCGGCGCGATGGACACCAGGAAGGAGACGGCGCAGAAGCCGTAGACGCAGGTCAGCGCGGCCAGCGCGGGGTCCTGGCGCAGCCGCCGCGGCGGCCAGAGCAGCAGCAGGAATCCGGCCACGGCCAGCACCGCGCACAGGGGGTGGAGGAGTTGCTGCACGCGCCCGCTATCCCCTCTTGCGCAGTAACGTCGCCGCCACGAGATCGTGGCCGCCGGTGCGCCGTCCCGGGTGGTGCACGTGACGCTGGAGGTAGGAGCCGATCAGCTCGGCCTCCCGCTCGTCCTGGTACGTGTAGTCGCTGCGGCCCAGCATCATCTTCACCGCCGACGGGTCGAGGGTGGTGATCAGCCGGTCCGTCAGCGGCTTCGAGCCGGGGGTGTCCAGGTTCTCGTGATGGGCGCACAGGATGTGGGCCAGCTCGTGGGCGAGGATGTGGTCCTGGTGGGCGCGGCTGGTCTTCCGGTGGACGAAGACGTAGTCGATGCCTTCCACGGTCCGTATCCACATGCCGCAGACGCCCTGCACGCTGTCCACGGGGGCGGGCGCGACGCGGATCGAGTGGCCCGACCGTTCCTCGATGGCAGGCAGCAGGTCCCGAATGCACGCCGCCTGCGGGAGGTTGAGGTCGCGGACGAAGCGCCGGCAGTCGCGCCGTGTGGTGTCCCTGCGCCTCACCTGCACTCGTCCGTCCGCTCGCCGGCCGGTCCTGGACGCAGTCCTTCCCGCTCGCGGATGTGCTCGATGGTGTCGAGTACCTGCTCCACGCTCTGCGGGGAGAGCCCGGCGACGCGGGTGGCCACGCGCCGCACCCCGCACTCGCGCAGCTGCCTGACGAAGCCGAGTTCGCCCTCGACCTTGGCGGCGACGTCGTCGTCGAAGAAGTAGGACACCGGGACGCCGAAGAACCTCGCCAGCGTCTCCAGATGGCGTCGGGTGGGATTGTCCCGCCGTCCGGTGCGCAGTTGCCACAGGTAGACGTGGGAGAGCGTCGGGCCGCCGCGGTCGACCAGCATCCTGGCGACTTCCTGGTTCGTGTAGGGGCCGCGGTCCGGCGGGTGCACCTCCTCAAAGAGCCTGTTCAGGCGCCCGCCGAATGCGTCTACCGGCACGAAGGCCCCCCGGGTGGCGTGTGTTGACGTTGCATCGCAGGGTGTGTCAGATTCATCAGCGGCAGACTAGCTGAGGTTAATCACGCCAACCAGCCCGTACCGCAGTAATGCGCCGTTCCCGAATCAACCGAGGCGAGGGCCATGTCATCGCGCACCTCGCACAGTTGCCTGTAATAAAGACCTCCTGCACGCCAGGACGTTTGTATACAGCCACCTCATTGTGCTGCCCCTGGGGGAGGAGCAAGCAGTGCCATGAACGATTCCCACGACTCCTTGTGGAGTACCCGGAGCGGCCGAAGGCGACAGGGCCTGCCAGCCGCGGGCGTATGTCAGGTCAAGCTCATTCCACCGTATGGACGTTGGCGTTTTCCGGGTGGTATTCCCTATGGCGGCCTTTGTACCGGACCGCGTCACGTGACACGTGGCCGGAATGCGGACCGGGCCCCCACGCAGCAGCGGCGCCCCTGCGGGCCGGCCGCGAGGGTCCTGCCGTAGCGGGAGCCCTGCTGTGACGGGAGCCCTGCCGTAGCGGGAGCTTCGCCGTACCTGTTCTCGTGAGGGCGGCCGGTTCGCCGGTGCCCCCTCGCCCTTCGTCGCCGCACTCCGCGGATTTCCCTGGAGCGATTCGGGGCATGTGGTGCGCAATTTCCGTGACGTGGCGGGCCGATGAAGAGTTCGCGGCGAATTGTTGAGGCGGGAATCAACGCTGTGTGAGTCCGGGAGATGGTGTTCCGGTGCGCGCAAGAGTCCCGTCAACAGATGTTTGGCACAGTGCTGTGCATTCCTCTTCGACAGTAGCGTTTGAGCCATCCACTGACGTCGCACATATGACAGGGGCACATGGGGGCATCGGCCGGAAACGGACGATGGGCCCGGAGTGGCCGATACCGCACGGCGAATTCATCCGGATATGACCACGGATTCCATCCGGCGTGACGTCCGGGACACGGCACTCCGCCGTCTCCGATACGTCACGTCAACAGAGAGGAAATGACATGGATGCTCTGGTGAACGAATGCTCGGTGACCGGCGGGACCTCGATGGAACTCACGTCGGCGGAGTTAGCGTCCTACCAGCGCATTGCCGAGCAGGGTCCGGTACCCGTCGGCGAGATGACGTCCGACGGGCAGGGTGGCATCAGCGTCCACGCGGTGGACAATCTGATCGCCGCGGGCCTGGTACGACGGCTGGGAAACGACCATCTGGCGGCCGTCGACCCCGCCGGAGTGTCGGATCAGCTCCTGGAGAAATGGGAGGAACGGGTGCGCGGCGCGCAGTTCGACTTACTGTGGATGCGCAGCCAGTTCGCCGAGCTGAAACTGATCTACGCGACGCAGCAACAGCCCGCCCAGGGGCCGCAGTTGGAACGGATCGACTCGCACGATGAGCTGGTCAGGGCCCTGGAGCGGCAGGCGGCCGAATGCCGCCAGGAAGTGCTGTCCGCCCGACCCGGCGGGCCACGCCAGGACGCGGAGCTGCTCGAAGCCCGCCACCGCTACCAGTCGCTGCTCGGACGCGAGGTACGGCTGCGCACCCTCTACCAGTACTCCACCCGCTTCGACCCGTTGACGGCTCAGGAAGCCATCGACGCGGGGGCCGAGGTCAGGACCGTGACGGGGGATCTCGCCCGGTTCATCATCTTCGACCGCAAGGTGCTCTTCATTCCGCTCCAGGACGGACCTGGCGGTGCGCTCGTGATCCGGAACTCCGATCTCATCACCTTCGCCGCCGAGATGTTCAACTCGCTCTGGCTGACCGGCGATCTCCTGAACAAACCGCGGGACAGAACGTTCATCCATACGCTGGCGAACCAGACGAAGCAGTCCATCCTGCAACACCTGATCGACGGCGCCGACGACCGGACGACGGCCCGCGCCCTGGGTATCTCGGTGCGTACCTGTCAGCGCCATGTCTCGGAGATGATGCGGCAGGTCGGCGCCTCCAGCCGCCTCCAACTGGGGTTTCTGCTGCGCGAGCAGGAGCCGGTGGCGTGGTGAGCGGGGCGACCGACCGGGGCGGCTGACGGGTCGCCCGGCACCAGGGGCGAGAATCGGCCATGTACCGGCGGGAGTTGGCCGCCGACGGACGCCGACGGATGCGCATCCGCAGGGGGGATGCGCATCCGTCGGCTGCGGTCCCGCCGTCGGCCGGTGCCTCAGACCGACGAGGCCAGGCGCGGGGATTCCACCGGGCTCTCGGACTCCGGGCGCTCCCGGCAGAGGGCGACGAGGACGGCTCCGGCGATGGTGAGGGCGCCGGAGATGGCCGCCGCGTAGGTCAGCCCCGCGCCCATCTCGTGGGCGGCGCCCCCGCCGCGCGGCGCGAGCGCCAGAACGGCCGCGACCAGCGCGACACCCAGCGACGAACCGAGGTAGCGCGAGGCGTTGTTCGCCGCGGAGCCCACGGCGACGCGGTGGGCGGGCACGCTCCGTACGGCAAGTCCGGCGAGCGCCGCGTTGACCACGCCGCTGCCGAGTCCGGCCAGTACGAGGCCCGGTACGAACCGCCACCACGAGGACTGCTCGGTGATCCCGATCAGGACGAGTTCGCCGACGCCGCAGACGACCAGGCCGGCCGCGACCTGAAGGCGGTCCCCGACGAGGGCGACGAACCGGCGGGCCTGCGGCGCGGCCACGAAGGACAGACCGGACCAGAACGCGAGCAGGGCGGCGCTGGCCAGGGGGCTCATGCCGAGCATGGTCTGCGCCGCGATCGGCACGTACGTCATGAGGCCGATCACGCCCATGCCGGTCATCAGCGCGCCGACGATGGACGCGACGAACGCGGGGCGGCGCAGCAGCCCGAGGTCCAGCATCGGTTCCGCGACGCGCTTCTCGACCACCACGAAAGCGGCCAGCAGGAGCACCGCGGCCACCAGGAGGACCAGCACGTGCGGCTGGGTCCAGCCGCTGCGTCCCTCGGTGAGGCCCGCGATCAGCAGCATGATGCCGCCGCCGAGGGTGAGCACACCGGCCAGGTCGAAGCTGCGCCGGTGCGCGCTGCGGGACTCCTCCAGCGCCCGGGTGCCCCAGAGCATGACCAGCGCGGCGGCGAGGGCGATGACCCAGTAGGTGACCCGCCAGTCGGTGACCTTGCCCAGGAGTGCGGAGTACACCGGGCCGATGGCGATGCCGCCGCCGACCATCGCTCCCCACAGGCCGGTGGCGCGTGCCCGCTCGGGACCGGGCGGGAAGACGTGGCCCAGGAGGCCGAGGCTGGACGCCAGGAGTGCGGCGCTCGCCGCGCCCTGCACGATGCGGCCCAGGACGAAGACCGGGGTGACGGGGGCGACGGCGCACACCACGGTGGCGAGCGCCAGCAGCCCGCCGCCGATCACGAACATCCGCTTGCGGCCGAAGTCGTCGGCGAGGGTGCCGGCCATCATCAGGCAGGCCGCGAGACCGACGCTGATGCTGCCCAGGATCCAGGTCTGGCCCGCCGCTCCGGAGCCGAGCGCGGTCCTGATGGTCTGCACGGTCGATACGGGGGCGGTGAAGTTGATCAGCACGAGCAGGGTGGCCACGCACGACAGCGCGAGGGTCGCGCGTGCGGAGGAACTGCGGGCGACCGGTTCGGTCGTCACTACTACCCCCAAGGGTTGATGTACCGGACGAGAGACCGCACTCTAGCAGGGTAGTTCATTCACTGAACTGCACAGTTCGGTGAATGTACTGTTAAACTGAGCGGGTGGCATTGGGACGTGGCTACGCGGGTCAGGACTGTTCGATGGCCCGCGCACTTGAGGTGGTCGGGGAGCGCTGGACGCTCCTCGTACTCCGCGATTGCTTCTACGGGGTGCGGCGCTTCGGCGATTTCCACGCCCACCTCGACATCCCCCGCGCCGTGCTCGCCGACCGCCTCAAGGCCCTGGTGACCGTCGGGGTGATCGAGCGCCACCCGCACGTCACGGGAGTCGAGGTCGACTACGTCCTCACCGAGCGCGGGGCCGACCTCTGGCCGATGGTGTACTCCCTGGCGCAGTGGGGCGAACGCTGGCTCGCCCCCCAGGGCGCCCGGCGGCTCTTCAGCCACGCGCCGTGCGGCACGGACATCGACTCCGGCGGTGAGTGCCCCGCCTGCGGCGTCGTCCCCCCGCCCGCCGACCTCGCGGTACGTCAAGGTCCCGGCGCCGACCCGGGGTTGCGCGACGACCGGGTCAGCGCGGTGCTGCGCGGTGGCCCGCACCGGCTGATGACGGACCTGTTCCCGGAGCCGGCCCGCACCGGCCCTGCCGCTTCCTGAGCGACGGCGCCGCGGGCCGTACGCCGCCCGCCGTCGTCTTCAGGACACGGTTGCGCGCCCCGACGGGCCGCCGCGGCCGGGCCGTGTGAAATGCCCGCCTTGTCACTCTCCTGTTTACGACAGTCCTGATCACGACAGTTGCCTGGCCTGTCGGCGCCGCATGCCTTTCTGCCAGGCTTTTCTCCGAGGGCACGGCGGCGGCTCCGGGGGAGACACCCCGCCCTTGAGGACGCGAATCATTCCATGGCGTTTCGGGGGAGGGGATCACGCATGCGTGGATCCGATTGGGAGAACGGCGATGCACTACGGCGCGAAGTCCTGGGAAACGCATATGTCGACGGCGTTTCCGATGCCTGGGCCGGCGCAGCCGAGTTGCAGGACCTGGTCGTGCGATTCGCCTGGGGAACCGTCTGGCAGCGGCCGGCGTTCGACCGGAAACTCAAAAGCCTGCTGACGGTCGCCATGCTGACCGCGATGAACCGTAAGCACGAGCTGGAACTGCACATCGGCGGCGCACTGCGCAATGGATGCACCGTCGACGAACTCGTCGAGGTCGCCGTCCATTCCGCCGTGTACTGCGGGGTTCCCGCCGCGATCGACACCGTGCGGTCGATCAAGCAGATCAGCGATGAAGTGTGCTGAACCGACGGCCCTGAAAGATCCGGCCGAGGCCATTCGCCCGCCGCGGGCCCGTCGGCCCACCACGTTCCGCACCAACTTAATTGGGAAAACCTGACGGAGTCCCATCATGAAACAGAGGACAGTGCACACAGTCGGCATCATCGGCGTGGGCCCCCGCGGTCTGTCCGTCCTGGAGCGCATTGTGGAGAACGCGCGGGACCGGGTCGACACCCCGATCGTGATCAACCTCTTCGAACCCTGGAATTTCGGCTCCGGTGACGTCTGGCGGACCGATCAGTCCCCCGACCTCATCATGAATATCGTCTCCTCCCAGATCACCGCCTTCGCGGACGACAGCGTGCAGATATCAGGTCCGGTCCGTTACGGTCCGAGCCTGTACGAATGGTCGGTCAAACTGGCGGCCGGTGACCTTTCCGGAACCTATGGCGCCGAGGTCATCGCGGAGGCCGCTGAGGTGCACGAGAACACCTACTGCCGCCGGTCCTTCTACGGGCACTATCTCGAATGGGCATACCGCGAGCTGGTGCGCAACCGCCCGGCCACCATCGACATACGCGAACACCGCTGCAAGGTCGTCTCGGTGCTCGACACCGACGGCGGCGGCCAGTTGGTGACCGGTGACGGCGGGCAGGCGGTCGAGGTCGACGAGCTGGTGCTCGCCACGGGGCACGGCGCGGTGGGCCTGTCCGCCGCCGAGCAGCGGCTGCGGAGCTTCGCCGACGGCGTGAGCGGTCTGTTCCAGCCGCCGGCCAACCCCGCCGACGTCGACCTCGACCGGATCGCCCCTGGCCAGCGGATACTCGTCCGCGGCCTCGGACTGTCCTTCTTCGACTACATGTCGCTGCTCACCGCGGGCCGCGGCGGCAGGTACGAGAGGCGCGACGGCACGCTCCGCTACCTCCCGTCAGGCAAGGAGCCGCACATCGTCTGCGGATCGCGCCGCGGCGTGCCGCTGCACGGCCGGGCGGACAACGAAAAGGGCGACCGGCGCTACGAGCCGAAGGTGCTCACCGAAGTGCACATCGACAAGCTGCGGTCGAATGCAGGACCCGACGGCGCACTGGATTTCCGGCGCGACTGCTGGCCGCTGGTCGCCAAGGAAGTCGAGACCGTCTACTACACGCGCCTGGTGGAGATCAGGGAAGGGAAGGAAGCGGCGGAAGAATTCAGCACGCTCTACACCTTCCTCCCCTGGTCCTGTGACTCCGAGGGTGTCGTCCTGCGCAAGTTCGACGTGCCGGAAGAACAGTACTGGGACTGGTCCAGGGTGGCGCAGCCGTGGACCGAGACCGATATCGCGTCGGCCGGGTCCTGGCATGCATTCCTCCGGGCGTACCTGGTCACCGACGTATTCGAGGCACGCCAGGGAAACGTCAGCAGTGCCGTGAAGTCCGCGCTCGACGTCCTGCGCGACATCCGCAACGAGATGCGGTACGTGATGAAGAACGGCGGCATCGAGGGCAGCTCCTACCAGAACGACGTGGAGGGCTGGTTCAATTCGCTGCACGCGTTCTTGTCCCTGGGCCCGCCGTGGAGCCGGATCGAAGAGCTGATCGCCCTGATCGACTGCGGTGTGGTCGAGGTGGCGGGGCCGCGCTTCTCGGTGGAATTCGACGAGGCGGAAGGGGTGTTCGTCGGGCGTTCGGCAGTACCCGACGACGTCCACCGGAGCACCGTACTGATCGATGCGCGGCTGCCCAAGGTGGATCTCGCCAGGACGAGCAACTCGATTCTGGTCCACCTGAAAGAGCAGCAGCAGGTCAAGCACTTCACCGTGCGGACCGCTTCGGCCGGTGAATACATCACCGGGGGCGTCGCGGTCACCGAGCGGCCTTTCCGTGTCATCAGGAGCGACGGTTCGATCCATGCCAAGCGCTATGTGTTCGGCGTCCCGACGGAGGGCGTGAACTGGGTCACCGAGACCGGCATCCGCCCGCACGTCAACTCCATCACGGTCGGCGACAGCGATTCCATCGCCCGTGCCGTACTGGGTCTTTCCGCGTGACCGTATTCCTGACACGAGAAGGAAGTGAAACATGAGCCCGCTTTCCGTCGCGGAGCCCGACCCCCTGGACATTCTCGCGGTCGACGACGAACTCGGCGAGACCGAACGGGACATCAGAGACACCGTGCGGTCCTTCGCCAGGACGGAGCTGGCCCCGTACATCGCCGAGTGGTTCGAAGCCGACACGATGCCGCGTGACCTCACCAAGCGCTTCGGGGCGCTGGGACTCCTGGGCATGCACCTGGACGGGTACGGCTGCGCGGGCACCAGCGCCACCGCGTACGGCGTGGCCTGCCGCGAACTGGAGGCCGTCGACTCGGGGTTGCGTTCCTTCGTCTCGACGCAGGGCTCGCTGGCCATGTACGCCATCCACCGGTGGGGATCGGATGAGCAGAAGCAGCAGTGGCTGCCGGCCATGGCCGCCGGAGACGCGGTCGGCTGTTTCGGCCTGACGGAGCCGGACGCCGGATCGGATCCCAGCACGATGCGGACGCGGGCCAGGCGGCAGGGCGACGACTGGGTGCTCGACGGCTCGAAACTGTGGATCACCAACAGCCCGATCGCCGAGGTGGCCGTGATCTGGGCGCAGACCGATCCCGAACAGGGCACGAAGGGCATCCGCGGCTTCGTCGTCCCCACGGACACCCCCGGATTCACCGTCAACCAGATCACCAGGAAGCTTTCCCTGCGCGCTTCCGTGACCGGTGAACTCGTCCTGGAATCCGTACGGTTGCCGGGAAATTCGATGCTGCCCGAAGCCAGGGGCCTTTCCGGGCCGCTGACCTGTCTGAGCGAGGCACGTTTCGGAATCATCTGGGGCGCGGTCGGCGCCGCCCGCGCCTGTTACGAGACGGTGCTCGACTACGCCGGTCAGCGCGAGCAGTTCGGGCGGCCGATCGCCGGATTCCAGCTGACCCAGCAAAAGCTGGCGGAGATGGCCGTACAGATCACCCAGGCATCGCTGCTTGCCGCCCGGCTCGGCCGGCTGAAGGACAGCGGCACGCTCCAGCCGGTCCAGATCAGCGTCGGCAAGCTGGCCAATGTGCGGGCGGCACTCGACGTCGCGCGCAGTGCCCGCACCATTCTGGGCGGCAACGGAATCACCCTGGAATACCCGGTGTTCCGGCACATGGTCAATCTGGAGACGGTGCTGACCTACGAGGGCACCGAGGAAATGCACCTGCTGTCCATCGGCAAGGCGGTGACCGGTGTCCAGGCATTCCGCTGACCTGACAACCGCCGATGAGCGGGCCGGAACGGTGCGCAACCGTACGACAGGGGCCGCGCTGCCCGACTTCGCGCTCCGCGTCGCCGGTGAATTCGCCGCTGCCGCCGGGCTGGTCATCGACGAGGCGGACGGCACCCGCGTACGCGGCCATATCGACCTCGGCGTGGACCACCACACGCCGTGGGGAATCGTGAACGGCGGCGTTTACACCACGGCCGTCGAAAGCGCTGCCACCGTCGGCGCGTCCCTCGCGGTGGCGGGCGACGGGCAGCGCGCCGTCGCCCTGCACATCTCCACCGACCTGCTGCGCTCGCGGACCGAAGGCCGCGCCGAGGTCACCGCCGAGCCCGTGCACCAGGGGCGCACCCAGCAGATCTGGGCGGTCACGATCTCGGCTGAACGGCCCCTCGCCCGCGGGCAGATCCGCTTGCAGAACGTCGACCTCGACCGGGGTCCTGCTTGACCCGCACGCAGCCGTTACAGGAGAGAGCATGGCCACATTCCCTGAGATGAGTCTCGACAAGGCGAGCCGTTTTCTGGCCGCGCTCGGCCTGGAATTCGACGAGATCACCGCGGACGCGGTGGCGGGACGTATCGAACTCGGCCCGCAGCACCACAATCCGTGGGGCGTCGTCCACGGCGGCGTCTACAGCACCGTCGTCGAACGCGCGGCCAGCGTGGGCGCCTCACGCGCCGTGCACGACCAGGGCCTGTTCGCCGTCGGCGTGCACAACATGACCGACGTATTCGTCACGACGGTACAGGGCCCGGCAGTGGTCACCGCCTATCCGGTATTCCAGGGCGAACTCCAGCAGGTCTGGTCGGTGGACGTGTCCGCCGAAGGCAGCGGCACCCTGCTGGCCCGCGGACAGCTGCGGCTCCAGAACGTTCCGGCGCGGAATTCCGGCAACGGCTGACGACGACCCGAAATCCGGCGCATACGACGCACGCCTCCACCGGGCGTGCCGACCGAGAACCACCACGGAACCCGGGACGCCCGGGAACGTGGGAATCCTGAAAGGAAAGCGCATGACTGCGTCACCGACCCGCAAGGTACTGGACCTGATGATCGGCTACTGGGCATCGCAGAGTGTCTACGTGGCCACCAAGCTGAACCTCCCCGAGCACATCGCCGCGGGACACACGACCAGCCATGAACTGGCCGCGGTGACCGGTACCCACGAGCGCTCCCTTTTCCAGCTGATGCGCTTCCTCGTGGGCCTCGGCGTGCTCCAGGGCGACGACGAGACCGGCTTTTCCCTCACGCCGTCCAGCGAACTCCTCAAGGAAGACGCCCCGGATTCGCTGCGTGATCTCGTGCTGATGTACGGCGAGGAGTTCTACCAGACGTGGGGGAATCTGCTCCACAACGTCCAGACCGGTCAGCCGGCGTTCGAGGCCACGTTCGGCGCCTCGATGTACCCGTACTTCACCGCCAATCAGGAGTCCGCCCGGCGATTCGACGGCACCATGGCCGGCGGCGCGTTCTTCACCGACCTGCCCCGCGTCTTCGATTTCTCCGCCACCCCCACCGTGGTGGATATCGCGGGCGGCACCGGCGGCCTGCTTTCCGAGGTTCTCAAGGCGTCCCCGCAGACCAAGGGCGTGCTGTTCGACCAGGCGCACGTGATCGAGGCCGCGAAGGAAGCCATGGCGGACCGCGGTCTGACGGACCGGGTTTCCTACGCCGAGGGCGACTACACCGAGGCACTGCCAGACGGCGGCGACGTCTACCTGTGGTCGCGCATTCTGCACAGCCGCTCCGACGCCTCCTGCGTTGACCTGCTGAAGCGCTGCCGTGACGCCCTGAACCCGGACGGCACCGTCATCGTGCTGGAGCGCACGATCCCGCCGACCGGCGAATCCTCGCTCGGGCTCTGGTTCGACATGCAGATGATGGTCCTGGTCGGCGGAACCGAGCGCAGCGAAAAGGAATACGCGGACCTTTTCGACCGCTCGGGACTCGCCCTCCACTCCGTGCTTCCGCTGTCCCTCGACATGTTCGCCATAGTCGCGAAGCGCGCGTAACCATGGCGCCCACATCCGCGACCGGCCAGGCATTCACCGAGCTGACACCGGTTTCGTTCCTGCGTCGCGCCGCCGCTGTGTTCGCCGACCGCCCCGCCGTCGTCGACGGAGAATTCCGTTGCACCTACGCGGAGTTGTGGGAGCGGGCCCAGCGGCTGGCGGGACTGCTCGCGCGACACGGTGTGCAGCCGGGTGACCGGGTGTGCGTGCTCGCGCCCAACACCCATCTGACGCTCGAAGCGCATTACGGGGTGCCGCTGGCCGGCGCGGTGCTGGTCGCCTTGAACACCCGGCTTTCCGCCGGTGAAATCGGCTACATCATCGAACACAGCGGCGCCCGCCTGGTTCTGGCGGACACCGAACTGCTGCCGCTGCTCGATAACGCACTCGGCGAGCCGGGCGAACGGCCCGGCGTCATCACCTCGGACGATTATGACCAGTTGGTCGCCGATTCCCCCCGCCGCCGCGTCGAGGTGACCGATGAGCGGGGGCTGCTCGCGATCAATTACACCAGTGGAACCACCGGTCGCCCGAAGGGCGTGATGTACCACCACCGGGGCGCCTATCTGAATGCGCTCGCCATGGCGTTCCACACCACCATGGACACCGCGACGCGCTATCTGTGGACCCTGCCGATGTTCCACACCAACGGATGGTGTTTCCCGTGGGCGGTCACCGCGGCCGGCGGAGTGCATCACTGTCTGCGCAAGGTCGATCCCGTCGAAATCTGGCGGGCACTCATATCCGACGGCGTGACGCATCTGTGTGCGGCGCCGACCGTGCTGTCGATGCTCGCCGACCACTCTGACGCGACCCCTTTGGCGCGCCCCGTGCGGGTATTCGCCGGCGGGGCGCCACCGCGCCCGACACTGCTGGCCCGGGTGACCGAACTCGGCCTGGACGTCACGCATTTCTACGGCCTCACCGAAACCTTCGGAAACGCGTTGCTGTGCGTCGGGCAACCCGAATGGGAGGGCCTGGCCCCCGGCGACCGGTCCGGACGGGTCGCCAGGCAGGGCATCGCCAATGTCGTCGGCGAACCCGCGCGGGTGGTCGACCGGGCAGGCAACGAAGTCCCGGCCGACGGCAATTCGGTCGGCGAGATCCTGCTCCGCGGCAACAACGTCATGCTGGGCTATTTCCGGGACGAGCAGGCCACTGCCGACGCGACGGCCGGCGCATGGTTCCGTACCGGAGACCTCGCGGTGCGCCATCCCGACGGCTATGTGGAGATCAAGGACCGCGCCAAGGATGTCATCATCTCCGGTGGCGAGAACATCACGTCGGTGGAAGTGGAAAACGCGCTGACCGCGCACCCGGAAGTGGCCGACGCGGCCGTGGTCGCCGGTCCGCACGACGTCTGGGGCGAGGTCCCGATCGCTTTTGTCACCCACCGTCCCGGCGGCTGTGTCGGCGAACGGGAGCTGATCGAATTCGTGCGGTCCCGGCTGGCCCGTTTCAAGGCGCCGCGGCGCGTTTTCTTCGGCCGGCTGCCCACGACGTCGACCGGCAAATTGCAGAAGAACCTGCTGCGCGAACGGGCCCGTGCACTCGTTTCCGAGGAGAAAGCCACCACTCCATGACGGGAGCCGTCCCCCGCCCCGTCTCTTGAACTGCCAGGAAAGGATGAGTAGATGTCCCGCCGCCTGTTCACCTCGGAGTCCGTGACCGAGGGCCACCCCGACAAGATCGCTGATCAGATCAGCGACACGATTCTCGATGCGCTGTTG
>NZ_JBICVO010000028.1:0-45337 GCF_043199105.1 Streptomyces sp. NPDC048644
CCCCCTATTTGCGCAGGTCAAGAGCCCTTTTTGACTGTCAACGGCAGCATCTTCTTGCCGCTGTCACTCAGTTGTGGCCATGTGTCGAACTGCGGGCACACGCCGCAGTCGAAGCACGGGGTCCAGCGGCAGTCCTCGACCTCGGTCTCGTCGAGTGCGTCCTGCCAGTCCTCCCAGAGCCAGTCCTTGTCGAGACCGGAGTCGAGGTGGTCCCAGGGCAGGACCTCCTCGTACGTGCGCTCGCGGGTGGTGTACCAGGCGACGTCGACGCCGAAGCCGGGCAGCGTCTCCTCGGCCGCCTTCATCCAGCGGTCGTAGGAGAAGTGCTCGCGCCAGCCGTCGAAACGGCCGCCGCCCTCGTAGACGGCGCGGATGACCGAGCCGACGCGGCGGTCACCGCGGGAGAGCAGGCCCTCGACGATGCCGGGCTTGCCGTCGTGGTAGCGGAAGCCGATGGAGCGGCCGTACTTCTTGTCGCCACGGATCTTGTCGCGCAGCTTGGTCAGCCGGGCGTCGGTCTCCTCGGCGGAGAGCTGCGGGGCCCACTGGAACGGCGTGTGCGGCTTGGGGACGAAGCCGCCGATGGAGACCGTGCAGCGGATGTCGTTCTGCCCGGACGCCTTGCGGCCCTCGGCGATGACGTTGACCGCCATGTCGCCGATCTGGAGGACGTCTTCGTCGGTCTCGGTGGGCAGGCCGCACATGAAGTACAGCTTCACCTGCCGCCAGCCGTTGCCGTAGGCGGTGGAGACGGTCCTGATCAGGTCCTCTTCCGAGACCATCTTGTTGATGACCTTGCGGATGCGCTCCGAGCCGCCCTCGGGGGCGAAGGTCAGTCCCGAGCGACGGCCGTTGCGCGTCAGCTCGTTGGCAAGATCGATGTTGAAGGCGTCGACGCGGGTCGACGGCAGCGACAGACCGATCTTGTCCTCTTCGTACCGGTCGGCGAGGCCCTTCGCCACCTCGCCGATCTCGGTGTGGTCCGCGGAGGACAGCGACAACAGGCCGACCTCCTCGAATCCCGTGGCCTTCAGCCCCTTGTCCACCATCTCGCCGATGCCGGTGATGCTTCGCTCCCGTACGGGACGCGTGATCATGCCGGCCTGGCAGAAACGGCAACCGCGGGTGCAGCCACGGAAGATTTCGACCGACATCCGTTCGTGGACGGTCTCGGCCAGAGGGACGAGCGGCTGCTTGGGGTAGGGCCACTCGTCCAGGTCCATGACGGTGTGCTTGGACACCCGCCACGGGACGCCGGAGCGGTTCGGTACGACGCGCGAGATCCGCCCGTCGGCGAGGTACTCCACGTCGTAGAACTTGGGGACGTAGACGCTGCCGGTCTTCGCGAGGCGGAACAGCAGCTCGTCACGGCCGCCGGGGCGACCCTCGGCCTTCCAGGCGCGGATGATGTCGGTGATCTCCAGCACCGCCTGCTCGCCGTCACCGACGACCGCGCAGTCCAGGAAGTCCGCGATCGGCTCCGGGTTGAAGGCCGCGTGGCCGCCCGCGAGGATCAGCGGGTGGTCCTCCGTACGGTCCTTGGCCTCGATCGGGATGCCGGACAGGTCGAGGGCGGTGAGGAGGTTGGTGTACCCCAGCTCGGTGGAGAAGGAGACGCCGAGCACGTCGAAGGCGCTGACCGGGCGGTGCGCGTCGACGGTGAACTGCGGCACGTCGTGCTCGCGCATCAGCGCTTCGAGGTCGGGCCACACGCTGTACGTGCGCTCGGCGAGCACGCCGTCACGCTCGTTGAGGACCTCGTAAAGGATCATGACGCCCTGGTTGGGGAGACCGACCTCGTACGCGTCCGGGTACATGAGCGACCAGCGGACATCGCAGTCGTCCCACTCCTTGACGGTGGAGTTCAGCTCGCCGCCGACGTATTGAATCGGCTTCTGGACATGCGGGAGGAGGGCCTCCAGGCGAGGGAAGACCGACTCGACAGGCATCGTGGGATCTTTCGTCGGCGGGCAGGGGTGACCCTCAAGCCTAACGTGCTCGCGGGGGCGTCCCTGACGTGTGCCCGGGGTGATCGGCGGTGCGCTCCGGGTCACCGCGGGCGGCGCCGTCAGCCCGTCAGGCCCAGGCGGCGGGCGGCCCGCTCGGCCTTCGCCCACCGGGCGGGCAGCTGCCGCTCGCGGTCCGCGGCCACCGCCTCCTCGCGGCCGTGGAGCACCCCGAACGTGAATCCGCTCTCCCCCGCTTCCTGCGCCGCCGCGGCCAGTTCACGCAGCGCCTCGCGGGCCATCACGCTGTCGTGGTGGTCGCCCAGCAGCTGCTGCAGGGTGGCGATCCTGCTGGCGAAGCGCCCGGCGCGTCCGCCCAGGGCCGGGCGTGCCGCCTCCGCCGCGTACCGCGCCCGCTTGGCGGCCTTGCGTGCCGCGTGCAGCGCCAGATCCCGCTGCTGCCCGGCCGGCGCGGCGGGCGCGGCGGCCATCCGGCGGGCCAGCCGTCCGAAGTCCTTGCGGACGGCCTTCGTGAGCACCTTGCCCGGTGCCTTGCCTGCCGCCTTGCGCAGCGGCGGGTCGGCGAGCAGCCCGTCCAGGGTGTCCAGGAGCGCCAGGTAGCGCTGCCCGTCGAGCACCGCGACGACCCGCCGCCGCGCGCCGCTCCGGCGGGCACGGGACCACGCATCGACCCGGTCGCGCACCGGCCCGGCGCACGGCGGTCCGCCCGGCGCCGCCAGCCCGTCCCGGATCCGCGCGGCGAGCACCTCGCGGTCCCGGTCGGCGCCCAACTCCCCTGCCAGCCACCGCAGTTCGACTCCGACCGGTTCGGTCACCGTCCGGTCGAGCACCGCGCGGTAGGAGCGGAACGTGCTGCGCAGGCGGCGCGTCGCGACCCGCATCCGGTGCACCGCGTCGGGCAGTTCACGCCGCACCGCGGGATCCAGCGCGACGATCTCCCGCACCTGCTCGCGCGCGTAGGCCAGCACGACGTCACCTGCGGTCGAAGGGGCGGCGGGCCGGCCGCCCTTCCGCCGATCCTCTCCGGGCGACTCCTTCCGACGCGCCCCGAGGCCGGTGCCTGCCAGGGCGCGGGCGAGCTTGGACGGGGCGTCGCTGCGCCGGATTCCGCCGTCGGCCAGGCAGGCGTCCACCGCGTCCAGCAGACCGGGGCCTGCGCCGGCCGCCGCCTCCACCTCGATCTCGGTCCAGGCGACGGCCTCGCCCGCCCCGCCGGGCCGCTCCGCGCGCACCGTGTCCACCGCGACCTCCGCCAGCACCGCGCCGTCACCGTCGATGAGCTGCCGCCGCACGCGCCGGGTCCGCAGCCGCACGACGGGCACCAGTACGGCGCCGCGCACCCGCGAGCGGACGAGCCCGGCCAGCTCGCCGGGCAGCTGGACGCCGGGCGGCGCCTGGATCTCGTCACGTACCTGCGGCCCCACCGGCAGCTTCAGGTGCCAGCCGGGGTCGTGGCCGCCGGTGCGCCGCCGCAGCGTGATGCCGTGCGCGGTCAGGCACAGGGCGGCGGTGTCGTAGTAGGTGGCGTCGAGGCTCTCCGGCTCCTTCTCGACCACGGCGGCGACCCCGTGTACCGCGGTCAGGTCGGGAAGCCCGGTGCGATCCGTGGCCGCGTACTTCCGCTCGATTTCTCGCACGGTGTCCGCCATGCATCGAATCTAGCCAGATGTACCGATACCCGCCAGGGGTCGCCCGGGGCGTACGCCAGGGGCGGCCACCCCCGAGGGATGACGCGTCCAGGAGAGCGAGTGGCACGCACGGCACACGGTGAATTACGCTGTGTTACCAATCACCCACGCAGGGTGGTCTTTCGGCGCTCACTCGACCCCTCCGGGGAGGGAGACACCCGTGCATCCACGCACCGCAGCCGCCGACCGGACACCCGTCCGCGTCTCGGCCGGCGCCCGCCCGCATCTGCTGCTCGCACCGAGCGCCCCCGCCACGGCGAAACTCGCCCGCGATTTCGTCCGCGCCACGCTGCGCCGCACCGGCCCGGCACCGCTCCTGGACACCGCGGTGCTGCTCACGTCGGAGGCGGTCACCCGCTCACTGCTCCTCCCCGGCCCCGACGGCCTGCTGCTGCGCGTGCTGACCTGCGCCCACGGCGTACGGATCAGCGTGCACGGCGAGGTGGGCAAAACCGTTCCGCGTCCGGCCGCGGCCGTCTCACCGGTGTGGCTGTCCGCCGCCGAAGACCGCCCGACGGACCTCGGCCCGCTGCTGTTCGGCCGCCTCGCCGACGCCTGGGGCACCACGGCGCCCCGGGACGCCTCGCCGACCACCCGGCTGTGGTTCGAGCTGCACACCCATTGAGACGGGCCCGGACCCGGTAGCGGATCCGGGCCCGAGCCCGAGCGGGAGCGGCGTCAGCGCGAGGCCGACACCGGCCGTTGCACGCGGATCGACTGCAACAGCCCTATGGCGATCCAGACGGCGAACATGGACGTACCGCCGTAGGACACGAACGGCAGCGGCAGGCCGGTGACCGGCATGATCCCGAGGGTCATCCCGATGTTCTCGAAAGCCTGGAACGAGAACCACGCGATGATGCCGGCGGCGACGATCGTGCCGTACAGCTCGCCTGTCTCCCTGGCGATCCGGCAGGCGCGCCACAGGACCACGCCGAGCAGGACGATGATCAGGCCCGCGCCGAGGAATCCCAGTTCCTCACCGGCGACCGTGAAGATGAAGTCGGTCTGCTGCTCGGGGACGAACTGGCCGGTGGTCTGGCTGCCGTGGAAGAGGCCGGAGCCGGTGAGCCCGCCGCCGCCGATGGCGATCCTGGCCTGGTTGGTGTTGTAGCCGACACCCGCCGGGTCGAGGCTCGGGTTGGCGAAGGCGGCGAAGCGGGCGATCTGGTACTCGTCGAGCAGCTGGAGCTGCCAGATGGCGAGGCAGCCGACGACGCCGGTGCCCAGGAGGCCGAGGATCCAGCGGTTGGACGCGCCGGACGAGAGCAGCACGCCGAGGATGATGGCGCCCAGCACCATGACCGAGCCGAGGTCGGGCATCAGCATGATGACGCCGACGGGGACGGCCGCGAGACCGAGCGCCTGGACGACGGTGCGGTGGTCGGGGTGCGGGCGGTCCCCCGCGTCGACCCTGGCCGCCAGGATCATCGCCATCCCGAGCGCGATGGTGATCTTGGCGAATTCGGCGGGCTGGAGCGAGAAGCCGCCGGGGATCGCCAGCCAGGAGCGCGAGCCGTTGATGGTGGAGCCGAGCGGCGTCAGGACGAGCAGCGCCAGCACCACCGACAGGCCGTAGAGGACCGGGATCGCGCCGCGCAGCGTGCGGTGGCCGAGCCAGATGGTGCCGGCCGCGAGGGCGATGCCGATGCCGGTGTTCAGCAGGTGCCGCAGGAAGAAGTAGTACTGGTCACCGTGGTTCAGCTCGGTGCGGTTGCGGGTCGCGGAGAACACCAGGACCGCGCCGATCAGTGACAGCGCCACGCACGACAGCAGCAGTATCCAGTCCAGCTTGCGGACCACCGAGTCGCGCGCGGTGATCTTCCCCCAGGTGCCGAGTTCGGGCGTGTAGCGGCGGATGTTGAACATCCGGGATGTGGGACTTGTCGTCACTGCTCTCCCCTCCCCGCCTCGTCCGGCAGCGTCTGCGCCACCGGCTTGATGGGCTGGGCCTGGATCGTGCCGTCGCGCTCGATCTTGGGGAGCCCGGCCTGCGGGACGGGCAGCAGGGCGGCCTTCTTGTCGATCCCGCCCTTGTCGTCGACGCCGTAGAGCGCGTTGTAGATCTTGCGCACCGCCGGGCCCGATGCGCCGGAGCCGGTACCACCCTGGGAGATGGTCATGACGACGGTGTAGTCCTTGGTGTACGTCGCGAACCAGGAGGTCGTCTGCTTGCCGTAGACCTCCGCGGTACCGGTCTTGGCGTGCATCGGGATCTTGTCCTGCGGCCAGCCCTGGAAGCGCCAGGCCGCGGTGCCGCGGGTGGCCACACCCGCGAGCGCCGAGTCGATCTGCTGGAGCGTCTTGGGGGTGTCGGGGAGCTTGCCGTGCGCCTTCGGCGCAATCTTCTGGACGCTCTTGCCGTCGGGGCTGATGACGGCCTTGCCGATGGTCGGGTCGTGGAGGGTGCCGCCGTTGGCGATGGCCCCGTAGATCGTCGCCATCTGGATCGGGGTGACGAGGGTGTCGCCCTGGCCGATGGAGTAGTTGACGGAGTCACCGGCGCGCATCTTCATGCCGGACTCGCAGTTCTCCTTGGCGATCTTGGAGACGTAGTCGTCGCCGTGCTCGCCCTGCGCGCACCAGCCGTCCTTGTTGGCCTCCCAGTAGTTCTTCTTCCAGCTGCGGTCCGGCACCCGGCCGCTGACCTCGTCGGGGAGGTCGATGCCGGTCTTCTTGCCGAGGCCGAACTGGTGGGCGGTCTTGTAGAACCAGTCGGCGGCGTTGCTCTTGGGCTTGTTGCCGCCGTCCTTCTGCCACTGCTGGTAGGCGAGGCCGTAGAAGACCGTGTCGCAGGAGACCTCGAGCGCCCGGCCGAGGCTGATCGGGCCGAAGTTCTCGGACTCGAAGTTCTTGAAGGTCTGGCCGCCGATGTTCATGGAACTGGTGCAGGGATAGTGCCCGTTGAACGGGTAGCCGGCGTTGACGGCCGCCGAGGTCGAGATGACCTTGAAGATGGAGCCGGGGGCCGACTGTCCCTGCGTCGCGCGGTTGAGCAGCGGGTAGTTGGAGTCCTTGCCGGTCAGGTGGGCGTAGTCCTTGCCGCTGATCCCGCCGACCCAGGCGTTGGGGTCGTAGGCCGGGCTGGAGGCCATCGCCACCACCCTGCCGGTCTTCGCCTCCATGACGACCGCGGCTCCGGAGTCGGCCTTGTAGTTACGGCCGGTGATCTTGTCGAACTCCTTGCGGGAGTCCTTCATCGCCTGGTCGAGTTCCTTCTCCGTCACGGCCTGCACCCGGGCGTCGATGCTGGTGACGACGTTGGAGCCCGGTACGGCCGGGTCGTTGTCGGCCTTGCCGATGACCCGGCCGAGGTTGTCGACCTCGTAGCGGGTGACACCGGCCTTGCCGCGCAGCGCGCTGTCGTAGGTCCGCTCCAGGCCCGAGCGGCCGATCTGGTCGGAGCGCAGCAGCGGCGAGTTGCTGTTCTCGGCCTTCTTGATCTCCTCGTCGGTGACCGGCGAGAGGTAGCCGAGCACCTGGGCGGTCCTGGCGTCGCCGGGGGCGGCGTAGCGGCGGACGGCGGTGGGTTCGGCGCTGATGCCGGGGAAGTCCTCGGTCCGCTCGCGGATCTGGAGTGCCTGCTGGGTGGTGGCCTCGTCCGTGATCGGGATGGGCTGGTAAGGGGAGCCGTTCCAGCAGGGCTGCGGGGTCTTGGCGTCGCAGAGCCTGACCTTGTTGCGGATCTCCTGCTCGGACATGCCCAGGACCTTCGAGAGGCGGCCCAGGACGGCCTTCCCGTCGTCCTTCATCTTCAGCAGTTCGGTACGGCTGGCCGAGACGACCAGGCGGGTCTGGTTGTCGGCGAGCGGCACCCCGCGGGCGTCGAGGATGGCGCCGCGGGTGGCGGGGTCGACGACCTGCTGGACGTGGTTGCTCTTCGCCTCGTTCGCGTACTCATCGCCGTTGCGGATCTGGAGGTACCAGAGCCGGCCGCCCAGGGTGAGCAGCAGCGAGAAGACCAGGATCTGGATCGCGACGAGACGGACCGTGACGCGGGAGGTCCGGCCGGTCTCAGGAATGTTGCTCATCGCCCCTCCTGCTTGCCTAGGCCGTGCGGCAGTCGGTCGCTCACAGCCGCTTGACCCCCTTGATGCGCGCGGCCTTGTTCCGGGCCGATCTGCCCAGCACGCCGCCCCGGCCGCCCATCCGGGCCTGCTTCGGCGCCCGGCCCGCCTTCATGCTGTTGCGGCTCGCCTTGAAGCCGGTGCCGGTGGTCAGCCAGCCGTACGCGGCTTCCCGCCCGGCGACCGATGTGCCGGACGTGCCCGACCCGTCGCCGGTCAGCGGTTCGCCTTCCGTGCGGCGGGCCAGGGCCATCACGACGGGGACGGTGAACGGCGCGAGCAGCAGGTCGTAGACGGTGGCGCTGAGGACCAGGCCGCCGACGCCGACGTGCCGGGCCGCGGTGTCGCCGACGAGGGCGCCGACACCCGCGTAGAGCAGCGTCGAGCCGATCGCGGCCCCGAGCACCGCCAGCAGCGGGACGGTCGCCGAGCGGTGCCTGCCGTGTTCGGGACGGGTCAGACCGACGGCGTAGCCGACGATGCAGAGCACCAGGGCGTAGCGGCCGATGGCGTGGTCGGACGGGGGCGCCAGGTCGGCGAGGAGTCCGGCGGCGAAGCCCACCAGGGCGCCGCCGACGTGGCCGTAGACCAGGGCCAGACCGACGACCACCAGGAGGAGCAAGTCCGGGACGGCGCCGGGCAGTTGGAGCCTGGCGAGAATGCTGACCTGGATGACCAGGGCGACGACCACCAGCGGGGTCGCGAGCAGGATCCGGTTGATGCGCATCGGTCAGCTCCTGGGAGGGACGCTCGCGGAGGGCGTGGCGGTGACGGTGACCGTCGGCGTCGGCTTGGGCTTCGCCGGCTTGGGCGGCAGGACGGTGTCGCGCGGGTCCTCCCTCGGCGGCTGGACGACCACGCCGACGACGTCGAGCTGGGAGAAGGTGACGTAGGGGCGGACCTGGACGGTGCGGGTCAGATCGCCGTTGGACGGCTCGACCTTGACGATCCGGCCGACCGGCACGCCGGGCACGAACGGCTTGTCCTGGCTGGAGCCGAAGGTGACCAGCCGGTCGCCCTTCTTCACGGGCGCCTTGCCGTTGAGGAGCTGGACGCGCAGCGCGCGCCCGCCCTGGCCGGTGGCGAAGCCGATCTCGTTGGTCTTCTCCATGCGGGTGCCGACGGTGAAGTCCGGGTCGTTGGCGAGCAGGATGGTGGCGGTCGACGTACCGACGGTGGTGACCCGCCCGACCAGCCCGTCGCCGTTGAGCACGGTCATGTCGCGGGCGATGCCGTCGCGGCTGCCGGCGTCGATGGTGACCGTCCAGGAGAAGCCCTGGGTGGCTCCGATGGCGATGACCTGGGCGCCCTTGATGCCGTACTGGCCGGTGCCGGCGGTCTTGAGCATCTTGTCGAGCTCGGCGGCGCGGTTGCGGTTGCGGTCGGACGAGCCGAGCTTCGCCTTCAGGGCGGCGTTCTCCTGCTCCAGCGCGCTGATCCTGGTGTGCCGCTCGCCGGAGTCGCGGACGGCCCCTATGGCGTTGCCCACCGGGTTGACGGCGCCGGCGACGCCGCTCTCGACCGGGCCGAAGACGGAAGCTGCGGTCTGGCGGGCACCGTCGAGCGGGGACTGTTCGCCGCCGCGGATGTCCACCGTGATCAACGCGAACGCGATCGCGACCAGCAGCACAAGTAGCAGCCGGCTCTCTCGTGTGTCCCTCACGTGCGGCGGCCGTGTCCTTCCTCGTAGGACCGGCCGGCTGCGGGCCCGCGCCGGTCTCGTTCGGGAGTTGAGCGTTGTGCCTGTGTACGCGGTGACTGGTGGTGAAGAGTCAGCTCACCGGTTTTTTCGAGGTGTTGTGCCTGTATATCAGCGATCCGCCGCGCGCAGCGGCGGACACCTGTAAGGTGCCTGCCCGCCGCGGACATAGCAGGACGTCCGCGGCGGAAGGCGCCGTCCGGCTACCTGCGCGGCTGGGAGTCGAGGACCTGCTGGAGCGCCTCGAACTCCTCGACGCACTTGCCGGAGCCGAGCGCGACGGAGTCGAGCGGGTCCTCGGCGATGTGGATGGGCATGCCGGTCTCGCGGCGCAGCCGCTCGTCGAGGCCGCGGAGCAGGGCGCCGCCTCCGGTGAGCACGATGCCGCGGTCCATGACGTCGCCCGACAGCTCCGGCGGGCACTTGTCGAGCGTCGTCTTGACCGCGTCGACAATGGAGTTGACCGGTTCCTCGATGGCCTTGCGGACCTCGGCGGCGGAGATCACGACGGTCTTCGGCAGGCCGGAGACCAGGTCACGGCCGCGGATCTCGGTGTGCTCGTCCTGTTCGAGGTCGTGCGCAGAACCGATGGTGATCTTGATGCTCTCGGCGGTGCGCTCGCCCAGCAGAAGGCTGTACTCCTTCTTGATGTGCTGGATGATCGCGTTGTCGAGTTCGTCGCCCGCGACGCGGATCGACTGGGCCGTGACGATGCCGCCCAGCGAGATGACGGCGACCTCGGTGGTACCGCCGCCGATGTCGACGACCATGTTGCCGGTGGCCTCGTGCACCGGAAGCCCGGACCCGATCGCGGCGGCCATCGGCTCCTCGATGATGTGCACCTGCCGCGCGCCGGCCTGCGTCGACGCCTCGATGACGGCGCGGCGTTCGACGCCGGTGATGCCGGAGGGGACGCAGACGACCACCCGCGGGCGGGCCAGATAGCGCCGCTTGTGGATCTTCAGGATGAAGTAGCGGAGCATCCGCTCGGTGATTTCGAAGTCGGCGATGACGCCGTCCTTCAGGGGACGTACGGCGACGATGTTGCCGGGCGTCCGCCCGATCATCTTCTTCGCCTCGGCGCCCACGGCGAGGATGCCGCCGGTGTTGGTGTTGATGGCCACGACCGAGGGCTCGTTGAGGACGATCCCGCGGCCCCTGACGTACACCAGCGTGTTGGCGGTCCCGAGGTCGACAGCCATGTCACGGCCGATGAACGACATGTTGTTCCCCATGAGGATACGTCTGGCCTTCCCAACTGGAGCGAATGCTTACTGGAGGTCGGCAGGAGGTGATGCGCTGTGCGGCGCGGAAGCTTCCATCGTAGTTCGTAGTGCTGCCCACTCGAACACGGTGGGCGGTACTTCCGCCATTGTCAGCGGTACACGCACCTGGCCCCATCAATGGTGACGTCGTGTCGCGGTGATGCGTTCCCCCGAACATCCCGCATATGCCGAGGGGCGACCGATCTTTAACGGTCGCCCCTGGTCACGAGGGGGATACAGGTGATGATGTATCAAGAAAGTCCGGGAAAGAAAATCTTGATCTCCCGTTCGGCGGACTCTTCGGAATCCGAGGCATGGATCAGATTCTCCCGGGTGATCGTGCCGAAGTCCCCACGAATGGACCCGCTCGGTGCGGTAATCGGGTCGGTGGGACCGGCCAGCGCGCGCACGCCCTCGATCACCCGCTCCCCCTCGACGATGAGGGCGACGACCGGGCCGGAGGCCATGAACGTCATCAGCGGCTCGTAGAAAGGCTTGCCCTCGTGCTCGGCGTAGTGCTGCTCCAGCACCTCGCGGTCCAGGGTGCGCAGCTCCAGGGCACCGAGGGTCCAGCCGGCCTTCTTCTCGATCCGGCCGATGATCTCGCCCACCAGACCGCGCCTGACGGCATCGGGCTTGAGAAGAACGAGGGTGCGCTGGCTCATGGATTCGGCTCCTTGCAAACAATCGACTGCGGTGAGCCGAGGCTACAGGGAGCGGCGACAGGGGTGTCGCCCGGTCCTCGTACGGGCGACACCCCTGAGAAGCGCTCCGGCGGCGCTACGCCGCCTCCGCCTCCGCCATCGCCGCCCAGCGGGCCTTCGCCTCGTCGATCTTGCGGCCGAAATGGACCGATGCCCACCACAGGGCGGCGAACACCGCGCCCAGGAAGAACATCGTCGGGACGACGAAGCCGCTGGCGATCAGGGCGACCTGGAGCGCCCAGCCGAGCTGGATGCCTCCGGGGCGGGTCAGCAGGCCGCACAGCAGCAGGCTCAGCAGCATGGCGATGCCGCTGACGGTCCAGATCGTGGCCGTCGACAGGTCGCTCATCTGCATCGCGACCAGACCCGCGAAGCCGATCACGAAGAACTCGCCGATCAGGGTGCTCGCACACAGGGTGCGCATGGTCAGTTCCTCCCCAGAAGCAGCCGGGCCTCGCCGACCGTGATCACGGAGCCGGTGACCAGGACACCGGCTCCGGAGTACTCGCCCTCTTCCTCGGCGAGGGTGATCGCCGCCTCCAGGGCGTCGTCCAGCCGCGGTTCGACCTGGACCCGCTCGCTGCCGAACACCTCGACGGCGACGGCCGCCAACTCATCGGGATCCATGGCGCGCTGGCTGGAGTTACGCGTCACCACGACCTCGGCGAAGATCGGCTCGAACGCCTCCAGCAGGCCCTTGACGTCCTTGTCGTCACTGGCGCCGACGACACCCACCAGACGGCTGAAGCCGAACGCCTCGGTGACGCCATCCGCCGCCGCCCGCGCGCCCGCGGGGTTGTGCGCGGCGTCCAGCACGACGGTGGGGCTGCGCCGCACGACCTCCATCCGGCCCGGCGAAGCGACCGCGGCGAAGGCCGAGCGGATGGTGTCGATGTCGAGGCTGCGGGCGTGCTCGGAGCCGATGCCGAAGAACGCCTCGACCGCGGCGAGCGCCACCGCGGCGTTGTGCGCCTGATGGGCGCCGTACAGCGGGAGGAAGATCTCCGGGTACTCGCCGCCGAGCCCCCGCAGGGTCAGCATCTGGCCGCCGACGGCGACCTCGCGGCTGAGCACCCCGAACTCCATGCCCTCACGGGCGACCGTGGCGTCCACCTCGACCGCGTGCTTGAGCATCACCGACGCGGCGTCGACCGGCTGCTGGGCCAGCACGACCGTCGCGTCCTTCTTGATGATCCCGGACTTCTCGACGGCGATCTGCTCGGGCGTCTCGCCCAGCCGGTCGGTGTGGTCCAGCGAGATCGGGGTGACCACGGCGACGTCGGCGTCGATGACGTTCGTCGCGTCCCAGGTGCCGCCCATGCCGACCTCGACGACGGCGATGTCCACCGGCGCATCGGCGAACGCGGCGTACGCCATCGCCGTCAGCACCTCGAAGAACGACAGGCGGAACTCCTGCTGAGCGTCGACCATCTCGATGTACGGCGCGATGTCGCGGTACGTCTCGATGAAGCGCTCGGCGGAGATCGGGCTGCCGTCCAGGCTGATCCGCTCGGTGACGGACTGGACGTGCGGGCTGGTGTACCGGCCGGTGCGCAGGTCGAAGGCGCCGAGCAGGGCCTCGATCATCCGGGCGGTGCTGGTCTTGCCGTTCGTTCCGGTGATGTGGATGGCCGGGTAGGCGCGCTGCGGGGAGCCGAGGATGTCGAGCAGCGCCTCGATGCGCTGCACCGACGGGTCGAGCTTGGTCTCACCCCAGCGGCCTGCCAGTTCGTCCTCGACCGCGCGCAGCGCACGGTCGGCCTCGGGGTCGGCAGGACGGGCCGGGACGCCGTCTCCCTGCGGGGGTCCTGCCTGCGCGCGCAGGGTCCGGCTGCCGGCCTCGATCACCGCGAGGTCCGGGTCGCGCTGGGTCTCGGCCTCGACCATGTCGTCGAAGGCGTCGGTCGGGTCGGGGTCGTCGTTCTGGGGGCGCTCGCTCACGCCGTCCAGTCTACGAGGCACCCCTGACAACGGTCGCGCCCACACCGGCACCCGGGCACCGCCCCGCGCCCGCTGGGGGCGGGCCCGCGGGAACGGGTGCCGGGCCCGCCCCCAGCAGGCGGCGCTACGCCAGTGCCGCCTTCATCATCGCGCGGGCGATCGGGGCGGCGAGGCCGTTGCCTGAGACCTCGTTGCGGGCGGCGTGGCCGTCCTCGACCATCACGGCCACCGCCACCTGGCGGCCCTTGGCGTCCTGCGCGTACGAGACGAACCACGCGTAGGGCGTACCGCTGTTGTCGACGCCGTGCTGGGCGGTGCCGGTCTTGCCGCCGACGGTCAGCCCGTCGATCTTCGCGTTGCTGCCGGTGCCCTTCTCGACGACCGTCTGCATCGCCGACTGCAGCTGCTCGGCGGTGCGGGACGACATCGCCTTGCCGTACGTCTTGGGCTCCGTCTTCTCCAGGGTGTTGCCGCCGCCGTCGGTGATCTTGTCCACCATCTGCGGGGTCTTCAGCTCGCCGCCGTTGGAGATCGCCGCGGTGATCATCGCCATCTGCATCGGGGTGGCCTGGTCGTTGAACTGCCCGATGCCGGAGAGCGCGGTCTGCGCCTCGTCCATGTCCTTGGGGTAGACGCTCTTGTCGGCCCGCACCGGGGTGTCGACCTTGGCGTCGTTGAAGCCGAACTTCTCGGCCTGCGCCCTGACCTTGTCCTTGCCCAGGTCGACGGCCATCTTCCCGAAGACGGTGTTGCAGGAGTACTGGAGGGCGGTGCGGATGTCCGCGTTCTCGCAGGGTGCCGACGCGCTCTCGTTGGTGAGCTTCGTGGTGGTGTGCGGCAGTATGTACGGGTCGGGGCTCTTGGTCGGCTCGTCCACCGAGGAGTACAGGCCGTCCTCCAGCGCGGCGGCGGCCACCACCAGCTTGAAGGTGGAGCCCGGCGGCAGCGGCTGCCGCAGCGCGCGGTTCACGTCCGGCTGCCGCTCGTCCTCGCTCATCGCCTGCCACGCCTTGCGGTCCGAGCTGTCGGACCCGGCGAACTTGCCCGGGTCGTAGGAGGGCGTGCTGACCATCCCGAGGACGTGTCCTGTGGCCGGGTCGAGGGCGACGGCGGCGCCCGTCTTGTCGCCGAGCGCTTCGTAGCCCGCCTTCTGGACGGAGGAGTCGATGGTGGTCGCGACGTCGCCGCCCTTGGCCCGCTCGTGCGACAGCGCGTCCAAGGGGCTCTGGAGCCGGCTGTCGGAGCCGTCGAGCAGGTCTCCGTAGAGGCTCTCCAGCCGGTTGCTGCCGAAGATCTGCGACGAGAAGCCGGTGACCGGCGCGTAGAGCTTGCCGTCCGTGTAGGTGCGCTTGTACTTGAGGTCGGACGAGGTCGCGACGGAGCCGGTGACCGGGCGTCCGTCGACGAGGATGTTGCCCATCGGCGCCGCGTACTTCCCGATGGCGACCCGGGGGTTGTGCGGGTCCTCCTTGTATTCGCTCGCCTTGGCGCCCTGGATCCAGGTGGCCCAGGCCATCAGCGCGAGTATCAGGGTGAGGCAGAAGACCGAGACCCGGCGCAGTGGTTTGTTCATGATCGGGCGCGGCTCCTCGCTCGGTACGTGCGCTTTCTCCGGAAACTCCGGCACGCGGCCCCAGGGTTCCTCGGATTGATGAGAGCGCGATGAGAATGCCCGTTCAGCCCCGGAGGCAACTTTTGGCCGCTTTCCCTCCTCTTCGTCGGCGGGCTCTGTAACCCTCCTTTCGGTGTGATCGAACGGAAAGCAGGAGCTGAGGACGGTGCCGGCAATTGGTCAGCGGATGCATTTGGTGCTGCTCACCGGCTGGACGGTGGTGTGGTTCGCCGTGGTGGAGCCGCACGGCGGCTTTTCCTGGCACTATCTGCGGGCCGGCGGCGAGCTGATCTACCAGGGCGCGGCCGGCGACGGCACCGGCGGGCTCAATCTCTACGCACATCATCCGGAGCTCCAGATGGGCCCGGTCAGCTTCCTGGTGGCCGGCCTGTTCAACCCGTTCCCCGAGGCCACCGGGCAGTTCCTGGCGGCGGCGCTGATGTCGCTGCTCGGCCTGGTCATCACGGCGCTGGCCGGCCGCAGCGCCGCGTGGCACTTCCTGGGCACCGGCACCAACCACCAGCGGCTGCGGCAACGGGTGCTGATCGCCGGACTCGCGTTCATCCCGATGTGGATCGAGGTGGCCGTACGTTTCGGCCATCTCGACGACGTACTCGCGCTGTTCTTCACCGCACTCGCGGTACGGTCCCTGACCCGCGGCAACGCGGCGATGACCGGCGCCTGCCTGGCCCTGGCCATGGATTCCAAGCCCACCGCGCTGGCCTTCGCGCCGCTGCTGCTGGCGCTGCCCCGGCAGCAGTGGCTGCGGGCCGGGGTGTGGTGCGCGGGCCTGGTGGCCGTCGCCTGGCTGCCGTTCTTCGTCGGCGACTCGCAGTCCTTCGCCGCCGCGACCTTCACCATCCCCAACCACCCGGCGTCCGCGCTGCGTTGGCTGGGTGTCGGCGACCCGGAGACCCCCGGCTGGGACCGTCCCGCGCAGGCTGCGCTGGGTCTTGCGCTGGGCGTCCTCGCGGTCTGGCGCGGGCGCTGGGCCGCCGTGGTCCTGCTCGGCGCCAACGCCCGGATCGTCCTCGACCCGAGCGTCTACACGTACTACACCGCGTCCGTACTGCTCGGCACCCTGCTCTGGGACGTCATCGGCCAGCGGTGGCTGGTGCCGTGGTGGAGCTGGCTGGCGCTGCTCACCCTCTACGGCAGCGTCTTCCTCGTTCCTGACGACGCGGCGCGCGGGCTGATCCGGCTGGGCTTCGTGGCCGTGTCGACCGCGTACGTCCTGCTGTGGCCGGTCCGCGAGCGGGGGCGGCGGGGACGGCGCAGGCCCCCCGCCCGTACGGACGAGGGGCCTGCGGTGCCGCACGATTCCGCCGGGGCCGACCCGGCGGATCCGGGACGGGCTACGCCGTGGGCAGCGCCGCCAGCTGGGCGCTGATCCGGACGATGTCCGCATCGGCGGTCTCCAGCCGGCCGCGGATCTTGTCCACGACCTTCTCGGGCGCCTTGGCGAGGAACGCTTCGTTGCCGAGCTTGCCGAGGGCCTGCGCCTTCTCCTTCTCGGCCGCTGACAGGTCCTTCGTCAGCCGCTTCCGCTCCGCCTCGACGTCGATCGCACCGGAGAGGTCGAGCGCGACCGTGGCCCCCGCGACCGGCAGCGACGCGGTGGCGCTGAAGTCGTCGGCGGCCGGCTGGAGGCGCAGCAGCGAGCGCATCGCGGCTTCGTGCGCGGCCAGCGCCGTGCCGGACAGGTCGAGCCGGGCCGGGACCTTCTGGCCGGGCTGGAGCCCCTGGTCGGAGCGGAACCTGCGGACCTCGGTGACGACCTGCTGGACCAGGGCGATCTCCTGCTCGGCCGCCGCGTCCCGGAAGCCGGAGTCGGCCGGCCACTCGGCGACGACGACCGAATCACGGCCGGTCAGCGTCGTCCACAGGGTCTCGGTGACGAACGGCACGACCGGGTGCAGCAGCCGCAGCGTGACGTCCAGGACCTCGCCCAGCACCCGCCGGGAGACCTCGGCGGCCGGGCCGCCCGCGAAGAACGTGGTCTTCGACAGCTCGACGTACCAGTCGAAGACCTCGTCCCAGGCGAAGTGGTAGAGGGTGTCGGAGAGCTTGGCGAACTGGTAGTCGTCGTAGAGCGCGTTGACTTCGGCGACGGTGGCGTTGAGCCGGGAGAGGATCCAGCGGTCCGTCGCCGACAGCTCGGACGGCTCGGGCAGCGGGCCCTCGGTGGTCGCGCCGTTCATCATCGCGAACCGGGTGGCGTTCCAGATCTTGTTGGCGAAGTTCCGGGACGCCTGGACCCAGTCCTCGCCGATCGGGACGTCGGCGCCGGGGTTGGCGCCGCGGGCCAGGGTGAAGCGGACGGCGTCGGAGCCGTACGCGTCCATCCAGTCCAGCGGGTCCACGGCGTTCGGGTTCGACTTCGACATCTTCTTGCCGAACTCGTCCCGCACCAGGCCGGTGAGGGCCACGGTCTTGAAGGGGATCTCATCCATGGAGTACAGGCCGAACATCATCATCCGGACGACCCAGAAGAAGATGATGTCGTGCCCGGTGACCAGGACGTCCGTCGAGTAGAACTTCGCGAGGTCCGGGGTGCGTTCGGGCCAGCCGAGGGTGGAGAACGGCCACAGGCCGGAGGAGAACCAGGTGTCGAGGACGTCCTCGTCCTGCGTCCAGCCCTCGCCGGACGGCGGCTCCTCGTCAGGGCCGACGCAGACGACCTCGCCGTCGGGGCCGTACCAGACGGGGATGCGGTGGCCCCACCACAACTGCCGCGAGATGCACCAGTCGTTGAGGTTGTCGACCCAGTCGAAGTACCGCTTCTCCATGTCCTTCGGGTGCAGCGCGACCCGCTCGTCGCGGACCGCGTCACCGGCGGCCTTGGCCAGGGTGTCGACCTTGACCCACCACTGGAGCGACAGGCGCGGCTCGACGGTCGTCTTGCAGCGCGAGCAGTGGCCCACGGAGTGGACGTAGGGGCGCTTCTCCGCGACGACGCGGCCCTGCTCCCGCAGGGCGGCGACGATCGCCGAGCGCGCCTCGAAGCGGTCCAGGCCCTCGAAGGGGCCTGAGGCGGTGATGACGCCCCGCTCGTCCATGACCGTCAGTGTGTCGAGACCGTGCCGCTGGCCGATCGCGAAGTCGTTCGGGTCGTGGGCCGGAGTGACCTTCACGGCGCCGGTGCCGAACTCCGGGTCGACGTGCGCGTCGGCGACGACCGGGATCGTGCGGTTGGTCAGCGGCAGCTTGATGCGCTTGCCGATGAGGTGCGCGTACCGCTCGTCCTCCGGGTGGACCGCGACGGCGGTGTCGCCGAGCATCGTCTCGACGCGGGTGGTGGCCACGACCACCGTCTCGTCACCCTCGCCGTACTGGAGCGAGACCAGCTCGCCGTCGTCGTCCTGGTAGTCCACCTCGATGTCCGAGATGGCGGTCAGGCAGCGCGGGCACCAGTTGATGATGCGCTCGGCGCGGTAGATCAGTTCGTCGTCGTAGAGGTTCTTGAAGATCGTCTGGACGGCGCGGGACAGGCCCTCGTCCATGGTGAACCGCTCGCGGGACCAGTCGAGGCCGGCGCCGAGGCGGCGCAGCTGGCCGAGGATCCGGCCGCCGTACTCGTCCTTCCACTGCCACACCCGCTCGGTGAACGCCTCGCGCCCGAGGTCGTAGCGGGACTTGCCCTCCTCGGCGAGCTGCTGCTCGACCTTGTTCTGGGTCGCGATGCCGGCGTGGTCCATGCCGGGCAGCCACAGCGTCTCGAAGCCCTGCATGCGCTTGCGGCGCGTCAGGGCGTCCATCAGGGTCACCTGGAACGCGTGGCCCAGGTGGAGGGCACCGGTGACGTTCGGCGGCGGGATGACGATCGTGTACGGGGGCTTCTCGCTCTTCGCGTCGGCGGTGAAGTAGCCCCGCTCTACCCAGCGCTCGTACAGCGGCCCCTCTACGTCGGCCGGCGTGTACTGAGTCGGCAGTTCGGGGGCGCTGTGGTTGCTCTGCTGAGTGTTCTCGGTCACGACGCACAGTGTACGGGCGCGGATGTCGCGGTCTCGAACCGGTTTCGCCCCCGGAGCAGCGGCTGTCGGTGGCGTCGTACAGGATGTGCGGAGCGTATAAACATCAACTGCCGCCAGTTGTCACGAGGGGAACCGCTTCATGAGCTACAACCAGCCGCCGCCAGGCCCGTACGGCCAGCAGCCGCAGCAGCCGCCGCAGCCAGGACCGTACGGCCAGCCGCAGCAGCCGCAGGCCCCGCAGCCCGGCTACGGCTACCCGCAGCAAGGCGGCCAGGTGCCCCCGCAGGGCTACGGCTACCCGCAGCAGGGCGCCCCGCAGCAGGGCTACGGCTACCCCCAGCAGGGTGCCCCTCAGCAGGGCGCGCCCTACGGCCAGCAGCCGCAGGCCCCGTACGGCCAGCAGACTCCGTACGGCGCGATCCCGCAGGGCCCGCCGGAGTCCGGCGGCAGCGGCAAGAAGGTCGGCCTCATCATCGGCGCGGTGGCCGTCGTCGCGGCGATCGGCGTGGGCGCCTACTTCGCGTTCGGCTCGGGCGGCGGCAGCGTCCCGCCTTACACGATCGTGCTCCAGGACAAGCTCCTCAACGGCGAGTACAGCAAGGCGCCCGGCTCCGAATCCTCCGATGCCCAGGACTTCTCCAGCGACAAGGAGCTGAAGGCGATGGGGATCAGCAACGGCAAGGCGGTGCAGGGCTCCTACGTCAACGCCAGCAAGCTGAAGATGGCGGTCGTCGGCGTCTACGGCGACGTGTCCGACCCGGAGACCGCGGTGGACGCCACGTTCGCCAAGCTCGACGAGAGCCAGAAGAAGAGCGCGGCCCGCGGGAACGCCAAGATCGAGACGGTCACGCCGATCACGAAGTACTCGCCCGACGACTTCGACGGCGCCGTGATGAAGTGCCGGACCCAGAAGGCCACCGCGTCGGTCAGCGGCATCACCGCGTCCTCCACGGTCTCCGTGTGCATCTGGGGCGACAGCAGCGCCGTGGGCATCGTGCAGTCCCAGGCCATGCCCGACCCGTCGGGCAGCGGGCCGCAGGCGCTCGGCTCCGAGGCGCTGTCCCAGAAGGCAGCCGCGGTTCGCACCGAGGTCCGCAAGGAGAAGTAGCACCGCGTGTGCACATGCGAACCGCCCGGCAGCACATCGGCTGCCGGGCGGTTCTTCGTCTGTGTGCCGTACGGAGCTACGCGCTCTTCTCGTGCGGCTCGCCCGACTCGCCGCGGCTGCGCGGGACGAGGGTCGGGTTGACGTTGGAGTGGACGACGTCCTCGGTGATGACGACGCGGGCCACATCCTTGCGGGAGGGGACCTCGTACATCACGGACTGGAGGACTTCCTCCATGATCGCGCGCAGGCCACGGGCACCGGTGCCGCGCAGGATCGCCTGGTCGGCGATGGCCTCCAGGGCCGGGCGGTCGAAGTCCAGCTCCACACCGTCGAGTTCGAAGAGCCGCTTGTACTGCTTGACGAGCGCGTTCCGCGGCTCGACCAGGATCTGCAGCAGGGTCTCGCGGTCGAGGTTGTGGACCGAGGTGAGGACGGGCAGCCGGCCGATGAACTCGGGGATCATCCCGAATTTCACCAGGTCTTCCGGCATGACGTCCTGGAGCTGGTCCTTGGACTCGATCTCGCGCTTGGAGCGGATCGTGGCACCGAAACCGATGCCCTTGGCTCCGGACCTGGCCTCGATGATCTTGTCGAGTCCGGCGAACGCGCCGCCCACGATGAACAGCACGTTCGTCGTGTCGATCTGGATGAATTCCTGGTGCGGGTGCTTGCGCCCGCCCTGCGGCGGTACGGAGGCGGTGGTGCCCTCCAGGATCTTCAGCAGGGCCTGCTGGACACCCTCGCCTGAGACGTCGCGGGTGATCGACGGGTTTTCGCTCTTTCGGGCGACCTTGTCGATCTCGTCGATGTAGATGATCCCCGTCTCGGCCTTCTTGACGTCGAAGTCCGCGGCCTGGATCAGCTTGAGCAGGATGTTCTCGACGTCCTCGCCGACGTAGCCGGCTTCCGTCAGCGCCGTCGCGTCGGCGAAGGCGAACGGGACGTTCAGCATCCGGGCGAGGGTCTGCGCGAGCAGCGTCTTGCCGGATCCCGTGGGGCCGAGCAGCAGGATGTTGGACTTGGCCAGCTCGATGCCCTCGTCGCCGCGGCCACCGCCGTTCTCGCCCGCCTGCACCCGCTTGTAATGGTTGTAGACGGCGACCGAGAGTGCCTTCTTGGCCGGGTCCTGGCCGACGACGTAGCCGTTGAGGAACTCATAGATCTCCCGCGGCTTGGGGAGTTCCTCCCAGCGCACCTCGGAGGTCTCGGCCAGCTCCTCCTCGATGATTTCGTTGCAGAGGTCGATGCACTCGTCGCAGATGTACACACCAGGTCCCGCGATGAGCTTCTTCACCTGCTTCTGACTCTTTCCGCAGAACGAGCACTTGAGCAGGTCGCCGCCGTCACCGATGCGTGCCACGAGGTGCTTCCCCTTCGCCTGGGATCCGCATTGCTCCTACGGACCCGGGTGCTTGCCTATCGACGGTACCTTGCCGGGCCCCCCGTACGGGCCCCCCTTGGACCGACTGAAGTTCACTCGATCCAAGGGGGCACAGACCCGGCTCGCTTCGCGAGGACCGCTAGCCGATCGAAACCGACGACTTGCGCGTCGACACGATCTGGTCGACCAGACCGTACGCCAGGGACTCCTCGGCGGTCAGGATCTTGTCGCGTTCGATATCGTCGCGGATCTTCTCGATCGGCGTGGAGGAGTGCTTGGCCAGCAGGTCTTCCAGCTGCGAGCGCATCCGGAGGATTTCGTTGGCGGCGATCTCCAGGTCGGAGACCTGGCCGCGGCCGGTCTCGCTGTACGGCTGGTGGATCAGCACACGGGCGTTGGGCAGCGCCATCCGCTTGCCGGGGGTGCCGGCCGCGAGCAGCACGGCGGCGGCGGAGGCCGCCTGGCCCATGCAGACCGTCTGGATGTCGGGCTTCACGAACTGCATCGTGTCGTAGATCGCGGTCAGCGCCGTGAAGGAGCCGCCGGGCGAGTTGATGTAGATCGAGATGTCACGGTCCGGGTCCATCGACTCCAGGCACAGCAGCTGCGCCATGACGTCGTTGGCCGAAGCGTCGTCGATCTGCACGCCGAGGAAGATCACCCGCTCCTCGAAGAGCTTCGCGTACGGGTCGTACTCGCGCACGCCCTGCGAGGTGCGCTCGACGAAGCGCGGAACGATGTAGCGGGACTCGGCGCGAGGACCGGAAAACTCGGACTCCGCGCCCTGGTTCAGGCCGCTGCCGGGGAAGTTGTTCATCTGGGTGTTCACCGTCCTGGTGGCGATCAAAGGGCTGGGGTGGCTGGGGCGAGTGGTACGGGGCTCAGGCCCCGGTGCCGCCCCCGCCCGGAACGCCTGCGGCGGAGGTCATGACGTCGTCGATGAGGCCGTACTCCTTGGCCTCGTCCGCGGAGAACCAGCGGTCGCGGTCGGAGTCGTGGGTGATCCGCTCGACGGTCTGACCGGTGTGGAAGGCGGTCAGCTCCGCCATCCGCTTCTTGGTGTGCAGCAGCCGCTCGGCGTGGATCTTGATGTCCGACGCGGAACCCGCCAGGCCGGCGGAGGGCTGGTGGATGAGGATCTCGGCGTTGGGCAGCGCGAAACGCTTGCCCGGGGTGCCGGCGCTCAGCAGGAACTGGCCCATCGAAGCGGCCAGGCCCATGGCGATCGTCACCACATCGTTCTTGATGTACTGCATGGTGTCGTAGATCGCCAGGCCGGCCGAGATCGAGCCGCCCGGGGAGTTGATGTAGAGGAAGATGTCCTTGTCCGGGTCCGCGGCCAGGAGAAGCAGCTGCGCGGTGATCTTGTTGGCGATGTCGTCGTCGACCGGCTGGCCGAGGAAGATGATCCGCTCGCCGAGCAGCCGGTTGTAGACCTGGTCGCCGAGGCCACCGAAGGTCGGCTCAGCGGCGGCGGAAGGCATCGGGATCGTCACGTGTCCACCTGCTCGTTGTCGGACGGTACGAGACCGTCTCAGCGTCGTCTGCCGGGGCCTGGGGATCTGCGCCGTGTCGTTGCCCCGGCGCGTTCAGCAACTCCCCTGCCCTCGTATCTACGGACCCTAACGCGCAGGTCGGACAACGCCATCCCGCTTTGAGAACTGTTCGCTGTGAGCGCAGGCTCACGGGCCGGTACCACCACGGGCCCGAACACGCAGACGTGCGCGTTCGGGCCCGTGGTCAGGGAGTGCGGGAGCGAGCCTGGGCTCAGCCCTCGTTCTTCTGCTCGGCCTCGGCCACCTCGGTGCCCTCGGCCTCGGCGACGACGGTCTCGGCCGTCTCGTCCTCGTCGTCGAGGTCCAGGACCTCGCCGTTGGTGTCCTTGACCGTGGCGGCCTCGACGACCACCGCGAGCGCCTTGCCGCGGGCGACCTCGCCGACGAGCATCGGCACCTGGCCACCCTCGACGACGGCCTGCGCGAACTGGTCGGGGGACATGCCGGAGGACTGCGCGCGGCGCATGAGGTGCTCGGTGAGCTCCTCCTGGCTGACGTTCAGCTTCTCCTTGTTGACCAGCTCATCCAGGATGAACTGGGTCTTGATGCCCTTCTCCGCCTGCTCCTTGGTCTCGGCGTCGAACTCTTCCTCGGTCTTGCCCTGGATCTCCAGGTACTTGGCGAGGTCGAGGCCCATCTGGCCGAGCTGGTGGTTCACCAGGTTGTGCTTGCGGGTCTCGATCTCGTCCGCGAGCAGCTTCTCGGGGATCGGCACCTCGACGAGCTTGAGCAGCTCGTCCAGGACCTTCTCCTGAGCCTGGGTGGCCTGGTCGTACTTCTTCATCTGCGCGAGGCGCTTGCTGCTGTCGGCACGCAGCTCTTCGAGCGTGTCGAACTCGCTGGCCAGCTGCGCGAACTCGTCGTCCAACTCGGGCAGTTCGCGGGCCGCGACGGCGGTGACGGCGACCGTGACCTCGGCCTCCTTGCCCTGGGCGGAGCCGCCCTTGAGCTCGGAGGTGAAGGTGGCGCTGCCGCCGGCCTCGACACCCTTGACGGCCTCGTCGATGCCGTCAAGCAGCTCGCCGGAGCCGACGGTGTAGCTGACGCCCTGGGCGACGCCGTCCTCCAGGACCTCGCCGTCCACCTTGGCTTCGAGGTCCAGCGTCAGGACGTCGCCGTCCTGGGCCGCGCGCTCGACCGGGGTGGTCGAGGCGAAGCGCTCACGCAGCTGCTCGACGGACTTGTCGATGTCCTCGTCCGACACCTCGGTGGCGTCGACCTCGACCTCGATACCGGAGTAGTCCGGGATCTCCAGGGCGGGGCGGATGTCGACCTCGGCGGTGAAGGCCAGCAGTTCGCCGTCCTTCAGCTCGGTGATGTCGACCTCGGGCTGGCCGAGGACGTTCAGCTCACCCTCGTTGACCGCCTCGGTGTAGAACTTCGGGAGCGCGTCGTTGACGGCCTCCTCCAGCACGGCGCCACGGCCGAACCGCTGGTCGATGACGCGGGCAGGGATCTTGCCCTTGCGGAAGCCCTTCACCGTGACCTGCTGGTTGATCTTCTTGTACGCCGCGTCGAGGCTGTCCTTGAGCTCCTCGAAGGGCACCTCGACAGTGAGCCGAACCCGGGTCGGGTTCAGGGTCTCCACGGCGCTCTTCACGGTTCGGTCTCCTTGGGGCTGACTTCTGGGGTTCTGCTTGAGATCTTCCGGTACCCGATGATGCGGGCCCCGGTCGATCGCGCCCGGTACAGAGACACACGGGCACGCAGCTTGCATAGTAACCGCAAGCAGGATGGCAGCCATAACGTGATCTTGCGCGGCCGTCCGGCGGCGGCCGGCTCCTGAGGAGACGGCCCTGCGAACGTACGCGGTACTGCTGGTCGGGGTGGCCGGATTCGAACCGACGACCTTCCGCTCCCAAAGCGGACGCGCTACCAAGCTGCGCCACACCCCGTCGGTGCGACACGTAGGGTACATGGCCGATGGCGCTCCGGCTGCCAGTTATCGGGCCGCCGGTATCCGGTGTGCGGGAGGCCGCCCCGACCCGCTACGATGCACTGCGTGCCGAGGTCCGAGCGATCTGTGGCGCTCGCGGGCGTAGCTCAATGGTAGAGCCCCAGTCTTCCAAACTGGCTACGCGGGTTCGATTCCCGTCGCCCGCTCTCACGAGGAGAACCCCAGGCCGGACGGTCTGGGGTTCTTCGTTTTTCCGGGAGTTTCCGGGGTTTTCCGGGGCGCGGGCGGGAGGCCGCGGGCCGTCACTTCACGGCGTGCGCGGGACTGCCCGGGGCCGGCCGGGCTCATTAGGGTGACCGGCATGGAGATCTGGATCAATCCCGCGTGTTCCAAGTGCCGTTCCGCTGTGGAACTGCTCGACGACGCAGGCGCGCAGTACACCGTGCGCCGCTACCTGGAGGAGCCGCCGAGCGCGGCGGAACTCCGCGCCGTACTGGGGCGCCTGGGGCTCGAACCGTGGGACATCACGCGGACGCAGGAGGCCGAGGCGAAGGAGCTGGGGCTCGGGGCGTGGGAGCGCTCGGGTGCCGGGCGGGAGCGGTGGATCGAGGCGCTGGCCGCGCATCCCCGGCTGATCCAGCGGCCGATCATCACCGCGGACGACGGATCGGCGGTGGTCGGCCGCAGCGACGATGCCGTGCGGGACGCGCTGGCCAGGGGTGCGGGCGACGGGCCGGCCGAGGGCTGACTTCCGGCCGGGGCCGGGCCGCGAGCGGGCCCGGCTCCGGAGGCCGGCCGACGGCTTCGGGGTGCGGGCCCTAGAAGGTGATGTGGTTGATGGTGTCCGCGAGGGAGTTGAAGAACCGGTTTATCGAGGGCGCCATGCCGGTGGAGGCCAGGAAGAAGCCGAAGAGGATGGCGACGATCGCCGGACCCGGCTTGATCGTTTTCCCGCGGATCAGCACGATCAGCACGATCCCCAACAGCAGCACCACTGACAGCGAAAGAGCCACAACTGATCACACCCTCGGTCGGAACGCCTCACCGGCCCGGGAAGCGTGCAACCGCGCACCCCCCGCTGGCACCATCGTGCCACCAAGTGACTTCCCACTGCATACGGGTGACGAATCATCGGCCAACGCTTTGCCCGCTTCATGCCGTTGACGGATGAAGCGGACGAACGAAGCGGGCGGGCGGCGGGTTCGGCGGGGTCCGACAAGGTGCCAGCAAGAGGGCAGTGCGACGGCCGGACGGGCACCGTACGGCGCGGCCGGGGCGGAAGGAACGCCGGCAACCACGGCGCGGATAAAACGGCCTGATCATTTCGCTGTGCATGGCTGGTAAGTGACGTACTACGCGGCGCTGTTCACACTGCCCATCCGGCCACTCCGTCCGGTACGGGCGGCGGCGCATTCCCGTTTCGTGGCGTGGATCACGGCCACGGCGGCATTCCGGGGCGCGGACACAGCAGTCGGGAGGTGGACATTCCTTCCGGGGCACCCGCAGGGCATATGACCCGTTTAAGCCGGACGAAGTGGCGCAAAAGGGCGCCCCTGGCATCGAGTTGCCCGCGCCGGAAGCGAGTGTTTCCGTGAGTAATACGAATCGATCATGACTCAACCGTGCGGAGTTTCCCTGCGATACCCGGGGAAATAGCGAATAACCGGAAGACGGTTTTACGCATTCGACGGTTCACCGCTATGGTGCCTCAAATGTTTCACGCTGCCCCGAACCCTCGACGTGAACTCCCTGCGGCCAGGGAGCCGGCGGGCACGGACCGGGCGGTGCGCACGGCGCAGCCGACGGGCGCGCCGGGAGCCGCACCTAAGCCCGCACCGACCGCAGGCCGGGACGCCTTCTTCGACAACGCGAAGTACCTGGCCATCGTCCTGGTGGCGATGGGGCACGCATGGGAGCCGCTGACCGACGGCAGTCGCGCCGCCGAGGCGCTCTACATGGCCGTCTACGCCTTCCACATGCCGGCGTTCATCATCATCTCCGGCTATTTCTCGCGCAGTTTCGACATGCGCAAGGACCGCCTCCAGCGGCTGATCACCGGCGTCGCCGTCCCGTACATCCTCTTCGAGGTGGCGTACACCTTCTTCAAGCGCTGGGCCGACGACACCCCGGACCAGCCGATCAGCCTGCTCGACCCCTGGTTCCTGACGTGGTTCCTGGTGGCTCTGTTCATCTGGCGGCTGACCACGCCGCTGTGGAAGATCGTGCGCTGGCCCGTCCCGCTGGCGCTGACCATCGCCGTGCTGGCGTCCGTGTCACCGGAGATCGGCGACGATCTGGACCTCCAACGGGTGCTGCAGTTCCTGCCGTTCTTCGTGCTGGGTCTGTATCTGCGGCCCGAGCACTTCCGGATGGTGCGGCGGCGCGCGGTCCGCATCGCCGCGGTGCCGGTCTTCGCGGCCACGTTGGTCATCGCGTACTGGGCCGCGCCCCGGATGACGTCCGCGTGGTTCTACCACCGGGACAGCGCGCAGGAACTGGGCACCACCTGGTGGGCCGGTGCCGTGATGACCCTCGCGCTCTTCGGCTGCTCGCTGGTGCTGGTGGCGTGCTTCTACTCCTGGGTGCCCACGCGGCACAGGTGGTTCACGGTGCTGGGCGCCGGCACGCTGTACGGCTACCTGCTGCACGGTTTCCTCGCCAAGGGCGCCCGGTTCTGGGGCTGGTTCGACCACCCCTGGGTGCACACCCCGCTCGGCGAGATCGCGGTCACCCTGATCGCCGGTGCCGTGGTGACGGCGCTGTGCACCCCACCGGTCCGTAAGGTCTTCCGCTTCGCGATGGAGCCGACGATGGCCTGGGCCTTCCGCAAGGACCCGGTGGAGGCGGCCGGGCGGCGGACCGCCCGGTAGCGGAGCCCCCGATATCGGATCGCGCCCGGCGGTCGCCCGCTGGCACGCTTCCGCCATGGACAACGCAGAGGTTCTGCTCATCGGCGGACGTGCCGGTGCCGGCAAGACGACGGTGGGCTGGGAGGTTTCGGCGTGCCTGCGCGCCGGGGCGGTCGCCCACGCGGTCATCGAGGGCGACTTCATGGGCCAGGCGCATCCGGCGCCGGACGGCGATCCACATCGTGCGGAGATCACCGAGAGCAATCTGACGGCGGTGTGGGCGAACTTCGCCCGGCGCGGGTACCGCCGCCTGATCTATACGAACACCGCGAGTGTGCTGCCCGAGACGGCCGGCATGTTCGAGCGGGCCATGGGCGCTGACGTGCGGATCGTACGGGTCCTGCTCACCGCGTCGGACGCCACCGCGGAGGAACGGCTGACCGGCCGGGAACGCGGTTCGGAACTGGAGCGGGAGCTGCACAACAGCGCCCGCAAGGCGCGCCTCCTGGATGAGCGGGCGTCCGCGGACACCGTGCGGGTCGTGACGGACGGACGGTCCGTCACGGACATCGCGCGGGAGGTGGTGGCGGCCACCGGCTGGACGGCGGGCGCTTCAACTGCCGGTGCTGCGGCTGCTGATGAGGCGGCTGCCGGCGAGGTGGCCGGCGGCCCGTGCGGGGACCGGCCGCCGGGCGGTTGACGGCGCGGGCCGTCCCGCTTCCCGCCTCGCTCCCCCGCTCCGCACCCTGGCTCGATTGTGCCCGGATTTTCCTTTGGTAAACTAATTACTGACACTTTCTTGACTCCCCCTTGACCTTCAGCTCGTCACAGGCCACACCATTGGAGGAGCCATCGGACACGCACCCACCCTCATCGCCATGGGCGGGGCCTTTCTGGCCGCCGCCGTGCTCGCCCGGATCGGCGGCCGTATCGGCCTGCCGACCATCCCCCTCTTCATCCTGGCCGGGATCCTGCTCGGCCCGAACACCCCCGGCATCGTGCTGGTCGCCGATCCGCACGACCTGGAGATGCTCTCCCTGCTCGGCCTGGTGCTGCTGCTCTTCTATCTGGGCCTCGAATTCCACGTGGACGACCTCAAGACCGGCGGCCGGAAGATGGCGCTGGCCGGGGGCGCGTACCTGCTGCTGAACGTCGGCGCCGGACTCGGCTTCGGCTTCGCACTCGGCTGGGGCACCTCGGAGGCGCTGGTGCTGGCCGGTGTCCTGGGCATCTCGTCGTCGGCGATCGTCACCAAAGTGCTGGTCGACACCGAGCGTCTCGGCAATCCCGAGACCAAGCCGATCCTCGGCATCATCGTCGTCGAGGACATCTTCCTGGCCCTCTACCTGGCCGCGTTGCAGCCGGTGCTCTCCGGCGCCGATTCGCCGGCCGCCGCCGCGCTGGACGCGGGCAAGGCGTTCGGCTTCCTGTTGCTGCTGGCCGCGGCGGCCCGGTGGGGCACCCGCGTCATCGGCAAGCTCATCGCCACCAAGGACAACGAACTCCTGGTGATCTCCTTCCTGGGCGCGGCCGTCCTGGTCGCCGGGATCTCGGAGTGGTTCGGAGTCGCCGACGCCATCGGCGCGTTCATGGTCGGGCTGATGCTCGGCAGTACGCAGTCGGGGCCGCGGATCCGCGAGCTGGTGCATCCGCTGCGGGACGCGTTCGGCGCGATCTTCTTCTTCGCCTTCGGCCTGTCCATCGACCCCGGCGACCTGCCGTCGGTCGTGTGGCCTGTGCTGATCGCGGTCGCGGTGACCTTGCTGATGAACGTCGTCGCCGGTCTGGTGGCCGCGCGGGTGTACGCCTTCGGGCCCCGTCCGGCGGCCAACATCGCCACCGCGCTGCTGGCCCGCGGCGAGTTCGCACTGATTCTGGCGACGATGGCGGCGAGCGCCGGGCTCGACGAGCGGCTCGCGCCGTTCATCGCGGGCTATGTGCTGATCCTCGCCGTGCTCGGACCGCTGGCCGCCGGGCGCTCGGGGCTGCTGGCGCGGGTACTGCCAGGCGGGCGGGCCGAGGCCCCGGTCCCGGCGCTCCAGGAGGCCGGCGCGGCGCGCTGACCGTGGCCCCGCGGCCGGTCAACGGCCCTATGCGTCGCGGCAGATGAGCAGCAGCGCCCGGTCGTCGTTGACGTCCTTGGCGACCGTCTCGATCAGGTGCCAGGCGGCCCCGGTGAAGCCGCCCGCGACATAGCGGTCGGCCTCGCCGGTCAGCCGGTCGATGCCCTCGGTGAGGTCACGGTCGGCGGACTCGACCAGGCCGTCGGTGAACATCATCAGCACGTCGCCGGGGCGCAGCCGGCCCTTCACCGGGTCGAACTGCGCCCCGTCGTAGACCCCGAGGAGCGGGCCCGTCCCCGTCTTCTCCTCCCAGCGGCCGGTGCCGGCGCTGAGCTGGAGGGCGGGGAGGTGTCCCGCGGAGAGCAGTTCGTAGTCGCCCGACTCCAGGTCGAGGACGAGGTGGATGGAGGTGGCGAAGCCCTCGTCCCAGTCCTGGCGCAGCAGGTAGCCGTTGGCGGCGGGCAGGAAGCCGTGCGGCGGCAGCGAGCCGAGCAGGCCGCCGAACGCGCCGGAGAGCAGCAGTGAGCGGGAGGCCGCGTCCATGCCTTTGCCGGAGACGTCGGTCAGTACGACTTCCAGGATGTTGCCGCCCTGGGTGCGGGAGGCCACGACGAAGTCGCCGGAGAAGGACTGCCCGCCGGCCGGGCGCAGCGCCATCTCGCGGTGCCAGCCCTGCGGAAGCCGGGGCAGTTTGCTCTGTACCCGGATCCGTTCGCGCAGGTCGAAGAGCATGGTGCCGCCGCGCCTCCAGGGCACACCGACCCGGCTGCGGAACTGCGCGATCAGCAGCCCGAAGAGCCCGACGGCGGCGACCACCAGGACCGTGCCGGGGGTGATCCGGTCGGGCCCCTCGTCGTACGGTCCGAAGAGGGCGGCCTCGACGATCAGGGCGGCGGCCGATGTGCCGTACAGGGCAAGGAGGTTGGCGGGCCGCAGCAGCAGTCCGCCGGCGATCACCGGCAGGACCAGGGCGGTCGGCCCGACCCACTGCGGGTGCCAGAGAGTGGCCGCGGCGATGGCGGGGACGGAGATCAGCAGCGCGACCAGCGCGAGCCAGTCGGAGCCGTCGCCGCGGAAGTAGTCGACCCCGGCCTTGCGCACGCCGATGCGGGCCCGGTGCAGCGCCTTGTGCAGCCGGGCCGTCAGGGGTTCTGCTCCCGGGCGGCGTGCCATTGCTCTGGGACCTTATCCACCCGTTCGGCGGCGCGTCGATTCGTCGGACCTCACCAAGGGCGAATGCCGGGAAATGCCGTTCGAAATACGGTCGCGCGGCCGGAGAGCGTCCTGCTAGGGATGGCTTATGACGACAGAGTTGCGGATGTTGCGACCGGAGGAATGGGACGGCTGGTTCGGGAAGGTGGAGCTGGCCTTCGGGGGCGTCGGGGAGGCTCCGGAGGAGCGGGTTCTGTGGCAGCAGCTGACCGAGGCGGAGCGCTCGATCGCCGCCTGGGACGAGGGCGAGATCGTCGGGACGGCCGGCGCCTTCTCGTTCGGGCTGACCGTGCCGGGCGGCGCTTCGGTGCCGGCGGCCGGGGTGACGATGGTCAGTGTGCAGCCGACGCACCGCAGGCGCGGGGTGCTGCGCTCGATGATGCGGCGGCAACTGGACGACGTACGGGAGCGCGGCGAGGCGCTGGCCGTGCTGACGGCGTCGGAAGGGTCGATCTACGGGCGGTTCGGCTACGGCGCGGCGACGCTGGAGATGCGCCTGGACGTCGACACGCTGCGGCTGGCGCCGCCGGACGTACCGGGCGCGGACGGCGTGCGGCTGCGGCTGGCCGATCCGGCGAAGGCGCTGGCGGACTGCGAGCGGGTCTATGCGCGAACGGTGGCCGCCAGGCCCGGGATGCTCGCCAGGCAGCCGGGCTGGGAGCAGCTCGCGGTCCTCGATCCGGAGCGCGAGCGGAACGGGAAGGGCAGGCTCCAGTGCGTGCTTGCCGAGGTGGACGGCGAGGTCAGGGGCTACGCCCGGTACGCCGTCGAGCCGCGCTGGAACAGCGAGGGGGCGCACGGCACGGTACGGCTCCAGCACATCGCCGCCCCTGACCCCGAGGTGTACGCCGCGCTGTGGCGCTACCTGTTCGGCATCGACCTGACCTCGTCGGTGGCGGCGCACAACCTCCCGGTGGACGATCCGGTGCTGCATCTGGTCGCGGACATGCGGCGGTGCGGCATCCGGCTCCGGGACGATGCGTACGTCCGGACGGTGGAGGTCGGTGCTGCGCTGGCGGCGCGGACGTATCAGCGCCCGGTGGACGTGGTGCTTGAGGTCTCCGACGCGTTCTGCCCGTGGAACGAGGGCCGCTGGCGGCTGACCGGCGACGAGCGGGGCGCGGTCTGCGAGCGGACCACGGAAGCGCCCGGTCTTGCCCTGTCCGCACGGGAGTTGGGCTCGGCGTATCTGGGCGGGTTCACGCTGTCGGAGCTGGCGGCGGCGGGCCGGGTGCGGGAGCTGCGGCCCGGCGCGCTGCGGGCGGCGTCGGTGGCGTTCGCTTCGGACGTCGCACCGTGGCTGCCGCACGGGTTCTGACGCGGTGCGGGCCGGCGCCGTGGGACAGACCCAGGGCGCCGCGACGCCGCGGAGATCCGTCAGCAGCGTCCTAACCGCGTCCGGCGGTGGCCGGCTGGCAGGTGGGGCACCAGAAGAGGTTGCGGGCGGCGAGTCCCGCCGTCCTGATCTCGCTGCCGCAGAGGTGGCAGTGCTGGTGGGCGCGGCGGTAGACGTACACCTCGCCGCCGTGGTCGTCGACCCGCGGCGGGCGGCCCATCGCCTCGGGCAGGTGCTCGGGGCGCACGGTGTCGATCCGGTTGTGCCGTACTCCCTCGCCCATCAGGTACACCAGGTCGGCCCAGACGGCGTCCCAGGTGGCACGGGTGAGGTCGCGGCCGGGGAGGTAGGGGTCGATGCCGTGCCGGAAGAGGACCTCGGCGCGGTAGACGTTGCCGACGCCGGCGATGATCTTCTGGTCGAGCAGCAGCGCGGCGATCGTCGTGCGGCTGCGGGTGATCCGGCGCCAGGCGCGCTCCCCGTCGTCGGCGGGGCGCAGCGGGTCGGGCCCGAGCCGGTCGTGTATCGCCTGCTTCTCGGCGTCGGTGATCAGAGCGCAGGTGGTGGGGCCGCGCAGGTCGGCGTGGTGGGTCTGGTTGGCCAGGCGCAGCCGGACGGTGTCGGTGGGCGGCGGCGCGGGGGCGGTGCCGAAGCCGAGCTTGCCGAAGAGGCCGAGGTGGATGTGGATCCAGCCGACCGGGCCGAAGCCGAGGAAGAGGTGCTTGCCGTGCGCCTCGGCGGTCTCCAGGATCTGTCCGTCGACGAGCGCGGCGCCGTCGGCGAACTTCCCCTGCGGGCTGCCGGCCCGCACGGGGCCGTCCTCGAAGCGGTCGAGGTGGTCCAGCGCGAGGCGGTGGATCGTGTGCCCCTCGGGCATCGGGGTGTCCTCCGGTGAGCCCGCCCGCTCCCCCGGCCGGCGGGGGAACGGGCGGATGGCGGTGGGGGGTTGACTCAGCCCTGCGGGTGGTGGGCCGGGATCGGGGGCAGTTCGCCGGTGGTCTCGTAGGCGGAGAGCATGTCGATGCGGCGGGTGTGCCGCTCCTCGCCCGAGTACGGGGTGGCGAGGAAGATCTCGATGAACTTCGTCGCCTCCTCGACGGTGTGCATCCGGCCGCCGACGGAAATGACGTTGGCGTTGTTGTGCTCGCGGCCGAGCTTGGCGGTCTCCTCGCTCCAGGCCAGTGCGGCCCGTACGCCCTTGACCTTGTTGGCGGCGATCTGCTCGCCGTTGCCCGAGCCGCCGATCACGATGCCGAGGCCGTCCGGGTCGGCGGCCGTCTTCTCCGCGGCACGGAGGCAGAACGGCGGGTAGTCGTCCTGGGCGTCGTAGAGGTGCGGACCACAGTCGACGGGCTCGTGGCCCTGGGCCTTGAGCCACTCGACGAGGTGGTTCTTGAGGTCAAAACCTGCATGGTCGGAGCCGAGATACACGCGCATGGCATGAGTGTGGCACGAGGAATGCGACAGTGTGGCGCCGGGGCTTCGTACAAATGACAGGGGAGTTTCAGCCAGTCTTCATACAGCTGAACAGGAACGACAACGATCCGGATTCGGATCTTCCTAAGCAGTCGCCCCCGCGGGTCTAATGCGGGGACTCGAAACCGAGAACCACTGAAGGACGGTGCATATGGGCACGCACCCGCCTACCACGGACGGGCTTCAGGCAGGACTCAAGAATCGACATCTGTCGATGATCGCCATCGGCGGTGTCATCGGCGCAGGCTTGTTCGTCGGCTCCGGCGCCGGTATCCACGCTGCAGGACCCGGCATCCTGCTTTCTTACGCACTGACCGGATTGCTGGTCGTGCTCGTCATGCGGATGCTGGGTGAGATGGCTGCGGCCTCCCCCACTTCCGGTTCATTCTCCGCATACGCGGACAAGGCGCTCGGCCGCTGGGCCGGGTTCACCATCGGCTGGCTGTACTGGTTCTTCTGGTCGGTCGTGCTGGCCGTCGAGGCGACCGCAGCCGCCGCCATTCTCACCAACTGGGTGCCGGCCGTCCCGCAGTGGGCCTGGGCTCTGCTGGTGATGATGGTGCTGACCGGCACGAACCTGATCTCGGTCGGCTCGTTCGGCGAGTTCGAGTTCTGGTTCGCCGGCATCAAGGTCGTCGCCATCGTCGTCTTCATAGTCGTCGGCGCGCTGGCGATCTTCGGACTGCCGCCGGGCGACGAGGCGGTCGGTCTGTCGAATCTGACCGGGCACGGCGGGTTCCTGCCGAACGGACCAGGGGCGATCCTCTCCGGCATGCTGCTGGTGGTCTTCTCCTTCATGGGCAGCGAGATCGTCACCCTGGCGGCCAGCGAGTCGCCGAACCCGGTGAAGGCGGTCCGCAAGGCCGTCAACAGCGTCATCTGGCGGATCGCGATCTTCTACCTCGGCTCGATCGCGGTCATCGTGACGCTGCTGCCGTGGAACGACCCGAAGCTGGACGCCAGCCCGTACGTCGCGGTGCTGGAGTCGCTGAAGATTCCGTACGCCGGGACCGTGATGGACGTCGTGGTGCTGACCGCGGTGCTGTCCTGTCTGAATTCGGGTCTTTACACCGCTTCCCGGATGGCTTTCTCGCTGGGTGAGCGCGGGGACGCGCCGAAGTCCTTCGCCAAGGTGAACAAGGGCGGTGTGCCGGCCGTCGCGATCTGGGCTTCGGTCGCCTTCGGCTTCATCGCGACGATCTTCAGCTACACCTCGAAGGACACCATCTTCCAGTTCCTGCTGAACTCGTCGGGCGCGGTCGCCCTGTTCGTGTGGCTCGTCATCTGCTTCTCGCAGCTGAAGATGCGCAAGGTCATCGAGCGGGACATGCCGGAGCGGCTGACGGTGCGGATGTGGCTGTACCCGTGGCTGACGTACGCGACGATCGCGCTGATCCTGTTCGTCGTGGGCTACATGTTCTACGACCCCGACGGCCGCAAGCAGATGGTGCTTTCCGTCGTCGCCGCCGTGGTCGTGCTGGCCGTCGGCCTGATCCTGGACCGGCGCCGGCCGCGGGAGAGCGCGGTGACGGCCGGCGGCGGTGCGGCGATCGGACCCCAGGGCGGCGCGCCTGCCACGGAGGCCGTACCCGCAGCGGACACGGAGGCCAAGGCCGCCGACCGGGCATGACCGTCGCGGTGCGCCGCGCACGGCGCACCGCGACGCGACACAGCAGTAACGGGCCGGGCCCCGCAGTCACCCAGTGGTGAGTGCGGGGCCCGGCCCGTTGCGTGCGCGGGACGGCGTCCGCGGGTCAGCCGCGGCGGCCTGCCAGCTTCCACGCGGCGGGCAGTGCGCCCATCGCGAGGGCGGCCTTGAGCGCGTCGCCGATGAGGAACGGGACCATGCCGGCGGCCAGCGCCTGCCCGAAGGACATGCCCGTGCTGAGCGCGAGGTAGGGGACGCCGACGCCGTAGACCAGCGCGAGGCCGGCCACCATCGTGCCGGCCGTGCGCAGCGCACCGCGGTCGCCGCCGCGGCGGGCCAGCGCGCCCACGACGGTGGCGGCCAGCAGCATGCCCAGGACGTAGCCGAAGGTGGCGCCGCCAGGACCCGACTTGGCCTCGGCGAACCACGGCATGCCGGCCATGCCCACCAGCGCGTACAGCGCCATGGACGCGAAGCCGCGGCGCGCGCCGAGCGAGGCGCCGACGAGGAGGGCGGCGAAGGTCTGCCCGGTCACCGGGACCGGGGAGCCGGGGACCGGGACGGCGATCTGGGCCGCGACACCGGTGAGCACCGCGCCGCCCGCCACCAGCGCGGCGTCACGGACGCGGGCGCGGGAGGCGGTGGCGGCGGGCAGGAGATCGGCGAGGACCGCACCGGGACGAGTGAGAGCGGCAGTGCTCATCAGGACTCCGCGAAGTGTGAGAGGGATCCGGGACAGGACAGGACAGGACCCGATGGACGTTAGTCCAGCAGGCCACCGGCGATCATCATGTGGCGGTGACAAAGCGGCACCGGCCGGCTTGGAGCTTCCGCACATCGTCCAGAGTGCCGGGCCCTGCCCGTCCCGGGGGCGTCTTCGCAGGTCGCGTGATGCTCGTCACGACGTGGGCGCCGATTGTCCGGACGTTTTGTGGTAGTCGCGTGCTTGCGGGGAAACTGAGGTGCAGCTGTCAGGACCCCGCGGCGTCCCGCGGGGTTTGTGCCGAATCACCTTGCGAGAGTACGAGCCCATGCACGACGCACCGACCGCCGCCGGGAAGCCCCCTCTCGGCGACGGGGCCGGCCAGCGAGAACCGCTGTCAGCGGGGCTCAAGCAGCGCCATCTGACCATGCTCGGCCTGGGCGGGGTGATCGGCGCGGGCCTGTTCGTGGGGTCGGGCGCGGGCATCGCGGTGGCCGGGCCCGGCATCGTGCTGTCGTATCTGATCGCCGGTGCGCTGGCGATGCTGATCATGCGGATGCTCGGTGAGATGTCGGCGGCGATGCCGGCGTCCGGCGCGTTCTCGGTGCACGCGGAGCGGGCGCTGGGCCGCTGGGCGGGGTTCAGCGTCGGCTGGCTGTACTGGTTCCTGCTGGTCGTGGTGCTGGCCGTGGAGGCGACCGGCGCGGCGCAGATCGCCAACGGCTGGCTGCCCGCGGTGCCGCAGTGGGGCTGGGTGCTGATCTTCATGGTCGTCTTCACGGCGGCCAACCTCGCGTCGGTGAAGAACTTCGGTGAGTTCGAGTTCTGGTTCGCGACGCTCAAGGTCACCGCGATCGTGCTGTTCCTCGTGCTCAGCCTGCTGGCGGTGTTCGGCGTGCTGCCCGACACCGAACCGATCGGCCTGACCAACCTCACCGGGCAGGGCGGCTTCCTGCCGCACGGCTGGTCCGGTGTGGTCTCCGGCGTGCTGGCCGTGGTCTTCGCGTTCGGCGGCCTGGAGGTGGTCACCATCGCGGCGGCCGAGTCGGACGACCCGGCGCGCGCGGTGGGCCGTGCGGTGCGCAGCGCGGTGTGGCGCATCCTCTTCTTCTACGTCGGCTCGATGCTGGTGATCGTCACGCTGCTGCCGTGGTCGTCGATGGAGCCTGGCAAGAGTCCCTACGTCGCGGTGCTGGATCACATCGGGATCCCCGGTGCCGGCCAGATCATGAACATCGTGGTGTTCGTCGCGCTGCTGTCGGCGCTGAACGCGAATCTCTACGGCTCGTCGCGGATGGTGTTCTCGCTCGCCGAGCGGGGTGAGGCGCCGCGTGCGCTGCTGAAGGTGTCGGGCGGCGGGGTGCCACGCCGGGCCGTGCTGGCCTCGGTGGCGTTCGGCTTCGTCTCGGTGCTGCTGAATCTGAAGTGGCCTGATTCGGTCTTCCTCTACATGCTCAACGCGGTCGGCGCGGTGCTGCTGTTCGTGTGGGGGCTGATCGCGGTCTCGCAGCTGCGGCTGCGTCCGCGTATCGAGCGGGAAGCGCCGCAGACGCTCACCCTGCGGATGTGGGCCTTCCCCTGGCTGACCTGGGCGGCGCTGGCCGCGATGGCGGCGGTGCTGGTGCTGATGCTGACCGATGACGCGGCCCGTCCGCAGCTGCTGTGGTCGGCGGGGGCCACCGCTGCGGTGCTGGCCGTTGCCGGGGTGCGGGAGCTGCGGGGGCGAGCGAGCCGGTAAGCGCGGCTTGTCGTGGCATATCACGATGAGCCGGATACGCACGGTCACGATCGCGTCTGAATAGCGAACATTCGCTGCACGCCTGTTGCCCTCAGCGGACACCGCCACTCAAACTGAGCGCGCTTCGCCGAGGACCCTCGGTGTGCGCGGTGTCGGCGGGGGCTTGACGACCTGCCGTTGCGGCAGGGGGTCCAGGGGGCCGCGCGGCGGCGGATCCGTACCGGTCGCAGCCCCGGGAGCACGCACCAACGCCCGCTCCGCTCTCACCTACTGGGACAGGTACGACATGAATCGGACACCCCCGTCCGCCTCGCCCGCGCGCGAGCAGGCCGACGCGGTCCCGGACAGCGACGGCGGCGCCCCGCTGTCCAACGGCCTCAAGCAGCGTCATCTGTCGATGATCGCCCTGGGCGGCGTGATCGGCGCCGGACTGTTCGTCGGCTCCCGCGAAGGCATCGCCGCCGCGGGCCCTTCGATCGTGCTCGCCTACGCGGTGTCCGGCGGCCTGGTGATGCTCGTGATGCGGATGCTCGGCGAGATGGCCGCGGCCAACCCGGCGTCCGGCTCCTTCTCCGTGCACGCGGGACGCTCGATCGGCTCCTGGGCCGGCTTCACGGCCGGCTGGATGTTCACCGCGCTGCTGTGTGTGGCGGTGGCGGCCGAGGCGATCGGCGCCGCCGACGTCATGACCCAGTGGTTCCCCGGCACCGAGCCGTGGATGTGGGTCCTGCTGTTCATGCTGGTCTTCTGCGGGGCGAACCTCGCGGCGGTCAGCAACTTCGGCGAGTTCGAGTTCTGGTTCGCGGCGCTCAAGGTCGCCGCGATCGGCATCTTCCTGATCCTGGGCCTGCTCGCCATCTTCGGCGTCCTGCCGGGCACCGAAGCGCCGGGCACCTCGCACCTGACCGGTGACGGCGGCTTCCTGCCCAAGGGCGTCGACGGCCTGATGGTCGGCCTGCTGGCCTCGGTGTTCGCGTACGGCGGCCTGGAGACGGTGACCATCGCGGCGGCCGAGTCCAAGGATCCGGTCCGCGGCGTGGCAAGCGCGGTGCGCACCGCGATGTGGCGGATCGCCCTCTTCTACGTCGGCTCGATGGCGGTCATCGTCACCGTCATCCCCTGGAACGACGCCTCGATCGCCAAGAGCGGTCCGTATGTCGCGGTCCTCGACTACCTGAAGATCCCGGCGGCCGGGCAGATCATGAACGTCGTCATCCTGGTGGCGCTGCTGTCCGCGATGAACGCCAACATCTACGGCTCGTCGCGGATGGCGTACTCGCTGACCGTGCGCGGCCAGGGGCCGAAGTTCCTGGGCAAGGTCGGCGGCGGGGTGCCGCGCCGCGCGGTGGTCCTGTGCTCCGCGTTCGGCTTCCTCGCCGTGCTGTTCAGCTTCTGGTGGCCCACCACCGTCTTCCAGTGGCTGCTCAACATGGTCGGCGCGGCCGTCCTGGTGGTCTGGGGCTTCATCGCCGTCGCCCAGCTGCGGATGCGCCGCCGGCTTGAGCAGGAGGCGCCGGAGAAGCTGGTCGTCAAGATGTGGGCCTTCCCGTATCTGACGTGGGTGGCGCTGGCCGGTGTCCTGGTGGTGCTGCTGCTGATGCTGCGGGACGAGAACCAGCGCATCCAGCTGCTGTTCACCGGCGGGTTCGCGGTGGTGCTCGCGGTGATCGGGCTGCTGCGGGCGCGGGCGGGGAAGACGCGGGAGACGCCGTCGGAGCCGCCTGCCGCCGGATAGCCGCGACGGCTTGACGCACTGCCACACGAGGCGGGGCGGGACCTCCATCCGAGGTCCCGCCCCGCCTCGGTCTTTGGGACGGGACAGGTTGCCCTTACCGGATCCGTGATCACTTCTGCTGGTAGCGTGGCGACCGTTCCTGCACATCTATTGCAATAAAGATCTATTGCAATAGGACGGCGTAAGCAGTTGGAGAGGCTCGGGCATGGCGACCTACACACTTCCGGAACTTCCGTACGACTACTCGGCGCTGGCCCCGGTCATCAGCCCCGAGATCATCGAACTGCACCACGACAAGCACCACGCCGCGTACGTCAAGGGCGCGAACGACACCCTTGAGCAGCTCGCCGAGGCGCGCGACAAGGAGCAGTGGGGCGGCATCAACGGCCTGGAGAAGAACCTCGCCTTCCACCTCTCCGGCCACATCCTCCACAGCATCTACTGGCACAACATGAGCGGTGACGGCGGCGGCGAGCCGGACGCGAAGGACGGCGTGGGCGAGCTGGCCGACGCCATCGCGGAGAGCTTCGGCTCGTACGCCGGCTTCAAGGCGCAGCTGACGAAGGCCGCGGCCACCACGCAGGGCTCCGGCTGGGGCGTCCTCGCCTACGAGCCGGTCACCGGCCGCCTGATCGTCGAGCAGATCTACGACCACCAGGGCAACGTCGGGCAGGGCTCCGTGCCGATCCTGGTCTTCGACGCCTGGGAGCACGCCTTCTACCTCCAGTACAAGAACCAGAAGGTCGACTTCATCGAGGCCATGTGGCAGGTCGTCAACTGGCAGGACGTGGCCAAGCGGTACGCGTCCGCCAAGGAGCGGGCGAACAACCTGCTGCTGGCGCCGTAACAGCGCACCGCGCGTCCTGCCTCGTGATCGTCTTCTCAACCTTCATGCGGCAGGCGGAATAACGGCAAGGCCCCACGAGGACGTGACTCGTGGGGCCTTGCCCATGTGCGGGGACCGCGGCGTCAGTCGAAGACCGGGCCGGCCGTCCGGGTCCGCTTGATCTCGTAGAAGCCGGGGATGGACGCGACCATCAGGGTGCCGTCCCAGAGCTTCGCGGCTTCCTCGCCCTTGGGGGCCGGGGTGACGACGGGGCCGAAGAAGGCGATCTGCTCGCCGTCGGCGCCGGGTACCGCGATGACCGGGGTGCCGACCTCCTGGCCGACCAGGTCGATGCCCTCCTTGTGGGAGGCGCGCAGCTGCTTGTCGTACGCGTCGGTGTCCGCGGCCTCGGCGAGGGATGCGGGCAGTCCCGCGTCCTGAAGGGCCGCCTGGATCGCCTCGCGGCTCTGGCCGAGGCCCTGGTTGTGCATGCGGGTGCCGAGCGCGGTGTACAGCGGGCCGAGCACCTCACTGCCGTACTGCTGCTCCGCCGCGATGCACACCCGGACCGGGGCCCAGGAGCTGCCGCCGGGGCGGATCCGCTCGCGGTAGCTCTCCGGCATCTCGTCGATCCGGTTCTCGTTGAGCACCGCCAGGCTCATGACGTGCCAACGGACCTCGACCGGGCGGACCTTCTCCACCTCCAGCATCCAGCGGGAGGTCATCCAGGCCCAGGGGCACACCGGGTCGAACCAGAAGTCGGCGGGGGTCTTCGCGGATTCGGACACGTGATCTCCTCGGTGAAGATGCATAACGGCTTCAACAGATCGGCGAACGCTTCAACACAGGGCCGCCGTGCCATGATTCCCGTGTTCGATATTCGAGACGAGGGCGAAGGAGTCACGTCGTGCCAGGTGAGAATCTGTCCCGGGACGAGGCGCGCGAACGGGGCCGGATGCTGAGCGTCGACGGCTACGACGTGTCGCTGGACGTCAGGTCCGCGGTGCGGGCCGAGGACACGTTCCGGTCCCTGACGACCATCAGGTTCCGGTGCAGCGAGCCGGGCGCGAGCAGCTTCGCCGACCTGCTGGCGCCTTCGGTGACGTCCGTGACGCTCAACGGCCGGGTCCTCGACCCGTCGGCGGTGTTCGACGGGACGCGGATCGCGCTGGACGGGCTGGCCGCCGACAACACCCTGGTCGTCGACGCACAGTGCGCCTACAGCCGTACCGGAGAGGGCCTGCACCGGTTCATCGACCCGGAGGACGGCGAGGTCTACCTCTACACCCAGTACGAGCCGGCCGACGCGCGGCGGGTCTTCACCACCTTCGAACAGCCGGACCTGAAAGCCCCGTTCACCTTCGACGTGACGGCGCCGGAGAGCTGGGTGGTGCTCAGCAACGGCGCGGAGGAGGGGGAACCCACGGCGGGGCTGCACCGGTTCGCGACGACGCAGCCGATCTCGACGTACATCACCGCGGTGGTGGCCGGGCCCTACCACTACGTCGCCGACACCTACCGGCGGACGTTCGACGACGGCAGCGAGCTGGAGATTCCGCTGGGCGCGCTGTGCCGCAAGGGCCTCGCCCGGCACTTCGACGCGGACGACGTCTTCACCGTCACCAAGCAGGGCCTGGACTTCTTCCACGACCACTTCGACTACCCGTACCCGTTCGGGAAGTACGACCAGGCGTTCGTGCCGGAGTACAACCTCGGCGCGATGGAGAACCCGGGCTGCGTGACGTTCCGGGAGGAGTTCATCTTCCGGGGGAAGGTGACCGAGGCGGCGTACGAGCACCGGGCCAACGTCATCCTGCACGAGATGGCGCACATGTGGTTCGGCGACCTGGTCACCATGCAGTGGTGGGACGACCTGTGGCTCAAGGAGTCGTTCGCGGACTTCATGGGCTCGCTCTCGATGGTGGAGGCGACCCGCTTCCGCGACGGCTGGATCACCTTCGCCAACCGCCGCAAGTCCTGGGCCTACCGCGCCGACCAGCTGCCGTCGACGCACCCGGTGACGGCGGACATCCGTGACCTGGAGGACGCCAAGCTCAACTTCGACGGCATCACCTACGCCAAGGGCGCGTCGGTGCTCAAGCAGCTCGTGGCGTACGCCGGGCGGGACGCCTTCCTGGAGGGCGCACGCCGGTACTTCAAGCGGCACGCCTACGGCAACACCCGGCTGTCCGACCTGCTGTCGGTGCTGGAGGAGACCTCCGGGCGTGACATGGCCGCCTGGTCGCGCGCCTGGCTGGAGACCGCGGGTGTCAACGCGCTGACCCCGCAGGCCACCTACGACGCGCAGGACCGGATCACCGAGCTGAGCATCCTCCAGGAGGCGCCCGCCTCGCACCCGGAGCTGCGCCCGCACCGGGTCGCGGTGGGTCTCTACCGGCGGCAGGACGCCGACGGCACGCTGGTGCGCTACGCGCGGGCCGAGGTGGACGTGACCGGGCCGCGGACGAAGGTGCCGGAACTGGCAGGCACCGAGCGGCCCGAGCTGATCCTCGTCAACGACGACGACCTGACGTACTGCAAGACCCGCTTCGACGAGGGATCGCTGGCCACGCTGCGCGCCCGGCTCGGCGAACTCACCGATCCGCTGGCCCGCGCGCTGTGCTGGGCGGCGCTGTGGGGCCTGACCCGGGACGGGCTGATGCCGGCCCGTGACTACCTGGACCTGGTGCTGCGGTTCGCCGGCCAGGAGACCGACATCGGCGTCCTCCAGTCGCTGCACACCCAGGCACAGCACGCGCTGGACCTGTACACGGCACCGGAGCACCGGGACACCGCGGCCCGCGCCCTGGCCGAGGGCGCGCTCAGCGAGCTGCGGCAGGCCGAACCCGGCAGCGGCCACCAGCTGGCCTGGGCACGCCACTTCGCCGCCGTCGCCTCGACCGCCGCCGACCTCCAGCTGCTCCAGGGCCTGCTGGACGGCACCGCGAAGATCGACGGCCTCGACGTGGACCAGGAGCTGCGCTGGACGTTCCTCCAGCCGCTGGTCGCGCACGACGCCGACGACACGGGCGTCGTCGACGCCGAGCTGGCGCGCGACGACACCGCGTCCGGCAAGCGGCACCAGGTCCGCTGCCTGGCCTCCCGCCCGTCGGCCGACGTCAAGGCACGGGCCTGGGCGGACGTGGTGGAATCCGACGCGCTGTCCAACGCGCTGGTGGAGGCGACGATCAGCGGGTTCGCGCAGCCGGGCCAGCGGGAGCTGCTGGCGTCTTACGGGGCGCGGTACTTCGAGGCGATCGAGCGGGTGTGGCAGGAGCGCTCGATCGAGATCGGGATGGACGTGGTGCGCGGCCTCTTCCCGTCCTGGCAGGTGACGCAGGAGACGCTGGACGCGGCGGACGGCTGGCTGACCGGGCACGCCGGTGCCGCGCCCGCGCTGCGCCGGATCGTGTCGGAACAGCGGGACGACCTGGCGCGGGCGCTGCGCGCACGGACCTGTGACGCGGCGGCCGGCGAGCGGCGGTGACCTGGGCCGTACCGGTCCCTTTCGGCAACCGAACACCCGTACTCAAGTACAGGGATGTCCTGGTCCTGCCACGGGTGTGTAACAACGGTTAGCGGGCGGGGCGGGGGCGGGAAAGTGCGGGACATGAACCACGACAGCCCGCTCTCCCCGCTCCCCCTCGCCGACACCCCGTGCCGAGTGCTGACCACGCGCCAGCTGCGTGAGCGGGGCGTATCGGCCGCCGACGCCGACGAGCACTGCCGGCCTGGCGGCCCCTGGCAGCAGGTCCTGCCCGGCGTCCACCTGCTGCACCCCGGGCCGCCGACCTCCGAGGAACGGCTGCTCGCTGTGCTGCTGTACGCGGCGCAGCGCGGGCCATCGGTGCCCTGCCAGGGCGGCGGGGAGCGCCCCGCGCCCGAGGTGATGGTCACCGGTTTCGCGGCGCTCGCCCTGCACGGTCTGACGGCCGCTCCCCCGCTGTCGGCCCTGGAACGCATCGATGTACTGGTGGCCGCCACCCGGCGGCTGCGCTCGGCCGGCTTCGCCCGGGTCGTACGGTCCGCCGGACTGCCGGTCCCCGAGGAGATCACCGGACTGCCGGTGGCGCCGCTCCCACGGGCGCTGGCGGACGCCGTGGCGCAGCTGTCCGACGCGGCGTCGGTCCGGCGGCTGCTGACCTGCGCGGTGCGCGAAGGGCACGGTGCGGCGGGCGCGGTGCTCGCCGAGCTGGAGCGGGCAGGTCTTACGGCCGAGCCGCAGGTGGCGGACGCGGTGGACGTGCTGCTCGCCGAGGGCAGGGCGGTGGCCGAGCGGCAGCTCTACGCGATGGTGGCGGACCACGGTCTGCCGGATCCGGTGTGGAACGTCGACCTGCGGATGCCCGGCGGCCCGCACCTGGGAAGCGTGGACGCGTACTGGCCCGAGCACTCGGTGGCCCTGGAGATCGAGAGCGTGGCACCGCACCGGGACGACGACCTGCCGGACCCGGCCCCGGACCGCACCCGCGCGCACCTGGAGCGGCTGGGCATCACGGTCGTCCGCTGCGCACCGCACACGCTGCACGAGACCCCGCGGGACCAGGCCGTGGTGGTGCGGACGGCGCTGATGGCGGCGGCCGACCGGGAGCCGGGTGCGTATGTGGTGGTGCTGCCGCGCTAGACCGTGTCAGGTCTGGATGCGGTAGACCACGTTCCGGCGCAGCGGTCCTGCGGGGGCTTCGGGGTGCCGCCGGCCGGCTTCCACTCCGGTGAACGGCAGCCCGTCGTCCACCCGGTCGAGGCCGGCGAAGCCGATGAACTCTCCGGTGGCACACTTCGACGGCCCACCACCCGTAGGCAGTGTCTTCAATTGATCTTGGGTGGTGGATCATGGTCGAGTGATACGTCGTCATGAACTGACCGATACAGAGTGGGAGTTCGTCCAGCCG
>NZ_JBICVO010000029.1:0-44062 GCF_043199105.1 Streptomyces sp. NPDC048644
CCCGCGGAGCGGGTACCACATCGCTGCGCGATGTGCAAGTGCTGCGGTTCGCTGCGCTCACCGCCCATGCTGCGCATGGGCTGATCCCTGCGCTGCGCTTCGGGATCTGGTGGGGCCGGCCGCTGCGCGTCCGGCGGGCCGCGCGGTGCGCGGCTGGGTGAGTTGATGGAGTGTTGGGTGCGGTTTTTGGTCCTTGCTGTAAGGGAGTTGGGGAGTGCTTCGCACTCCTGCCTCAAGTCCGCTGCGCTCCCTTGAGGCTTGACGGTCCTTCAGGCTGCGCCTTCAGGTCCTGAAGACCCGCTTCGCGGGCCTTGGCTGGCTATCAGGGTGGGGGTCGCTCGTTGGGGTGGGTTCTAGTGTATCGCGTGGATCATGTTGATGCAGCATGTACCGTTGGCAGAAAGATGGGACACCCGCAAACCTCGGAAATTTCGAGAGAAACGGCCGCAGATGACCGGTCACCATGAATCCAACGGACCAGACTCCGAGCTGAGCAGCGATTCAGTGCACCGGGTGAGCCAGTACCAGACCGCGGGCACCAATGCCCGGCTGCGGCTGCTCGCGATCCTGTCCGCGCATGGCGTGCCCGCGAGTGAGGCGGACGACCTGGTGGCCGCGCTGGAGGCGGGAGCGGTCGCCGGGGCGCAGAGCGAAGTGGTTGAGCTGGACGGCATGGCGCCGACCTCTCGGGTTCCGGCGTTCGCGGACGGCTGGGACGAAGGCGTGACGGCCGTGAGCGAGGCCCTGGTGAGCATCGCGGACCGAGAGTGGACGCGGCGTGGCAGCATGTCGGCCGGGGCCGCTGAACTGGCCGTGCATCTCGCGGACGTGAGGCAGCGTGAGCGGCCGGACCTGGTGCAGCTGGAAAGGTTCGTCCGGGAGCTGGTGCTGCCGCGCACGCACCCGCACACCACGGCGCGGCGCCGGGTGCTGGAGGCGCTGGGCGAGGCCGGCGGTCTATGCACCGCGCGGACGAGGAACAGCGAGGGGGACGCCATCGTCTGCACGCTCGATGCCGGGCACTACGACCCGGACGACAAGCCGCCCTTCAAGGACGGAAAGCCCGGCGGCTGGCACAAGGCGGATGCGTTGATCTGGAACGACTTGGGCGCGGCCTGCATTCCGGACGTGGCCCTCTGAAAGGCCACAGGAATGGGAATCGGGGAGGCGGCGAAATGTCAGTGATTCAGCTCAAGGAACATCAGGTAGTTCAGAAGTCGGCGTTTCGTAAGTGGGTGGGATTCCCTGCAAGGTCATCTGTGCCCCCTCGGGGGGCCCGGGGCACGATCGTCTCGGCGACCGGGTCGGGGAAGACGATCACGGCCGCCGCGTGCGCGCTGGACTGCTTCCCGGGCGGGCGGGTCCTCGTCACCGTCCCGACCCTGGACCTGCTCGCGCAGACCGCCCAAGCGTGGCGCCTGGTGGGCCACCGGGCCCCGATGGTCGCGGTGTGCTCGCTGGAGAACGACGCGGTGCTAAACGAGCTGGGGGTGCGCACCACCACCAACCCGATCCAGCTCGCCCTGTGGGCCGGCACCGGGCCGGTGGTCGTGTTGGCCACGTACGCCTCCCTGGTGGACCGCGAGGACATTGACGCACCCGGGGAGCAGCGGAAGGTTCGCGGGCCGCTGGAGGCCGCTCTGGCGGGCGGAGAGCGCCTGTACGGACAGCGGATGGACGGTTTCGACCTAGCGATCGTGGACGAAGCGCACGGCACCGCAGGTGATCTTGGGAGGCCGTGGGCGGCGATCCACGACAACGCCCGCATCCCCGCCGACTTCCGGCTGTACCTGACCGCGACCCCGCGCATCCTCGCCGCGCCCCGGCCGCAGAAGGGCGCGGACGGCCAGGAGCTGGAGATCGCGTCGATGGCTGACGACCCGGACGGCATGTTCGGTGCCTGGCTGCCTGGGGCTGAACTCGGGCTATCGGAGGCGATCGAGCGGGGCATCCTTGCCGGATTCGAGATCGATGTCTTGGAGATCCGCGACCCCTCGCCGGTCCTCGGGCTGTCGGAGGAGGCATTGCGGGGCCGGCGCCTCGCGCTGCTGCAGACCGCGCTTCTGGAGCACGCGGCGAGGTGGAACCTGCGCACCGTCATGACGTTCCACCAGAAGGTGGAGGAGGCCGCGGCCTTCGCGGAGAAGCTGCCGGAGACAGCGGCGGAGTTGTACGTCAACGACGCCTCGGACGACGACCTGGCGGCCGCGGACCGGCTGCCGAAGTCGTCGATCGACGCGGAGTTCTACGAGCTGGAGGCCAGCCGCCATGTCCCGCCGGACCGGGTCTGGTCGGCGTGGCTGTGCGGCGACCACCTCGTGGCCGAACGGCGCGAGGTCCTGCGGCAGTTCGCGGGCGGCACCGACGCGGCCGGGCGCCGGGTGCACCGGGCGTTCCTCGCGAGCTGTCGCGTGCTCGGGGAGGGCGTGGACATCACCGGCGAGCGCGGCGTGGAGGCCGTGTGCTTCGCCGACACCCGCGGCTCGCAGGTGGAGATCGTGCAGAACATCGGCCGGGCGCTCAGGTTGAACCGAGACGGCAGCACGAAGGTCGCGAGGATCATCGTGCCCGTCTTCCTGGAGCCCGGCGAGGACCCCACCGACATGGTCGCCTCCGCCAGCTTCCGCCCCCTTGTAGCCGTCCTCCAGGGCCTGCGCAGCCACGATGAGCGCCTTGTCGAGCAGCTCGCCTCCCGCGCCCTCAGCAGCGGGAAGCGCAAGGTGCACGTCCGGCGCGATGAGGAAGGGCAGATCGTCGGGGCCGACGGCGAGGGCGAGGACCAGGAGCAGGACGCCACTGACGCCGCTGCCGAGTCGGCCCTGCTCCACTTCTCCAGCCCACGCGACGCCGCCACCATCGCGGCCTTCCTGCGCACCCGGGTCTACCGGCCCGAGTCCCTGGTCTGGCTGGAGGGATACCAGGCCCTGCTCCGCTGGCGGAAGGAGAACAAGATCACCGGCCTGCACGCCGTGCCCTACGACACCGAAACCACCGTCGGCGTCACGAAGGACTACCCCCTGGGACGGTGGGTCCACCAGCAGCGGAAGGCGCTGCGGGCCGGGGAGCTGGAGGAACGCCGCAAGACCCTGCTGGACGCCCCGGAGGCCGGGATGCTTTGGGAGCCGGGCGAGGAAGCCTGGGAGAACAAACTCGCCGCGCTCCGGTCCTACCAGCGGGCAACCGGACACCTCGCACCCCGCCAGGACGCCGTCTGGCGCGAAGGCGAGGCAATGATGCCCATCGGCCAGCACCTGGCCAACCTCCGCCGCAAGGGACAGAAGAACGGCCTGGGCAAGGCCCCGGAGCGAGCAACAGAGCGCGCGGCGCAGCTGGCGGCGATCGACCCGGACTGGAACTGCCCCTGGCCCCTGAACTGGCAACGCCACTACCACCACCTCGCCGACCTCGTCGACGCCGACGGACAGCTCCCCTACATCGCCCCCGGTGTCACCTTCGACGGTGATGACATCGGCACCTGGCTCCAGCGGCAAAAGGAGCCACGCACCTGGGCGCAGCTGTCCACCGAGCAGCAGGAACGGCTGACCAAGCTGGGCGTGCGGGGCGCCTCCCTCCCCGTGACGGCCGCCTCCCCGGCGGATCTCCCTCCGGCGCTGGCCGACACGGCCAAGGGCGCGAGGAAAGCCGGGAGCAAGGCTGAGGCGGCGTTCCAGCGCGGCCTGGCAGCCCTCACGCAATGGGTGAAGCGGGAAGGCACCCACCGGCCCGTACCACGCGGCCACGCTGAGCCGATCACGGTCGACGACGAGACCGAGCCCGTGGTCGTGAAGCTGGGCGTATGGATCTCCAACACCAAGAGCCGGCGCGACAAGCTCACCGCCGACCAGCTCGCCGCCCTCACGAAGCTGGGGGTGGACTGGGCATAACCCCCCCGTCATCCGGCCATCGACCTTGAGCGGCCGGTCCTTTACTGACTGTCTCGGGGCGGGAAGAATCTCTGGCGTACCGAGCCGTCGACGCTGAATGCGTGGAGGGCAGCGCGCCCTCTGATGCGGTGTGGGGTTCTCAATCACGATGACCTGGCCCGGTGGGTTCTCGAGGAGGTCGCGGTAGAAGTTTTCGGTGACGTCGGTGGTCATCAGCTCGGGACGTTCTTCGTGCGGGTCTTCGGGCCGGCGGTAGGTGAGGACCGGCGTGTCGAGTACGACGAAGCCCGGGTGGATCAGGTCGCGGGCTGTGTTCGGCGCGCGAGTGACACTGCGAAGGCGGCGTGGAGGATGGACCGCATGCCCCTGCCGCGGCTCTTTCGTGGCTGCCCGTCAACGGAGAGCTCGGCAGCCGTGGGGGCGTAGATGACGTGGTTGTCTCCAGGCACGGCCGGCCGGCGGCTCACGATGTGCTGACCGGTGAGGCCGGCGTGCCGGGGTCTGTCGCATTCGGTGTGGGGACCAGTTGGCGCAGTCGTGCCTGGGTTTCGGGGTCGGTGGAGTACAAGAGGGTTCCGGACATGCCGCGGGTGAGGAGGACTTTGTAGGTGTTGCGGACCAGGCTCAGGAAGGTGGCGGGGTCGGTGCTGCTGAGCGCGGGATCCCTGCTGGCTTGGGGGTTGGGGAGCCAGCGGTCCTGGCGCCAGACGAGGTCGTCTCCGAGGATGACGCCGTTCCAGTCGTATTCGAAGCCCTGGGCGGTGTAGATGCAGCCGACCTGGCCGAAGCCGTCGGGGTCGGTGGCCCACAGCCAGGACGGGGGGATGTTGTCGAGGCGGGACTCGCCGCGCAGGTTCCACGGCTTGTGCCAGGAGCCGATCGTGATGTCGTCGACCAGACGGCCGCGGCGTGGGTCGCTCCATCGCCAGCAGAAGCCGGCGGTGATGCGGGCGGTGAGGTGCTGGGCTTCCTTGGCCCGCAGGAGGTCTTCCATCTGCTGGGGGGAGTCGACCACGCGGACGTGGAAGGTCCGCTCGTCGGCCCACTCGGTGGCGGGTTCGTCGGTGAGCTGAAGCAGGCGCAGGACCCACTGTTCGTAGGCGCGGCTGCCGCCGTTGCGGAACTGGCCGTTGAGGTCGATGTGGCGTGGGTGCAGTCCTCGGGCGGCGGCAGCCTGGTCGATCGTTTTGCGGCTGCCCATCTCGCCGGGGCGTACGACTTGGTGGTCGTCCAGGAGGAAGACGGGGACGCGGGCGGCGTCGAGGAGTTCGTCGATCTGGCGGACTCCGCGGTGGCGGACGGAGTGGGCGCGGATGCGGTGGGCTTCGTCGCAGATCAGTGCGTCCAGGCCGTTTTTGGGGGCGTCGGCGAAGTTCATGAAGTAGCCGAAGAGCTTGCGGACGCGGGGGTTGGCGGTGCCGACGGCGTGGTGGAGGGTGCGGGTGAAGGACTTGGATCCGGTGGCGTGGACCACGGTGTGGCGGTCGTGGGCGAGGTGGCGCATCAGGTGCAGGGCGATGACGCTTTTGCCGGAGCCGGGGCCGCCGGTGACGACGAGGACTTCTTTGCTGTCCGCTTCGCGGGCCTTCTTCACCGCGCGGCGGACGAGGGAGACGGCGATCTGCTGTTCATCGAGCAGGACGAACCGGTCGGCGTGCAGGATCTCTTCCGCGGTCGCGCGCAGCAAGGGGCGGCTGGGTGCCAGGGGGCTTTGGGTGAGTTCGTCGGCGGCTACGGTGCCGTGCGCGGGTGAAAGCCGGGAACGCAGGCAGGCGATCAGCTGGTCCCGGGTACTGCCGGTGAACAGCCGCCCGTAGTTGTCGGGTTCGAGCGTCAGCAGGTCGGCCACGCCGGCGTCGTCGGCGTTGTGGAGGTAGGCCACACCGGCCACTGCGTCGGGTTCGGCGTCCAGGATGGTGGTGAAGTCCTGCAGGTATTGGCAGTAGCGCCGTACCTGGGCGACCGGGTGCAGGAAGGCCCGGTTGTTGTTGCCGGCCCCTGGCAGGCAGAGGTCCTCGGTGTCGGGCAGGGTCCGGGCGTGGGTCCACTGCTTGAGTTCGACGATGACGTAGGACGGCTGGGAGGTGTGGGGGTGCCAGCCGGCCAGCACCACGTCGGCCCGCAGGCTGGACAGCGCCAGCTGGTACTCGATCAGTACCTCGACATGCTGCAGTCCGGCTTCGTCCAGCACGCGGGCCAGGGCGGGCAGGCTGTTGCGCCAGGACCGTATCTCCCCGTCCTCCAGCCGGCCCAGGCGGGCGAGGCGGTGACGCTCCGCCAGATCATCGGCCACCGTGCCCTGTTGGCAGCGGTCGACGAACTCGTGCACGGGCATGCGCAGTAACGGCATCATCGTCTCCTCGGTCGAATGTGGTCCATGAAGCAGCGCGGGCGGCCCCGCGCGGGGTGAGCGCGGCCCGGTGGTGGTCGGGCGGCGTTGCCTGGGCACGCGGACCGGGCCGGTCCGCAGGGGCTGTCCCCGCTCGGCACCGGAGAGGTCTATCCGCAACGCGTATGCCGCGCGTGTGTCGCTAGCCGGGCCTCTGAGTGCAGGGGGCCAGACTGGGCGAGCCGGGCCGCGGTTATGGCTGGGGAGTGGCGGGGAGTTGGGGGACGAGGTACTGGTAGCGGGTGGGGCGCAGGTCTTCCTCGGCCGGCTGCCAGTCCTCGAGCAGCAGGACATCGCCGCCGCTGCAGTGGTATGTACCGTCCGTCTTGGTGACCTTGATGTCGCTGACGATGAACAGGTCGACGGTGTGGCGGGCATCGCGGGCGTGGAAGACCTCATTCACGGTCAGCTCCACACTGGTGGGAGCGCCGGTGGTGCCCTTGACTTCCACCCGCCGCTCCAGCCCCTCGCGCTCCAGGCGCAGGTCGTAGGGTTTGCCGACCTTGTACGCCGTCCAGCCCCGCTCGGGACGCTGGTAGTGGGTGACGGCCTTCTCCTCGGCGTACAGCTCGACCGCCTTGCGCTTCTCCGGGTCCATCTGCCGGCCCGCGCCCCGCCGGCCGCGCCGGGGGCTGTTGGGGCCCTCCAGCTGCTCGAGCGTGACCCCGGGTGTCGCGGCGAGCGCGACGTCATGGTCCGCGGCCCAGTCAGCCTCGATGCCGGCCGCGTCGAACAGAGGCTGCGGGTCCATCCCCACCAGGTACCCCACCCCCTGCTGGGTTCCCGACCGGCGCGCCGCATCCGACGCCTCCGCACTGAGCGGACCGTCCGGGCCCAGCGGCACCTCATCGAGCACGGCCAGCGGCTCCAGGCCCAGCCGGTAGGGGTAGATGACCCGCTCCTCGGCGACCTCGTCCGGCCAGTGCGGCGCCGTGCCCTCGTACACACCGACCTGCACCTTGCACAGCACCATCCGCACGGACTTCGCTTTCCACTCCCCCGGCTGCACTCGCGGCGCCGCCCCGGTCACCAGCACCGCGAAGACCGGCTCCCGCCGGCCGTACCAGTCCGGCTTCCTCGGAAAACCCCAGGAACGCGTCACCATGCCGTGCTCCAGGTTCCGCTGGTGCCCGACCTTCTGCCCCACATGAATCATCACGAACAACGCCTCAGAAACCACCAGGGCACCTTAAGACACTCACTAACGACAGGTCAACAAGATTTTCCTTACTGCTCCCTGCCAGCTCGACGAAGCCCCCGCCTGCCGAGGGTGTGCTCCGCAGGCGTCGCCGACAATCGTCACATGAAGGGCTCGGGGTACGGGCTGGGATTGTTGCTGGTGGAGGGGTAGTTACTGGTGTCAGGGGGTTGCGTGCTGCGGCCGCATCAGGCCGAGGCGGTGGATGCGGCGGTCCGTGCTCTGGGGGGCGGGGAGGGCACGGTTGGACCGGGGCTGCGGGCGACGATCGTTTCGGCGTGCGGGACGGGCAAGACGTTGATGGGTGCGCACACCGCCCGGCGGGTCGCGCGCTCAGGCTGGGTGCTGGTGCTGGTGCCGACGCTGGATCTGCTGGTCCAGACGGTGGCTGCCTGGCGTAGCGGGGGCCGGCCTGGGCCCGTGGTGGCTGTCTGTTCACTGTGCGAGGACCCGGATCTGGAAGCCGCCGGGGTGCGCTGCACGACCGATTGGAGGGAGCTGCTGGAGTGGGTCGGCACACAGCGGCGGGCGACGGTGTTTGCCACGTACGCGTCGTTGCCGGTGCTGACGCAGGCTCATGAGGCAGGCCTTGGACAGCCGAGCGGCGGGTCAAGGACCAGCTGCAACGCCTCGCCCCGCACGTGCTGGGTGGCGGGAGCAGCTTCTTCACCGAGACAACCTCGCCCGGGCATTTCCCGGCTCCAAGTCCGCGGACGCCGGCCTCGGCTTCGGCTCCAGCACCGTCCTGGCCGAGGTTGTCAGCGCCACGGCCGGCGTCGCAGCCCGCGAGCAGGGAGACGTCGCCGCGTTCCGCAAGGACACGGAGAAGGTTGTGGTGAAGAAGGCGCGTCAGCTCTCGCAGTCCGCTCTGGACCTCCTCGCCGATCCACAGCCGGCGGGCTCACCCCTGGGCAAGGTCGCGGCGAAGGAGGTGTTCCCGGTGGCGGTCAGGGACGGGCACTACCCGGTCAACCCGATCACGCGACGCTACCTGGAGGAGGAATGGTCCACCACGGAGGGCTTGTTTCACATCCGGGGATCCGCGACCTTGCGCTGCTGGGCCTGAACCGCCACCGGCACCTGGCTCTGCCCCAGATCCTGACCAACTGGCAGACCTCCCCTACCGCGACGGCTCGCTGCGGACCCACCTGGTCCTTACCTACGACGACCAGGAAATCAGCCGCCCCAGGACACCGAGAACGCACTCCACGAAACCACCACGATGATCGCGCAACACCTGGGCTTCAGCCCACCAACGACGACAGCCAGCCTGAAAAGAGCCACGGCGAGAGCGGTGACCCCCGCCTGAACCTTCCGGTGCCGGGCCGGACCGTGCCCGAAGACACTGCACGGCGAGGTGACCGGGGAGTCCGGGCCTGGGAAGGGTTCAGCCCGGACACGACACCTCCTCCCGGGGGCGAGCGCCGCTCGGCAGTCCCCCCGGACGACACCGGAGCCTCGTCCCGACCGGGCTCAGTCCATGATCGTATGGAAGAACACCGCCCCGGCCCCGAAGACCGCGCCACCAGCGAGCACGGCACCGGCCAGGCTGGCGCCGGCCATGACGATGCAGACACCGATGACGAAGACCAGCGTCGCAGGTGAAAAGCTGGACAAATATCCCTCGCACTCCCCCACCTCTAGATAAATCGGCATCACCGAGCAGTAGTGACGTCACTTGTCGATGGGTTTGGGAGGCGCCCCGAACCACGGTCGGGTGATGTTGATGAGTTTGGGAGGCATGGCGACTCTTGCCAGAATCGGTCACCCTCGGACCGATGTATTTGCTGAACCACGCCCAGAGTCACGGACTCGGCGGCCACATGATGACCGAGTTCCTCGCCTGGGCAGGACCTGCACGCATCCGCCTGGGGCCGCCGACTACAACGAACGCGCGATCCGGTTCTACCCACACCACAGCTTTGAGATCACAGGCGGGCACTACCTCTGGCGAGGGAGACTCCCAACCCTACCTATGCCCCGAGAGGCCCCATCGGCCGCCGACTGCAGCTGAGCACAGGTTTCGGGCCGTGCCCGGTCCGGCACCGCCGTCATTTCTCGTGAACATCTCAAGCGAGTTTGATCAACAACTGCCGCCGAAACCCGTCGAGAAGCGCTGTCCCTTGGAATGAACGAAGCCACCCAGGACGGGCCCCAGCACTCTCCCCCAGATCCTCACCCTCAAGCAGAGGCATCAGGTCGCTGCCCTGCCAGCTGCCGATAGGAGGGCAGCGAGCTGAGCCCGGAGAACAGGCAGGGCGGCATGAGCGCCGAGCAGCATGAAGAATTCCTCAACGGGCCAGGTGATCAGTGCCTGCGTACGTGCGAAGTACCAGCCGACCTCACTGATGCCGTAGATGTCGCTGTAATCGAGCAGCAAGTAGCCGACCAACTGGTAAATGTCCTCCAACGGCCCCGGACAGACTGCAGCCCGGGTACGCGGGGTGCGTATCCGGGCTGGGGTGGGGTGCCGCGGTGATCGTGGTGTCAGGTGGAGAGGGTCTTGTGGAGGGCGTCGAGGCCGTCGCGGTATATCCCGGTGAAGAGGTCGATGACCTCGTCGTCGGTGGCGTTGTCGGGGTTGAAGCGGCCGGACCACTGGACCTCGGTGATGTCGTCGCGGCCGGGGACCGTGTGGATCCGGAGGGTGGAGAGGTAGCCGTTGACGGGGAACGGGGCCTGGAGGATGGCGTAGCTGTAGTGGCGTTCGGTCTCGTTGAAGTCCACGAGGCGTTCGATGATGACGTCGCCGTCGAGGTTCTTCAGCCGGCGGACGCGTCCGCCTTCGAGCGGGGTGCTTTCGGGGATGTAGGGGAGCCAGTCGGGCAGGGTGTCGAAGCCTCCGATGAGGCTCCATACCTTGTCGGGTGAGGCGGGGACGGTGCGGCTGACGGATGTCGAGGCCATGGTCGTTCTCCTGATTCCGGTGCTGGTGTGGGGTGGGGTCAGGCGTTGTTGGGGAGGGGGGCGGCGGGGTCGGCCAGGCCGGCGGCGCGCAGGTCGGTCCAGAATGCGGCCGGGATGTTCTCGTTGAGGGCGGCGGCATCCTCGGCGATCCGGCTGGGGCGGGTGGCGCCGGGGACGGCGGCGGCGGCGGCCGGGTGGGCGAGGGAGAACTGGAGGGCGGCGGCCTTGATGGAGACGCCGTGCTTCGCGGCCAGGTCCTTGAGGCGGGAAACCTTCTCGATGATCTCGGGCGGGGCCTGCTGGTACTCGAAGTGGGTGCCGCCGGCGAGGATGCCGGAGCTGTAGGGGCCGCCGACGACCATGTCGACGTTCTGCTCCTGGGCCATGGGCAGCAGGCGCTGAAGGGCGTGCTCGTGGTCGAGGAGGGTGTAGCGGCCGGCGAGGAGGAAGCCGTCGGGCCGGGGCTCGTCGAGAGCGAGAGTCATCTCGATGGGCTCGGTCTTGTTGACGCCCAGGCCCCATGCCGTGATGACGCCCTCGTCGCGCAGGCGGGACAGGACGCGGAAGGCGCCGGTGCGGGCCTCCTCGAACTTCTGCAGCCACAGGTCGCCGTGGAAGTCCTGGGCGATGTCGTGGACCCAGACGATATCGAGCCGGTCGGTGCCCAGGCGCTTGAGGCTGTCCTCGATGGAGCGCTCGGTGGCCTCGGCGGTCCACTCGTGGACGATCTTGTTCGGGTTGCCGTGTTCGAAGATGCCGCCCTTCTCGCCGAGGTCGCGGGTGCCTTCCTCGACCTCGTCGAGGATGACGCGGCCGACCTTGGTGGACAGGACGTAGGCGTCGCGGGGCTTGGTGGACAGCACCTCGCCCAGGCGGGACTCGGAGAGGCCGGCGCCGTAGAACGGGGCGGTGTCGTAATAGCGGACGCCCTGGGCCCAGGCGGCCTCGACGGTGGCGGCGGCCTCCTCGTCGGGGATCGCGCGGAACATGTTGCCGAGCGGGGCGGTGCCGAAGCCGAGCTTGCCGGGAAGGATTTTCTTGAGTGACATGACAGTGCCTTTTCGGTCAGCGGTGCCGGGGCATGACGGCATCCCCGGCACGGGGGTGAGGCATGAGCAGACGGATGCCTCTGCGGTTGGCGGCTCCGCCGACGGAGCCGTGGCGGTGGACACACGGCGGCATCTCGTCGGAGCCGGGCGTAGGGCGCGATAGATGCAGAAGCGCCTTACATGTGAAGAGAATAATTGCAGACGCGGGTAAATGCAAGAGGGTGTCGCCCTGGCGCGGCCGATCGGACGCGTCGGACTCATGAGGTACGGCCTTCACCGCCAGCCTCGCCGCCACCCTCCCGGACTCACACGCCAGGGGTGACCGCACACCACGACCACCCGCCCGCCCCCCGGCCGGCCGGGGGGCGGGAAGCGCCGTGCTGACGGGGTTCCCGTCCCACCGCCACCGCCGCACGAACCGCCCCTGTCCTGATTTCCAGGTCAGGGGCGGTTCTTGTGGCGCGGCCAACCGTCACGGAACGCCATGCCGCCTCGGCCTCACGGCACACGACGACAGGTCATACCGGCCGGACGGCGCCCTGCAATTGCTCGACGGCCCGGACCAGGGGCGCGAGCACGGGCTCGGTGGCCGCCTCGTCCAGGGCCTCCCGCAGAGCGGTGTTGTGCGTGGGACGGGCCTCCTCCAGCAGGCGCAGACCGTCATCACTGACGTCGGTGTAGATGCCGCGCCGGTCGGTGGGGCACAGGTAGCGCGAGAGCAGCCCGCGGTCCTCCAGCCGGGTCACCAGGCGCGTGGTGGCGCTCTGGCTGAGGACGACGGAGTCGGCGACCTGCCGCATCTGCAAGTGGCCGCCCTCACCGTCGTGCTGACGGCTCAGCACATCCAGCAGCGAGTATTCGCGCGCGCTCAGCCGGTGCCCGGCCTGCAGTGCGCGTTCGACGCTGGTCTCGATGCGTCCGTGCAGCAACGAGAGTGCCGACCAGCTGTGCGCCAGTGCGGTCATCGCCGGGTCGGTGGCGGTCATGTGCAGCTCCCTCGGTCGGGTCGTACGAGCACAGGCGCCGGCAGGGGTCCGCCGCCGTATCACCGGCTTCACTATACCCGCGCTTGCCGTTAGTCATCGTGTGCAATTATTGTCGAAGCCCGTAAGGCGCTCTCGCATCTTCCTTCCCGTACGTCAAAGGACCCTTGTCATGCCGCTCGCACTCCTGGCCCTGGCCATAGGGGCCTTCGGAATCGGCACCACGGAATTCGTCATCATGGGGCTGCTGCCCCAGGTCGGCACGGACCTCGGCGTATCCGTACCGACAGCCGGCTTCCTGGTCACCGGCTACGCCCTCGGCGTCATGGCCGGCGCACCGGTCATGACCGTCCTCGGCACCCGAATCTCCCGCAAGAACATGCTCATGCTGCTCATGGGCCTGTTCATCCTCGGCAACGTCATCTCCGCCGTCGCCCCGGTCTTCGCCGTCATGCTGACCGGCCGGGTGGTCGCCTCGCTGGCCCACGGCGCGTTCTTCGGCATCGGCTCCGTCGTCGCCGCCGAACTGGTGGCGCCGGAGAAGAAGGCAGGTGCCATCTCCATGATGTTCACCGGCCTGACCGTGGCCAACGTCGTCGGCGTGCCCCTGGGCACGTGGGTGGGGCAGAGCGCCGGCTGGCGCGTGACCTTCCTGATCGTCGCCGCCCTCGGCGTGCTGGGCCTGGCCGGTGTCGCCGAGCTCGTGCCCGACCTCCCCAAGCCGGAGGGGGTGCGGCTGCGGCACGAGGCCGCCGCCTTCAAGAACACCCAGGTCATCCTGGCCATGGCCATGACGGTCCTCGGCTTCGGAGGCGTGTTCGCCGCGGTCACCTACATCGCGCCGATGATGACCGAGGTCAGCGGCTTCGCTCAATCCTCCGTCACCTGGCTGATGGTGGTCTTCGGTCTTGGCATGGTGGCCGGCAACCTCATCGGCGGCCGGTTCGCCGACCGCAAGCTCATGCCCCTGCTCCACACCGCCCTGGGCGGCCTGGCACTGGTCCTGCTGCTGTTCACCTTCCTGGCCTCCGTCAAGGCCGCGGCCGTCGTGGCCGTCTTCCTCATCGGCGCGCTCGGCTTCGCCACCGTCCCGCCGCTGCAGAAGCGCGTTCTGGACCACGCCCACGGCGCCCCGACGCTGGCCTCCGCGGCCAACATCGGGGCCTTCAACCTGGGCAACGCCCTGGCCGCCTGGCTCGGCGGCCTGGTGATCTCCGCCCGCCTCGGCTACGCCGCGCCCAACGCCGTCGGGGCCGCCCTGGCCGCCGCCGCGCTGGTGCCGGCCGTCCTCTCCCGCCGCCTCGAACTGCGGTCCGTCCGTACCACCGCGGCCCCCGTCCCCGTGGCCTTCGGCCACGACGCCGCGCCCGCCACCGCGGGCGCCACCCGCTCCTGACCCCCGTACCGCCCACGCCGGCTGCGTGCCCCCGGTACACCGCGTTTCCCCTCACCCCGAAGGAATTCCCATGAGCACCATCACCGTGACCCCGCTGACCGCCGCCGACGCGGAGACCCTCGTCCGCGCGGCCCGCGGAGCCGCCGACGAGGCGGGCGTCCCCGTCAGCATCACCGTCCTCGACGCCGGCGGACACCTGCTGGCCTTCCGCCGCGATGAGCGCGCCGTCCTCATCTCCGGTGAGACCAGCACCGCCAAGGCCTACACCGCCCTCCAGCTGAACGCACCGACCGCCGACCTGGCCGGCCTGGTCAAGCCGGACGGCCCCTTCCACTCCCTGCCCACCGCGCTGAACAAGCCCCTGCTGTTCATCGCCGGCGGCGTGCCGGTCCACCGTGACGGTCAGCTCATCGGCGCCCTCGGCCTCGGCGGCGGCGCCCCCGAGCAGGACCACGGCTTCGCCTCCACCGCCCTCCAGGCCCTCTGACCCACCCGTCCACGAAGCGGCGGCGGCCCGCACCCGAGGACCGCTCCCGCTCCGGTTCCCCTCAGCGCCCACCTCGGCGCCGAAACGAAAGGCCCCCGATGGCTTCCGTACCGAACCTGACGCTCAACAACGGTGTGACCATGCCGCAGCTGGGCTTCGGCGTCTTCCAGGTCCCCGACGAGGAGACCACCGCCGCGGTCTCCAGCGCCCTTGAGGCCGGTTACCGCAGCATCGACACCGCCGCGATCTACGGCAACGAGCGCGGCACCGGCAAGGCCATCGCCGCCTGTGGCATCGCCCGCGACGAGCTGTTCGTGACGACCAAGCTGTGGAACGAGGACCAGGGCCACGACAAGACCCTGGCCGCGTTCGACGCCTCCCTGGACAAGCTCGGCCTCGACCACGTCGACCTCTACCTCATCCACTGGCCCACCCCGGCCCGTGACCTGTACGTGGAGACCTACAAGGCGCTGGAGACGATCCTCGCCGACGGCCGCGCCCGCGCCATCGGCGTCTCGAACTTCCAGGTCCCGCACCTGCAGCGGCTCCTGGAGCACACCGGCATCACCCCGGCGGTCAACCAGGTGGAGCTGCACCCCGGCCTCCAGCAGGCCGAGCTGCGCGCCTTCCACGCCGAGCACGGCATCGCCACGGAGGCGTGGAGCCCGCTCGCCCAGGGCGCGGTCCTCGGGGACGAGGCGATCGTGCGAATCGCCGCGGCACACGGCGTAACCCCGGCGCAGGCCGTGCTGCGCTGGCACCTCCAGCTCGGCAACATCGTCATCCCCAAGTCCGTCACCCCCGGCCGGATCCGGCAGAACCTCGACGTCTTCGGTTTCACGCTCACCGACGCCGACATGACCGCCCTCGCCGGGCTCGACCGGGGCCTGCGCACCGGCCCGGACCCCGACACCCTCAACTGACCCCGCGCCGCCCCGCGGTGCCCGTCCCCGCGGACCGGCACCGCGGGGCGGCCACCCGATCCAGCAGCTCCACCGCCTCGACGAGGGGAACGCCCCATGCAGATCGATCTGTCCGGCCGCACCGCGCTGGTCACCGGCTCCACCCAGGGCATCGGCCATGCCATCGCCACCGGCCTCGCCCGCGCGGGAGCCCGCGTCATCGTCAACGGCCGCGACGAGAAGCGCGTCGCGCAGGCCGTCCGCACCGTACGCGCCGCCGCCGGCAGCGACGGCGTCACCGGCGCCGTGGGCGACCTGGCCACGGATGAGGGCACCGCCGCCGTCCTGAAGGCCGCGCCCACCGTCGACATTCTCGTCAACAACCTCGGCATCTTCGGCTCCGCCGATCCGCTGGAGATCGACGACGCCGAGTGGCGCCGCTACTTCGAGGTCAACGTCCTGTCCGCCGTCCGGCTCATCCGTGCCTACCTGCCCGGCATGAAGGAACGTGGCTGGGGGCGCGTCCTCAACCTCGCCAGCGACTCGGCCGTGGTCATCCCCGCCGAAATGATCCACTACGGCATGACGAAGACCTCGCTGCTCGCCGTCAGCCGCGGCTTCGCCAAGGACGCCGCCGGCACCGGTGTCACCGTCAACTCCGTCATCGCCGGCCCGACCCACACCGGCGGCGTCGAGGGCTTCGTCCGCGAGCTCGTCGGCGACGAGCTGCCCTGGGACGAGGCGCAGCACGAGTTCATGGTCAAGTACCGTCCGCAGTCCCTGATCCAGCGGCTCATCGAGCCCGAGGAGATCGCCCACCTGGTCGTCTACCTCGCCTCGCCCTTCGCCTCCGCCACCACCGGCGGCGCCCTGCGCGCCGACGGCGGCTACGTCGATTCCATCCTGCCCTGAGCCCGGCAGGACCCGCCTTGCGATGCTCGCCTGACCCGCTGTTCGGTCGGCGGGTGAAGACGGCGAAAGCCCCGTCCTCACACTGAGGACGGGGCTTCATCGAGCGCTGGGCAGGCCTTGCACCTGCATCTCCCCGCAGGAAGCGGGGTGTCTTTCCTTGGACCACCAACGCCGGGCGCGGTGACCGGAGTTCCGGCTCCGCGCTCAAGATCAACTATACGGCATGCCGGGCCGGGCCGTCGCCACAGGAAGGGTGCGGCCCGGCCGTATGTTCCGTCAGGGGGGCTGGCTTGTCCGGTGCTCGCGTAGGAGGGGCAAGCGCGGTGACGCGGGGCCGGTGGGCGGGGCTCATGCCGGTGTCAGTCGCCGTCGCTACGGTGCCCGTCGTGACCGACACTTCTTTCTGGACGTGCCCGTCCGATACCGCCGTCCGCGGTTCGAACTCCGGCGAATACCCCCTTACCCTCGTGGACCCGCCGCTGCCCGGGAGCATCGCCGAGCTGTCGTCTCACGACCGCGTGCGGGCACGTGCGTTCGCCAGGCAACGGCGACCCGGACCGCCGCGTCACGGCCCCCGGTACGCCGGGCTTCGTCCTACAGGATGAGGAGCGCCGCGGCGGTCGCGGCGCCGAGCGTCGCACCCGCCGCGGTCTGCGCGACGGTGTGGTATTTCAGCGCGACACGGGACCAGCACACTGCGGCGGTGAGGGCGTAGGAGATCAGCCACCACGGCGAGTGGACGACGGCGAGCAGTGCGACGACGGCGCTCGCGACCGCGGAGTCGACGCTGATCTTCCAGGCGGTGTTGACCGCCAGGAGGATGACCGTCATTGCCCACAGAGCGAGCATCGCCATCAGGATGCCGCGGGGGGGGCCTGGCCCAGGATCATCACGGTCGATCCGGTGCCTATGGATCCCAGGATGACAAAGAAGATCGGCGCGCGCTTCTTCCGGTCGACGACGTGCCGGTCGCCCCAAGTACCCCGTTTCCGCTCCCATTCGATGTAGGCGGCCGGGACGATCCCGGCGCACAGTGCGCCGAGCAGGCCCCAGAGGATGCCGGTCCAGTTCCCGGCAGCCGCGAAGCCGATGGCGAGCATCCCGACGAGCAGCACGTTGCGGGGCTGGAGAACGTCGGTGACGGTGCGTGCGACGGTGGTGCTTGCGGTCACGCTCCCACCGCCGTGACCGTCCCCGGGAGGGCCTTTGCCTGTTCGGGGGCTGGGTTCGCACAGAACGTGGCCGTCCGCCAGCCACCGCGCCGGACCGGCATCACGTGGGCGAACCGGGTTGTCGAGCTGTCCGTGACCGGACTGGCGGGGACACGCGGCGCCGTGTCCCACCGCGCGCCGCGCTCATCTTCGCCAGGCCGGGTGGCACTCCACTGCGTGCTCAGGCTGCCGTCGTACTTCCGAATGTCTACCGGCACAGAAGTGCTCATTGCGATCACACCGAGACGCTAACGCGACCGCGGCGCGGTACTTGGCCGGGAGCTGGCTTGCCGGCTTACCGCCGTCGGCTGGCCGGCGGGGCGGATGAATTCGCGTGCGGTGGCGTCTTTGTGCTGCGCGAGCCGTGTGGCGAGGTCCGTTTCCGAGGCGGGGGCCGGTATGGCGTGTTGTTCCGCCGGGTGGCGGGGCGCCGAAGTCCCCGTGGGCTGTGGCCGGCAGGCGGTATCGACGCGGGGTGGTCCATAGGGCTTTCCGTGGCCCGGCAGCGCGGCCGAACTGCCCAGGCTCGGTGATCAGCGCGGCGCCGGTCTGGGTCTCCTGCGCTGTCCGGCCGGTGATGCCGGGCAGCAGGCCGTCGCAGTGCAAGTTCCTGGAGGGTCTCGTCGGCGACCGGGGCGTGTCCGATGGGTCAGTTGTCAGACCGTCCCGGTTGTCCGTGGCGCAGGGTCGTGTGGCGGAAGGCGTTCAGGTCGGCGGTGTCGGTCGGAGTGCCGGGGGTGGGGTGTCCGGCAGCGAGGGCGTAGAGGGTGCTGTGGTGGCGCTGTCGAGCCCGGGGCGGTCTTCGACGGCGGTGTCGTCGAAGGCGGCGCTCTGGAAGGGGCCCAGGCCCAGGGCGGTGGCGGCCAGGGCGGAGGTCTGCCCGAGGTGTCCGGCGTTCAGGTGGCTGACCCGGTAGGTGCGGGGGTGTCGGTTCTTCGCGCGTATGCGTTTCCAGGCGGCGGTCACGAAGGTGATGAAGGCCGCTTGGCCGGTGTCCTCCTGGTGCGCGCACAGGGCCCCGGCTTCGGTGTGGGTGAAGCCTTCGCGCAGGAGCTCCAGGCTGTGTTCGCGGGCGTTGTAGTGGAACAGGCCGGCGGGGATGCCGGTGACGTGGGGGGTGGCGAGGTAGGCGTCGAGTTCTTGCCGGGCTCCGCCAAAGGGGCTGGTGCGCCGGATGAGGGCGCCGTACTCGAAGCCGTCGATGAACTCGGTAGGGCCGAAGACGGTGGTGAGCAGGGCCGCCTTTCGCGGGCAGTGGTGCCGGATTCTTCCGGGAATGGGAAAAGCTAGGCATATCGGAAGTCGCTCTGCTTCCGGTCCAGCTGCCGGGGCGCGAGGAGCGATTCCCGGATGACCCGTTCACCGAGGTCGCCGACGCCGTCGCCGAACTGGCACCGAGGATCCTGGCCGACGCCGGCGAACGAGCGGCCATCGCGTTATTCGGGCACAGCCTCGGCGCGGTGCTCGCCTACGAGATCGCCAGGGAACTCGAGCGGACCGGTCACCCCGGGCTGTGTCACCTGTTCGTCAGCGGATCACCGGGGCCGCACAACGGACGGGCCGAACGGGCGACCGGCCTGGCCGACAAGGAGTTCCTGGCCGGGGTGCAGCGGTTCGCCGGCTACCGGCATGCGGCCTTCGACGATCCCGAACTGGTCGAGGTCCTGCTCCCGGTGCTCCGCGCCGACGTGGAGATGCACGAGAACTACCGGGCGAGCAGCACCGAGCCGCTCTCGGTGCCGGTCACCGCCCTGCGCGGCGCGGGGGACGAACTCGTCTCCCGGGAACAGGCCGAACAATGGGCCGCGGTGACGCGGGGTCCGTTCGCCTACCGGGAACTTCCCGGCGGCCACATGTATCTGGTCGATGAGCCGGAACGGGTGCTGCGCGTGATAGCCGGGACTCCGCCATGCGGCTGACCGGCAAGACCGTGATCATCACCGGCGCGGCCCGCGGTCTCGGCCGCGCCTGCGCGCTCAGGTTCGCCGGCGAGGGAGCCGACCTGCTGCTGCTGGACATCACGCGGGATCTCGCCGACGTGCCGTATCCGCTCGGATCATCCGGCCAGCTGGAACACACCGCGGCCCTGTGCGAACGCGCGGGCGCCGCTGCCGTGACCGCCGCCGTCGACGTGCGCGACGCCCGGCAGTGTGCGCGGGCGGTCGACCAGGCGCTGGACCGGTTCGGCACGGTGGACGTGCTGGTCAACAACGCCGGAATCGCCTCGCCCTCCGGGAAGATCACCCATGACATCACCGAGCGGGAGTGGTCGCTCATGCTCGACATCGACCTCTCCGGTGCCTGGCGGATGATGAAGGCGGTCGCCCCGGTGATGGTCCAGCGCCGGTCCGGCAGCATCATCAACGTGTCCTCGACCGCGGGCACGGTCGGATACCGGCATTTCGCGAGCTACGTCGCGGCCAAGCACGGGCTGATCGGACTGACCAGGGCCGCGGCCCTGGACTACGCCCCGATGCGGGTACGGGTGAACGCGCTGTGCCCCGGGTCGGTCCGGGACGATCCGGTGCTGGAGGGCCGGATGCTCGCCGAGATCGCCCGGTCGCTGGAGGTCCCGGTCGCCGAGCACGAGCGGATCTTCGTCCGGGACCAGCCGATGAACGCGTTGATCGAGCCGTCCGACATCGCCGGCGCGGCGCTGTGGCTCGCGGCGGACGAGTCCCGCCAGGTCACCGGCAGCGTACTGACCGTGGACGGCGGCTTCACCTCCCGATGACTTGGAGGCCACCCGTGACGACACCGACGACCGACGATCTTGCCGCCGGATGCCACAGCCTCGTACTGCGGCTGCCCGGCACGGCGGATCCGCAGCGCCTGCTGTCCGGGGCGGTGCCCGGTCCGGTCCGGGTCTGGCAGACCTCGGTGCCGGCCGGCGCGGACGAGCCGATGGCCGAGGACCGCAGGCGCGCCGAGTCCCTGCGGCCGGTCCACCGGGACGGCCCGCCCTTGCGAGCCGTGGCCCTGCGGTACGCCGACGGGGCCGTGGACCTGGTGCTGGTGGCCGTCCGCGCGGTGATCCCGCCGGCCGCACTGCGGCGCATCGCCCGTCCGGCGCCGGACGGGCCCGGCGATGGCGTGCCACACCGGCCCGCCGCCGCCCGGCCCGCCGCCGCCCGGCCGGGCTTCGCGCATCGCGGCGGCCTGGAGTGGGGCCTGGGCGATCCGGGGCTGCGCGGGGCCGTCGGCAGTGCGCAGATCGATCTCAGCGTCCTCGGCGGGCAGGCCGAACGGCTCTTCCTGCCCGCGATCGCCCTGGCCGTGAGCCGGTACGGCGGCCGGAGCCGGGCGGAGGTGGGGGTGCTGGACCTGGACGACGGCACGGGCGAACATCTCCGCGTTCACGCGGTGGAGGCACCTGCACAGTGCTCGGTCGCGGACTTCATCCGCCGGTTCGGCCAGGCGCCCCTCACGCCGCAGGAGCCGCCGCCGGTCGGGGTCATCCTGAGCCCGGCCTTCGACGAGGGCCGCTATACGGCCTGTCTGACGCCGCCCTTCCCGCTCACCGTCCAGCTGGATCCGGGCTCGTCACGCGCGGTCTGCCGGTTCGACCTGGGCACCGTGGACGCTTCCGTCGCGCAGCGGTTCTGCGCGCACGTGGCGCATCTGGCCGGGCAGCTGGCGGACGGCGCGGCGGACAGGCCGCTGTCCGGGCTGGAACTGCTGCCGCGCGCCGAACGGGCGGCGCTCCTGCGGGCGGGCGGCGCGGGCAGCGCTCCGCCCGTGCGGGGGCGGATCGACCGCGCTTTCGAGGAGGTGGCCGCACAGCAGCCGGAAGCCGTGGCGCTGCTGGCCGGCGATGAGCAGCTGACCTACCGGCAGCTGGACGACCGGGCGGACGCGGTGGCGGCGGGCCTGTGCGCGCTGGGCGTCGCGCCGGGCAGCCGGGTCGGTGTCTGCCTGGAGCGGGACGCCGATCTGGTGGTCACCCTGCTCGGTGTGCTCAAGGCGGGCTGTGCGTACGTGCCGATGGATCCGCACTATCCGGCGCAGCGTCTGCGCTTCACCGCGCAGAACGCGGGGGTGCCCGTCATCGTCACGTCCGCACCGGAGTTCCCCCTGGTTCCCGGGACGCGGCTGCTGGCCCCTTCCGCGCTGGCGGAGCTCGGAGCAGGCCGGGCGAGGTCCGGTGCGCGGCCTTCCGGCGGGGGTGACGATCCCGCCTACGTGATCTACACCTCCGGTTCCACCGGCACGCCCAAGGGTGTGGTCGTGCCGCATCGCAATGTGCTGGCGTTGCTGCGGGCCACCGCCGAGGATTTCGCCCTCGGCCGGGACGACACCTGGACGCTGTTCCATTCCAGCGCCTTCGATTTCTCCGTATGGGAGATCTGGGGCTGCCTGCTCACCGGTGGTCGCCTCGTCGTCGTGCCCTACTGGACCACCCGCGATACCGAGGAGTTCTACGCGCTGCTGGCCGAGCGGGGCGTCACGGTGCTCAACCAGACGCCGTCGGCGTTCGCGCAGCTCATCGACAACGATCACCGTGTCCGCGGGGACCTGGCCCTCCGGCTGGTCATCTTCGGCGGCGAACCGCTCGACGTGCGCATGCTGGCTCCCTGGTTCGCCCGGCACCCGGCCGCCGATTGCCGGGTGGTCAACATGTTCGGCATCACCGAGACCACCGTGCACGTGACCGCCCAGACGGTCACGCCGCAGGAGGTCGTGGCGGGCTCACGGTCGGTCGGCCGTCCGCTGCCGGGGTGGTCGGTGTCCGTCCGGGACGAGCGGGGGCGGGTCCTTCCGCCCGGTCCCTCGGGGGAGATCTACGTGGGCGGCGCGGGGGTGGCCAGCCATTACCTGGGCCGGCGCGAGCTGACCGGGCAGCGGTTCGTCCTCGATGAGGTGACCGGTGAACGGATCTACCGCAGCGGCGACAAGGGCCGGCTGCACCCCGATGGCCGCCTTGACCACCTTGGCCGGCTGGACAACCAGGTCAAGGTGCGCGGGCACCGCATCGAACTGGATGAGATCCGCACGGTGCTGCTGGGTGCGCCCCGGGTGACGGCCGCGGTCGTCGTGGTCAACCGGGACCGGCCGGATGATCCGGCCGGCAGCCGGATCGACGCCTACGTCGTCCTTGAGGCAGCCGCGGACCGCGCACAGGTGTCGCGCATGCCGAGGCGATGCTCCCCGGCTACATGATGCCCGCGACGCTCACCGAGGTCGCCGGGATTCCGCTGACGCTCAACGGGAAGCCGGACGTCTCCGGGCTGCCCGATCCGCGTACCGGGCCGGCCGGCGCACCCGGCGCCCAGGAGCCCGCCTCCGGCGGAATCGCCGATGACATCCTGGACATCTGGAGCAAGCTGCTGAACACCCCGGTGGGCCTGCAGGACAATTTCTTCACCCTGGGCGGGAACTCGCTGCTGGTCGTCCGGGTTCTCGCCGAGATGCGGGAACGGAACCTGCCGAAGGTGTCACCGAAGCAGTTCTACGGTCATTCGACCGCGGCGCAGTTCGTCGAGCTCGTCCGGCAGCTCGGCGAAGCCGGCCGGTGACGCCGGGCGGTGACGCCGGGCGGTGACGCCGGGCGCCGGACCGGTCGCCTCCCCGGACAGCGGCCGGCATGCCGGGTTGCCGCAGTCACCGGCGGCCGTCGTCTCCTGCTGTGGAGGCCGACGGCCGCCGGGTGCACCCCGTGTCGGGGATTGTCAGCCGATCCGGGCGACGCGGGCCGTGGCCACGGCCACCAGCAGTCCCAGACCGACACAGGCCGCGCAGACGAGGAACATCACCTGATATCCGGCGGCCTGGGCGACCAGCCCGAGGGAGCCGCTGCCGGCGGCGAGGCCCGCGGTGAAGCAGGCCCCGAAGGCCGACAGCGCCGTGGCACGCCGGCGTTCGCTGACCGAGCGCACCACGAACAGTCCCAGCACCGGGTAGATCTGCCACATGCCCACACCGATGAGGACGCCGCCGATCACCCCGGCGCCGAGGCCGTCCGCGACTCCGATGAGCGCGATCCCCAGAGCCTCGACGAGGAACAGGCAGGCGAGCGCCGCGGGCCGCGTGGCCTCCCAGCGGATCCAGGTGCCCGCTATGCGCAGCAGCACCACGGTCAGGGAGTACGCGGTGACCACGGCTGCTCCCCCGGCGATACCGAGGGCGTTGAACTTCGCGACCGCGAAGCTGGAGACGGCCGCGAAGCCGAACGCGGTGAAGATCAGCGCGACGCTGGGCAGCACGGTGCCGAGCAGTGCCCGGCCCTGTCCGGTGCCGGTCCGCTCCGTCTTCGGGGGGAAGCGCACCTCGGGTACGCACAGGGCGATGGGGATGACGAGCAGGGCGATCAGCCCGGCGATCACGAACGTGGCCGCCGTGCCCGCCAGGTGATCGGTCAAGGTACCCAGCGGAGCGCCCAGGCCGATGGCCACATAGTTGACGGTGCCGCCCAGTCCCAGTGCCCAGCTCTGCCGGTCCTTGGCGACCAGCTGCACCGGCCAGACCCCGGTCGCGGCCAGCACCACGCCCATGCCGACGCCCACCAGCAGGCGCAGGCCGATGAGTCCGGCGACCGATCCGGCGAGCGGATAGCAGACGGTGGCGAGCGTGGTCAGCACCGCTCCGCCGATGGTCAGGGCCCGGGCGCCGAGGCGGTTCATCAGCGCGCCCGACACCGGGCGGGACAGCAGCGCGGTCAGCGCGTAACCGCCGATGACCGCGCCGACCTCCGCCGGGCCGCCGTGCAGACGGCCTGTGACGTAGCCGGGCAGGACCGGGATGGTCAAAGCGAACGGCAGATAGCCGATGCCGCTCGCCAGCGAGATCAGCAGCGCGTGCCGTACGGACCGCTTGCCGGTGGTCTCGGTCTCGGTCTCGGGCTCGGGCTCTAACTCGGTCCGCACGGGTTCTCTCCCCCAGGTCCGGGAACGGGCGGTCATCACCATACGGTTTTGCCGGGCCGGGCTCGGCGCAGCACGGGCCGGTCCCCGAGGGCGCCCCACGGTTTTTGACTGCCTGTTCCATAACGGGTGCGTTCCCTGTCATGGCGAGGCCGAGGAGTTCGAAGAGGACCGCGTGGTGGCCGCCGCGATGGAGGTGGACCGGGGTTACCGGGAGACTCGGCCGAGGATCTGTGCGCGGGTACCGGCCTGGGCCGGGGCAGCCTCTGCAACATCTCCGGCAGCAAGCACGAGTTGTTCCTGCGTGCCCTGCGGGCGTACTACGAGACGGGCGATGCCGTGCAGGAGGAGTTCCTGGAGGGGCCAGGCCCGGTGAAGGACCGGTTGCGTGCGCTCATGATGCGGGCATCGACGAGGACCTGACCGGGCACCGGCGCCGCGGCTGCTTCGCCATCAACTCCGCCATGGAGATGGCGGCTTCGGACGGCGAGGTGAAGGCGGTCGTGCGGCGGCATTTCGCCCGCGTCGAGGACCGGCTGGAGGCCGTGATCGCCGAGGGGCAGTGCTCCGGTGAACTCGGCGCGGCGCGGTCGCCGCGCAGCGCGGCGAGGCGCGTCATCTGGTGAGCGCGTACTACGGGCTGCGCGTCTGAGCAGGGCGATGAGGACCGGCAGGTGCTTGTGGACATCGCGGAAGGGGCGCTGTCCGCTCTCTGATGCGTCCGGGGCCGGACACCAGCGCGGCGGCGGCATGGCGTCGCGCTTTTTCGGGCGGCCTTCTTCGGTATCGCCGCGTCCGCCGGAGCCGGTCTCGTCGGCCCCGGCCGCGCCGGGCGCGCCCTGTCCGTGATCTTCGGCGGGTTCATGATCGCCAATGTGGCCGGGCTCCCGCTCGCCACCTTCGTCGATCAGCACCTGGGCCGGCGGGCCGGCTTCTGGGCCGTGGACGCCCTCGTCGCCCTGTGCCTGGTGCTCGTCATCGCCCTGGTGCGGCACATCCCCGCCCCAGGGCGTCCAGCTGCGCTCCGAACTCGCCGTGTTCCGCAGCGGCAGGCTCTGGACGGCGTACGGACCAACGCCCTGCTCATCGGCGCGGTGTTCGCCGCCTTCGCTACCTCTCCCCCATCCTCACCGAGCTGGGCGGCTTCTCCCCGGGCGCCGTCCCCCTGCTCTTCGTCCTGTACGGCGCGGGCACCGTCATCGGCAACGTCGTCAGCGGACGGCTCGCGGGCTCCCACACCATGGGCGTCCTGTGGGGCGGGGCGCCCTTCTGACGTGCTGCTCGCGCTCTACGGCCTCGCGGCCGGAAACCGGGCGGCCTCGCTGGTCAACCGGCCCGCCGACGGCGCCCGTTGGGCATGAAGGAGGAGAAGCATCCTGCGCGGCGGCCGGTGCGACGAGGCCGGTGCGACGAGGCCGGTGCGACGAGGCCGGTGCGACGAGGCCGGTGCGACGGGGCCGGTGTGACGGGGCCGGTGTTCCCGGTGGGGGCAGGAGGATCGCCGTGCTGGGTGGCCGCCGGCGCGGGAAGCCGGCGGGTGCGGTGCCTGCCCGCTCCTATGCCGTTTCCATCGATCTGGTGGTTTTGCGGAGGAAGGCGTGACCTGACGGCCGTGCCCGCGCAGCATGAGGCCGTCCGGCTCCGCCTGCCGGAGGAGCGCGATGTCCGAAGCCGCCTGCGGGGCATGTCTGTCCGGGCTGCGGAGGTCCGGCTCCGGTATCAGCCGCACCACAGGCACGGGGCCGCGGGGCGGGCCCGCTTCTCGGTCCGGCGGGGCGTGTGTGGCGAGAGGGGTTGGTGAGGGTGCGGGTGAACAGACGGGCGAGGGCGGCGCGGACCGTGGGACGGGTGCTGGTGGTGGGGCTGGTGGGGCTGTCGCCGCTGCTGTGGGCGGGGGTGGCGCACGCGGCGCTGCCGCCGGGCTGCACGGGGACGGCGACGGCCGGGCCTGACGTGATCACCTGCGGTGACGGGGTTGCGGCGGGGCAGGTGATCGACAGTTTGGGCGGCGACGATCAGATCACCGTGCACGGGAAGGTGGCCGGCCAGATCGACGCCGGCGACGGCGATGACACCGTCACGGTCACCGGAAAGTCCGCGGATGTGGTGGTGGAGAGGGACGGGGTGTCGGGCGCCGTGCGCGGTGGTGCGGGTGATGACACCCTCACCGTCACCGGCGGTGCCGGCACGGGCACCGTCAACATCTCAGGAGGCCAGGCTGTGGCCGAGGGCGGCCTGGTCCACGGCGGCGACGGCGACGACACCCTCACGCTGGCCGGCGGGAGCGGCAGCCCGGACGTCGGCGCCGCGACTGCGGCCGGGGACGGTGTCTGGGGAGAGGTACGGGGCGGGGCGGGGACGGACGGCATCACCGTCCGCGGCGGCAACGGCGGCCCCGGCGCGGACGGCGGGGACGGCGTGGTCGGCGTGCCCGGTGTCTTCACCGGCGCGGTGCACGGCGGGGATCCGGGCCTGGATCCCCTGCTGGACGCCGGGGACGGGGCGGACACCATCGAGGTCTTCGGCGGCGACGGCGGCGTCGGGGCCAGCGGTGGCGAATCCGGCAGCAGCGGCAGCGGCGGCAGCGCCGTGGCCGGGATGGTGTCCGGCGGAGCACGCGGGGACATCATCACCGCCACCGGCGGCGACGGCGCCGCCAACTCCGGCATCGGCAACGCGGGATTCGCGGGATTCGCGGTAGCGCCTGCGGGTGTCGTGGCGGGCGGGGATCCGGTGCCGGGACTGCTGGACTTCGAGGCGGGCGACACCCTCACCCTCACCGGCGGCAACGGCGGCACCAACTCCAGCAGCATCTTCCCCGACCGGCCCGGCGGGACCGCACTGGCAGGAACGGTGCGCGGGGACGGGGGCGACGACCGCCTCTCCGTCACCGGCGGCAACGGCTCCTCCTCAAGTGAGGCCGGACCCGCGGTTGTCGGCTTCTTTGACGTCCCGTCCGACATCCCGGACACGGTGGAAGGCGGTGCGGGCGCGGACAGTATTGCCCTCAGCCTGGGAGAGGGCACAACCGACAACGTCTACGCGGTGCAGGGGGCCGGCATCCGGGGCGGTGGGCAGATGCCCGACGGCGACGACACCCTCACCGTCGGGACCGCCGGCCAACCCGCCCGCGGCACGTCCCTGAACGCCCGTTTCGCGGGTGACGCCGGCGACGACACCCTCACCCTCCACGGCAGGGCACTCATGGCCGGCGTCGACGGCGGCGACGGCGACGACACCTGCGGCAGGGCAAGCAGCGGCGCCGACTTCGACAACTGCGAAACCCTCACCGACCAGGACACGCTTCACCGGGTGCGCCAGGTGCCGTGGCCGCCGGCCCGTCCGTGATGGCCGGAGCCGGTCCTGGCCGGGCCGCCCGGAGAGCCGGTGCGTCCGCAGGGAGCGACCCGGGCCTTCTCGCCGTCTCGCGTTTCGTGCGATGCGGGAAGAAGGCCCGGGTTCTGGGCTACGGAGGCCAGACAGTGCTCAAAGAGCCTGTCCGGCTTCGGTGCCCTGGGTTTCCGCCTGCGTCTGGTGTGTGTCCGCCTTCTCGGAGCGGGGGGTCGCGCCGGCGAGGGGGCGTCGCCTGTCGGTCGCCCAGACGATCAGTGCGCAGGCCGCGAATCCGGCGCCGAGGATGCTGGAGCCCACCCAGCCGTGGCTGGTGAACAGGGCGGTGGTCGCGGCGGCGCCGAGGGCGGAGCCGAGTGAGTAGAAGACCATGTAGCTGCCGATGACGCTGCTGAGGCGCTCGGGGAACGCGGAGGTGAGCACGTGCTGGTTGCTCACATGCACGGCCTGGACCGCGAAGTCGAGCACCACGATTCCGACGACGAGGAACCACAGGGTCCACGGCAGCTGCGCGATGCCCGCCCACGAGAGGATCAGCAGGACGAGTGCGATGCCGCTGACCGGCCTCGCCCGCCCCGCGTCCGCCCAGCGTCCGGCGCGTGCCGCGCCGAGTGCGCCGGCGAGTCCGACGATGCCGAAGAGTCCGATCTGGCTCTCGTTCAGGTGCCAGGGCGAGCCCGCCAGCGGCAGGGACAGTCCACTCCACAGGGTTCCGAACGAGGCGAACAGGAAGAACGCGATGAGCCCGCGCGTCAGGAAGGTGCGCTGCCCGAACAGGTAGCCGATGGAGGCGACCGCCTGCCTGTATCCCGAAGGCTGGCTGGTGCGCTCCTCCGACGGCAGTCCGACCAGGACGAGGGCCGCGAGGCCGATGGACAGGACCGCGAGCACGACGTAGATGCTCCGCCAGCCCCACACCTCGGCGAGCGAGCCGGTCACGACGCGCGCGCCGAGGATGCCGACCACGACGCCCGAGGTCACGACGCCGATGTTCCGTCCGCGTTCGGCCGGTGGCGAGACCGACGCGGCGTAGGCCACGGTGGTCTGCACCACGACCGCGAACACCCCGGCCGCCGCGAGGCCCACGAACGCCATCCATGCGGCGGACGCCGCGGCCGTCAGGATCATGCCCACCGCGGTGACCGCCAGGTGCACGGCGATGAGCCGGCGCCTGTCGGCGACCACGTCGCCGAGCGGGACCAGCAGCAGCAGTCCTGCGAGATAGCCGAACTGGCCGGTCGAGACGATCCATCCGCTGAGTTGTGCCGGTAAGCCGAGGTCGCGCCCCATCACCTCCAGCACCGGCTGAGCGGCATAGATACTCGCCACCGCGACACCACACACCACCGCGAGCAGCAACCGCCGCCACACGTTCATCGGACTCCCCAATCAGTAGCAGATTGCAACCGCTTTGACCGTACGGCATGATGGTTTCAATCCGCAACTCAACTGGGAGGTGTCATGCCGCGCACCACCATGCGCGCCCCGAACCCCGACTGGACCGACCCCGACTGCCCCGTCGCCCGCACCCTCGACCTCGTCGGCGACAGGTGGAGCCTTCTCGTCATCCGCGACGCGATGGACGGGACGCGCTCGTTCACCGAGTTCCAGCGCCGCACCGGCATCGCCCGCAACATCCTCACCGACCGGCTGCGCAAGCTCACCGCCCACGGGCTCCTCGCCCAGCGCACCGCGCCCTCGGGCCGCCGCCAGGAATACGTGCTCACCGACGCCGGCCGCGACCTCTTCCCCGTCGTCCTCACCCTGCGGCAGTGGGGAGAACGCCATGCCTTCGCCCCCGGCGAGACCCACTCCACCCTGGTCGACGAGCACGGCACCCCCGTGCCCGACATCGCCCCCACCGGTGCCGACGGCACCCCCCTCGGCACCGACACCACCCACGTGCACAGGACCCGGTAGAAAGCAGGCCCCGCCACCCTGAGACCTCGCGGACACCCCGCCGCCCCCACGCCCGCCACAGAAGGCGGAGGCGGCGCAGACGGAGGTGATGGTGGTGGAGGAGGAGGCGGCCTGGCGGCCATGGCGTCACGGTCACCGGCCCGGCGCCGGGTGCGGGCCTGCCGGTGGCGGGGCGGAGACCGGGCGGAGACCGGGTGCAGCGCGGTGCTGTGCGGTGACGCCCCGGTCTGCTGGACGGCACGCCGCCCCCGGGCGCGGCCGGGCGGGCCGGCAGGCGGGCCGGGGCGGCGGGCGCGCCGACGGCTCAGGGCGCGGGGCGTGTCCGGGGGATGGTCCGGCGGGCTGCCGTGGCGCCGCGGCAGCCCGCCGGACCATCCCCCCGGGCATGCCTGGTGGTCAGTCCTCCGTGCGGCCCAGTTCGGCGCGCAGCAGGTCCAGGCCCATCGGGCCCAGGTCCAGGGCGTGGTGGTGGAACTGCTTGAGGTCGAACGCGGCGCCGTCGCGGCGGCGGGCCTCGTCCCGTGCCTGAAGCCAGACCTTTTCGCCCAGCTTGTAGGCGATGGCCTGGCCGGGGCGTCCCAGGTACCGGTCGATCTCGAAGTCGACGAACCCCGGCGGGCCCAGCCCGCAGTGCCCGGTGAGGAACTCGCGGGCCAGGAGCGGCGTCCACCGCTCCCCCTCGTGGAACCCGGTGCCCGCGGGGATCGGGAGCTGCAGGTGCAGCCCGATGTCCAGCACGATGCGCGCGGCGCGCATCTGCTGCCCGCCGGCCAGCATCCCCAGCCGGTGCGCCGGGTCGGCGAGGTAGCCCAGTTCGTCCATCAGCCGCTCGGCGTACAGGCCCCACCCTTCGACGTGTCCGGGGTGCAGTTCGGACGACAGCCGCTGGAACCGGTTGAGGGTGGTGGTGTTGAGGGTCGTCACGCCCAGCTGGAGGTGATGGCCCGGGACGCCTTCGTGGAACATCGTGCTCGGCACCATCCACGTCGGGATCGGCGCGTCGGGGTCGGCCAGCGGCCACCAGACCGTCCCGGCGCGCGAGAGGTCCTCGCTGGGCGCCAGGTAGTAGGCGGGCCCGTTGGCGGCGGGGGCGATGCGGCAGTCGATGCGCCGCAGCGGTGCGGGGATCGCGAAGTGCGTCCCGTCGAGGTCGGCGATGGCGCCGTCGGCGAGCTCCTGGATCCAGTCGCGGAACGCCGCCGCTCCCTTCACCTGGTGGCGCGGGTCGGCGTCGAGCGCCGCCAGTACCGCGGGCACCGGCTCGCCTGGCGCGATCTGCGCCGCCGCGGTGGCCATGTCCCGCTGCACCCGGGCCAGTTCGTCCCAGCCCCACGCGTAGGTCTGCGCCAGATCCAGGTGGGTGCCGAGGAACTCCCGCACGCCCAGCTGGTAGCGGTCCCCGCCCAGCGCGTCCAGCTGAGGCGCGTCCGGGGCCAGTTCCTGGGACAGGTACGCCGCGAACCCGGTCAGGGCCTCGTTCGCCGCCGCGGCGGCCTCCTCCAGGGCGGCCCGCAGAGCGCCGTCGCCGTGCCCGGCGGGCAGTCCCGCCAGGTACTGCCGCATGTCCCGGCAGTCCTGGGCGTTGCGGATCACCTGGCGGCGCGGCGCGATGCGGCCGGCGCGGCGGGCGGCCTGGAGGCTCTCGCGCAGCCCTGCCAGCGTTGCGGACACGGCCCGCAGCCGTGCCAGCAGCGCCTCCCACGCGGTGCCGGCGCCCTGGTCCAGCAGTCCCAGCGTCTGCCGTATCCGCTGGACGGGCCCGTCGAGGGTGTCCAGCAGCGTGCCGTAGGCGCCGGCGTCGGCCAGGGCCACCTCGGTGGCGAGCCGCTCGCGCAGCACCGCCGCCGCGACCCGCTCCGCGTTCCCGGCGACCGGCGTGGCCTCCAGTGCCCTCAGCGTGCGGCGCGCCAGTTCGGTGCGTGCCTGCGCCGCCTGCGGGCCGAAGTCGGTCAGCCGCTCTTCCTGCCCGGCGATGCCTATCATCGAGGCCAGGCACGGGTCGAGGACGGCCATCTCGTCCATGTACCGGTCGGTGAGAGCGTTCAGGGTGCCCATCAGCGGCTCACCGTCGGGAGGCGGGTGGCGATCTGGGACTCGGTGAGCCGCTTGCCGTACAGGCCGATGACCAGGCCGATGACCATCAGTGCTCCGGCGACCAGTTTGAGCGGGGGCAGCGCCTCGTTGAAGATCACTACTGAGCCCAGTACGCCGAATACGGGAACGAGCAGGGAGAGCGGTGCGACGGTGGAGACCGGGTATTCGCGCAGCAGCCAGTTCCACACGGCGTATCCCAGCACGGTGTTCGGGTACGCCTGGAAGAGGAGGGAGGCGATGGCCGCCCACCCGATCTGGTGCGGCAGTTCGACGAAGCCCCTGGTGCCGTTGACGGCCAGGTCCAGCAGGAACAGCGGGAGGGGGGAGAACAGGCTCGACCACACCAGGAACGCCAGCATCTCCTTGGGTGCGGCCTTTTTGAGGATGACGTTGGCCACGCTCCAGGAGACGGCGCCGAACAGCACCAGCGCGACGCCGGCGATCGTCACCGTGCCGTCGGTGACGAACGTGATCGAGAACAGGCCGGCCAGGGCGACGGCGATCCCCAGGTACTGGAACCGCGACAGCGACTCGCGGAAGACCACGGCCCCGAGCACGATCGTCAAGAACGCGCTGAACTGCAGCACCAGCGATGCGATCCCCGATGACACGCCGGCCTTGATGCCCAGGTTCACCACGCCCCACAGGCCGACGCCGAACACCAGCCCGTAGCCGATGGTGTACCGCCACGGCACCTGGGGCCGCTTGAGGAAGAACACCGCGGGCAGTGCGCTGAGCGCGAACCTGATCCCGGCCAGGATGAGCGGGTCGACGCTTTCGAGCCCGATCTTGATGACCGAGAAGTTGAGGCCCCAGATCGCGGTGACGAGCACCGCGAGCAGGATGTGCTGTTTCTTCATGCAGAGACCTGTTCCGGAGATGGAGATATGGAGGCGGCCGGGCGGGTGCGGACCGAGAGGGAGCCGAACAGGCCGGCGATCCAGTCCCGGGTGTCCTCGTGGGCGTCGGAGGCGACGATCCCGGCGAGGACCGTCTCCCCGGCCTGGTAGGTGATGTGGCCGGGCAGCGGTGCGCCGGGGGGCAGTTCGTTCCAGGTCACCACGCGCGGGCTGGCGCGGAACGCCGCGGCTCCCTCCAGGGCCTGGAACTCCTGCCCGGCCAGGTGGTGGCCGGGGTGGACGAACCAGCCGTAGCGGCGCCGGTCGGCGGGCGGGGCGGGGAGTGTCCCGGCGACGGGCTCGCCGAGCAGGACGCGCAGTTCGTAGGAGGGCAGGTGGACGCCGGTGGCCAGCTCCACGGTGGCCACCACGTCGGCTCCCCCGACCCGGTTGCCGACTTCGAGGAAGACCAACTCCCCTTCGTGGACGATCGCTTCGAGGTGGAAGCTGCCGTCCTCGATCTGCACGGCGGCCAGGGCGCGTGAGACCCAGGCGTGTGTCTGCTCGCCGAAGGCGATCTGGAAGGAGCCCATCGGCGAGCCCTGCGCGTACTGCAGGCAGGTGCCCACGTACTCGCTCGCGGTCAGGAGAAGGACCTCGCCGTTTTGCACCAGGCCGTCGAAGTGGCGGATCGGGCCGGAGACGAACTCCTCGGCCTCGAAGTCGTCCAGGCCGCTGCCGGCGTCGAGGCGGGCGACGCCGGTGCGGTGCGAGGTGAGCGCGGCGGCGGCCTGCTGCGGGGTGTCGAAGACGAGCACGTCCTCGCTGGAGGCGCCGCGGTGCGGCTTGAGGACGGTCGGTCCGTGCCAGGGCACCTGGCCGCCGGGTTCGAGGAAGCGGGGCAGCGGCAGGAAGCGCGGCACCCGCAGGCCGGCGTCCTGGACCGCCTGCTTCATCAGGACCTTGTCGCGGGCGAGCGCGACCTGGTCCACCGGTGCGCCCGCCACGCCCAGGTGCTTGCGCAGCCGGGCGGCGTCGAGCAGTTCGTACTCCGACACCGAGATGACCCGGTCGAAGTCGCGGGGCTGCTGCGCCAGCCAGTCCAGGGCCTCTTCGAAGGCCGGGCGGGTGCCCGGCCGGCTGACCCGCTCGCAGCGCAGGTCGGGCGGCAGGGTGGCTAACGCCCGGTCGGTTCCGAAATACGTGACCTCGTGCCGGTCGTGGGACATCCCGCGATGGTATTCGATCTTGAAGTAGGGCACACGGTGCAGGACGAGGATCTTCATCGGGCCTTCCTGAGGGGTGCGGGGAGGGCGAGGGCCCGGTCCAGGGCGTGTGACCAGGCGTCGCGCAGCGCGTGGACGACGGTGCGGATGTCGGCGCGGTCGCCGCGCAGGACGATGCAGCCCTGGGCGGCGAAGTCCGCGTTGTCGCGGGCGACGGCGTGCAGGTCGCGGCGCTCGGGCGAGAGCCAGGAGAACTCCGTGACGGTCAGCTCCCCCTCGGCCAGGCCGAAGCGTTCGGCGGTGGCGTGCACGGCGTCGGTGAACGGGTCGGTGCCGGCTGCGACGTCGCGGGGGCAGAAGGAGCGGTCGCTGCCGACGCCGAGCATCACCGTCGCCGCCGAGCAGCCGGGCACCAGCCGTCCCGCGTCGGCGGCCGTGCCGAAGGCCGCGTCCACCCAGCGGTGGTGCAGGTCGATGCCGTAGACCCAGCGGGCCAGCGACCAGATCTTCATCCCGCCCGGCCGCCGGTTGGGCTCCACGACCCCGGCGCGCAGCCCGTCGTCGCTGAGCTTGATCTCGTTGTGGAACGGCCCGTCGCACTGGCCGACCAGCCAGTTCGCCTGCCGCCCCGCGCGCTCCAGCGTGGCGCGTTCGTGCTCGTCGACGCCGGCGGGCAGCACCTGCGCGATCTCGACGGGATACCGGCCGTGTGCGCTGATCTTCTCAGTGAGGAACGCCAGCGGGCCCAGCCCGTCGAAGGAGTACTCGCGCCGGTAGGGGATGAGTTCTTCGCAGATGACGCCGCCCTCCAGGTAGGGCAGGACCTCGGCGAACGCCGCGGTGAGGTCGTCGCCGTGGCGGACCACGACGACGCCCCGGTTGTTGCCCTCCGCCGCGGGTTTGACGACGAAGCCCTCGCGGTGGTCGCGGGCGAAGTCCCGCAGCTGGTCGAGGGAGGCGATCTCGGCGAAGTCGGGCACCATGATCCGCTGTGCGGCCAGCAGGTCGGCGACGCGTGCCTCGCCCAGGCGGTGGCGGTACTTGGAGAACGCGCCCTCGGCCAGCTGCGGTGAGTCGACCGGGACGCCCAGGCGCTCCAGCAGTGCGGCGCCGCTGCGTACGGCGTTGTCGGAGAAGACGATGCCCGCCCGGATCTGCCCGCGCCGGTCGCCGAGCAGCTTCTCGCCCACCTCGGCGAAGTCGTCGCGCAGCGGGTCGAGGTCGATGACCTCGTCGGCCATGGCGTGGTCGGCGTCGGTGGGGTCGGCGCGGATGAGGACCACCGTCGCGCCGTGGCGTTCGCGGGCGTGGTCGCGCAGGTGGCGGACCTCGTCGATCCGGCTCAGGTTGTAGTCGACGATGAGGAGTATCGGCCTGGTCATCCGCGCTCCGTCTCGTACTCGATCTCGATCGCGTGCTCGGATGCGGGCAGCAGGCCGGCGAGGACCGTCTCGCGGCCGGCGAGGTCCATGTGCCAGAGCATCTGGCCCAGGAACACCTCGCGTGAGGAGGACTCCACCACGTCGCCGGGCCCCAGCAGGACGTGGGAGAGGGCCGGCTTGAGCGGGAGGCCGTCGTTGAGTCCCACCCGGCGGATCGTGCCGGGGTCGGCGAAGAAGACGCGGAAGAACGTCGCGTTCGGGCTGGGGGTGGTGCCGTCCGCCGTGAACGACAGGTCCGTCAGTCTCTGGCGGAATGCGCCGGGCCGGCCGGCGGTGAGCTGGGAGTCCAGCCACAGGTCGAGCAGGCCGGTGCCGCCGGTCAGGGCCGCCACGCTGGGCGAGATCAGGCTGCCGCCGACGCGCGGGTTGACCTCGATCAGGTCCCAGCCTGCGGGGGCGTGGCGTGCCTCGATGTGGAAGCAGCCCCAGTCCAGGCCGAGGGTCTGCAGTGCGCTCGCCACCCAGCGCAGGCCGGCGGCGGTCTCTTCCTGGGACAGGCTCGTGGGCGGGCTGACGCAGGCGTTCTCCAGGACGGTGCCGGCCGTCTCGGTCACCTCGCACTTCTCGTGTATGGCGACCACGTGCGGGGTGCCGTCGACGACGATGACCTCGAAGCTGAACTCCTGCCCGGGGACGTAGTCCTCGATGAGGAACTCCATCCCGAAACCCGCGCTGTGGTCCGCGTCCCGGTCCGCGTTCCGGTCTGCGTTGTGGTCTGCGCTCGTGTCCGGGCCGGCGGGGTCCGCCTCGGTGGTGAAGGCGCTGGCGTAGACCGTGTCGGCGCGGGCCTCGGCGGCGATGCGTTCCAGGTCGGCCCAGGTCGTGCTGGGGGTGAGCGGGAACGCGCCGAACGAGGCGATGCCGCTGACCGGCTTGATGAAGTACCGCTTGCCCTCGCGCCGGCAGGCGGCGAGCGTTGCGGGGGTGAGGGCGGATGCCCGGCCCCGGCTGAGGCCGGCGTCGGCCAGGCGGTTGCGCAGCGTCAGCTTGTCGCGCAGTTCAAGGACCTGTTTCTCCTCCAGGTCCGGCACCCCCAGGCGGGCGTTGGCCAGCGCCATCAGGTGCCGGTAGCCCTCCCAGACGGTCAGGCAGCCCAGCACCTGCGTGCCGGCGGTCTTGAGTTGGCCGAGGTAGTCCTCGACGTCGTGCTCGCTCAGCACGTGCCCGGCGCTGACCCGGACGTCGTCGGCGAGGTCCGCCAGCGCGCCGGGCCTGGACTGCTGGTGCTGCGGCTCGGGCAGCGAGCTGAGCACGTAGACGTTCAGCCCCCGCGCCCTGACCACGGCGACGAGGTCCTCCATGAACGAGAACCCGACATGGCTGAGCAGCAGCACTCCCCTGGCGTTTTCCATGCTCATCCGGCCTCCTCACCGGCGGGCGGGGGCGCGGCGGTCTCGCGCCGCGCCCCCGCTGTCAGGACAGGACTCAGGCCGGCTGCTTCTCGGCCTTGGCGATGGTGTCCAGGTAGAGCTCCTCGAAGTACTGCGCCAGGATCGACTGGTGCTCGCGGAGGTACCGCTTGAACGCGGCGACGTCGTCGTCGCTCTGGAGCAGGTGGCGCACGGCCGCCCAGACCTCGCCGGGGTGGTCGTCGTTGATGTCGGTGTGCGAGTGGTTGATCTGGCCGCCGATGTTGCTCTCGCCGACCGAGCCCTTGAGCGCCTCCAGCTTCTTGGGCTCCAGCTTCACGTTCACGTACTCCACCAGGTAGGAGTACGCGACGACGCCGAGCGGGCCCTCGTGGTCCAGGAGGTAGGAGAAGTACCCGGTCAGCAGCTTCGTCGACAGGTAGGGCTCGGTGGCCAGGAACTGCTCACGCGTCACCCCCACCTTCGCCAGGTCGGTGATGAACAGCTCGTCGTGGAGCATTTCCTCCTGTTCGTAGTTGGCCCAGACCTGCGCCGCCTCCGGGCTGCGCTTGGCGATCTCCACCAGGGCCTTGGCCTCGGAGACCCGCAGCAGCCGGATGCGCCAGGCGGTCTCGATCAGGTTGCGCTTGTAGTACTCGGAGTCGACGTTCTTGCCCTCGAGGTGTGCGGCCTCGGGGACGTTGGCGTACCACTCCAGGACCTGCTGGTCGAGGACCTCGTCGATCTCGGCGCGCAGCTTGGCCGAGGCAGAGGCGTTGAGGAACGGAGTGCGGTCCCCGTAGCCGACGTTGGTCACGCGGTTCGGCATGGTGTCACCTTTCTCATGCTTCTCGTGTTGTGCGTTTGTGTGGGTTTCTTATGGGTGCTCGACGTTCGGTGCGAGCGTGGGCTCGGACGTCCGGGCGAGCGGGTCAGATGTCGTCGGCGACGCGGACGGTCGCGTCGCCCCGCAGCCGGCACTGGCAGGCCAGGCGGTGGCCGCCGCCGGTCCGGCCGAGGTCTTCGAGGAAGTCGAGTTCGTCGTCGTCGGCCTCGCCGAGGGAGGCGAAGCCCTCCAGCACCTCGACGACGCACGCGCCGCACGAGCCGGAACGGCATCCGAACGGGATGAGCCGCTGCGTGCTCTCGTACTCGACTTCGGTGAGGGGGGAATCCGCGGGAAGCAGGATCTCGGTTCCCGACGGGAGGATGACCAGCTTCTTCAGGGTCATGACAGCGGCGCGGTGTCGGGGTCGGTGGAGTGCGCCGGCGCGAGGCGGGAGCCGGGACGCAGTTCGAGGGCGGCGTGGTTGGCGGCGGTCGCCGCCTCGCCGAAGCCCACCGAGATGAGCGGGACGCGGCCGGGGTAGGTACAGATGTCGCCGACCGCGTAGACCCGCGGCAGGTTCGTGCGCATCGCCCGGTCGACCGCGATCTGGCGGTTTTCCACCCGCAGGCCCCAGTCGGCGAGCGGGCCGAGGCCGGTGATGAAGCCCAGTGCCGCGACCAGGGCCTGTGCGGGCAGCGTCAGCTCTTCCCCGCCGCTGGACACGCGGACCTCCTCCAGGCGGCCGGCGCCCGTGCAGGCCGTCACCTGCGCCTCGGCCAGCACGCGGATATCGGCCGCGTACATCTGCTTGACGCTGTGCTCGTGGGCGCGGAAGGCCGTGCGGCGGTGGACGACGGTGACCGACCGGGCCAGGGGGGCGAGCGCCAGGGCCCAGTCGACGGCGCTGTCGCCGCCGCCCACGATCACCACGTCACGGCCCTGGTGCTCCTCCAGGCGCGGCACGTGGTAGGCCACGCCCCGCCCCTCGTAGGGCCGCAGGCCGGGCAGGGTGCGCGGGACGGAGCGGCCGAGGCCGGCGGCGATCACGACGGCCCGGGCACGTACCCGCCCGCCGTCCTCCAGGGCGACCGTCCAGCCCGCCCCCTGGTCCCGGTCCTCGCCGGGGGTCAGGGAGGCCGCCGTCCTGCCGAGCAGGTAGCGCGGACGAAACGGCGCGGCCTGGGCGACCTGCTGGTCGATCAGTTCCCGGCCCCGTACGGCCGCGTGGCCGGCGACGTCATAGATTTTCTTTTCCGGATAGAGGGCCGCTATCTGGCCGCCCGGCTCCGGAAGTGCGTCGACTATTGCGCTGGAAAGCCCCCGGAATCCCGCACAGTAAGCGGCGTACAGGCCGGCCGGCCCCGCTCCGACGACGGCCACGTCCACGCTCGTCTCCGCGCCGACTACGGTCGTCTCCACTTGAGCCCCCCTTGATTCATTCTGAACTCCAGGCCCTTTGACGTTCGGTCGAATTCCACGTCCGGTCGAATTCCACGTCCGGTCGAACAGTTCGGCTGCCTCAATCACGCGGCCGGTCGGCCGGTTATTACGAGGAGTCTTTTTCGGGGTCCATGCCCGGCCGGAGGAAATATACCGCCGAGTGCGATTTCATCATTCAGGGTTCTGATCATGCCGTCAAGAAAAGAATCCGGAACTCCGCCCGTCCATATACATGGACGGAATTACGAGCCCCATTCCGGACCGGAACGGACCAGGCCGGACCAGAGCGGGCCCCGCCACTGCCGCTGCCGCTGCCGCTGCCGGCGGGTTCTTGCCGTCGCAGGCGGGCCTTTGCCGGCGCTGACGGGTTCTTGCCGGCGCTGACAGGTTCTTGCCGTTGCCAAAGGGGACTTGCCGTTGCCGTTGCCGACGGGTCCTCGCCGTCGCCGACGGGTCCTCGCCGTCGCCGACGGGTCCTCGCCGTCGGCGGAAGGGTCTTGCCGTCGCTGACAGGTCCTCGTCGTCGCAGGCGGGTTCTTGCCGTCGGAGGCGGGACCTTGCCGTCGGCGACAGGTCCTTGTAGTCGCAGGCGGGTTCTTGCCGTTGCCGGAGGGCCCTTGCCGTCGCTGACAGGCTCTCGTCGTCACAGGCGGGTCCTTGCCGTCGCCGGAGGGGACTTGCCATCGCCGACGGGTCCTCGTCGTCGCAGGCAGGCCCTTGCCGTCGCTGACAGGTCCTCGTCGTCACTGACGGGTTCTTGTCGTTGCAGGCGGGTCCTCGCCGTCGCCGACAGGTCCTCCGAGGCGGCCAAGCTGCGGGCCCGCAAGCGCGCCGAGTGGTCGCTGACAGGTCCTCGTTGTCGCTGACAGGTCCTTGTCGTCACAGGCGGGTCCTTGCCGTCGCCGGAGGGGACTTGCCATCGCCGACGGGTCCTCGTCGTCACAGGCAGGCCCTTGCCGTCGCCGACAGGTCCTTGCCGTCGCAGGCGGAGCCTTGCCGTCGCCGGAGGGGACTTGCCATCGCCGACAGGTCCTCGTCGTCGCAGGCGGAATCTTGCCGTCGGAGGCGGGTCCTCATCGTCACTGACGGGTCCTTGCCGTCGGAAGTGGGGGCTTGCCGTCGCCGGGGGCCCTTGCCGTCGGAGGCGGGGCCTTGTCATTGCCGGAGGGACCTTGCCATCGCCGACAGGTCCTCGTCGTCACAGGCGGGTTCTTGCCGTCGGAGGCGGGGCCTCGTCGTCACTGACGGGCCCTTGCCGCCGGAGGCGGGTCCTTGCCATGCCGGAGGGGGCTTGCCGTTGCCGGCGGGGTGTCCGCCGGTGCCTGGACGTCCCGCTCACGGCGCGCGCTTATCCCTCGACCGCGTCGCCGACGGCCTGGTCCAGGACGCTGGCGAACCGCTGCCATTCCCGGGCGTAGGAGTTGGCCACATCCGCGACGGCGACCGCGCAGTGCAGCGGCACCGCGGCCATCAGCTGCCGGCCCGCCTCGAGATCCGGCGCGCGCTCGTTCAGCCAGCGCAGCAGTGCGCGCCCGGACTCGGTGAACCGGAGCGAGGGGTCCTTCGCCAGAGTCTCGATGCGCTGCACCCGGCCGCACTCCTGACCCTGACCCTGCCCCTGCCCCTGGCCCTGGCCCTGGCCCTGGCTGCCGGACGGCGCCGCGGCGCCGTCCGGCCGGCTCCAGTCCCGGCCCTCGCGTGCGACCCGCAGGCGCGGCGGCGCGGGAGCCTGCTCACCGCGCCGCATCCGCTGCCGGATCTCGCACGCGGTGCTGACCGACACCCCCGCGCTGGCGGCGATCTCGTGGAGCGTGGCGCCGGGGTGCTCGGCGAGGAAGGCGCGTGCCGCCTCCCGGCGCCGCGCCGCATCGAGCGGGCGGGAGCGGCCGTCCGCCCCCACCCGGACCTTCGACTGAGGAACTTCCTCAGTCGAAGCACGGCGCACGGCGCTGACGGTCTTGGGGGAAAGCTCGGTGATCCGCGCGACCGCACGGTCCGACAGATCCGGGTGCGAGGCCAGGATCCGCCCGGCCGCGGCCTTCCTGTCCTTGAGCGTCAGCGGCAGGCCATGGGTGACATTGGCCGCCACCGAGTGGATGAAGACCTCACTGACCGGACCCTCCAGATACCGGACCGGAATCACCCGCTCCCCCCGCAGCCGGGCGGCCTGGAGGCGGTGCATCCCGTCGACCACACGCCGGGTGTCCCGGTGCACCAGGATCGGCGCGATATCCCGCTGGGCGAGCACCTCGACATGCTCCCGGCTCAGCCCGTCCAGACGCGGCGAATCCGCAGCCACCAGGGAAGCGACCGGCACCAGATGGACCTCGGCGCACCCGCCGCCCACCGTCGCCCCGATCTCCAGAGCTGTTGTCTCTAATAAGTATGCCAACGCCCCCACCACTCCCCCTCTTGTCATATGACAGATAGATAGGAAATAGTTAACGATCGAAGTTAACGATCAATGATCGTGATCCGTCAAGCCCCACCCGGGCCCTTCACCGCCGCCCCGGAGCACCGGCCGGCGGTTTCCCCGCCGCCCGCCCCGCCATTGAGCATCCGGACCCGGTTCACGAGATTCCGGCGACCGTCCGGATCCAGCCGTTCACCACGGCGATCCGCCCCCGCCCGCATCCCTGACTTCCCGGACAGTTCCCGCACAAGACACGGCCGGTTCAGCCCGCGGACACGCCGCCGAATCTTCACAAACACGCAACATTTCACGGCCGGGGTTTCGGATAACGCCCTTGACAGGCGGAATGGGATCCTTCGATAGTGAACCCCGGAAAAAACGACTTCGACACACCACAGCTGTCTTCATCCGGCGATACGCAGTCACTGCGTAACTCTTCATAGAGGAGTAATCGTGCCTCTTTCACGTCGCAAAATCCTGGCCGGCTCCGGCATCGCGGCTTCCTCACTGGCCTTAGGGTCCGTGGGAAACATCGCCACCGCCGCACAAAAGGCCGCGCCCCAGCCCTTCGTGCCGCACGACTGGAAGTCCGTCCGCGCACAGTTCCTGCTCTCGCCCGACCTCGCACACCTGTCGAACTTCTTCTTCGCCTCGAACCCGGCCCCCGTCCGCGAGGCGATCGCCAAATACCGCAGGGCATTCGACGAGAACCCGTACAACTTCCTCGACGACAACATGTTCGAGCGCGACCAGGACATGAAATGGCGCGACGTATGCGCCGCCGCCGCCGAATACGTCGGCGGACAGCCCGACGAGATCGCCCTCACCAGCAGCACCACGATGGGACTCGCCCTCATCTACAACGGCCTGCGCCTCAAAGCAGGCCAGGAAATCCTCACCACCACCCACGAATTCTACCCGCACCACGAATCCATGCGCCTGGCCGCCGACAAATGGGGCGCCAGCGTACGCAAAATACCCCTCTACGAATCCTCACTGAACTTCTCCCCCGACAAAGCCATCGCACGGATACGCGCCGCCGTACGCCCCCACACCCGCGTCGTCGGCGTCACCTGGGTCCACTCCAACACCGGCGTACGCCTCCCCATAACCCGGATCGCCGACACCATCGCCGACCTCAACCGCAACCGCAACGAAGAAAACCGCATCCTCCTCGTCGTCGACGGAGTCCACGGCTTCGGCGTCATCGACGAAGACGTCGCCGCCATGGGCTGCGACTTCTTCTCCGCCGGCACCCACAAATGGATCCTCGGCCCCCACGGCACCGGAATCATCTGGGCAAAACCCCAAAACTGGGCACTCCTCCAACCCACCATCCCCAGCATCATGGCCAAAGAACCCGAAGACGCCTGGCGACAAGAACGACCCCCCACCGGCCCCACCGAAGCCTCATGGGTCAGCCCCGGCGGCTTCTTCGCCTACGAACACCAATGGGCCACCATCGAAGCATTCCGCTTCCACCAGCAAATCGGACGCACCCGCATCCAAAACCGCATCCTCGAACTCAACGGCCAACTCAAAGAAGGCCTCGCCCGCATGAAACACGTCACCCTCCACACCCCCCTCAACCCCCACCACTCCGCCGGCTTCGTCTGCTTCGACGTCCACGGCCACACCCCCAAAACCGTCGTACAAACCCTCCGCAACCACCACGTCATCGCCAGCAGCACCCCCTACTCCACCCCCCACACACGCTTCTCCGCCGGAATCATCAACTCCCCCCACGACATCAACAAAGCCCTCAACGTCATACACACACTCACCTAACCCACCACGGAAACTCACGGACAGGGACGGTCCAAACCCCACACCTGCAGGGCAAAGGACCGCCCCTCCCCCACACCCACAACCAACGACACACCCAACAACCCAAAACCCGCACCCACAGCCACACCCACACTCGCAGCATTCCCCGCCTCATCGCCGATAGCCGATAGCCGAGCGCAAACTCGGCGTCGAACGCACCGAATCCGACGGCCGTGCGAGAGGTAACTCAGCGCGCCGCCACTCCATGGGTTCACGAGTGGCGGCACAGAACTCTGTGCTGTCTTCCATGCCCAACAGGCGCTTCCCCAGATCCCGCTGGGGATGATCGCATGGTCGGCAACAGACTCCTACGTAACCGATCGGAACGGGAGCCATGATGGCCGAACAATGGAACACCGGTACTCCGGGAGTGATTCGGCTTCCCTCGGGACGGCTGATTCGGGGACGAGGGCTGAGAAATGACCTGCCGGAGGGGCAGACACCCACGCTCGCCATACATTTGACGGGTAACCGGCCACCCGAGCTGCCCTGGAAGTCCATGTGGACCCCCTGGCGGGACTTCTCGCTACCCGCCGACCCCGACGACGCGATCCGCAAACTCCGCCTCGCCTATGAGCGCGCCGCGAGCGAACGCATCGAGGTCTGTTGTGGGGGCGGAGTTGAGCGGACCGGTACGGCGCTGTCCGTGATGTGCGTCTTCGAGGGCATGGACCCCAAGGAGGCCGTCACCTGGATGCGGCGGAATTACCACCCCCGTGCGGTCGAGGTGTCCTGGCAACGGCGGTTCATCCGCCGAGCATTCGCCGCTCACGCCCCCGGCTCACGGCAGTCGTAACCCCCTCGGCCCCGGCGCGCCGGCCGAACTTCAAAGCGGGAGACGGCACTACGCCAGAGCGCGCTGTGGTGAACCAGTAGTGGCAGGTGGAGCGGCAGCCCACGGACGCCGCGGACACGATGAACCTGGCCGCGATGCTGATCGCCACGTATTGCCAGCGCGAGGGTTATGTCGCAGGAGACACTCCGGTCGTACCTCCAGGTCGGTCAGCAGCAAGACCGAACTGTGCCCAAGCGGCAGCGCCACACGCCGTAACGCCGAACCCGTTTCGCATTCTCGTGCTCCGGCTGGCTTTTCCTCGGTGCCGAGGGAAGATTCCGGCCAACTGAGCGAAAGTTGTGGACGCTCACCGTGCCGA
>NZ_JBICVO010000030.1:0-38099 GCF_043199105.1 Streptomyces sp. NPDC048644
CCACGTCCAGGAGACCGCCACCCCAGCGCAGCCAACGGCCGCCGCACCGTCCCCACCCGCCACCGACAGCGGCCCCCCCCCCCCCCAAGGCCCCCCCCCCCCCCCCCCCCCCCGAACCCGCAAACCCAAAACCCCCCCCCCCCCCCCCCCCCCCCCCCCCCCCCCCCCCCCGCCCGCCCCCCCCCCCCCCCCCCCCCCCCCCCCCCCCCCCCCCCCCCCCCCCCCCCCACCCCACCCCCACACACCACGTGACCACCGAACACCAGCCCCACCCCACCCACTGGCCTGCACAAACCCCCTCCCACCCCCATACAGTGGCGAAGACACCACCACCACAGCAGGAGGCCGGCGATCATGAGCGACGCGAATACCGAGCCGCAGGGGCCCGAGGCGACCGAGCACGCGCACGACCCCGAGGTGCTGCAACTGGCGGCCAAGGTGTTCGACCTGGCACGCCACGGCGACACCGATACCGTCGCCGCCTACGTCGACGCCGGCGTCCCGGCGAACCTGACGAACGACAAGGGCGATTCGCTGGTGATGCTGGCCGCGTACCACGGCCACGCCACGACCGTGGAGGCACTCCTGCGCCGCGGCGCCGACGCCGACCGCGCCAACGACCGCGGCCAGACCCCGCTGGCCGGCGCCGTCTTCAAGGGCGAGGACGAGGTCGCCAAGATCCTGCTGGCACACGGCGCCGACCCCGCCGCAGGCACCCCGTCGGCGATCGACACGGCCCGGATGTTCGAGAAGACCGAGCTGCTCAAGCTGTTCGGCGCCGCATAACCACACCGGCCCCCCGGAACGGGACAGGCACACCCCAGCCGGCCGACCAGTTGACCTCAACCTTGATCGAGGTCCTAGCGTCTGGTTCCGACGGCAACCCCGCCGTCCCGTTCCGAGGGGCCCCCGCATGTCCGAGCACACACCCGCGTCCACGACCACCCACCGCTACACCCTCGCCGTGATCATCGGCAGCACCCGGGAGGGCCGGTTCGCCCCGGTCATCGCGAACTGGTTCGCCCGGCACGTCGCCACCCACACGCACATCGACCTCGACGTCATCGACCTCGACACCGTCCGCCCCTACGAACTCCGGCACGACAGCAAGGAGTTCACGACATTCTCCGAGCGCATCGAGGCGGCGGACGCCTTCGTGGTGGTCACCCCGGAGTACAACCACTCCTTCCCCGCCCCGCTCAAGCACGCCATCGACCTGCTCAACCCCCAGTGGCACGCCAAGCCCGTCGGCTTCATCTCGTACGGCGGCATCTCCGGCGGCCTGCGGGCCATCGAGCAACTGCGGCTGGTCTTCGCGGAGTTGCACGCCACCACGGTGCGCGAGACGGTCAGCTTCCCGCTCGCCTGGAACCTCTTCGACGAAGAAGGCCGGCTGCACGAGCCGGAGGCCGCGACCCGCGCCGCCGACACCCTGCTCGGCCAGCTGACCTGGTGGGCCCTGGCCCTCCGCGAGGCCCGCACGCTGCGCCCGTACGGCGCCTAGACGAGCAGGCCCGAAGCGGCGCCTGCCTGGCGGGGCCCAGCCGCACCCACCGCTCCGCCTACTCCGCGTCCGCCCCGATCGCCCGCTCCACAAGCGCACTGACCAGCCCGTCCGTCTCGTCATCGGGCACCACACCCGGCAGCGTCAGCTGCTCCAGCATCAGCCCGGTCATCGCGAGATAGATGAGCACCACGGCGGTGCGGTCGCCCGGCAGCCCGCTCTCCAGGTGGAAGCGGATGTCGTCGTCAAGCGTCTCGCGGACGGCCCGGGTCAGCTCCGCGCGCAGCTCGGGGCGCCGGGTCGCCTCCAGGCGCAGCTCCAGCATCGCGAGGTAGCCGGTGCGGTGTTCGGTGACCCGCTGGTTGATCCACCGCATCAGCTCCGCCACCAGTTCGCGGCTCGGCGGCGCCTTCATCACCTCGGTGACCTCCGCCGGGTCGGGCGCGATGCTCCGGTGGATCCGCCCGGTCACCTGGGCCAGCAACTCGTCGCGTCCCGCGAAGTAGTTGGACGCCGTGCCGTTGGGCACCTCCGCCGCGGCGTCGACCGCCCGGAACGTCAGCCCGCGCGCGCCCTCGCGCGCCAGGACGTCGATGGCGGCGTCGACCAGTGCCGCCCGCCGCTCAGGGTTACGCACCATCCGGATCTCCTCCCGAGAGCCTTATCCACTCAACAAACCACTCCAGACATAGTACTATGCCTGGAGTGGTTGAATCGGCGGAGGCACCGCCGACGCGCCGCACACAGGGAGGCCCCATGCGATTCCAGAAACTCGGCGTGGCCGTGCTCAGCGACGACGTCGCGGCGAGCGCCCGCTTCTACACCGAGCACTTCGGCTTCACCCCCGTCGCCGAACTCGACTGGTACGCGAGCCTGCACCACGACGCGCACCCGTCCTACGTCCTCGACTTCGTGCAGCGCGGCCACCCCGCCATGCCGGACGGCTTCCGCACCCAGGACACCGCGGGCCTCTGCCTCGGCTTCCAGGTGGCGGACGCGGCGGCGGAAGAGGCGACGCTGCGCGCCGCGGGTGTGGAGATCGCCGAGCCGCTGCGGGACGAGCCCTGGGGCCAGCGCAGGTTCAACGTCTGGGGCCCGGAAGGCATCCTCATCGAGGTGCTCCAGACCATCGATCCGGACCCGCAGTGGCTGGCGGCACAGGGTCTCTGACCCCCGCCCGCCGGTCCCGGCCCTCAGCCGAGCCGCCGTGCCGTGGCCACCCGTACCGTCATCGCGCACGGAATCCGCCCGTCCGGCAGTGCCGTCGCCGCCGCCTCCGCCTCGAAGCGGGCCCGCAGCCCCGCGGTGACCGCGGGGTCAAGCGGCCCGATGTCGTAGATCCCGCCGACCGTACGCCACACCAGATCGGGCGGCCCGGTCAGATCGATCCGTACGCTCTCCCACCGCACGGGCCCGAAGCCGGCCGGGCCGAAGACCTCGTCGAAGCCCTCCTGGGTGCGCAGTCGCCGGTCGCCGAGCCGGGGGATCCGGCGGGCGGCAGGGGCCGCGTCGAACAGCGGCCTGGCCAGCCGCAGGAACAGCTCGTACGCCTCGCCGCCCGCGGGCCCGCCCCCGATCACCGCGGCCAGGGTGCCGCCGGGCTCCAGCACCCGCGCCAGCTCGGCGGCGACCCGCTCGGCCTCGCCCATCAGCATCAGCGCCATGTGCGTGACGCAGCCGTCGAACTGCCCGTCAGGGAACGGAAGTTGCTGCGCCCGTCCGGCCCGCAGGTCCGCCGCCGCCACCCCGGGACGGCGCCCGGCCAGGGCCAGCTCATCGGCTGACAGGTCGATTCCGGCGAGTTCCCTGCCGGGGTCGGCGGCCAGCAGCTCCAGGAGCAGCCCGTCGCCGCAGCCGAGGTCCAGCACCCGGCGGCGGCCGGTCACGGCGTCCCGCAGGATCTCGTAGCTGGAGCGTCCGTCGGCGGCCAGGCCACGGGCCATCGCCCGTGCGGTCACCGCCGGGTGCGCGGCGTGGAACGCCCGCAGGAAGTCTTCCGGAACCGTCGTCACCCCCTGAGCGTAGGAGCCACCGCCCCCGCGCACAGCCGTTTCCGCCGCACCGGCGGGCGCCGGGGCTCACCCCTCCACGAGCGTCATGCTGCCCGCGTCGTACCGGGCGCCGGCGATCTGGCCCGCCGGGGCCGCCGCGTCGATGGCGGCCAGTTCGATGTCGGTCAGCTCCACGCGCAGCGCGCCGATGTTCTCCTCCAGGTACTTCTGGCGGCGGGTGCCGGGGATCGGCACCACGTCGTCGCCACGGTGCTGCACCCAGGCCAGCGCGAGCTGCCCGGCCGATACGCCCTTGTCGGCGGCGAGTTCGGTCAGCTTCCGTACGATCGCCAGGTTCTGTTCGAGGTTCCCGTCGGCGAACCGCGGCTGGGTGCGCCGCAGGTCGGAGTCAGGCAGCCCGTCGAGCGAGGTGTAACGCCCGGTCAGGAAGCCGCGGCCGAGGGGCGAGAACGGCACCAGGCCGATGCCCAGCTCGCGGCAGACCGGCGCGATGGTCTCCTCCAGGTCCCGGGTCCACAGCGACCACTCGCTCTGGAGCGCCGCGATCGGATGCACCGCGTGCGCCCGCCGCACGGTCTCCGCGCCCGCTTCGGACAGCCCGAGATGGCGCACCTTGCCCGCCGCGACCAGTTCGGCCATCGCGCCGACCGTCTCCTCGATCGGCACCCGCGGGTCGACGCGGTGCTGGTAGTAGAGGTCGATGTGGTCGACCCCGAGCCGGCGCAGCGACGCCTCGCACGCCTGCCGTACGTAGGCCGCGTCGCCGCGGACGGCTGCCGGTTCGCCGACCCGGTTGACGAAGCCGAACTTGGTCGCGATGACCGCCTCGTCGCGCCGCCCCGCGACGGCCCGGCCGATCAACTCCTCGTTGTGGCCCGCCCCGTAGAAGTCGGAGGTGTCCAGCAGGCTCACGCCGAGGTCGAGCGCCCGGTGGATCGTCGCGACCGACTGCCCGTCGTCCGCCGCGCCGTAGCCGTGGCTCATTCCCATGCATCCCAGGCCCTGGGCCGAGACCGCCAGCTCACCGAGCCGACGCGTAGGCATCCCCGTCATCCTGCTACCTCCTGGTGCGATGTGCTGCCGCGGTGTCCGGGCTCGCCCCGGAACCGCTTCCGTGACGGTAGGAGTTCGAGTGCACTCCAAGTCAACACCGGCCCGCGACGGCCGGGTTGGCGTACTTCTCGGCCGCCTGCCGTCACGCGGCGGGCACCGAGCCGACGAGGCCACCGTCGATGACCAGGTCCTGTCCCGTGATGTACGCGGCGTCGTCGGATGCCAGGAACGCGACGGCCGCCGCGACGTCGTCGGCGTGGCCGAGCGCGCCGAGCGGTACCTCGGCGGCGTTGCGGGCCTCGGCGTCCGGGTCGGGGTTGGCGTCCCGGTACATCTCCGTGTCGATGTAGCCGGGGCTCACCGAGTTGACCCGGATGCCGCGCGGCGCGAGTTCGGATCCCAGGGTCCGCGCGAGGTTGTGCACCGCCGCCTTGCTCGCGGAGTAGACGGAGGCGATGGGCAGCCCGCGGTAGAGCGTCCAGGAGGCGTTGATGACGAGGGCGCCGCCGTCCCGCAGCAGCGGCAGCGCGGTCTGGAGGGTGAAGAAGACGCCCTTGAAGTCGACGTCCACGATGTGATCGAAGTCGTCCTCGGTGATCTCGGCGCTCGGCTTGAAGACGCCGGTGCCCGCGTTGGCGAACACCACGTCCAGGTGGCCGCGCCAGGTCTCGATCCGCCGCATGAGGTGGTCGAGGTCGGCCCGTGACGCCACGTCGGCGCGGACCGTGATCACCCGTCCAGGCGCGGCGCCGAGGCGGGTGGCGGCGGCGTCCAGGCGTGCCTGGTCGCGGCCGGTGATGGCGACGTACGCGCCTTCGTCGAGGAGTCGCCGTGCGGTGGCCAGGCCCATGCCGCTGGTGCCGCCGGTGATCAGGGCCGTCTTGTTCGTGAATCGCTTCATGCCGATGATCCTGGGCCGCCGCGCCCGCCCGCGGCAGTGCCGGCTGAACCTGGGTCTGCCACCACCACCTTCGGGCCCCGGCCGGTCAGCGGGCCGCCGCCTCCGGCGTGCCCTGGAGCGCCGCGAGCCGTTCCGCGGTCCCGCTGTCCGGCGCCGGGGTGTGCAACAGCAGCCGGTGTCCCGGGAGTTCGGGTACCGGCAGCGAGGTGTAGTCGAAGACCAGCTCGCCGGCCTCGGGGTGGTCCAGCGCCTTGGTGCCCTGCGTCGCGCTGCCGACCGGATGCTCGGCCCAGATCTCGGCGAACGCCGGGCTGGCCGCGCACATGTCGGCGGCCAGCCTGCCGAACTCCGGGTCGTCGGGATAACGGGCGGCGTCCGCGCGGAACTGCCCGGTGATCTGCCGCGCCGCGTCCTCCCAGTGGCAGAGCGCGGCGCGGTAGCGGGCGTTGGTGAAGAAGGTCACCAGGCAGTTGTGGTCGGTGTCGCCGTAGCCGAAGACCAGCCGGGCGGCGCGGTTGACGGCGACCAGGTTCCAGTGCCGGTCGATGACGTACGCGGGGCGCGGCAGCCAGCCGTCGATCACCCGTCGGAGGCCGTCCGGCACGTCCTGGTCCTTCGGCGGCGACGGCGGCGGCGGGTTGAGCCCGGACAGCAGGTACAGGTGTACCCGCTCGGCGTCGTCGAGCCGCAGCACCCGGGCGACGGCGTCCAGCACGTCGGCCGAGACGTTGATGTCCCTGCCCTGTTCGAGCCACGTGTACCAGGAGACCCCGACCCCGGCGAGCACCGCCACCTCCTCGCGGCGCAGTCCCGGCGTGCGCCGCCCGGCACCGGCCGGCATGCCGACGTCGGCGGGTGTCAGCCGGGCCCGCCGGGAGCGCAGGAAGGCACGTATTTCGGAGCTGCGGCGCTGCCGTGCGGCGGCCGGGAGCCGTGAGATGTCCATGCCGCCATGCTAGGAAATCCCGCCATCCGGGCCCGCACCGCCGCGTTCCGGGCGCCCGCCGCTCCCCTGCCCGATGCCGAAGTCCGCGTCCACACCGGCCAGTTCGGCACTGACGTCCCACAGCCGCTCCCCGACCGCGACATCGGCGAAGTGCCCCTGTACGGGTTCGAGCCTGGGCGCACCGCGCAGCCCGAACACCCGGGGGCCCCACATCTGCCCGCCGCGCACGGACGGGTCGAGCACCGCCCGCACGGCGGGCCACGCGGCGGCTTCCTTGCCCTGGAGCAGCAGACCTGCGGGCGCGCCGCGCAGCCGCTCGCCGGCGGTCCGCTCCCGTACCCGCGGGCGGTCGGGGGTCAGGGAGTCCAGCGCGCCGCCGGGATGGGTCACCACGCTCAGCGTCGTGGCGCCGGCCGCCCGCAGCCGCCGGTCGAGCGCGAAGCCGAAGAGCATCTGCGCCAGCTTCGAGCGCGCGTAGGTGTCCTTCGGCCGGTAGTCGCGGGTGCTCTGGAGGTCGTCGAGGTCCAGCCGGACGGATCTGGCGGCGAAGCTGCCGGTGGTGACGACGCGGCTGCCGGGCGCGGCGGACAGCAGCGGCATCAGCCACCGGGTGAGGGCGAAGTGGCCGAGGTGGTTGGTGGCGAACATCGCCTCGTGTCCGTCCGGGGTCTCGCTGCGCCGCGGGTCGTCGAGCAGCACCCCCGCGTTGTGGACGACGGCGTCGAGACCGCCTGGGCCGAGTGCGTCCACGGAGCCCTCCAGGGACGGCAGATCGGCGAGATCCAGCGGGAGGTGGCGCAGCCGCGCGCCGGGGACGCGGGCGCGGATCGCGTCCATGGCGGCGGCGGCCTTCGCGGCGTTCCTGCTGCCGAGCACGACGGTGGCCCCGGTGCCCGCGAGCTGCTCGGCGACGAAGTACCCGATCCCCGCGTTGCCCCCGGTGACCAGGAACTTCTTGCCCTCGGCCGGCGGCAGCCGGTGGACGTCCCACGGGCTGCCCTGGTCGGCGACGGTCATGGCGGTCTCCTCGCGCTCGGTGTACGTGCACTCCCCCGTGATCCACGGCGGGGGCCGCCCCACAGGACGACTCCCGCCGCACCCACAACGTCCCAGCCCCCACCGACACCACGCCGACACCCGCACCCCACCGCCGACAACGCCCCGACACCCGCCCGCGCGTCCTCCTCCCCCCCGGGCACACAACGAGCCCCCCAGGAAATTACTTTCCAGTGCGGAAAATATATGCCAGGATGGCGAACGTAAGCCGGTCACGAAGCCCGGCCCACGCAGCCCACCACACAAGCGGTCACGCATGACCGTCCGCCCCCACGGCAACACCAGGAGCACCCCATGCCGGCACAGGAGAACACCCCCGACGGCGGCCCGTACGCCACCGCCCCGTCGGCCGACAGTGCGGCGAGCACCCTTCAGGACGTCAACACCGCCCGCGCCCGCGCCGCGCTCCGGGCCCGCCTCACCCCCGCCTGGTTCGGGCCCACGGCCGCGGCGGTCCTGATCCTCCCCAGGGCCGGCGACATCTGGGGCGACGGCAAGGGCGCCGCGGCGCTGTTCTCGCTCATGCTGTCGCTCGCCGGGCTGGTGGCGGTCTGCGTACTCGTCCGCGCGGGCCGGCGCGGCAGCGGGGTCATGGTGACGGAGCCCTGGGCCACGCGCATCGCGCGCAACCGCGTCCCTGTCATCGCCCTCATCGTGGCCTTCGGCCTGGCCTTGCTGCTGTGCCGGCAGCTCGGGGCCGACGAGCCCACCACCCGCGTCGTCGTGTCCGTCGTCGCGGCCATCGGTGTCTGGGCGGCGCGCCTGTGGCGCAACGCCGCGATCAAGCAGCAGCTGCGGGACCTGGCATGACCACCGAATCCGGTACGCCGGAGCCGGTCGGGCCCGCGCTCGACGACACGATCCACCACCCCACCCGCCTGGCCGTCGCGGCCTTCCTCTCCGCCTGCGACGAAGCGGAGTTCGCGGCGGTGCGCGACTGCTGCCAGGTGTCCGACTCGGTCCTCAGCAAGACCGCGTCCGCGCTGGAGGCCGCCGGGTACGTCGACATCCGCAAGGGCTACGTCGGCAAGCGCCCCCGGACCTGGCTCTCCCTCACCCCCGAAGGGCACGACGCACTGACCCGGCACCTCGCCGCACTCCAGAACATCGCCACCGCGGCCCAGAACGCCGGCGCCCGCGCACGCACAGAACCCGCCGGGCCCGCAGCACCGCCGTCCGACTCCTGACACCTGCGGTCAGGCCGGCGGCCGACTGCCCATAGACCGCCCGTCCGTTGAGAAGTCGTACACGGACCATTCGGTGACCGGGACGTATCCGATGCGCTGGTAGAGGGCGTTGCTGGTGGCGTTGGCGGGGTCCGCGTACAGCACGACGTCCGTCGCCCCCGCGGCCAGCGCGGCCCGGCTCACCTCGGCCGTCACGCCGCCCGCGTAGCCACGCCCCCGGAGGTGAGCCGGCCTGGACTTCCCCGACGGCAGCACAGAACTCGCCGCACCAGCGCACGAGTTGCTCATGGTCCCGCTCGCCCGTGACCCGGCCACGGCCCTCCGGGAGCGGCTCCGGCGGGGTGAGCGCGCCGAGGCGGTACAGCCGGATCCGCTTGCTGAGCGTCGGCGCCGTGCTCGGGGGTGAGGGGGGTGAGGGTCAGGCCGCGGGACGGGAGGCGGTGGAAGACGGCGCGGACCTCGCCCGCCCGCTCCAGTCGGCCGAAGACGGTGGCTCCGGCGCCGTACGCGTCCGCCCCGCGCGTGCGCAGTCTCTCGATCGCCGTCAGCGGCGTGCTGTGCAGGGCGGGCCGTGAGCGCAGGAAGTCTCCGGCTCGGGCGAGGAATGCGTCGAGGTCTTCGGTGAGGTGCCAGCCGTCCGGTCGCATGCTTCATGGTTCCCCTTGCGGTGGCCGTCGGACCCGCCCGGCACGTGGCTCATCGGGGCCGCTCGTGTCCGGTGAGCATGGCGATCAGGGCGTGGGGTGCGTCGGCGACGAAGGAGGGCTCGTAGAAGACGGCGCCGTCGGTGGCGGATGCGGCGCTGCGGGGGAACATGGCCTGCTCGTATGCGGTGAGCGCGGCCTCGGCGTCGCCGGGGTGTGCGGCGATGGCCGTGCCGAGTTCGACGCCGTCGTACATGGCCAGGTTGGCGCCTTCGCCGTCCGGGGCCGAGAGGTGGGCGGCGTCGCCGAGCAGGGTCACCCCCGGCACCCGGTCCCAACGGTGCCCGATCGGCAGGGCGTTGAGGGGGCGCAGGACCGGTGCGGTGTCCCCTTCGGTGATCAGCGCGGTGAGTTCCGGCGCCCAGCCGTCGAATTCCCGGGCTATCCGCGCGGTCGCGGAGGCGGGATCGGTGAAATCGATCGCGTCGAACCAGTCCTGCGGCCTGAAGAGCGACACGTAGGTGTGCAGGACCCCGCCGCTCTCCCGGTGCGCCTGGATCCCCTTCCCCGGCTCCAGCGCGAACAGCGAACCGCCGCCGACCGCGCGGGCGCCGGCGGGGTGGCGGGTGTCGCCGTCGAACAGGTACGTCTCGACGAACGACGCGCCGACGTACTCGGGCACCGCGTCGGAGAGCAGCGGGCGGACCCGTGACCACGCGCCGTCCGCACCGACCAGCAGGCTCGTGACGACGGTGGTGCCGTCGGCGAACGCCACCTCGTGACGGCCACCGCCGAGTGCGCGGACGCCGCTGACCTTGTGCCCCCACCGGACGGTGCCGTCCGGGAGCGAGTCGAGCAGGATCCGCCGCAGCTCGCCGCGCTGTACCTCGGGGCGTCCGCCCGTGCCGTCGTCGGCGATGTCGAGCAGCACGGTCCCGTCCCGGTCGAGGACCCGGTACTGCTGGCGGCCCTCCAGGACGATGCCGCGGAACTCGTCGAACAGGCCCGCCGCCCGCAGCGCCGGCTGGCCGTTGTAGTCGTGGATGTCGAGCATGCCGCCCTGGGTGCGCGCCGTCGGGGATGGCTCCGCCTCGTAGACGGTGGCCGGGATGCCGTGGACGTGCAGGACGCGGGCGAGCATGAGGCCGCCGAGTCCGGCGCCGACGATCGTGACGGGAGTGCGCATCGTGATTCCTTCGGGATCGAGGCCGCCCGGCCTCTCTGGTATGCCGTTCCAATCTTGGAACGGCGCTCCATGCTGGAACGGCGCTCCAGACGTGTCAAGATGGGACGCATGGCAACGCGGACACGCCGGTCACAGCGGCGCACAGAGGCGCTCTCCCGGGAGCGCATCGTCGAGGCGGCCGTCGAACTGCTCGACGCGGCCGGCGAGAGCGGGCTGACGTTCCGGGCGCTGACCGAGCGCCTCGCCACCGGGCCCGGGGCGATCTACTGGCACGTGGCGAACAAGGACGAGCTGCTCGGCGCCGCCACCGAAGCCGTCGTCGCCACCGCGCTGACCAGCGGGTCCACCGAGTCCCCCGGCTCACCGCAGGACGGGATCCGCGCCGTCGCGCTCGGCCTGTTCGACGCGATCGATGAACACCCGTGGCTCGCCACGCAGCTCGCCACCCAGCTCTCCCGCAACCCCTGGGGTTCGGTGGCGCCACGGATCTTCGAGAGCATCGGCCGGCAGGTCCGCGCGCTCGGCGTACCCGAGGGCAGCTGGTTCACGGCGGCCTCGGCACTGGTGCACTACATCCTCGGCGCGGCCGGCCAGAACGCCGCGAACGCCCGCGTCGGCAAGCTCCACGCGGACCGCAGCGAGTTCCTCGACGCCGCGTCGACGGCATGGCAAGAACTCGACCCCGACGCCTACCCGTTCACCCGGGCCGTCGCGGACCAGATGCGCGACCACGACGACCACGAGCAGTTCCTCACCGGCATCGACCTCGTCCTCACCGGCATCACCGCCCTCCATCTGCCCGACGGGCCGGCGCACACCCCGCCCGCCACCTGAGCCGGACGAGGCCGCCCCTTCGGCGGCGTACGTCACCGCGCGCCGCGGCCGGGCCTCACCCGAACGCTACACTCCCGCAAGCACTTGCTTGCAATAGTTAGCACGCTGTTGCACGATGGCGGCATGGCCTCACTCAACGTCGGCAACCTCGGAGAGTTCCTGCGGGAACAGCGGCGCACCGCGCAGCTGAGCCTGCGGCAGCTCGCGGATGCCGCGGGGGTGTCCAACCCGTACCTCAGCCAGATCGAGCGCGGGCTGCGCAAGCCGAGCGCGGAGATCTTGCAGCAGCTGGCCAAGGCGCTGCGGATCTCCGCCGAGACGCTGTACGTGCAGGCCGGGATTCTCGACGAGCGGCAGGGGCTCGACGGTGTCGAGGTGCAGACCGCGATCCTCACCGACCCCGCGCTCAACGAGAAGCAGAAGCAGGTCCTGCTGCAGATCTACGAGTCGTTCCGCAAGGAGAACGGACACGGGAGCGGCGGCACGGACGGCACCGAGAGCGGGCACGACGGCGAGCGCGGCACGGACCCCCGCGCCGCAGAGGCCGACGGCGGCCCGCACACCACGCCACCTGAGCACACGACGTCCCGACAGCAGGAGGAACCACGTCATGGCCATCACCGATGACCTCCGCAAGACCCTGACCGACCCGACCCCGCTGTACGCCATCGCCGGCACCGCCGACCTGGCGGCCGAGAAGCTCGGCGAGGTCCCGGTCCTGGTCGAGAAGATCAAGGCCGAGGCGCCCAAGCACTTCGAGGCGGTGCGCGCCACGGACCCCAAGGAGGTCCAGGAGCGGTTCGCCAAGCAGGCCAAGGACGCGCAGGACAAGCTCACCGACCTGCTGGGCACGCTCGACACCGACCTGAAGAAGATCCGCGAGCAGGCGCAGGGCCTGGCGCTCCAGGGCGTCGGCCGGGCCGCCGAGTACGCGGTGCGGGCCCGTGAGACGTACGACGGGCTGGCCGAGCGCGGCCGGGGCGCGGTGCAGAACTGGCGCGGCGAGGCCGCCGACCAGGTCGAGGAGCTGGCCGTCGTGATCGAGCCGGAGCCGGCCCCGAAGACCGAGCCGAAGTCCGTCCCGAAGGCGAACGGCACGGCGAACGGAACCGCGGGCAGCAAGGCGAACAGCAAGGCCGCCACGAAGCCCGCGGCCAACGGCTCGGTGCCGAAGCCGACGGCCAAGCCCGCCGAGGCGAAGAAGGCCGCGCCGCGCAAGCCGGCCACGAAGAAGACCACTCCGCCGCCGGCGCAGTGACGATACGGCGGACCGCGTACGGGCCGGGCACACTCCAGGTGCCCGGCCCGTTGTCCGGGTACGGTGGGCCGCGTAGCTGCGAGTCGAGACGGTGGTGGAGAGCGTGCTGATTTACGGGTTCCAGAGCATTCTGAGCTGGGTGCAGCTGGCTCTGGGGGTCTACGCCGCCGTGATGCTGATCGACGCGGCCGTGCGCCGCGAGGACGCGTACCGCGCGGCGAGCAAGCAGACCAAGGGCATGTGGCTGATCTTCCTGGTCATCGCCACCGCGCTGCTGTTCCTGCTGCCGCTGATGTCGTTCCTGCCGATCATCGGCGTGATCGCGGTGATCGTCTACACCGTCGACGTCCGTCCGGCACTCAGGCAGGTCACCGGCGGCGGGGGCCCGCGCCGCGGCGGCTCCAGCTCGGACGGCCCTTACGGCCCCTACAACGGCGGCCGGTGAGCGGGCCCGCCCGCACGGAGCGCGGGGCGGGTGTCAGCCCTTCCTGCGGTCCAGCAGCAGTACCGCGACATCGTCGGTCAGCTCGCCGCCGTTGAGGTCACGGACCTCCGTCATCGCGGCGTCCAGCAGCTCCTCGCCGGTGAGCCCGGCGGCCATCCGACGGCCGACCAGTGCGGCCATGCCTTCCTGGCCGAGCCGCTGCTTGCCCTCGCCGATGTGGCCCTCGATCAGGCCGTCGGTGTACATCATCAGGCTCCAGGAACCGCCGAGTTCGACCTGCCGGCGCGGCCAGCGGGCGTGCGGCAGCAGCCCCAGCGCCGGGCCGCCCGTCTCGTACGGGAGCAGCCGCGGCGGCAGTCCCGCGCGGGCCAGCAGCGGCGCCGGGTGTCCTGCCAGGCACACCCCGGCGCGGCGGCCGTCCGGCGAGATGTCGACGGTGCACAGCGTCGCGAAGATCTCGTCGTCGGCGCGTTCGTGCTCCAGGACCTTCTGGAGGGTGGAGAGCAGTTCGTCGCCGCACAGGCCCGCGAAGGTCAACGCGCGCCAGGCGATGCGGAGTTCGACGCCGAGCGCGGCCTCGTCGGGGCCGTGGCCGCAGACGTCGCCGATCATGGCGTGCACGGTGCCGTCGGCGGTGCGCACGGTGTCGTAGAAATCGCCGCCGAGCAGCGCGCGGCTGCGGCCCGGACGGTAGCGGGCCGCGAAGCGCAGGTCGGAGCCCTCCAGCAGCGGCGTGGGCAGCAGCCCGCGCTCCAGACGGGCGTTCTCCTGGGCGCGCAGCCGCGATTCGGTCAGCTGGCGCTGCGCGAGGTCGGCGCGTTTGCGTTCGACGGCGTAGCGCACCGCGCGGCTGAGCACCGCGCCGTCCAGCTCGTCGCGGAAGAGGTAGTCCTGGGCGCCGACCCGTACCGCCTCGGCGGCCCGCTCGGCATCCGTCTCCGGCGTCATCACCAGGACGGCGTGCGCGGGCGCCATCCGCAGGACGGCGCGCAGGGCGCCCAGTTCGTCGTCGGGGCCCGCGCCGTCCGCCGCCTCGTCCGCGGCGGTCCGGTCGGCCCGGTCGGGGCCGTCGGGCGGTGCCAGGTCGAGCAGGATGCAGTGCACGTCGTCGGTGAGCAGCCGTGCCGCCTCGGTGAGGTTGCGGGCGGTGCGCAGCCGCAGCTTGCGGCCCGCCCAGTCCCACATGTCGGGAACGGTGCTGTTGGGGTCGTCCCCGATGAGAAGCAGGGTCAGGGCGTGGCCCGATCCGTTGTCCGCGGTCGGGGGCGTGGCCGGCTGCGCCACGTCGGGTGCCAGGGCACGGCAGGCCGTGTCCGCCGCGGCCCACGGCCCGACCGGCGCGCCCCGGTCCATGGCGTCCCCCGCCGCCGGTGCGCTCCACGCGCGTACGGCATCGGCGCAGGCGTCGTCCGCCGGCGCCGCCTGGTGCGGCAGCACGGCCGTCCGCTGGTGCGGTGCGGGTACGGGCATTGCTCTGCTTCCTTCCCTCCCCCCGAGGGTGCACAGGCGCGCCGACCGGCGCACCAGCGTGCCCGGTCGTGCGCCGCTCTGGTCATCGAGCGGGGCGCCGCCGGGCACTGAGAGTGCGACCATAGCGCCACTCCCCAGGGGGACGGAATGACCGACAGCAATCGGCCATCGTCATATGCCGCACCGCATAAGCCATTTGACCTGGGGCGGGCGGAAAGCGAATGACGAACATCACCCCGCCCGACCGCATTGCGCGACGGTCCGGCAACCCTCCGGTAAGGGCCGTACGGCATACCGGGCCCGCCGGAGTTACGGATCGGCTCTTAAGCATCGATCCGGTCATTTATCGGGCCGCACGACTCCCAGGATCGGCATCGAACCCGCGCCCGCGATCGTGACCTGCCGGCCGGGACGCGGAGCGTGCACGATGGCGCCGTCGCCGATGTACATCCCGACGTGGCTGGCATCGGAGAAGTAAATGATCAGGTCACCGGGCCGCATGTCCTTGACGTCCACCCTGGGCAGTTGGCGCCACTGCTCCTGCGAGGTGCGCGGGATGGTGGTGCCGCCGGCCTGCCAGGCGCGCAGCGTCAGGCCCGAGCAGTCGAAGGTGTCGGGGCCCACGGCGCCCCACACATAATCCTTGCCGATCTGCGACGTCGCGAAGGCGAGGGCTTTCTTTCCGGCCCCCGACGCCTTGTTGTTGATCTCCGCGAGTACGCCGGAGTCGAGCCATTTCTGCTGTTCGGCGACGGCCTGCGCGTCCTCCAGCTTTTTCAGCCGGTCCTTTTCCTTTGCGGCGAGCCGGGATTCCAGCTTCTTCGCCTCGCTGATCTTCTTCTTGATGTCCCGCTGTGCCTTTTCCTTCTTCTCGCGGTTCGCGTCGAGAAGCTCCCAGCGGTCCGTCGCCGCATCGGCGTAGCCCTGCAAGTCGGCCTTGAGGCGGGTGAGTTGGCCGATGACGCTCTTGGCCGCGTGCGCTCCCTTACGGGCCAGGGTCGCGTTGTCGAGAAATCCCTCGGGGTCGCCGTCCAGCATCAGGCGGGCCTCGGCCGGTATGCCGCCGCCGCGATACTGCGCGCTGGCCATCAGACCGGCCTGCCTCTTGAGCGCGGCCAGCTTCCGCTGGGTGCCGTCGATGGTCCGCGCGAGCTTGACGATCTCCTTCTGCTGGATCTCGACCTGCTCCTTGGCGCCGTTGTAGGCGTCGGTGGCCTGTTCGGCCTTGCGGTACAGGTCCTCGATCTTCCGGTGGACCTCTTCGAGCCGCCGGTCGGCCGCGGCGTCCTTCGCCCCGTCCTTCGGCGTGCCCTTCGCCGTGCCCTTCGGCCCGTCCGCGGCCGACCCTGACCGGCTCGCCGTACGGTCCCCGCCACCAGGCCCGTCGGCCGCCGCGCCCGCGCTCGCATACGCCGCGGGCGCCATGCCGCCGAGCAGTCCCGTGGCACACAGCACCACGGCCGTACCGACCGCGACCCTGCCCGCCATGCCCCGCATGTCCCGTCTGCCCCGTACAGCCTTGTCCGCCCCCTGGATCCCCACCCGTTTACCTCCGGTCGGTCCGCGCCGATTCGCGCCGTTGCTTCCGGCGCGGATGCTGCCATACCGATCGGTAATTCAACAGAGTGACGGAGCGATTCCCCTTGCGGGCCCCGCCGATGCACGCCTCTACCGGACACCCTCAGCTGACGGCCGAGGTTCACCCTGCGTTCACTCTCCTCCATCGGCCGCTTCACTTGATCTGCTTAATTTCAGCCTTACCGAGTGCGCGTCACGGCCGTCACGGAAGGCGTCACCCGGCCAACTCGGCTCAGCACACTCCTGACCCACCCCGCACGCCGACGAAGCGGCGCGCCCCAGGAAGGAACTCTCGACAGTGAAGCTTCAGCGCAAGAACCGGGTTCGCGCCCTCGCCGTTGGCGCTCTCGCCGTCTCCGGTGCCCTGGCCCTGACGGCGTGCGGCTCCGACGACACCAGCGCGTCCGGTGGCACCGGCACCTCCGCCGCCCCCGCCAGCATCAAGTGCGAGGGCAAGGGCAAGCTGCGCGCCTCCGGCTCGTCGGCGCAGAAGAACGCCATGGACGTCTGGGTGCAGAACTACGCGGGCGCCTGCAAGGACACCGAGATCAACTACCAGCCGACCGGCTCCGGCGCCGGCATCACCACCTTCCTCCAGGGCCAGACGGCCTTCGCCGGATCCGACTCGGCGCTCAAGCCCGAAGAGGTCGCCAAGTCGCAGAAGATCTGCAAGGGCGGCCAGGCGATCAACCTCCCGATGGTCGGCGGCCCGATCGCGGTCGGCTACAACGTCCCCGGCGTGGACAACCTCGTCCTGGACGCCCCGACCCTCGCCAAGATCTTCGACGCGCAGATCACCAACTGGAACGACGCGGCGATCAAGAAGCTGAACCCGGGCGCCTCGCTGCCCGACCTCAAGATCCAGGCGTTCCACCGCTCCGACGACTCGGGCACCACCGACAACTTCACCAAATACCTCAAGGGCGCGGCCCCTGACGCCTGGAAGCACGAGCCCGCGAAGACCTGGGAGGGCAAGGGCGGCCAGGCGGCCTCCGGCTCGGCCGGCGTCTCCTCGCAGGTCAAGCAGACCAGTGGCGCGATCTCGTACTTCGAGCTGTCGTACGCGACGGCCGGCAAGATCCCCACGGTCAAGATCAACACCGGCGCCAAGGCCCCGGTCGACGCCACCGTCGACAACGCCTCCAAGGCCATCGCCGAGGCCAAGCAGACCGGCAAGGGCGACGACCTCGCCCTCCAGCTCAACTACGCCACCAAGGCCGAGGGCGCCTACCCGATCACCCTGGTGACGTACGAGATCGCCTGTGACAAGGGCAACAAGGCCGCCACCCTGCCGGCCACCAAGTCCTTCCTCACCTACATCGCGGGCAAGGACGGCCAGGCCGCGCTCAAGGACCTGGGCTACGCCCCGCTGCCCACCGAGATCGCCGACAAGGTCCGCAAGACCGTCGCGACGCTCGCCTGACGAACCGGGCGGCGGCCCCCGGGCCGCCGCCCTTCCGGTGCACCGCCGCGCCAGGAGCCCACCGGCTCCGCAGACCGGAGAAACCATGAACCCTCAAGCGCCTTCGTCACCCGACGCCCCGCCCCTGCCACCCCCGCCGGCCGCCGGACCCTCCGCGATCTCCGGCAAGGCCGTACGCCCGGGTGACCGGATCTTCCTCGGGCTCTCCCGCGGATCCGGCATCACCCTCCTGGTGATCATGGCGGCGATAGCGGCGTTCCTGACCTACCGCTCCGTCCTCGCGATATCCGGCGACCACGCCAACTTCTTCACCACGCTCGACTGGAACGCCACCGGCGCCGAGCCCGAGTTCGGCATCGCGGTCCTGGCGTTCGGCACGGTCGTCAGCGCCGTGCTCGCGATGGTCATCGCGGTTCCGGTCGCGGTCGGCATCGCGCTGTTCATCTCGCACTACGCCCCGCGCAAGCTGGCCTCCCCGCTCGGCTACGTCATCGACCTGCTCGCCGCGGTGCCCAGCATCATCTACGGCCTGTGGGGCGCGCTGTTCCTCGTCCCGCACCTGACCGGCCTCTACAGCTGGCTGGACGACTACCTCGGCTGGACCGGCATCTTCAGCTACAGCGGCGGCGCCGCCCGCTCGCTGTTCACCGTCGGCATCCTGCTCGCGATCATGATCCTGCCGATCGTGACCAGCGTCAGCCGCGAGGTCTTCCTCCAGGCGCCGAAGATGCACGAGGAAGCCGCGCTGGCGCTCGGCGCCACCCGCTGGGAAGTCATCCGGATGTCGGTGCTCCCCTTCGGCCGCTCCGGCGTCATCAGCGCCTCGATGCTCGGCCTGGGCCGCGCGCTCGGCGAGACGATGGCCGTCGCCACGGTCCTCTCGCCCAGCTTCCTGATCAACACCAGCCTGCTCGACCCGGGCGGCGGCACCTTCGCGCAGAACATCGCCGCCAAGTTCAGCGAGGCCGACACCTTCGGCCAGGACGCGCTGATCGCCTCCGGCCTCGTCCTCTTCGTGATCACGCTGCTGGTCAACGGCGCGGCCCGCCTGATCATCGCCCGGCGCAAGGAGTACTCGTGATGACCGACGTCATGACGGACCGGCGACCGCTCGCCGGACAGCCCGGCGACCCGCTGCCGGTCTCTCTCAAGCAGGCCAGGCTCCCCCGCTGGAGCCCGCCGGTCATCGCGCTGGTCTCGGTCGCGGTCGCGGTCGGCATCGGTCTGGTGGCCGGTCTGGAGAGCCGGATCCAGTGGGGCCTGATCGCCGCCCTGCTCTTCATCGCCGGCACCTACGCGCTGGCCACGGCCGTCGAAGGCCGCAGGCAGGCCAAGGACCGGCTGGCCACCAGCCTGGTCTGGATCGCGTTCCTGCTCGCCGTGGTCCCGCTGGCCTCCCTGCTGTGGGAGACCGTCGCGCGCGGCACCAAGGTCCTCAGCCCCTACTTCCTGTCGCACTCGATGGGCACCGTCCCTGACGCACTGCCCGGCGGCGGCATCTACCACGCGATCATCGGCACCCTGGAGCAGGTCGGCCTGGCCACCCTGATCGCGGCGCCGCTCGGCCTGTTCACCGCGATCTACCTCGTCGAGTACGGCGGCGGCAAGCTCGCCAAGACCGTCACCTTCTTCGTCGACGTGATGACCGGCATCCCGTCCATCGTGGCCGGCCTGTTCGTGCTCTCCGTCTGGATCCTGATCCTCGGCTTCGGCCCTTCCGGGTTCGCCGGCTCTATGGCGCTGGCGATCTTGATGATGCCGGTCGTGGTCCGCTCCACCGAAGAGATGCTCAAGCTGGTGCCCAACGAGCTGCGCGAGGCGTCGCTGGCCCTCGGCGTCCCGAAGTGGCGCACCATCCTCAAGGTCGTCCTGCCGACGTCGATCGGCGGGATCACCACCGGCGTGATGCTGGCCGTCGCCCGCATCGCCGGCGAGACCGCACCCGTGATGCTGCTGGTCTGGGGGGCGAAGACGATCAACAACAACCCCTTCGAAGACGCCCAGCAGTCCCTGCCGCTCTACGTCTTCCAGCAGTGGCAGCAGGGCTCCGACGCCTCGTACGACCGCGCATGGGCGGCGGCGCTGGTCCTCATCGCCTTCGTGATGGTCCTCAACCTGGTGGCCCGCGGCATCGCCCGCTGGAAGGCCCCCTCAACCGGCCGCTGACCGCAGCGCAACGAAAGAAGCAGTGATCTCCATGGCCAAGCGAATCGACGTCAGCGGCCTTTCCGCCTACTACGGCAGCCACAAGGCCATCGACGACATCTCCATGAGCGTCGAGCCCCGCTCGGTGACCGCCTTCATCGGCCCGTCCGGCTGCGGCAAGTCGACCTTCCTGCGCACCCTGAACCGCATGCACGAGGTCACCCCCGGCGGCCGTGTCGAGGGCAAGGTGCTGCTGGACGACGAGGACCTCTACGGCTCCGGTGTCGACCCGGTGGCGGTCCGCCGCACCGTCGGCATGGTCTTCCAGCGTCCGAACCCGTTCCCCACGATGTCGATCTTCGACAACGTCGCGGCGGGGCTGCGGCTCAACGGCACCGCCAAGAAGGGCGACCTCAAGGACATCGTCGAGAAGTCCCTCAAGGGCGCCAACCTCTGGAACGAGGTCAAGGACCGCCTGAACAAGCCGGGCTCGGGCCTCTCCGGCGGCCAGCAGCAGCGGCTGTGCATCGCCCGCGCCATCGCGGTCGAACCGCAGGTGCTGCTGATGGACGAGCCCTGCTCGGCGCTCGACCCGATCTCCACGCTCGCCGTCGAGGACCTGATCGGCGAGCTGAAGGAGCGCTTCACGATCGTCATCGTGACGCACAACATGCAGCAGGCGGCCCGGGTGTCGGACCGCACGGCGTTCTTCAACCTCGCCGCCGTCGGACAGCCCGGCAAGCTGGTCGAGATCGACGAGACCGAGCGGATCTTCTCCAACCCCTCGGTCCAGGCCACCGAGGACTACATCTCCGGCCGCTTCGGCTGAGCCGCCCGCCGGTCCTGGCCCGGCCCCGCGCGTCCTGCGGTGCTGCATGGCGGTGCCACCGCAGGACGAAGGGCCCGCCCCACCTTCCCGGTGGGACGGGCCCTCTCCTTGATCGAACGCGGATCGAGCGCGGCAGGGCCGCTAGCCGAAGGCCAGCTGGACGACCCAGTACGCGAGCGCCGCGACCAGCGCCGCCGCCGGCATGGTGATGAACCAGCCCATCACGATGTTCTTGGCGACACCCCAGCGCACCGCGCGCGAGCCCTTGGTCGAGCCCACGCCCATGATCGCGGAGGTGATGACATGCGTGGTGGAGATCGGCGCGTGGAACATGAACGACGCGGTGTACATGACCGAGGCGGCCGTGGTCTCCGCGGCGAAGCCCTGCGGCGGGTCCAGCTCGATGATCCGGCGGCCCAGGGTCCGCATGATGCGCCAGCCACCCGCGTACGTACCGAGCGACAGGGTGATCGCGCAGACCAGCTTGACCCAGATCGGGATCGCGTCGTTCGCGTCCTGGACATCGGCGATGACCAGCGCCATCACCACGATGCCCATCGTCTTCTGGGCATCCTGGAGACCGTGCCCGAGCGCCATGCCCGCCGCCGAGACGGTCTGCGCTATGCGGAAACCGCGCTTCGCCTTGTGCGGGTTGGACCTGCGGAACAGCCACAGGATGACGACCATCACCAGATAGCCGAGCACCAGGCCGATGACCGGGGAGATGAACATCGGCAGGACGACCTTCTCGATCACCCCGGACCAGATCACCTCGGTGCCCCCCGCGAGCGCCGCGCCGACCATGCCGCCGAACAGTGCGTGCGAGGACGAGGACGGCAGTCCGAAATACCAGGTGACGAGGTTCCAGACGACCGCGCCGACCAGCGCGGCGAACAGGATGCCCATCCCCTTGTCGCCCTCGGGAGTGGAGATCAGCCCTTCACTGACCGTCTTGGCGACCCCGCTGCCCAGGAAGGCACCTGCGAGGTTCATCACGGCGGCCATCGCCAGCGCCGCTCGCGGCGTCAGCGCGCGGGTCGAGACCGAGGTCGCGATGGCGTTCGCGGAGTCGTGGAAGCCGTTGGTGTATGTGAAACCGAGCGCGACCGCGATGGTCACGATGAGCGTGAAGGTGTCCATGGCCGGGGCTCAGGACTCCTTTACCGCGATGGTCTCGACGGTGTTGGCCACATGCTCGAAGGCGTCGGCCGCCTCTTCCAGGATGTCCACGATCTGCTTGAGCTTGAGCACCTCGATGGCGTCGTACTTGCCGTTGAAGAGGTGGGCGAGCAGCTTGCGGTGGATCTGGTCGGCCTGGTTCTCCAGGCGGTTGACCTCGATCCAGTACTCGGTGAGGTTCGACATCGTCCGCAGATTCGGCATCGCCTCGGCGGTCAGCTCGGCCGCCCGCGCCAGCACCTCGATCTGCTGGTCGACGCCCTTGGGCAGCTCCTCGACCTTGTAGAGGACGACCAGGTCGACGGCCTCTTCCATGAAGTCCATGATGTCGTCGAGCGACGAGGCGAGGTTGTAGATGTCCTCGCGGTCGAACGGCGTGATGAAGGAGGAGTTCAGTTGGTGGAAGATCGCGTGGGTCGCGTCGTCACCTGCGTGCTCCGCCGCCCGCATCCTCTCGGCGATCTCTGCCCGCGCGGAGGCGTCCGCCCCGAGCAGTTCCATCAGGAGCTTCGAGCCCGTGACGATGTTGTCCGCAGAGGCGGCGAACATGTCGTAGAAGCTCGTCTCCCTGGGGGTCAGACGAAAGCGCACGTGAAATCCTCGGGGTGCATCGGATTCGGTCGAGTTGATGCTAGGCGCATCATCCAGCCACTGCTAACCAGCATTCCTTCAGTGTCGCCCATCGGGCAGCATGCTCTGCACGGGGTACCTCGGGTGCCCGCAAAATTCGGTACCATATACCCACCAGGGGTATATGGATCGCTGAGATACCACGGGAGACGGCCATGACGACCACGGACGCCGACACCAACGGCACCACCGCAGCCGCCGCGGCCGACCACAGCCCCGAGCCGAAAACCGCCCCCCAGGGCGACCCGAATGCCGTGACCGATCATGATCGCGGTATTCACGGCTACGCCCAGCAAAAAGAGGCCCACCTCAAGCGGTTGCGCCGTATCGAGGGCCAGATCCGCGGCCTCCAGCGCATGCTCGAAGAGGATGTCTACTGCATCGACATACTCACCCAGGTCTCGGCGAGCACGAAGGGCCTCCAGTCCTTCGGACTCCAACTCCTGCAAGAGCACCTGCGGCACTGCGTCGCCGACGCCGCGGTGAAGGGCCCCGAGGCGATCGACGCCAAGGTCCAGGAGGCGACGAAGGCCATCGAGCGGATGCTGCGGACCTGACACCGGCCGCACGACCGGGCGCTCAGCCCAGGAATCCGGTGCCCCGACGGCCCGCGCGCCGCACCGGCCGCCGCCCGTACACCCTGCGTACGCCCCCGCCGTCAACTCTGCCCCGCCGGCCACCCACCCTTCCGGGCCCGCCGCCCGCAGCAGCCCACGTCCAGCAGTTCGTCGATACGGTCCCGGCTCAGCCGGTCCTCGCTCGCGGCAGCCGCGGCGATCATCAACTCCCCGGCCAGGTCGATCTCGACGAGGGCTACGTGGTCCTGGACCCCCGCATTGCGGTTCACGGCCACGGACTCCACCTCCTCCTTCGAGCGCCTGCTCATCTGCCGCCGTCCAGCGTAGGGAGGGACGCACACGCGGCGCATGGCACGGAAGGACCATTTCCGCCACCGGGCACGAGCATCCGTCACCGGCCCACCAGGCCCCGGCACCCGCACCGGAGTTCACCCGCGGACGGCCGAAAAGCGACGGTCGAAAAGGGAATTGCGGACGCCTCGACGACTACCGCCCGGTCGCCGCGATCTTCCCCGCGTAGATGTCACCCCGCTCGGGCAGCGCCACCGCGGCTTTCCTCCCGAAATCACCGAGTTGAGTGGTGGACGTCACCGATGCCCCCTTCGCCGACCCGTTGGCGAAGTGATAGCTCTGCCGCACCTTGCGCAGCCGTCCTGCCTCGTCCAGATACGCGTCGAACGGCACCCGGCGCGTGGTGAACCCTTTCTCCGCCGCCGTCAACGCGGGCTTCGTACGCGCCGACGCGGCACCCGCCGCCGCCCCGATGTCCGTCGTCCCGCTGTAGTGCCGCACCGCGACCCCGTCCAGCCGCTGAGCGCCCCGGTACGTCACCTGCCCTGCGCCGCGCAGCAGTTCGGCGGCGGTCAGCGGATCGGTGGCGCCGCCGGTGACCAGGTTCCCGTCCGCCAGCGACGTGGAGTCGACCCGCACCCACTTGTCGGCCGGCACCCCCGCCCCGCGGTTCTTCATGTACAGCACGCCGGGCGCGATGATCTCCGTGACCGGCGGTCGCGGCCCGCCGCGCTCCCCCGCGGGATCGGGCAGCACCAGCTCCAACTGCCCCCTGCCCGCACGGAAGTCGTAGCTGCCGGTGCCGCGGATCGCGACGCGGGTGCCGCCGCTCACCGTCTCCATCGTCGACCTGATCCGCGCGCCGCCGGCCCGCAGCAGCGCGTCGGCGGTGCGCCGCACGTCCTCGACGGCCGATCCGGTCGGCGGCAGATCGTCGGCGGCCACCCCGTCGGGCGAGCAGCCCGCCGTCAGCGCACCCGCCAGAACCGCCCCGCACGCCACGGCCGCGAAGGCCGCCCCTCTGCCTCGCCTGCCCTGCACCACCATCGCGTACGAGCCCCTTCGGCCGCTGTGTCATGGGCGATCGGCCCGGGACGCCAGAGCCGGACCGCCCCGCTCCGGACGGTCGCGCGTGGTACCGACCGCCCCGTTCAACGACCGTTCGAAGGGCCCGTCACGCGGGCGTCACCCCAGGGCGCGTAGCGTGGCGGGGTGACCGACCGCGCCCCACAGCACCCACCGTCAGGCACCGCACCGGGCACCGCACCCCGGCCCGTCCCCTGCCCCTCCCGCGCGCCGGACGACACCCGGGCCCCGGCGCAGCACCACACCTCCACCGCCGAACGCGGCTCCTTCATCCTGGCGAGCTGCACCTGCGGCTGGCGCGGCGCGGCCCGCCGGGCCCGTTCGCAGGCCCGCACGGACGCCGAGCGCCATCTGACCGCCGAGGGATCGGCCCCCGCCTGAGCGGCTTTCCGGAACGAGTCCGTCCAGTCCGGGAACCCCCAACGCCCGTGCCGCATCTGGGTAAAGAGACGACAAGCCAGCAGACCGGGCGCCGACGGACTCGCACGCCCCCGGAGACCCGCCTCCGGGGACACCCCGAGAGCGCCTCCCCAGAGCCTCGGCCGGGGAAGGCGTACCGCAGCGGCCACCCGGCGAGATGCCCCGTGACCGCCGGCCGGGCCGGTGGCCGGACGGCACGACAACAAGGGGGACATCCCAGTGAAGCGGCGCACACTCCTGCAAACCGGCGGCGGCCTCGCGGTAGCTTCGGTCGCCATGACCGGTTGCGACAGCACCAAGGGCACGGCGGGCGCTTCCCCCGCCGGTTCGGGCACGGCCGCAGGGGGTGCGGGCGCACTGAACACCAGCACCGCGTCCGGCTCCGCGCAGGCCGCCAAGTCACCTGCCACCAAGGCGAGTTGGAGCGCACTGTCCAAGGATTTGGACGGCACGCTCATCCGCGCGTCCGACGCGGCGTACGCCACCGCCCGCCGCCTCTACAACACCCGCTACGACGGGCTGAAGCCGTCCGCCGTCGCCTACGTCGAGCATCCGTCGGACATCGCCGCCTGCCTCGCCTTCGCCCGCCGCTACAACACCCCGGTCGCCATCCGCAGCGGCGGCCACTCCTACGCGGGCTACTCCAGCGGCAACGGCAAGCTCATCATCGACGTCTCCGCACTCTCCAAGGTCTCCGCGCCGTCCGCGGGCACCACCCGGATAGGCGCCGGCGCCAAGCTCATCGACGTCTACCAGGGCCTGGGCGCGCACGGCGTCACCGTTCCCGGCGGCTCCTGCCCCACGGTCGCCATCTCCGGGCTCACCCTCGGCGGCGGCCACGGCGTGACCTCCCGCGCCTACGGCCTGACCTGCGACAGCCTCGTCGGCGCCACCCTCGTCACCGCCGACGGCAAGACCGTCGACTGCGACAAGTCCCGCCACCCGGACCTCTTCTGGGCGCTGCGCGGCGCGGGCAACGGCAACTTCGGTGTGGTCACCGAACTCCGCTTCCGCACCCACCCGGCGCCGCGCTCCGTCATGGCGTACATGACCTGGCCGTGGGCCAAGGCGGCCAAGGTGCTGGGCTCCTGGCAGAAGTGGGGCCCGGTGCAGGCCGACGAGATATGGTCCGCCTGCCATCTCGACGCGCGGCCGGGCGGCACCCCCGTCGTCGCCGTCGCCGCGTTCTCCCTCGGCAGCTACCGCGACCTGCAGAACGCCGTCGACAAGCTCGCCGACCAGCCGGGCGGCCCCGGCCCCGCCACCAGCGTGCACCTCACCCCCATCGACCACCTGGACGCGATGGAGGCGTACGCCGGCTGCTCGTCCAAGTCCGCCGCGCAGTGCCACATGCCGGGCGCGCTGCCAGGACACACCGGCGCCGGCCAGCTGGGCCGCGAGACGTACGCGGCCCGCTCGCACTTCTACGACCGCTCGCTGTCGGCGGCCGGCATCCAGACCGTGCTGAGCCAGATCGAGAGCGCGGGCCACAAGGGCGTCAACGGCAACATCGCGCTGACCGCGCTGGGCGGCGCGATCAACCGCGTCGGCCGCACCGACACCGCGTTCGTGCACCGCGGTTCACGGTTCCTCGCCCAGTACCTGGCGTCCTGGCCGGCCGGCGGCTCGTCCGGGAGCCGCACCGCCTGGCTCGACTCCTTCCACGGCGCCATGCGCCGTCACGCATCGGGCGCCGCCTACCAGAACTACACCGACGCGGCCCTCACCGACTGGAAATCCGCGTACTTCGGACCGGCCGCCGCCCGCCTGGACAAGGTCAAGCAGACCTACGATCCGCAGCGGCTCTTCAGCACGTTTCCGCAGGCACTGTGACGCATCACCCGGAATGCACCGGGAGGCACAGAAAGGCCGTCAACAAGCCACCGCCACATGCCTCCTGCTAGAGTTTCGGGCCGCACATCACCATTCGCACGGCGAATGCAAGACACACGGGGAAATACATGCGTCCTGCCCGAATTCTCACGACCCTGCTCACCGCCGGCGCCGTATCCGCGCTGGCCACCGCGCCCGCGTACGCGGTGAGCTACACGGCCCACCCGCACCTCATCAACCGCGGATACGCCACGTACAACAACTCCGCCAACACGCTCAAGGTGTGCGACACCGCGGCCGACGGATACAGCGTCGTGGCGGTTATCGAGGACGACTGGAACAGCAACGGGTACATCATGAAAAAGGGAAACGGAAAGTGCCGGACCTACCACCCGCTGAGCCGTCTGAACGACGGCAAGCGCTTCTCCCTCCAGCTGCGTCTGGCGAAGGGAAAGAAGCCCGTCAAGGGCAGCGACGGGGCGATTGTCTGGGGCACCCTGTAACCCTCTGAATGACTGTCGGAGAAACTCTCCGAATAGGCAAAGGCCCGGCCCCCCGAAGGGACCGGGCCTTTCCGCTGCGGCCAACCGACCACCGCTCACGCGGCCAGATCGCTGTCCCGCCCCTCGCGCCGCGGCAGCGCCGCCCCGGTGGTCATCGCCAGGCCGCCGGGCACCTCATCGGGCTCCGCCACCCCGGCCGCGCGCCCATCCGCCGTCTCCGGCACCCCGGGCGCCCGCACCAGCCGGCCGGCCCGCGACCGCCCGAGCCGGGTCATCAGCGGGACCAACAGCGCCTGCGCGGGCGGCGCGAGCAGCAGCGCGACGGCGGTACCCAGTGCGAACCCGCCGATCACGTCCGTCGGGTAGTGCACCCCCATGTAGACGCGGCAGAACCCTTCCAGCAGCGCCAGGCCGATCCCGATCAGCCCGTACTTGCGGTGGGCGATGAACAGGCCGACGCCGACCGCCATCGTCAGCGCCGCGTGATCGCTGACGAACGAGAAGTCGCTCTTGCCCGGGATCAGCACCGCCATCCCGGCGTGGTCCTCGAACGGCCGCGGACGCTCGACGAACGCCCGGATCGGAATGTTGACCAGCAGCGCGAGGCCGGCGGCCAGCGGCGCCCACACCAGACCGGCGACGGCGGACGGCGCGCCGGGCCTGCGGCGCGCGGCCCACCAGGCGACCAGACACAGCACGGCGAGGCCGGCGATGATGCCGTATTCGCCGAGGTACTCCATCGCGCGGTTGACCCAGTGCGGGGCGTCCTTCGCGAGGCCGTTGATGCCGTCGAGTACGTCGACATCGGGGTTCGGCCCCTCGAATGCGAGTACAGCCATCTGCCATGGCCCCTTATCTTCCGCGCGCGCGAGCGCCGTGTGTCTGCCGCCAACCCCCGTGGTCGTCGAGCCTTGCCGCCATGTCACCGCGCCGAACGCGCGGGTCACGCCTGCTGTATCCCACGACAAGAAAACGCGCCTGCCGTCGCGGGCGTTCCACTCTCTACCGGATGATCACCAGCCTGTTATCCAAGCTTGACTCGTCACCGCAGTTCAGGGCCTTATGTTCACGCAGCGTTCGCGTTCGGCAGTGCTTTTGCGCCATCCGACGTGACGCGGGTCGCCCCCATGTAGTCCGGCGCATCGATCTTGTCGAACCGGATGACGGCACCGGTGTGCGGCGCGTTGATCATGTATCCACCCCCCACATAGATCCCCACGTGGTGGATCGACCGCGGGTCCGTCAGATCGTTCGCGAAGAACACCAGGTCGCCGGGGAGCAGTTCGTCGCGCTTCGGGTGCGGCCCGGCGTTCCACTGGTCGTTCGCCACCCGCGGCAGCTCGACCCCGACCGTGCGGTACGCGGCCTGCGTCAGACCGGAGCAGTCGAACCGCCCGTTCTGCCCGGAGGTGCCCGTCCCGCCCCAGAGATACGGCGTGCCGAGCTTCTCCTGCGCGTAGTAGATCGCGGACGCCGCCTGCTTCGACGGCGCGACCCGTCCCACCGGCGCCTCGAAGCTCTTCGCCAGCGTCGTGATCGTCTTCACGTAGTTCTGCGTCTCGCCGTACGGCGGCACGCCGTTGTACTGGATCACGCGGTACGCCCCCGCGTTGTACGCGGCGAGCATGTTGTGGGTGGCGTCACCCGGCGCGTCCTTCACGTACTTCGCCAGCTCGCAGTCGTACGAGGCCGCCGACGGAATGGCGTCCTCCGGATCCCAGACGTCCTTCTTGCCGTCACCGTTCCCGTCGATGCCGTGCGTCTGCCACGTCCCCGGGATGAACTGCGCGATCCCCTGCGCGGCGGCCGGGCTCTGCGCCTTCGGGTTCCAGCCGCTCTCCTGATAGAGCTGCGCCGCGAGCAGCGAAGGGCTGATGGCCGGGCACAGCGTGCCCCACTTCTGCACCAGCGACTGATACGCGGCCGGCACCGCGCCCTTGGCGAGGCCGGCCGCCCGGCCACCCGCCGCGCTCACCATCCCCGCCGCGGCCGTGTACGTCCCGACCACGAGCAGCGCGACAAGACAGAGCATCAGCCCTGCCCCTATCCCACCGGCAATCCAGAATTTACGCACCCCTCAACCCTCCCCCATCCGGGCCCGGTTCACCGCTTTTTCCCCCGTACACCCGTGAGTTCCCGCCGCACAGCGGCGCACGGAACAGCGCAGGGGGCGCTCGCACAGTACCCACACCGGCCCGCCACCCGAAGCCCCGCACCGGAACCGGCCACTCCGTACGCCGCCCCGCCCGGCCCCGTCGCGTGACCGGTCCGCGGTGCGCGACACTGGGCGGACACCGAGGACGGGACGCCATGGACCCCAACAACCAGAAGCAGCTCAACAAGCACCTGTGGTGGCGGGTCGCGTACTTTCTCTTCGCGATCCACCTCGTCGCGCTCCTCATGGTCTTCGCGATGTCCCACGCGCCCAAGTAGCGGCGCCCCCCGCACGGCGCGGGGTTTCGGACAGCCTCCCGGATCCCCCCGATGATCATTGCCCACGGTTACCGTACGTGATACACACAGTGAGACTAATAGGTCCGGTGGACAACGTGCGGGCCGATCCTCACGCCACCCCCACGGGATCCGCAAAAGAAAGCCGTCAAGTCGACATCCGATGGTGTCTTCGTCGGCGAAGATGGTCGGCGAAGATAGACACTGCCCCGCACCGTACGGCACGGGGCCACAACTACCCATAAGGGGCGGTGAGTTCACAAATGTTCATTGCGGCCGAAAAGGGCGACATCACCACCATCATCGGCGGAATCGCCCCGGACTGGGGCCCGTTCGGGAGCCTGGGCAACGAAGCCCGCGTGATGGTCGAGGTGATCATGGCGATCGCCATCCTGCTGTGCCTCGGCATCGCGATCTGGGGCGCCGCGAAACAGCGCATCGGCGCCACCGCGCTCCGCGACACCTTCAGCGCCGAACAGGGCAAGGGCCTGATCGTCGCCGGCCTCACCGGAGTCTTCATCATCGGCTCCCTGGGGACGCTCTTCACCATCGTCTACGGCATGGCGGTCTGACCGCACCCACGCGACCGCGCCGCACACCCGGATGCCGCGCGGTCCCGGGCGCGCCCGTCCCGGCGCCGCCACCGTGCGCCCCCACCCGCCGCCCCTCCGCCGCCCCGATGCCTCCGTCCACCCCCCGACCGGCCCCACCTCCTCAGCCGAGGCCCCATGCTGACGCCTGCTCAACCCGGCCCGACCGAACCGCCCCCGCGCCTGAACACCGCCGCGACCAGCGGTCCGGTTGGGCTGCCCGCCGCGTGGGGACAGGTCGCTCCGGAGAGAAGAAGGCGACGGCCGACCCCCACGGACATGGAGCACGCGATGGGTACAAATACCCCGGAGTCCCCCATTCGCCTCTGCGGCCCGGCATCTGAGGACCCGTCACGGTGAGATGTACTCGTACCACCGCACCCACACCGCCACCCGCGCGGCTACGGTCATATGGGGGCGGCACAACTACGGCGGACACGGCAATGGCGGTTGAGGGGGCACGGGCGCGATGAGTATCGGCGATGACGGCGGCTACGGCGGCGGCGACTACAGCAGTCCCGCGGGCCAGACCCGCACCAGACTTCCGGACGGCGAGGGCGACACCTACGGCTCGGGGCGAAGGACCCGGGGCGGCCTGTCGAGCCGTAACCTCGTCACGATCGTCGGCGTGGTGGTCCTGCTGATCGCCGCCATCGCCTTCGCCAACCGCAGCGGCGGCGCATCCGGCAGCCAGGACAGCGCCGACGACGCCCCGGGCCCGGCCGGCGCCCCCGCCGCCCGGTCCACCGCCCCCACCGGCACCAAACCGGTCGACGGCAAAAACGGCACCATCGCCGCCGGCTTCGCCAAGACGGCACAGGGCGCACAGTCGGCGGCGGCGAACTACGCGGTGGCGCTGGGGTCGGCCGACATGTTCAAGCCCACCGCACGGCACACGATCGTCAAGCAGGTCTTCGCGCCCGCCACGGCCGCCGGCATGCAGGGCAAGCTCGACGCGACGTACTCGACCGGCTTCCTCAAGAAGCTCGGCCTCGACGCGAACGGCAACGCCGCCAAGGGCATGACCTACATCTCCCGCACCGTCCCCGTCGGCACCAAGCTCGTCAAGCTCGACGGCGACACCGCGAACCTCGAAGTGTGGTGCACGGGCCTCTTCGGTACCGCGGGCGCGAAGTCGACGACCCCGGTGACGACCGACTGGTTCACCACACACCTGCAACTGAAGTGGGCCGCCGGGGACTGGAAGGTCGAGGGCTTCTCCCGAGAGGACGGCCCCGCCCCGGTCAACGGCGACAACAAGACGTCCGGCGCAGGCCAGATCACCGATGCGGTCAAGCAGTACGGAGGGTTCACCTATGCCCGGTAGCCGACCCAGCCGCGCCCGCACCGTCACCGCCCTGTTGGTGGGCCTGCAGACCACGGTCTTCATGCTGGCCACCCGCGCGATGGCCGCGCCGGGCCCCACCCCGTCACCCGGCGCGAGCGACGACCCCTGCCAGCTCGTACCCGGCCAGGCCAAGGAGTTCTGCCAGTCCGGCGACAAAGCCGGCGCCGGCACCCCCAAAACCCCCAGCCTCACCGACAACAACCCCCTGGACCCCCTCTCCTCCCTCGCCCAGGGCTGCGCCAAGGCCGCCGCCTGGATCGTCGACAAGCTGGCCGACGCCGTGAAGTCGACGTCGCAGGTGGACTTCACCAACGCCGCGTTCCTGCGCCAGTACGCCGTCGTGTTCGCCGCGTCGACGGTGCTCACGCTGGTGCTGTGGCTGCTCGCCGTCGCCAAGCGCGCGGTGCGCGGAGTGCGGCTCACGGAAGCGATCGGCGAGGCCGTCGGATTCCTCTGGCTGACCGTGCTCGCGTCCGCCTTCACGCCCCTGATCCTCTACACCGTCGTCTCGGCGACCGACGGCATCACCGAGATCATCGCGAAGGGCACAGGCGCGAAGACCGACACGTTCTTCGGCGCGTTCTCCGAGGCGCTGACCAAGGGCACCGACATCGGCGGCGGCCCGATCATGCTGATCGTCGTCTCGCTGGTGTCCGTGCTGGCCGCCGGCGTGCTCTGGCTCGAACTGGTGGTCAGGGCCGCGCTGCTGTACGTCGGCGCGCTGCTGGGAACCGTCGTGTACGCCGGGCTCGTCGACAAGAACATGTGGGGCCACGTCCGCCGCTGGGCCGGCATCATGATCGCGGTGATCATGGTGAAGCCGGTGATCGTGATCGTGCTGGGCATCGCCGGCGCGCTCTCGTCCGACGAGGGCCCCAACGCCTTCTCCGCCGTCGTGTCCGGCCTCGCGATCATCATCCTCGCGATCTTCGCCAGCGCGGTGATCTACCGCTTCGTCCCCGGCTTCGGCGACGACATGGTCTCCGCCCGTACGACCAAGGGCCGCGCCACCGACGGCAGCCAGGCCGCCGCGATGATCTCCTCACCCGCCGCGCTGGTGTCCCAGGGCATCAAGACCCACAGCACCCGCAAGTCGGGCGACGGCGGCAGCCAGGCCCAGGGCGGCGGCCAGTCCTCCGCGGGCGGCGTGGCGGGCGGCGTCGCGGCGCACAGCTCACGCTCCGGCCGCGGCCAGGCGCCCGCCACCCCCGCACCCCGTACGAACCCCGGCCCGAGCGCCGGCGCCCACACCGGCAAGTCAGCAGGAGGTGATGGGCGTTGAGCACGCAGTCCCACCCGGTCGCGCCCCGTCGGACGTATCTGATCGGCCGCGCCCGGCCCAACGCCGTCGTCGGCAAGAACCGCGAGACCGGCGAGATCGCACTGATCATCGCCGCCGCGTTCATCGGCATGGTGTGCGGACTGGCGATCGGCTCCCTGGCCCTGAAGATCGCGAGCCTCGTCGGCTTCCCCGTACTCGGCCTGGCCGCCGTCTACGTCCCGTACAAGGGCCGGACGTTCTACAAGTGGTTCGAGATCAACCGCAGCTACCGCAGGACCGTACGGCGCGGCACCGCCTACCGCTCCGGCGCGGCCGAGGCCGGCGTCCGTCTTGACGGCCGCGAGGTCGAGATCGGCCCGCCCCCCGGCATCGGCCGCATCAACTGGCTCGCCGCGCCCTTCGGCCCCGACGAGATCGCCGTCCTGCTGCACGCCGACCGCCGTACGGTGACCGCCGCCATCGAGATCGAGGGCCCCGGCGTCGGCCTGCGCGACAGCGAGGACCAGGAAGCCCTCGTCGACCGCTTCGGGACGCTGCTCAAGCACGTGGCCAACGGCGACGGCTTCGTCACCCGCCTCCAGATGCTCGCCCGCACCCTGCCCGCCGACCCGGACGCACATGCCAAGGACGTCGCCCAGCGCGGCGACCAGTCCGCCCCCGCGTGGCTCCAGGAGTCCTACGAGCAGCTCCAGTCGATGGTCTCCACCTCGTCCGAGCAGCACCGCGCCTACCTCGTGGCCTGCATGCACTACGACCGCGAACTCGCCGCCGAGGCCCACACCATGGCCCGCGCCGCCCGCGCGCAGCGTGGCGGCCCGGCCCGCGACAAGCTCGACCGCGACGCCGGCCTCGCCGTCGTCATGGCCCGCGAGCTGACCGACATCTGCGCCCGCCTCGCCGAGGCCGACATCCGCGTCCGCCAGCCCCTGGGCCAGGCCCGCCTCGCCTCCCTCGTGCACTCCATGTACGACCCGGACCACCCCATCGACCACATCCAGGCGATGAGCAAGCGCAACGCCTGGCCGGCCGAGCTGGACGCGATGGAGCCGACCTACCTCCAGGCCAAGACCCGCGAATCGACCACCCGCGCCCCCTGGTGCCACTCCACCGCCTGGATCAAGGAGTGGCCGCTGACCCCGGTGGGCGTCAACTTCCTGGCGCCCCTCCTGGTGCACACCCCGGACGTGATCCGCACGGTCGCCGTCTGCATGGACCTGGAACCCACCGAGATCGCCATCGAGCGGATGCTGACGGAGAAGACCAACGACGACGCGGAAGCCAGCCGCGCGGCGAAGATGAACCGCGTCGTCGACCCCCGCGACGTCGCCCACCACGGACGCGTCGACCAGCGCGGCGAAGACCTCGCGTCCGGAGCCGCCGGCGTGAACATCGTCGGCTACCTCACCGTCTCCTCCCGCTCACCCGAGGCACTCGCCCGCGACAAGCGCACCATCCGCGCCTCCGCCGGCAAGTCGTACCTCAAGCTGGAGTGGTGCGACCGCGAGCACCACCGCGCGTTCGTCAACACCCTGCCGTTCGCGACCGGGATCCGCCGCTAAAGCCGCTGGGAGGCGCGTACGTCATGGCCATGCTCGATCCGCTCGCAGCGCTCACCGACGCATTCACCAGCTTCCTGTTCGGGAAGGTGGAGACGACGCGGCTGCCCGTACGCACCTCCACAGGACAGGCCCAGGCCGTCTACCTGCCCACCGCGGCCCCCGGCCTCGGCGACTCCGGCGTCATCATCGGCCGCGAGGTCTACAGCGGCAAGGGCTACATCTACGACCCGTTCCAGCTGTACGGCCAGCAGCTGCCCGCCCCCCACTGGCTGGTACTCGGCGAATCCGGCAACGGCAAGTCCGCGCTGGAGAAGACCTACGTCCTGCGCCAGCTCCGCTTCCGCGACCGCCAGGTCGTCGTCCTGGACGCCCAGGGCGAGGACGGCGTCGGCGAGTGGAACCTCATCGCCGAGGAACTGGGCATCACCCCCATCCGCCTCGACCCCACCGCCGCGCTCAACGGCGGCATCCGCCTCAACCCCCTCGACCCCTCGATCACCACCACCGGACAGCTCGCCCTGCTCCGCACGATCATCGAGGTCGCGATGGGCCACGGCCTGGACGAACGCTCCGGCTTCGCCCTCAAGGTCGCGCACGCCACGGTGCTCGGCGAGTTCGGCGCGGCAGCCGACGAGCAGTCAGGACACCCACGGCAGCCGGTACTCACCGACATCGTCGAGCAGCTGCGGCACCCGGAAGCGGAAGCCGCCGAGGCGATGAACGTCGACATAGACGATGTCCGGGCCTGGGGCCTCGACGTCGCGCTCGTCCTCGACCGCCTCGTCGACGGTGACCTGCGCGGCATGTTCGACGGCCCGACCACCGCCGGCATCGACCTCGACGCCCCCCTGATCGTCTTCGACCTCTCCCACATCGACCGCAACTCCATCGCCATGCCGATCCTGATGGCCATCGTCGGCGTCTGGCTCGAACACACCTGGATCCGCCCCGACCGCAAGAAGCGCATCTTCCTGGTGGAAGAGGCATGGCACATCATCAACTCCCCCTTCGTCGCCCAGCTCTTCCAACGGCTGCTGAAGTTCGGCCGCCGCCTGGGCCTGTCCTTCGTCGCCGTCGTCCACCACCTCAGTGACGTCGTCGACGGCGCCGCCGCACGCGAAGCCGCCGCGATCCTCAAGATGGCCTCCACCCGCACCATCTACGCCCAGAAAGCCGACGAGGCACGCGCCACAGGACAGGTACTCGGCCTGCCGCGCTGGGCCGTCGAGATCATCCCGACCCTGACACCGGGCATCGCCGTATGGGACGTCAACGGCAACGTCCAGGTCGTCAAACACCTCATCACGGAAGCCGAACGCCCGCTGGTCTACACCGACCGGGCGATGACCGAGGCATCCGCGATGTCCACGTCCCTGGCCACCCCCACGGACGAGGCACGCGCCATCGAAGAAGCAGCGGACGCCGAAGCGGAGGAGCGCGCCGAAGCCCTGGCGATGGCACGTCAGATGCGGGACGAGTCGAGCGAGACGGTGGCGTGAGGCGCGGCTACGAGCAGGACCCCAGGGAAGCGAACGGGTACCCGGACGGCGGCCGGTACGCACCCCGCAGCGGCGGCCGGGAACGCGGCGTCCCCGACTCCCTCCTCATCGGCCTGCTCGCCTTCCTCCTCGGCCTGACCCTGCTGGTCTGGACGGCCACCGGCCTGGCCGGCCTCTTCACCCACGGCGCCTGGCCTGACCGCGTCAGCTACTCAGGCACCCCCATGGCGCTGCGTCATCTCGTCGCCGCGCCCCACGACTTGGCCGCCGCCTGGCCGCAGACCCCCAAGCCCCAGCTCTCCGGATACGGCCTCTTCTGGGGCATCCTGATCGGCGAGCTGATGGTGCTGCTGGTCCTGACGATCTTCGCGATGGGGACGGTGACGCGGTACCGCGCGGTCCGGCGCACCCGCCGCGCCGCGGCCCGGCGCGCGGCCCTGGACGCGGCCGACCGCGAAGCGGCCCGCAAGGCGGCAGCCCAGGACGGCACTCCCGCGACACCGCCCCACGTCCAGGAGACCGCCACCCCAGCGCAGCCAACGGCCGCCGCACCGTCCCCACCCGCCACCGACAGCGGCCCCGCCCTCCACAAGGACCCCACCACCCCCGCCGACCCCGTACCCGTCATCCCTCTCTCCGCGACCGCGCTCGCCGCCCTCTACCCGGACGACCCCGCAGCAGGACCGCTCCCCGAACAGCGCACACCCGCACCCCCGGGCTCCCCGCTCGCCGGACCCGCCGTCCCCCGCGTCAGGTACGGCGCCGACCGCGCCGCGGCGACCGCCGAGGCCCTGGCCGCGATCACCGCCGCCGAGGGCCCGCTCATCGTCGCCACCACCGAACCCGCCCTCTGGTCCGAGACCAAGGACGCCCGCGCCAAACTCGGCCCGGTCCTGGCCTACGACCCGACGCACCGCCTCGACACCCCGGCCCGCCTCCGCTGGTCGCCCACCGACGGCTGCCAGGACATCGCCGTCGCCACCGCCCGCGCCGCCGCGCTGCTCACCCCCGTACGCCCGCCGAGCACCCTGGACACCGCCGCCGTCGACGCCGCCCAGACCCTGCTGCGCTGCTGGCTGCACGCGGCGGAGGTGGACGGCCGCCCGTTCCGGCAGCTACACCGCTGGGCACACGCCACCGGCGCCACCCAGGAGCCCGTACGGATCCTCCGGACCAACCCCCAGGCGTCCGCGGGCCAGGCCGGCGAACTCGAATCGGTGCTGACCGCATACGCCGACCGCCGCGAGCAGGCGAAGGAACTGGTCGGCCGCGCGCTGAGCGCCCTCGGCTCGATCCACATCCGGGACGCCTGCAATCCGCACCGACCGGATTCGCTCGTTCTCGAATCATTCATCGCCGAGGGGGGAACCCTCTACGTGGTGGGCGAGTCCCTGGAGGACCCGCGCACCGATCCGGGTGCGATGCCCCTGCTCACCGCACTCCTCTCGCACGTGGTCGAGCACGGCCGCCGCATGGCCGAACGGTCATCTGACGGTCGGCTCGACCCACCACTCACCCTGGTACTCGACGACATCGCCGCCCTGGCCCCGCTGCCCGCACTGCCCGACCTCCTCACGACGGGCCCGGACCGCGGTCTGCTGACCCTCGCGACGATGCGCTCCCAGGAACAGGCCCGCGCCCGCTGGCCCCGCGCCACCCTCCCGGCGTGACACCGGCCGGCGGCAGGCCCTAACAGCGCGTCAGAGCCATCTCCCGCTCGGTCGCCGCCGCGTCCTTCGGATCGGTCATGGACCGCCCTGTCTCGACGAAGCCCAGCGCCCGGTAGAGCGCGGTGGCCGGCGCGTTCCCTGTGTGCACCCACAGCCGCACCCGGTCGACGGCCGGCTCCGACAGGCTCCACGACCAGCTGAGCGCCGCCTCGAACAGCTCCCGCGACAGCCCGGTCCCCCGGTGCTCGGGACGCACGTACACACCGACGATCCGGGCCTGCGGCACCTCGCCTTCCGTCTCCCGCAGCACCACGACCATGCCGCCCCAACTGCCGTCGGGGCCTTCCCCGATGAGCGTCAGAGCCACCCCGCCGTCATCGCTCCGCTCGGCCCGCCGCTGCCAGAACTCGGGCGGCTGGGCCGCGGCTTCCTCGAACGTCTCGTGGAACGCCACCCGCGCCACCGGATCGGCCAGGGCCGCCAGCCGCAGCTCCTTGAACCGCTTCCACTCGTCCGCCTGTACCGGCCTGATCATGTACGCCATCGGCTCAGCATCGCAGCGCACGCACCCGCTGGCCAGTGAAATCGGGCCTGTCTTGTGGGCGTAAAGAGTCCCGGGAACGCAAAAAAGCTCCGGTCCCTGAACCAAAAGGTCCAGGAACCGGAGCTGAAAAATTGTTCGGCGGCGTCCTACTCTCCCACAGAGTCC
>NZ_JBICVO010000031.1:0-25708 GCF_043199105.1 Streptomyces sp. NPDC048644
AACTCGATACGACAAGCTCGCCGTCCGCTACGAGGCCACCGTCCAACTCACCTTGATACGGCAGGCACTGTGACCACATCTCAAACACGCCCTAGTTCCTCCAGCACCTGGTCGAAGAGCGCTGGCGCTTCGGGCTCTTCGCTCTGGAGGAGGCCAGCCAGCATGGCGAGGGACGGGCTCTCAACCCCAGCTATCAGCGCGTCCAGACCTGACTGAATGAGCCGGTCAGACCCGACGCTCCTACGAAATGCCCTCTCACGCGCAATGTGTCTGAGCCGATCGAGGGCGTGTCACGGGTCATCAAAGTCTTCTCGGTCGGTATCTGGGAGGAGCAGGCTGCCACATCCGCCGACGCCGCCGCCATCGGCTTCCTGCTGTCGTCGGTGATCAGGGCATGAGGACGTGCTTCCGCAGGAGGGTGAAGCCTGCGCGGCCGAACATCTGGCGCTTGAGCATCTTGATCCGGTTGATGTGCCCTTCCACGACGCCCGAGTTCCAGGGCAGGGTCAGGCCGGCGATGACGGCGTCGCGGTCGCGGTCGATGCCGGCGGCGAGGGTGCGGAGGCTGGGCAGGTCGTCCTGCCGGACGGCATCGAGCCGGTCCGGCAGGCGCTCGCCCTGGCGCTCGTGAGCATGACCGCGAAGGAGCGGACGTGCCTGGTGAGGGCGTCGAGTTCTGGGCAGTGCGTCCGGACGGTCTTGAGCTGGATTTGCTCGGTCGCGGTGAGGGTTTCCGGACGGCGGAGGATCCATCCGGCGACCATCCGGGGCGAGGGCGGCCGGGCGGTCACCAGCCGCGGCGAGGTGCGCTTGTCGTGCAGATAGGCGCGAACCCGTTGGCAGCTGCCCTTGTAGCCAAGCGGAACGTTCTCCTCCCACAGCTTCCAGGCGTTGGTGCAGCCTCGCTCCAGCGGCCGTCCAGGTAGGGCTTGTAGTCGTCGAGGACGGAGGGTCGGTTTCGCCACTGGCCGGTGAACAGTTCCTCCGGCGTTGCGGCGTCGGCGAACTGCTTGACGCTGCGGTAGGTCATCCCAAGCTGCCGCTGGACCGGGCGCCGGCTGCGTCCGCCGTCAGCAGTGTGTGGACGGCAGCATGCCGGGCCCTGGGCCCGATCGGCGAATCGGTGCCCGCGCGGCCAAGGAGAACCGGACGAGTCCGCGGCCGGAACAGCCTCGGGATCGGGTCCGGGTTCAGGGGCCGTGGGGACCAGAGCGCGGAGGCAGCGGCGCTGCTGAGCGACGCTCCGCTCGGCGGCCTCGCTCAAGTTGTGCCAGAGATGCCACCGGTCCGCGATCTGGACGGCCTGCGGTACACCGGCGGTGGCGCCCTCGGCGAAGAACGGCGCCCGGTCCCGGCACACGACCTCGACGCGGGGCCGATCGGCGAGCCAGGCCGCCAGGCTCGATGACTCCCGGTCGGGCAGCAGGTCGGCAGGCCGGCGGGTAGCGTCGAGCGCAACCGCTCAGTTTGTTGACCGTGCCGACGGGCCAGGCCGGGTATCTGCTCGACGAAGGTGCGTCGTGCGCACTCACGCCAGCAGGACGTCCAGGGAGGTGTCCGGCGGCACAGCGGTACCGGCGCACCCTGCCTGCGGTCGCCGCCGGGGCCTGGCCGCGCTCGGCCTGGCGGCCGGGGGCCTGGTGTCCGAGGGACAGGCCGAACTGCTCCTGGGAGATGAAGGAGGCCGGGCAGCGGCACTTCGCCGCCGGCCAGTCCCGTCGGCCCCGCCCTCGACGGAACCGGATCGGCAGTGCTGCCGCGCGCCGCGATGCGCGTGCCCTGTCCAGGATGCGGCAGTCCACCGGGTGGCGGTGGTGATGGGCAGTGCACCGCGTCCTGCACCGTGTTGGTGCGAACCGGCGCGATGCGTCGCGTCGGTGCGGCGTTGGACCGGGCCGGATTTCGCTCATCAGGTCCTGCCTCGACTGCAGGCATGTCGGAATGTTGAGCGACCCGGTGGTCCTTCGGCCCGGGGTCCGGAAAGATCGGGATATGGATATGGCGGATCGACTGGCGCGGGCGGCAGGCCACGGAGACGTGATCTCGGTAGCGCGGCTGCTGGGACAAGGCGCTGCGGTGGATGCGCCGGACACCGGCGGGCGTACGGCGCTTGACCTGGCCGTGGGGCAGGGGCATGCCGATGTCGTTCGCCTGCTCATCGGGGCGGGTGCCGATCTGGAGCAGCGGGCGGGTGCGTACGGGGAGTCGACGCCGCTGTGCCTGGCCGCGATCCACGGGCACACGGCGGTCGTCGGGGCTCTGCTCGATGCCGGTGCCCGTACCGGAGCCCAAGGCAGGACGGGCTACGTGCCGCTGGTGCTGGCAGCCACGACCGGGGGAGATGGATACCCGGAGACGGTGGACCTGTTGCTGGACCGCGGGGCGGATATCAACGCGGTGATGAAGCACAAGACCGCCCTTGACTGGGCGGCTGGGTTCGGACAAGTACAGATGGTGCACCACCTGCTCAGCCGGGGCGCCGCCCCCTCGGCAACGGCTCTGGCCACCGCACGTGAGCACGCCGAACGCGATCCGGAGTGCCGGCAGCCAACCGGGCGAATCGCCGCCGCGCTGCTCGGAGTGGACGGCAGGGCCAGCGCGGAACAGGCTGTTCGGCATCTGTCTCAGCAGGATCCCGGGAGGGAAGTCAAGCACCAGGCGTAGTGCCCGCGCAGCGTCTGATCGGCGCTCTGAACAGCGGGTCCGGCCCGGAGACTCCGCGCTCTCAACCCCCGCTCGCACGGGTGGGAGCGGATGTACAAGCTGGCCGCTGCCTTCCACGCCGAGCACGGCCACCTCGACGTCTACGGGGGCGGACTGGTCGTCCGGCCCAACCAGCAGCGCTGCCTCAGCGCGATCCTGGTCGACCCCGCCCGGGTCAACGCGCTTGTTCCAGATCGGCATGATCTGGAACAAGCACACCCACTCCTGAGAACGCGGCGTCGCCTACACCCGCGTCTGGTGGTCTGCCACCGGCCACCTAGCCATCACGGCGACCGGACGCCTCGACGGCTACCGTGTCGACGGATGGATGCGACGCCAGGTCTGACTGACCAGTAGACCGCCACCCTCGAAACCATGGATCCATGGTGGCGCCTGGAGCCCGACTGGAACCGCACCCCGCAGGATGCGCATCTACCGGACCACCGGCGGCAAACACGGACCCTTAGAGAAATTCGTACGCCTGCCCGATGGGGGGCCACCTAAGGTATGCGGCATGACGCTGCAACTTGTTCAGGTGAACTTCAAGGCCCGGGACGACTCGGCGCTCGGCCAGTTCTGGGCGGAGGTGCTCGGCTGGGGCGTTTCCAGCGAAGCGCCCGGCGTCACCAACCTGGAACCCGTGGGCTTCAACTGGCCGGACCCATCCGCCGTCTGGATCGATCTCGTCCGCGTCCCGGACCCGGAGACGGTGAAGTACCGCGTGCACATCGAGCTCGCCACCACCTCCGACGCGCATCAGGCGGAGTTGGTCACACGTCTGAAGCAGCTTGGGGCGACGCCCGCCGATGTGGGCCAGGGCGACGTGCCGTGGACGGTGATGGCCGACCCGGAAGGCAACGTGTTCAGCGTCCTGGAGCCCCGGGAGCTCTACCGGGACACCGGGCCGATAGCCGCCGTGGTCGTCGACTGCGCCGACCCACGGGCCATGGTCCGGTTCTGGGGCGAGGCGATCGACTGGACCGTCCACGAGCTGACCGACGACCGCGCCCTGCTGCGCTCCGCCAAGGGCGTCGGGCCCTACCTGGAGTTCCGCCGCACGCCCGACGATGAGGCTATAGGGAACCGCATCCATCTCGACGTGATGTCCGACCCCGTCGAGGATCAGACGAGGGAGGTCGCCCGGCTCGAAGGCCTCGGCGCGACACGGGCCGACGTAGGTCAGGGTGACGTCTCCTGGGCCGTCCTGGCCGACCCGGCGGGCAACGAGTTCTGCGTCCTTGGCCGGGGCTGACGCGGAACCCCGTCCACGCCCTCATGGCAGTGCGCGGCGCCGGGCCCCGTCCTCCCCGGCCGCCAAGTCACGACAGCCTGACCCACGCATACGGCAGGAGAGCCCAAAATGCGCCCCGGTAAGTGGCTGTGCCGCCAGGACCAGCTCGCTGCGGCAGGCAAACTCACCGAGTAGCAGCAGGAGTTGCTGGACAGCTCGGCGCCTGGCGCACCTGACCGAGCCTCGCCGTTCGCCGGTACATCAACATGCCTGCCGAGCAAGGCGGTTGACGTACCTGTATCGGACCATCGTGGTTGCCCCGGTGCTGCGGTCACCGCTGCACCGGCCGCACAGGCCGCTAGAAAGTGCCACTTCGTGGAGTGGCACCCGAGTGCCAACGGGGTGAAGCTGATCAACAAGTGCAAGAAGACCTGGACGGCCAAGGTCGTTAACGGCTGGTGGCCGGACACTGGCTGCCAGCACATCCGCCCCGGCCACAGCTGGTGCTACAAGTCCCCCACCAAAATCGGCGGCATCAAGAACTGCTGACCGACGCAGCAGTGGCAAGCAGTGAAACGGCGATGCAGGCAAGTTCCCCAGGAGCTGGCTGCCGTCCGTTGGCGTGTGCCCTGCCCGGCAGAGTCAGCAGCCGAGGCCAGTCGGCGAGCTCGCACAGCGTCGGGGCTTCCAGCCCGGCCGCGAGTGCTTCAGCAGCGACCAACGGGAGGTCCTGCAGCAAGCGGTCTTCGGTAGGAGGTAGCTGATCGTATGCTGCTCGACGGCGTAGACCTAGTGGTGCTGCACGGCCTGACCAGCACGCACGACCAGAATCCCGTGCGCTTGCACGCCTCTGACGTGGCGACGGTGCACGTCCGCTGAGCAGCAGCGTGGCCGCGGACAGCCGGCACGACCACTGCCCACGGCCGCGCGGTGCAGCACCTGTTTTGCGATGTCGTCCTTCGGATCCAGCGGCCGGGTGGCGGGCCAGGAATCGCCGGTGCTTGGCCGCTGTGCTCGTCGTTTGTGGAACTGGGTCTGGCTGTGGCGTACCAGTCGGTGCCGTGTGTTCTGTGCCGGTGAGTGTCGTGAAAGCGCCTTCAAGGCACTGGGCAGGAGTTGACGGGACGCGAGTGTGTCCTGAGGGCTGGCGCAGGTCGCTCGTTGGGGTCGTGTGCCAGTGTGGACATGCAGCTCTGGCAAGGCATTGACTGACCCGGCAGGGTGACTGCGTGTCGGGCTCGTGGGTGTCGCTGCAGGCCAGTGGCTTGAATTGGTGTGGTGGGCGTAGATTTTTCACCAACCAGGTTTTTAGTTGTAGCTAAAGGTGGCATCCTCATGGAGAGACAACAAGGGGTGTCTCACCATGAGTTGGGGGTGAACCATGGGCGTTTTTGCCCGTGACGAAGGTCGCGCAGACTTAGCAGCTGTGCAGGTGGCCAGGCAATGTACTGCTTCCCTCGCCGGTCTGCTGGCGGGCCTGGGGAAGACACGTTCGGATCTTGCGAAGGCGATGGGCGTCAGCCCGGGCCGTGTCAGCCAGATCATGTCGGGGGACGCGAACCTGACGGTCCGGACGCTTGCTGCCGCAGCGCAGGCGCTGGACGCCGATGTGCAGATCACCTTCTCTGCCCGGCCGCAGTCAACGGATACCCGGGCTGACGAGACCATGGACTCGTCGCCTTTTAGGAGTAACGGGCTCACGGCGCGCTACTGAGGCGTCCGCAGTTCTGGCTGAAAGTCATCCCGACTTGACGGCTCACGAGTCCGCTCTCTACCTGCGGGATATCCAACGATCGATCCAGCGGCGCTGCGGCAGCGCCGGACTGTGAAATGCGTCGTTCGACATCGCCTTTGCGCGTACGGCCCGGAGCTCCTTTGTCTCGCTCCGGCGCCCGTGAACATACGCGAAGCGCAGCAGGTGTCCGCAGTGTGCAAGGGCGGTGCCGAACGCTTGCCGTCGGGCGATGAGTTCATCGCCGGTCGGTTCACGATCCTCGTCCTGCCGGCAGGCCTCGTCAATGCGGGTTTGAACGTCGAGCGCCTCGTCGATCGCCTTCTCGACATCCGTGTAGATGGCGTTGATGGCTTTGGTCGCGCCGGCGAGGGGATATCGCTCCAACAAGTACAGCTTCAGATCATGAACGAATACCCTGAGCTGGGCAGACGTTTCAATGCCATGAAGAAAGCGGTCCGACCAGGTACAGGCGTCAAGGTGGACCCGCTGCACCAGCCGCTCCCTCGCCAGAGCGATACCCAGTGTCATGAACTTCACGTACGGCTGCGCCGGCTCGTCCTGTTTCCGCCGCGGTAGCGCTGCGGCTCCCGCGGCGGCACCCGCAATCACCGGAGGAATCGACGCCGCGTGCGGCAGCAGCACGACAGTGGCAGCCGCCACCACACCCATCAGCATCAGCACGAGCACCATCAGACCAGCCGACGCCCAGCTCCCCAGCAGCCGACCCTTTCCCGCGAACTCACGCGCGAGCCCGACCCATGTAACAACCGCACTCACAGCAGCCGGTAACGCGTAATCAGCTAACCAGCCCTGGTCAATCCAGCTCATCGGCAACGCCCCCAACGCCCAATGGACAGACAGGACCGTCGTCAGCATACGGAGGCCAAGGCAGGCCCCCTCGGCATGTCATACCAGCGCCCAGCCCTCTCGCCGCGCACCTGTCGTCTAGGGCTGCCGCGAGTAGAGCCGATGATGTCATTCAGAGCTATGGCAAGCTGTTACCTTGAGCCACAATTGGCCAGCGTATCCGGCACGCAGAGAACGATGAGCCGACACTGCGGGCAGCCCAGGGACGTACCCGCCGGACCACCTTCAGGCGCTCGCGGCCAGTGTCCATGGCATCACCGTCGCGGTCTGGGCGAACACACTGCACCGGCTTCAACGCAGTGAGAACAGGTACGAGATCGGCCCCGGCGGTCCGGGCGGCGCCGCACATGTCCCCGAAGCGGCGGTCGACCCGTGACCGCCGCGCACGAGCTGGGCACGCCCGTCCGTATGTGGGATGTGCCGCGTCGGCGGCTCCATCCTCGCGCACCCGATCCTGCCTCGTGCCGTTTCGCCCGTCGCAGGCGGGGGCGAGGCCAGCGGCTCGGGCGACGGTCTGCCGATAGCGGTCTCTTGGCGGAGCCAGTGGAGGCCCGGTCTCTGCCCCGTCACGGTCGCTCCGAGCCGTTATTGCGCGGTGTGCGGTATTTCAAATCAAAATCGGCATTCATTGAACGTTGATCCGCATGTGGTGAGCCTTCTCCGACCGGCTGGCCACGATGCGTGTCCAGGACACACAAGTAAGGGGGAACACCATCCGCACGCAAGTGAAGATCTCGTTAGCTGGCGCTGCCGCCCTCGGCATCTTGGGTTTGGCCGTCGCTCCCGCGTCTGCGCAGAGCGGTGCTGGGGCCGCAGCGCAGGTCAAGACCGCAGGCGTGAAGGTGAACGAGTTCGCGCAGTGCGCCTTCACCGCCTCTGCCCCCGGCTATTACACGAAGGGAAGATCGGGCCTGTGGGCCCGTTCCGGACGCGTGCCGACTGCAGACAGCCATCATGCTGGGGCCGATAAGCACTGTGGCCCACAAGGATTCAGGTTGGGGCAAGTGCAAGGGGAATGAGGAGCTCGTCCACAAACGCACCGGGCAGGCTGCTACTCGGCCGGCCCAGCGCCACGCCCAGGGCTTTCGACCCACACGACGCCCTCACCGCTTATCTCAGAGGTCTGGCCGTCCAGGTCGTCCAGATCGTCTTCGGGGTCCTCAAACCGCCGCACGGCTTCACGGACCTCCCTGTCGCTGGACTCGACGCAGAACTCGTTGCCCTCTGGATCGGCCAGAACCACCACGGCCAGGCCACAACTGCTGTTCGTCACACGCCGCTCCACTACGGTCGCCCCCAGACCGGTCAGCCGGGCGACCTCCTCGTCCAACGCGCCTTCCACCGGGTTGAGCCACAACCGCGTCCGACTTCGCGGACGTCGGCCGTCACGCTCTTCCACCAGGTAGAGCGACAACTCGTCCTCGCCCCCGGGAGCGATGTGAACGCCATCGGCCCCCGGCCCAAGAGGAGCGCCCAGAACAGCACTCCAGAATTGCCCCAGCGCGAGGGGATCACCGCATTCCAACTCGACCACACGCATCTCCAGGCCCATCCCGACACGGTATGCGTCGTGCACGGCGCCGCACAGGCGGGCGGGGGCCGTCGCCCTCGTCTGCAGGCCTGCCAAGTCCGGAAACCGACCGGACGATCGGTGCCCTGTGCCTTGCGTCATGCCTCCGTCCTTGCCTCGCAAGCGCTTCAGTCCCTCTTCCTGTTCACTGGGAAGATGCTGGTCAGAGGGCCTGATCATTTTCTGCAGGGACCGAAAGGGACTCAACTTCGGGATTGTGTTGAGGTTTTGCTCCGTGACTGGCTGGTGCACATGGCCCCTGGGCTGAGCCGCCGTATTCCAGTCGCCGCACAGCGCACGGTTGGGAGTCCGCGGCAGCCTTCGAGCCGGGGCCGGGGGCGTGGACCCTGCGCTGGAGGAGGTGCCGAGCGGGTGAGCTGTCCTGGCCGCGATCCTTGCCGTCAAACGACTCGGCGGCAGAAGGCGCTCCCATGCACCGCATCACGACTGCGCTGAGGCGCGTGACGTCAGCCTGCTGCCGGTCCGCCACTCAAAGCGCCTGGCCGCCACCTGGTGCCACAGTGTCGCTCCAGACCTCATCCGGCTGCACGCCTGGGTGCAGACTCACGACGGAGCCCCCGCCGCCGAACCACCCTCGACGCTCGCCTACACCCTCGCTCTCACCATTGGAACCCGCCGTCGGCACCAGCTCTGACCCGGTCCTATGGATCGGCACCGACACCTGCGCTCTTGGCCCCTACCGCGCCGACTTCGTCGAGACGTACTGACGCGGAGAGTAAGACCCTGCCCTTCTCGTCGGCTACGGCTGCCAAGCCCCCGAGTCGTGGAGGCACGCACCGAGGGCATAGCGCACCAACTCCGGGGCGAGAACATCCGCTTCACCATCTACGACCTCAACTCGGGCGAGCCCGTTCCGGCGGGAGCCGTGGCCCTGCTGCCCGACCACGCCGTCCGCACTGCCGAATACATCACCATGCTCGCCCCGAAGCCCGCGGACGCGGACTCGGCGCCGCCGCCACCCGCCTCACCCTTGACTACGCCTTCCACATCACCAGCCTGCGCATGGTCTGGCTCAAGGTCCTCGCCCCGAACACGGCCGGCATCCGCGCCTACGAGAAGGCCGGATTCCACCCAGCTGGCAACCTCCGCGAGGCCGGGTACTGGATCGGGCAGATGTACGACGAATTCATCATGGACGCCGTCGCGAGCGAGTTCGCAGGGCCCTCGTCACTGACCTGCTGACTTGCAAGTGGGCCAGTAAGGGCTGTTCGCGGCTGACGTGGCTGCCGCGAACCGGGCCGTGTGCGGTTCGGCCACCGCAGTGGGCCTCCCCGTCGCAGTTGGCGCTCACATCCCAACAGGTCCTCGTAATTGCTTCGGGTTAGCCCTCCGCTTCGGACGTGGCATGGAAATCCGCGCCCCGAGCACCCCATACGGCCCCTAACTGGCGAGCCTCAAAGGCACGTCAAAACAAAATCTGCCGATACAATCTGACGTGAAACCGGAGCCTCCGGTACCGTATCCATGTGTGGGATAGGCTCCACCGCTTTCCATCTTCAGTGGAGGGCCTGGGCTATTGCGTCAATGAGGGAGGCGTGATGAATGCTCGCAACAGCGGATTTCAGTCATTCTTGGTCGAACTCTGATGTCCATCCACGCGCCCCGGCATCGCGGGACACCGCTACCGAGCACCCCGATTCTTTGGCGCGCATACCCTGCAAATAGGAACATAACTAAAGGAAGTGACGACGTTCATATCGCCTATATCGCTTAAACCTGATATCTGTCCACTCGGCGTCACTTCATCTCCCTTCAGGGTCTGAGGCGGACAACTGCTGCACGTATGTCGCTTGCCCGCACCCTTCCCCCTGCCAATACTGAGCCGGCCCTAGCCAATCGAAAGCTATGGGAACCCAGTGCAAGGGGAGAGTGAAAGTGAATCGGAAACGGATGAGGCGAACCCTCGTGGCCTCGACCACGGTGGGAGTTACACTCCTGGGGATGTCAACTGCCCACGCGGCGGACTTCACGTGGCGCAGTCACATTCGCGACGGCGGCCCCGGCTTCGAGAGCCGAAGATGGGGTGACGAGCAGTACTCCGAGCTCATGTTCTGGACGTGCAGCGGAGGCAACAGCGTCACGGCGCAGTACCACCGAGATATATCTGCCTGGCCTGACGCCGACTACGACGCCAAGACGTTCACGAACTGCTTCAATGGCCAGTATTCCCAGAGTCAGGGCGAGTGGCATAACTTGCCTAATGGTACGTACTACTTCGGCATTAATTCGGTCGGCGGTGGAAGCAAGGTGGATGTCAGAGACGTCCTTGTCGACACTACCGCTGCGGACTGACCTACTTACGTCTGTCTCCGCACAGCTTGCTGTGCGGAGACAGGTCCCGGCAACCGTCAACATGGACAGGGACTTCGGCCTTGAGGTTTGCAATACCCGCTCGATCGTCCTCCGCAATCTGGGTGGCGCCATTCGCGCTGGCTCTCCCACTCCTGTACTCGACGGTCGGCCCTGGCCACCCTCCCGCTGACAGCCTCGGCCATGCGCCGACCGTCACCTCGTACCCTCTATGTTCTGTTACCCGTTTGCGTATGCCATTGCCTCAGGCATGGCCGCCTGGGAGTCAGGCACTCTGCGTCAAGCGGGCGTGTGGGAAATGTCGACGACTCGCTCGCGTTTCCAGATTGCCGCTCAGTCCCTGGTCCCGGTCGTGCTGTTGGCATGGGCGATGCTGATCGTCCCTGTCGGGACTGCCCTGCTGATGGAGGGCGTTTGGCCGACGTGGCTCAGCCTGCGCCCCCTGATGATGGGACTGATCACCATCGTGTCCCATGCTGCTATCGGTTTCGCCGTGGGACGGTGGGTGCCGAAGGTGGTCTCCGCCCCTCTCCTGGCCGTGGCGACCTGGGTGGCCGTGGCCTTCACCGTGACCGTTGACGCCCCTTGGCTCCGCCACGTATCCGGAGAGTTCCCTGAGCAGTTGATGTTCGGAGAGGCTGCGTCTTTCGCCGCTCTGTGGCCGCACGTGGCTATGACCGGCAGCATCGCACTGGCCGTAGCTCTCCTGTGGACACCCACGCGGCAGGCGTGGCTGCCCCCGGCCCTGAGCTTGTGCGTCCTCGTCGGGGGGACGGTCGGCACCTACACAGCGGTGAAGGACTACGGCTACAACCCACCGCTGCTTACAGGAGAGACCGACATGTCCTGTGTTCATGCGATGAATGGGGGCCCGCAGGTCTGCCTGCCGCAGGTCACCGCCTCCCATCTCCCGCAAGCGGCGGAGGACACCGAGCAGGTGCTCACGTCCTTTCGCGAAGCACGCGTTGACCGCTACCCGAAACTCATCACTGACACGCTGCCTGACGGTCGTTTCGCCAAACCGTCCAACGAAAGTACGTGGCGAGCACCGCTCACGCTCGCAGCCCAGCGGAACGACCTCAAGTTCGCCATCGTCCTGGCCGCCGTCGGACTGGACTGCAGCCGCCCAGATCCCTTCCTGAGGCGGGTCACGATCGCCTGGGCTGCCCACATCACCCATACCCAAGACTCATGGAAAGCGTTCCAAGCGCGCATCGACAGAGGGACTAGCCGCAGCGATGTCGATGACCGGTTGACGGAGGTTCTCTCCCTCAGTCGTCAGCAGCAGGCCGACTGGTTCAACGACAGCGTTACTAAGGCGTGTGCACACTGACATGCGGTGGTGGATCAAGACCCGACGTGTTCCTCTCGTTGTCGTAGCCGCGGCAGTCTGCATTTTGCTGTCCGTCTGGATAGGTAGCGAGCAAGTCTTGCTGCCATCACTATTCGTCGGCAGTCAACGCGCAGTGCTCACAATGTTCCTGCCCGTCCCGCTGGTTGCAGTAACTGCCTTCGCACTTGACTCACGTGTCCCAGAATTTGAAACGACCTCTGTACGCCCCGTACCCCGCTTCGACGCCACGCTCGTCCTGACAACGCTCATAGTGGTCCTCAGCTTTGCCATGGCCGCAGATTCCAGCGTCTTGATCTGCGTGGCACGCAACACTGCCTTCCTGATTGGCCTGCTCTTGCTGGCCCGCCCCGCAGCTGGGCAGGCAGCCGTGATGACATCCGTCGGCTGGATCGCCATCGTGGTGTTCTTCAGCAGGAGACCGTGGCCGGACCCAGACCCATGGACGATCCTGCCTGAACCATCAGGTGCCCTCCACGCGGCCGGCGCGTCACTCGGTGTCCTCGCGCTCGGCATCCTCACCCACCTTCGCTTCAGTCGGGAAGACAGATGAGCATCCAATTCTCGCAGTGCACCTTTCGGTACCGCCGATGGCAGTCGCTGGTGCTCGACGACCTCACCTTCACTGTGCCCAGCGGGCTTTCCATCCTTCTCGGCCCTAACGGCGCCGGAAAGTCCACCCTGCTCAAAATGGCAGCTGGCCTCCTCAAGCCAAACTCGGGGACCGTGCGGCTCGGGAAGCAAGGCTCGGATGAAGCCGCCTACCGACAGCGCGTCGCGTGGATGCCACAGAACACCACACCCATGCCAAGGCTGACTGCCCGGGAGTACGTCGCCTACGCGGGCTGGCTGAAGGGCATGTCCACCGATGACGCCTATGAGGAAGCACTGACGGCGCTGAGGCGTGTTGACCTCACGGACAAAGCCGACAGCAAGACTCACCGCCTGTCCGGTGGTCAACTTCGGCGTGTCGGCCTGGCCGCAGCCCTCGTCCATGCCTCTCAGGTGCTTCTCCTCGACGAACCCACAGCCGGTATGGACCCACAGCAGCGGCGTATCTTCCGTGACCTTGCTTGCGAGCTCTCCGAAGACATGCAAGTAGTTATCTCAACTCACGATGTTGCAGATCTCGCCGAAGAGGCAGATCACGTGTCCGTGCTCGTCCAAGGGGCCCTTGTACACAGCGGAACCACCAACGAATTCCTAGCCCTAAGCCCCCCAGATGTAGTTGAAGGCCGCAGAGCAGAAGCTGCGTATAGCGCACTCATGACCTGAACCGATTCGCCTGTACGCTCTTACCACCCCAAGGTCGGACGCTTCTGCCCCTGGCCAGTGCCTGGGACACCGAACACCGCCTCACCGGCCAGATCCTCCGGACCGAGCAATCGGTACGGCAACGCCGCAATTACACCTACCGCGCCGACGGCACCCTCACCGGAATCGACGATCAGCTCAGCGGCCCCCGCACCTTCGACATCGATACCGCCGGACGTGTCATCGCGGTCAAGGACGCCGCCCAGCGCATGCGCATCCGCAGCCCCCTCGCCCAGACCCCTTGCCCGACGGAGCCGACTTCCAGATGTCTTCCACCCCACCTCCCAGCGACCCCGATCTGCTCTCCCACCACGAGTTCGAAGTCTTCGCTGACTACTGCACCGTGCTGATTCAGGACGACGACGCACGCCTGGGCGAGCCCGAACGCTCCTGGTTCGATCTGCTGGTCGATGACTGGATCAACACCGCCCCCGGTGTCGTCGGCATCGGAGCCGCCCGCCCCTTCAAGGTGCCCTTCACCGTAGATGTGCGCCGCACGCCACCGGCCGGGGGCGACGCGGAACTTCAGCAGGCCGACCACGTTACCCAGGCCAGCCTCGCCCTCCCCTCCGGACGTTTGCTGATCTCCTCGCAGGACTTCGGCGACGAACCCCGCATCCCCCTCGCCCCCGGCAACTACGTCGCGAGCATCTACTCCCACGGGCTGAACACCCTCTCCGAGGACGGCCTGGACGGCCAGGACCGCTACCACGTCGTGCTCTGGCCCACCGAAGAAGATCACCCCGCCCAGGTCCTCAAGCGCTACCCCGAACCCCTTCCCGGCGGCTGACTCTGGCTGCCGAAAATCACGCTCCGCGATGTCGCCGGCTCACGACGAGTCCCTGCCTCGTCCCGCTCGTCGGACTCAACGGCCTGAAGCAGAGCGACCGCGAGTAAAGGCTGGTCCCCAGGTGCCGGCCGTGGGCACGGCGAGGACAGCCGCTGCCCGGACTCTTCGCCAGCTGCGATCCGCGCTCGAACGCGACCAGGTCGGCGCCCCGCTGGCTGAGAGCGCCAACCCGATCACCTGCTCAACGCCCGGCCGCCGATGGAGCCGATAGCCAGCCACCCCTGACCTGCTGCCATGGCCTCGAAGCTAAGCAGCACATGACTGGAAGTTGCGCGGGGGTGAGGGCGAAGACCGCCGAGCGGGTGATGCTGACCACGGTCCGGTCAAGTCACGCCGCTGGAGTGCCGAGCCGGTGGAAGTGCAGGGACGAACTGACATTCCTCGCCGCAGATCGCGCAGTTCATCGTTCATCTCGCTGGTCACCACCTCCGAACGATGCCGCCTCCCGCGAGAGCAGACAACGGGCCGTGCGGCGGCCGAACAGCTGCCGGAACCGGCCGCCGACCGCGCCGCACCGACGACCTCGTCGCCGCGGACTGGCGCGCGGCGCCCGGCCTGGGGAGCCGAGCGATCGTCCGCGTGACCGGCCACAGCGCGGACGGCGGCGTGACGGTCGTCGACGCCGCCGACCTGAGGCGAGCCAGAGCACCCCGCAATCCGCCCTGCACCCGTACGAGGTGCTCTACCGAATCCGGCCCCATCAGGCATGCGACCTCGTCCCGGGCCTCCCGCCATCCCGCGCTCTGACGGTGTGCGGGCAGCTCTCGCACGTAGCGGCGGGCCATCCGCCGCCGTTGGGTCGCCCGTCGCGCCCCGGCTGCCTGACTCGGCCGTGGCCCCGCCGCCGTCGCGCCTGGACACGACCCGAAGCGCGGAGGTCGACGGCACACAGATGGCTTGGGCTTCCGGGAAGGTGGAACAGCCGGTGCCCCGAAGGCGGTTGGCTACTCGCGCTGCGACCCGGCCCCGAATCTCCCCCGGTGAAACGTCCTGGGCGGCAGTCGGCCTGGGCGGCAGCCTCACTTACTTTCCCCAGCAGCTTCCTGAGCATGGTCTGTGCCTACCTGATCGGCCGGCCCCCCGGATCGGGCCCGGGCGTACGCGACCTGTGGGCCCGGCTGGACAGGAGCACCCTGCCCGTGCCCGGCGCCAAAACCTCCTGAGACCCGCGCGCTCCGGTGCTCCGGGGCGGGGCCCAGATATGCGAACGGCGCCGCATTGAACCTCCCGGGGGCGCCGTCGTATTGCCGTCACGAAGTTCTGACGTTCACGCCGGGGCCGGCTGCGGCTCCTCCAGCGTCCCAGCGACCTTCCGGGCCAACTCCGCAACGTGTGGCGGCAGATAGCTGTCCAGTGAGTCGACGGCGTCGTCGCACAGTCGGGCGCGCCCCTTTTCCTGAGCTCCAGGATGCGGCGGGCTACGGCGAAGCCCGGCTCTCACCGGGTGTGGCTGCGAAAGCGCCGGCCCATGCACTGAACCGCATAAACCAAAGCCGAGGCAACCTCCCTTGTCCATAGGCCGGGTGGCGTGGAAAACGCCTGCCGAAACGGACCAGTGGTCGTATGCGCATGGACAACCGGCTGATGACCGGGGACGCCGCCGCTCACCAGAGTGAAACAGGCCGCCGGTCATGCCATGGACCGGTGAAGGAGCAGAGGGGAAGACACATGCGCAACGGAGCGATCGGCAGGGCGCAGTTTCTGGCCGGGGCGAGGGCCGTCGGAGTCGTGGCGGCGACGGGCCCACTCCTGGCGGCGGGCCGGGCCGCAGTCGCCGGTACGGCCGCGCAGGTCACCGATGGGGCCCGACCTCGGCGCGGGCTCAAGCACCGAGGCGTGTGCTACACGCTCGGCGCGGGGGAGACGCCCGGGACGGCGTGGAGCGCCGCGAGGATGCGCAAGGACATCCAGACGATCAAGAACGAGCTGCACGCCGACTCGATCCAGATCACGGGGACGGCGTCGACCGGCTCACGGCCACCGCCTCGGAGGCGGCCGAGCAGGGCCTGCACATCTGGCTCCAGCCAACCCTGGGGGACCACCCGGAGCGGGAGATCCTGGAGCACCTGGCGGAGACCGGCATGCATGCCGAGCGGCTGCGGCGGCACGGCGCCCGGGTCGTCCTCAGCATCGGCTGCGAGGTCTGGCTGTTCGTGCCGGGCATCGTGCCCGGCGACGACGCCTTGGAGCGGATCGAGAACATGCAGAAGGGCAACGTCGACTGGAAGCAGATGCAGCGGCGGCTGCACCGCTGCACCGCGCGGGCCGCGGCCCTGAGCAGGTCGGTCTTCCGCGGCCATGTGAGCTACGCCGCGGCCCAGGACGAGACCGTCGACCGGAACCTGTTCGACATCGTCGGCATCGACTACTACTCCACATTCCCCCGCCGGGACGACTACATCCGGGAGCTGACGAAGTTCCTGCACTGGGGCAAGCCGCTGGCGATCTGCGAATTCGGCAGCTGTACGTATCTGGGCGCTCCCCCAGCAGGCCGACATGGGCTGGAACGTCGTCGACCACACCAAGGTGCCGGAAGAGATCATCGGGGATGTGGTCCGCAGCGAGCCGACCCAGGCCGCGTACCTCATCGAACTGCTCGATGTCTTCGAACCGATGGGCCTCTACTCGGCCATGGCGTTCGACTTCCTCACCCCCGACGCCCCACACCGCCCCGAGCCGCGCTACGACCTCCATGGCCAGCTACAGCATCGTCAAGACCATCAAGGATCGGCCCGACGACCCGGCATCCGACTGGCACTGGGAACCGAAGCAGGCATTCCACGCGCTGGCCCGGGGGGCCTACGGCCGCGCACGGCGCCGACCGTGACGGGTGCACCGCCGCTGCGGCGGCCCGCAGAAGGCCGAGTGGCCATGCACCACGGCCAGTTGGCCAACACGTGCGGCCCGGATGGACTCCTATCCTCAGGCCATGACCTGTGCCAGCCGCGTCGCCGCCCGGATGCAGCGGCTGCTGCTGCCCGCCCCACCGGCACCGGAGACCGGGCCGGGCTCGCGGCGTACGGGGCGGGACCGGGCGGTCGACGCGTCGGTCTTCGCCGGCGCGCTGATGGTGGGGCTGGTGGTGTACGGCCCGGCCCACATCCAGGAGCATCCGCCGGCCTGGATGGAGGCGGCCGATCTGCCACTGGGGATGCTGGCGTGCTGCTCGCTGTGGTGGCGGCGGGCGCACCCACTGGGGGTGGCCCTGCTCGCGGTGCCGTCCATGCTGATCTCCGCCAGCGCCTTCGGCGCCGGCACCGTGATCACACTGAACCTGGCGCTGCGGGTACCCGGAGCGCGGGCAGCCGCCGTCCTGGGGGTGTTCATGGCGGCGTCGGAGACCACCGTATGGCTCGTGGTTCCGGGCGACGAGCGATGGTGGCAGATGACCTTCGTTCTCGCGTACCACCTGGTGTTCTTCGCCTGGGGACGGGCACTGCGTGCAAGGCGGCTGCTGCTAGCCATGTCGGTGCACGCCGGCGCGCTGGACTTCCGCAGCCGGCAGTCCGCCACCGCGGGCGGGGTCGAACTCACCGCCCACGAGGTCGCCGCAAGCACCCGGATCATCCGCGACAACGCACACCAGGCCCTGGAGGAACTACAGGAGGTACTGCAACTGCTGCGCACCGCCGACACGACGCCGACAGGGCCGGGCACGGCCCCAATGCGCTGCCCGCGGGCCGCTTCCCCGTGCAGACGGTGCCGCTGACCCGGGCCAGCGAAAGAGCCCCGGGCCGCACAACGTGCCCGGGGGGGGCCTGCCTGCCAGCGTCATGCCGCTGCACTCACCAGTCGTCGGGCGCGCTGCCCACCCACGTGATCGGCCGGCCCTCGCTGTTGCGGCCCCAGTGCGGTTCCTCCATCGAAGTCTCGTGACCGTCGTCCAGGACACAGATCCGAGCGGCCGTGCTTTCCCGGACAGATCCCGGTGAGCCGGGCCGCGCCGCCGTCGCGCACGGCCTGGTCGTAGCGGTCCCGGAACGACTGGAGGCGGGCGCACAGCTCCGTGCCGAGCCGCGTCTCCGCCGCCTCGACCTGCGCCCCCGCCTCCTGCACCGCGGATCGGACAGCACGAACGAGATGACATCCTCCGCTTCCGCGAAGGCACGGGTGCGGACGTGCCGCCGTACGGCCTCCTGCGCGCGCTGCTCTCTACGCGGTCACCGGTCACGGTCACTCTCCCTCAGCAGTCCGCTCGGCGGCCACGCGCCGGTTGTGGAGGATCTCCCCGCCGATCAGCAGCGACCGGGTGACGTGGGCGCGCCCGCGCTGCCGGTAGGCGCCGCCGGCGGTGGAGACCAGCACGGCAACGCCCGGTCCACGCCGCCGTCCCACCCGTCGCCGTACGCGGTGCCGTGGGCGTCAGGAGCGCAGCCGGGCAGCTCCTGACGCCCAGCAGTGCGCCCCGGCAACCGCGCCGGCCTCCCTCGCGCAGACGAGTCCGTCCGCCTCATCCGGCTCCAGCCCAGCGGGCCGCCGCCGCGAGGACCGCGTGGACCCTTATCCGGGCGTTGACCGCCATTGTCTGGTAGTCGCCCATCCGTTGACGCGGATCGGCGCTGACCACCTGCTGCGCCGCTTCGCCCGCCGTAACTCCTCAACTTGCCACCGGCGGACACACTCGCCTCAGTGTCTTCCTCACCGCATTCCCCGCCCGCCGCGCTTCGCTGTCCTGTGATGGCTGCTGGGTGGGGTGCGCTGTTCGCGGGGGCTTGGTTTTTTCTGGATGCGTGTTGCTGGTCTGCGGCTTGGTCTGCTGGTGTGAGGTGTCTGTGGTGCAGGGCTGGTGGTTGGGGAGTGGTGTTCGCTTTATGCCGTCGAGTTGATGGTCTTCTGGACGCTGGCTGCCGCGGCGTGCAGGTGGTCCAGGGCGAATTTTGCGGTGAGGGGCAGGGTGCGTTGTGTGGGTACTGTTACGCCGACGCGCTGGCCGACCATTTCCAGAGCGGTCGGCAGGATCGTCAGCTGGTCGTCCTGCTGGGCGACCAGTTGTGGAAGTGCTGCCACCATGTCGGTTTCCAGCAGTAGTGCGCGCAGGGTCAGGATCGAGGTGCACTCGACTCGGTTCTCCGGCAGGGAGAGCCCTTTGCGCCAGAGCGCGTCCTCGAGTTCGTGCCGCAGGGCGGTCTGTTCCACGGGTACGACCCAGGGGTGGGCCAGAAGGTCCTCCAGCGTCGGGTCCTCCAGCCCGCAGGCGGGGTGGCCTGTGCGGGTCACCAGCCGGATCGGTTCCTGGTAGAGCGCGTGCTGCCGCAGGCGTGTGCCCTCGGTCGGCACCATCCGGCCGAGGGTGAAGTCGAGGTCACCGGCCAGGAGTGAGGCGGTCAGCAGGTCAGGTGTGGCCTCACGGACGACGACGGTCACGCGGGGGCGCTCCGCTTTGAGGGCGGCGATGGCCTGGGGGAGCAGGACGTTGGCACCCGCCAGGTGGGTGCCGATCGTGACCGTGCCTGCCGTGCCCGCGGACAGTTCCGTCATGTGCCGGCCGGCCTGGCGGAGTTCGGCCACCACGGTCCGGGCGTGCTCGAGGAACGCCTGGCCGTGCCGGGTCGCTGACATGCCGCGGGGACCGCGTTCAAAGAGCTCCACTCCCAGCAGGGACTCGAGCTCGCGCAGGCTGCGGGTCAGTACCGGCTGGCTGACGTGCAGATGCTCCGCCGCCCTCAGCAGGCTGCCCTGCTCGTCGATCGCGATGACCAGGACGAGGTGTCGCGTTTTGAGACGGCCCTTGAGGAGATAGTCCGCGTGCACGAGGACCCCCGATCCGCATCCGAGCTGTAGCTATGCCGTACGAGAATACCGCTGAGCCGATTAGGCATTATCCAGGCATGTCTCCGGTAGGAAAGATTCCGTTCACCGGCAGGCGCTGCCAACGGCGAAAGCTTGGAGGCATGGCGACATGAACGACGTACAGACCGTGACGACCAGCGCTCGGCGCCCCTCACACGACATCAGCGGACAGTCCGACGATTCAGGGGACACTTCCCCCTCGCCGATCCCGCCGACGGCAGGGTGACCGGCTCCGTCCCGCAGGCCGACGCCGCGACCGCCCGCAGCGTCGGCATCCCCCGCGGCACCGCGAACTTCCGCGCCTACCCCGCAGTGCGGCGCACTGCACCCCGGCAAGGAGTGGCCCGACTCCCTGCGTCCTGTCCCGCGTCCGGCGCAACCGTGAACGGGGCACCGCCCCCCGAGGCGAACGGAAAACCCGTGACCGTCGTCGATGTGCACGCGCACGTCTTCCCCAGCATCTCCCGCCAGGAGTCCCGCATCCTGGACGCCGAGGCCGGCCCCTGGCTGCGTGAGGACTCCGGCGGTGCCGGGATGATGAGCGGCACCACCGAGTACCGCCCCGTGGGCGCGGAGCTGTGGAACCCGCGGCTGCGCCTGGAACAGATGGACCGTCAGGGCGTCAACATCCAGGTCGTGTCCTCGACCCCGCTGATGTCCGGCTACTGCGCCGACACCGCCCGCGCCGCCCAGTGGTGCGCACTCGCCAACGACCGCATCCTCGAGCTCTGCGCGACCGGCCCCGACCGGCTCGTCCCTCTGTGCCAGGTGCCCCTCCAGGACACCGAGGCGGCCTGCGCCGAGGTCACGGACGACCGGGCCCGTCCCCTCCGGACCGTCCCGCCCGGGGCGGCCAAGAGACGCTCACCTCGGTTACGCCGGCGTCCGCTCCAGCTTCTCCGTTACACCGCGGCCACCGCGGCCCGCTACGGCTCGACACCGCTCGATCCTCGTCGAGGCGGACGCCGCGGCAGGCCGGCGGCCAGGAAGACATGACCGCCGACATCGCTCCCGGCCTCACACCGGAAAGTCTGCCGCACCGGCCGGAGTCCTCTCTCACCTGCGACCGCTCACCCCGAGCGGTCCGTCCCCCGAGGTGCATGCGCATGACCCCAACCACCGACCGCACCACAGGAACCGATCAGGCACGACGTGTCGCCTGGGCCGCCTTCATCGGCAGCACCATCGAGTGGTACGACTTCTTCCTCTACGCCACCGCCGCCGCCCTGGTGTTCAACGCCCAGTTCTTCCCCTCCGCCGACCCCGCGGTCGGTTCCATCGCCGCCTTCGGCACCCTCGCCGCGGGCTTCATCTCCCGGCCGCTCGGCGGACTGGTCATGGGCCACTTCGGTGACAAGTACGGCCGTAAGAACACCCTGATCGCCTCGCTGCTCATCATGGGCCTGTGCACCGTCGCCATCGGCCTGGTGCCGAACTACAGCAGCATCGGCGTGACCGCCCCGGTCCTGCTGACGCTCATGCGCGTGATCCAGGGCATCGGCCTGGGCGGTGAGTGGGGCGGCGCGGTCGTGATGACTCTGGAGGCCGCACCGGACAACCGCCGCGGCCTCTACGGCGCCGCACCGCAGATGGGTGTGCCCGCCGGTCTCATCGCCGCCAACCTCGCCGTCCTCGGCTTCACCGCGGCACTCGGCGAGGACGCCTTCCACTCCTGGGGCTGGCGCATCCCCTTCCTGCTCAGCCTCCTGCTCGTCGGTGTCGGCCTCTACCTCCGGCTCGCCATCGAGGAGAGCCAGGTCTACAGCGAACTCGCCGATGACCCCAAGAAGAAACAGCGGCCCCCGGTGGCGGAGGTGCTCACGCAGCACCGGCGCACGGTGCTGCGCGCCTGCCTCGTCATCGTCGGCAACTCCAGCGTCGCCTACGTGTTCATGGTCTACGTCCTGTCCTACGGCAAGGAGACCGGCCGGATGGACTCCGGCTTCCTGCTGCTGTCGGTGATAGCCGGCGCCGTGACCTGGCTGGTGACGACCCCGTACTGGGGCGGGCTCGGCGACCGGTGGGGACTGCGCAAACTGTTCCTCGTCGGCGGCGTGATCCGTGTGGTGTGGGCGCTGTTCTTCCTGCCGGTCGTCGACCTCGGCAACAAGCCGCTGCTGCTCGTGTACATGCTGTCGATGGGCGTCGTGCTGTCGATGACGAACGCGTCGGTCGGCGTCATGACGTCGAGCATGTTCCCGCTGCGGGTCCGCTACACAGGATCCTCGGCGGCCTACCAGCTCGGCTCGCTCCTCGGCGGCGGCATCACCCCGCTCATCGCAGCCGCCCTGCTGAAGGCCACCGGAACCTCGACCAGCATCACCGTCTACATCCTCGCTGTCGGCCTGCTGAGCCTGGCCGCCACCCGCTCCCTCGCGCGCGGGACCGTCGGCGAGGGCATCGACCGGGCCGAGCAGGAACTCGCCCCCACGGAACACTGACCGCACCCCCGGGCGGTCAGAGGCTTGAAAGGAGCCTTCATGGAACTCGTAATCCTCGGCAGCGCCGGCGGCCCGCAGCCGCACCCCGGCAAGGCAGCCCCGGCCACCGCCGTCGTCGTCGACGGCGACATCCACGTCATCGACTGCGGCAACGGCGTCGGCCGCCAGATAGTCTCAGCCGGCCTCGCGCTGAAGGACCTGCGCTCGGTGTCGGTCACCCACCACCACGTGGACCACAACGCCGATCTCGGCACCTTGGTGCACCTGGCATGGACCGCCGCCCGCTGCGAGCCGGTCGACCTCTACGGGCCGGCCCCACTGGCGTCGATGGTGAAGCAGTACCTGGAGCTGAACGCCCCGGACATCGACCACCGCGAGGCGCTGGGCCGTCCCGCACTCTCCGGCCTCTTCCGGCCCCATGAGGTCTCCGGCCCCGGCACCGTGCACGACACCGACGGTGTGCGGATCTCCGCGGGCATCGCCACGCACCCGCCGATGCCTTCGTACTCCTACCGCGTGGACGCGCACGGACTCTCCGTCGTCGTCTCCGGCGACACCGCCCGGTGCGACGAGGTCGCCGAACTCTCGCGCGGGGCGGACATCCTCGTCCACGAGGCGTACTCCCCGGACCACCTGGCGGAGTTCATGTCCGGTTCGAACACCAGGATCGAGCGGCTGCAGCAGCACTTCGCCCAGGCCCACACCAGCGCCGAGGACGCCGGACGCGTCGCCACCGCGGCCGGAGTGAGGACCCTCGTCCTGTGGCACCTCATCCCCTGGCAGCTCTCCGACCAGGAGTACGCCGCCCAAGCCGCCCGCACCTTCGACGGGGAGATCATCGTCGGCCACGACCTGCAGCGCATCCCGGTATGACGACGCCGGGGCCTCCACCGGCCCCGGCCTCGCACGAGGCCCGGCACCCGCATGTCCGATGTGTTCCGAAGCTCGTCGTTGGTGTGGCGAGGGCCAAATGAGCTGGGGAGCCGGTGATTCCCTGATAAAGAGTCCGGCGCTTACGGGAAGCTGGAGGCAGTGGTAATGGGGCGTCTGGCCTGCGGTTGTTTGGGGTTCGTTGACAACGGCGGTGTGGTGTTGGTGACGGTGTCCGGCATCTAAAGGGCTGAACCCGGCCGCGGAGGGCAGCGGACTCCTCGCCGGCCCGCGTGTCCGTGGCCTTCTTCATGTCCGCATCATGCCGTTGTGGACGGTTGGCGGGTGCGGGGGCGTCTGGCTTCTTCGGCGAGGTGGTCGAGCTGGATGGCGTCGAGTGTCTTCTTGGTGACGCGTTCGGTGCCGTCGCAGATGGCGGTGATGGCGGCTTGGCGGATGAGGCGGGCGAGGCTTCCGATGCGGCCGGCGCCGCGCTGAGCGGACGCTGTCCCGCAGGCCGCCATCAGGTCCACCACCGGCGCGGCAGCCGGCTGCTCGGCGCCTTCGAAATCCGGCTCGCGGTCGTGGAGTTGGCCTGCGCGAGCTCGTCGAGTCTTCCCGGTAGTGATCTCGGACGTAATCGAGTGGTGTCTGTGCTCAGAGACCGGTGGGTCCGTTGCTGGTCGAGCTGTTCGCGGGCCCTGAATGCCTGGTCGGGGTGCTGGCTGCAGACCGGCACGATCTGCTGGTAGGCGGCACCTTGATCGTGAGGACCGGACCGGGATCGGATATCCGGTGTTCTGCCCGCCCATGAGGACACAAGATGGTGCGCATGACTTTGGCCACCCCCCTACTGCACACCGCGCGCCTGCGACTGCGGCCCTTCACCGACACCGACGCGGACCCCCTCTTCGCACTGCACAGCAGCACCTACGTGATGCGCTACTGGGACTCCCCGCCGTGGACCGAACATGCCCGCGCCGACCGCTTCATCACGATGTGCCGGAAGATCGCGGACGAAGGCACCGGGGCACGGGTGGCCATCGACCGCGCTTCTGACGGTGCCTTCGTCGGCTGGTGCGGTCTGACCGGATGGAACCCGGACTACCGCAGTGCGTCGTTGGGCTACTGCCTCGGCGACGCGATGTGGGGCCACGGCTTCGCGACAGAGGCCGCGCACGCCTTGCTGCAGTGGGCATTCGACACACTGGACCTGAATCGAGTCCAGGCCGAGGCCGATACACGCAACGAGGCATCCGCCCGGGTACTGGAGAAGGTCGGATTCGTGCGTGAAGGGACGTTGCGGGAAGACTGCGTCGTAAACGGCGAGGTATCCGACTCATGGGTATTCGGGTTGATCAGGCGAGAATGGCAACCGTCGACCGCGCCGACTCCAGCCCGCTAAGAGGCCAGACAGCTCGTCCGACGTTCAGGGCGCAGGTCATTTCGCGGTTGGCTGCCCGGGCTGCTTCGAGTTCCTCGGTTCGCTCCTCCAACTCGTTGGCCGTGTCAGCGAGTTCGTGTTCCAGCGTGACAATGCGGCGTTGGACCTGGTCGATGTCGGCCGGAGCACCAAGGCCGGTCATCGCTCGCGCGGTCGATCTCGCTCTCCGGCTCATCCAGCCGGTGCCGAGCCCGCAGGCGAACGCGCACGATATCGCTCTCGCCTCGCGCGGCCGACGGCAATTCTGCCCCACTGCCCAGCTCATAGAGCTGATCCAGTACCCAGGCCGCCGGCTGCTAGCCCTGCGACAGGAGCGGGGGGAGGGGGCGGCTGACGCCCTCGGACTCAAGATAGCGGATGCTGTTGGCACTTCAGGGAGCATCGAGCAGGAGCACGAGGCTGCGGCAAGGGTTGCGCCTACTGTGGCGCGTCGTCCGGGCCGCCGCGCCACACCCGCTGTCAGCCCGGCGGCGGAGCGGGGACAGACGTCGCCGGCACCCCGGTGTTGTCCTCCCGGTGCTGAGCCCCACCAAGGGGTGAGGCGGGAGAGCCCCGCGGACGGAGGTGCCGCTGCGATCGTCCGACTCGTGGGCGGCCCGCTCGCCGGTCGCGTGCTGGAGACCACCGACGCCCCGCGGGCCGGGGCGCGCTCACGGCCGGTGACATCGACTGGGGCCCGTACGTCCCCGTGCACCGCGACCCGGCGACCGGCCGTTCTGGCGGAGGTCCGGGTCACCCTCCCGCGTCGCCGGTAGTAGCCGCCCCGCCACCGCAACGCCGCTCGGTGACGTACGAGACCCCGGGCCCTCACGGCGGCCCGGGGTCTCGCGGGAAGCGGGGGAGCGGTCAGAGGTTGTCCCAGTAGCTCTCGCGCTCGGAGGACGGCCCGAACCACTTGATGGACCAGCAGGCGCAGTTCCCGCCCTCGTACAGCTCCTCGTCACACTCCTCGTGGTGCTCCCGCACTGCCCGCCGCTTTGGAGCCGCCGACGGCGCGGGCTGCGGAGCGGGCGGCTCCGGGGCGGCCTCGACGCCCGGCGCCGGGCCCGCCCAGTGCACGCCCAGGGCCCGGAGTGCGTCCTGCTGTTTGGGGGTGAGTTTGGCCCTTCTCGCGCGGGTGTTGGAGATCCATACGCCCAGCTTCACGACCACGGGCTCGGTCTCGTCGTCGACCGTGATCGGCTCAGCGTGGCCGCGTGGTACGGGCCGGT
>NZ_JBICVO010000032.1:0-23885 GCF_043199105.1 Streptomyces sp. NPDC048644
CACCTGTCGCTGCGGGGAGCGACCCGGTGCGGCCCCTCCGACCCACCCGGGCCTCGTACGCGGCTGACCGCCGGTGGGCCTGGCCCTGTCCCCTGCGCCTCGCCCTTCGGGCCTCGTCGGTGGCTGCGGGGCGGGGGTCTGGCCTGTGGCTCGCCCTTCGGGCATCGAGGGGCCTCGGGAGGGGAGCTGCCTGGGGGCTACGTCCTGCGGTTTTCCGTGTCCGTTCCTGTGGGGCGTAGGTGGATGATGTCGCCGGCTGCCACCGGCTGCTGGATGCCTTCAGGGGTGGCGAGGATCAGGCGGCCGTCTCCGTCGATGGCCACCGCTTCGCCGGTGAGCGCGGTGTCGCCGGGGAGTTCGGCGCGGACCTCGCGGCCCAGGGTGGCGCAGCCTGCCGCGTACGTCTCCTGGAGACGGCAGGCGACCGGGTCGCCGTCGGCCGCCTGCCAGGTGCCGTACCAGTCCTCCAGGGAGCGCAGGACGGCCCGCAGGATGGGGTCGCGGTCGGTTCCCCTGGCGCCTGCCAGGGCCAGGGATCCTGCGGTGGGGACGGGCAGTTCGTCGGCGCGCAGCGAGACGTTGAGGCCGATGCCGATGACGACGCCTTCGCCGGCCCGTTCGGCGAGGATGCCGCCGGCCTTGCGTTCCGCGCCTTCCACGGTCAGGAGCAGGTCGTTGGGCCACTTGAGTGCGGTGTCCACGCCGGCCGTACGGGAGAGCGCGGCGGCGGTGGCGACGCCGGCGAGCAGCGGCAGCCAGCCCCAGCGGGCCGGTGGGACGCGCGGGGTGAGGTAGAGGGAGAAGAAGAGGCCGGAGCGGGGCGGCGCCGACCAGCGGCGGTCCAGGCGTCCGCGGGCTGCGGACTGTTCCTCGGCGACGAGTACGGCGCCTTCCGGGGCGCCTTCGGCGGCCCGTGCGGCGAGGTCGCTGTTGGTGGAGCCGGTGGCGGTGACCACGTCGAGCGAGGTCCACAGGGATCCGGGGCGCAGCAGGGCCCTGCGGAGCGCCTGGGCGTTCAGCGGGGGGCGTTCCAGGTCGGTCCACCGGCCGGCCGCGGGACCTTCCGAGCCCCGGCCCGGAGTTCCGGGGCCGTCCGCGGGCTGCGCGGGGTGGTGGTCTTTGTCCGGGTTTTCCGGTGGTTGAGGGGTCATGACACCAGCCTAGGTGTGGTCAACGACGCAGTGCCGCAGAGCAGTCCCGCCGATACGCTACGAACCGGTAGCCCACCCCGTACCACCCTCAGTACGAGCACCAGTCCAGGACGAGCAGGAGCCGCATCCCGATGTCCGAGCCGGAAGCACACATCCACACCACCGCGGGCAAACTGGCAGATCTGCAGCGGCGGATCGAAGAAGCCACCCATGCCGGTTCGGCACGCGCCGTGGAAAAGCAGCACGCGAAGGGCAAGTTGACCGCGCGTGAGCGCATCGACCTGCTGCTCGACGAGGGCTCGTTTGTCGAGCTCGACGAGTTCGCGCGTCATCGGTCGACGAATTTCGGCATCGAGAAGAACCGGCCGTACGGCGACGGTGTCGTGACCGGATACGGCACCGTCGACGGCCGGCCGATCTGCGTCTATTCCCAGGACTTCACCATCTTCGGCGGGTCGCTGGGCGAGGTCTACGGCGAGAAGATCGTCAAGGTGATGGACTTCGCGCTGAAGAACGGCTGTCCGGTCGTCGGCATCAACGACGGCGGCGGGGCGCGGATCCAGGAGGGTGTCGCCGCCCTCGGGCTGTTCGCGGAGATCTTCCGGCGCAATGTGCACGCGTCGGGTGTGGTGCCGCAGATCTCGCTGATCGTCGGGCCGTGCGCGGGCGGTGCGGTGTACTCGCCCGCGATCACCGACTTCACGGTGATGGTCGACCAGACCTCGCACATGTTCATCACCGGGCCCGACGTCATCAAGACCGTCACCGGTGAGGACGTGGGCTTCGAGGAGCTGGGCGGCGCCCGGACGCACAACACCACTTCGGGTGTGGCGCACCACATGGCGGGCGATGAGAAGGACGCCATCGAGTACGTCAAGGCGCTGCTGTCCTACCTGCCGTCCAACAACCTCTCCGAGCCGCCGGCCTTCCCCGAGGAGGCCGACCTGGAGACCTCGGACTTCGACCGCGAGCTGGACACGCTGATCCCGGACTCGGCGAACCAGCCCTACGACATGCACACCGCGATCGAGCACGTCCTGGACGACAACGAATTCCTGGAGACGCAGGCCCTGTTCGCGCCGAACATCCTGACCGGCTTCGGCCGGGTCGAGGGGCATTCGGTGGGTGTCGTCGCCAACCAGCCGATGCAGTACGCCGGCTGCCTGGACATCAAGGCGAGCGAGAAGGCCGCGCGGTTCGTGCGCACCTGCGACGCGTACAACATCCCGGTGCTGACGTTCGTGGACGTGCCCGGCTTCCTGCCCGGCACGGACCAGGAGTACGACGGGATCATCCGCCGCGGCGCCAAGCTGATCTTCGCGTACGCGGAGGCGACGGTGCCGCTGATCACGGTGATCACCCGGAAGGCGTTCGGCGGCGCGTACGACGTCATGGGATCCAAGCACCTGGGCGCCGACCTCAACCTCGCCTGGCCGACCGCCCAGATCGCCGTCATGGGCGCGCAGGGCGCGGTCAACATCCTGCACCGCCGCACGCTCGCCGCGATCGAGGAGCCGACGGCCCTGGAGGACCGGCGCCAGGAGCTGATCCAGGAGTACGAGGACACCCTGCTGAACCCGTACGTCGCTGCCGAGCGCGGCTACGTCGACGCGGTGATCATGCCGTCGGAGACCCGCAGGCACATCGTCCGCGGGCTGCGCACGCTGCGGAACAAGCGTGAGGCGCTGCCGCCGAAGAAGCACGGCAACATTCCGCTCTAGGAGGTCGGTCGATGTTCAAGGTCGTACGGGGCAACCCCACACCCGAGGAACTGGCCGCCGCGCTCGCGGTGGTGCAGGCCACGGCGGCTGCCACCGCCGCCGGACTGGCACCCGACGAGGACGGCACCGGCACCGAGTGGTCCGATCCGGCGTCCACGATTCCGTCCCGCCGGCTGCCGCATCCGGGCCCGCGGTCCTGGCGCACCAGCTACTGGCCGCGCTGAGGCACCCGGGACGGCCCGCACCGGCCCCGCGCTCACGGAGTGTGACGCGTATCGCAGCCGGGGAGTTTCCGCCGGTCAGATGGGTGCATAGTGCACCGGATGGTTCCGCGCGCGACGGCGCCTGAGTACGCGTACTCAGGCGCCGTCGCCGCGACAGGCGCAGGATCGACGACATGCTGTGGTCAGATCCGCCCGACGAGCCTCCCGAGGAGCTGCGCGACGCGCAGGCACAGCTCCGTCGGCTGGGCATCGTGGTGGCCGCCGCGGCAGTGGTACTGATGTTCCTCGTCGTAGGTCGGTGACGCTCCGGGGTCGCCCCGCCCTCCCGTCCTGAACCGCCGCACGGCGGTGGGCGGTACACCTCACATTCCCCGCGGCCCTGCAACCGCACCACCCGCAATCGCCTCTTTCTCTCTTGAGCAGACAATTCCGGCGGGCGGCACTGGGGGGCGCGCCGCCTACGGGCGCAACGGAGTGGGAGATCGATGAACCGGCCGCTGAGGCACATAGCCGTCTTCTGCGGGGTGCTCGTCCTCGCCCTGCTCGCCCGCGCGACCTGGGTCCAGTTCGTGCAGGCCGATTCCCTGGCGAAGGACGACAACAACCGGCGGGTCAAGATCGAGGCGTTCTCCTACCCGCGCGGCAACATCATCGTCGGCGGCAAGCCGATCACCGGATCCGTGGAGACCCGGGGCGACTTCAAGTACAAGGTGACCTTCAAGGACGGTCCGATGTACGCGCCGATCACCGGCTACGCCTCGCAGGCCCAGAGCTCCACCTTCCTGGAGGGCGTCTACCAGGACGTGCTCAACGGCAAGGACGACCGGTTCTTCCTGCACCGCGCCCAGGACATGCTGACCGGCAAGAAGCCGCGCGGCGGCGACGTCATCACGACGATCAACGAGAAGGCGCAGAAGGCCGCCTACAAGGGGCTGACCAACCTGCACGCCCGCGGCGCCGTGGTCGCCATCGACCCGCGCAGCGGCAAGATCCTCGCGATGGCCAGCACCCCGTCGTACGACCCGTCCGACTTCTCCGGCATCTCGCTGGCCGAGGGCAAGAAGTTCGTGGCGCTCGACCACGACAAGGACAAGCCGATGAGCAACCGCGCGCTGCGCGAGATCTACCCGCCCGGCTCGACCTTCAAGATCCTCACCGCAGCCGCCGCCCTGGAGCACGGCGCGGTCACCGATATCAACGCCCCCTCCGGTGCCCCCGCCCCGTACACCCTCCCCCAGACGCACACCTCGGTCGGCAACGACGTCCCCAACTCCCTCTGCGACAAGGTCTCCATGAAGACCGGCATGCAGTGGTCGTGCAACAACGTCTTCCTGGACGCCGCCCACAAGCTGGGCACCGACAAGATGCGCGAGACGGCGGAGAAGTTCGGCTTCAACAAGGAGTTCTTCACGCCCGTGCGGTCCGCGGCCAGCGGCTACCCCCAGAAGCTCGACCAGCCGCAGACCGCGCTCACCGGCATGGGCCAGGGCAGCCTGACCAGCACCCCGCTCCAGATGGCGGTGATCACCGCGGGCCTCGCCAACAACGGCAAGGTCATGAAGCCGTTCATGGTCGACGAGCTGCGCGGCCCCGACCTGTCCACCATCGAGAAGTTCGACCCGGTGCCGCTGCACCCGAAGGACCCGCAGGCCGTCTCCGTGGAGACCGCGAAGAAGGTGCAGGAGATGATGGAGAACACCGTCTCGGCAGGCACCGCGAAGAAGGCGCAGATCGACGGGGTGACCGTCGGCGGCAAGACCGGCACCGCCCAGCACGGCGCCGATGTCGGCGACGAGCGCCCGTACGCCTGGTTCGTCTCCTACGCCAAGCAGAGCGACGGCTCGTCCCCGGTGGCCGTCGCGGTCTTCGTCGACCCCAAGGACATGAACATCCCGCGCTCGGAGATCGCCGGTGGCAAGCTGGGCGGCCCGATCGCCAAGTCCGTCATGGAAGCGGTGCTGAAGAAGTAGCCGGGGCGGCGGGCGGGCCTAGGGCGTGCCCGCCCCTCCGTCCGGCTCCGTACGATGGCGGGCATGACCGAAGCACCGCAGTCCCGCCGTCTCGTCCTCGCCTCCCAGTCCCCCGCCCGCCTGGCCCTGCTGCGGCAGGCAGGTCTGGCGCCCGAGGTGATCGTCAGCGGCGTCGACGAGGACGCGCTCACCGCCGCCACCCCTGGTGATCTCGCACGGGTCCTGGCGGAGGCGAAGGCGGCGGCCGTCGCCGCCCGCCCGGAGGCGGACGGCGCGCTGGTCGTCGGCTGCGACTCGGTACTCGAACTGGACGGCCGGGCGCTCGGCAAGCCGGCCGACGCCGAGGACGCCACCGCCCGCTGGAAGTCCATGCGCGGCCGTTCCGGCATCCTGCGCACCGGGCACTGCGTCATCGACACCGCGGACGGCCACCAGGTCTCCGCCACCGCCTCGACCACAGTCCGCTTCGGCGAGCCCAGCGACGCCGAGATCGCCGCGTACGTCGAGAGCGGCGAACCCCTCTTCGTCGCCGGGGCGTTCACCCTCGACGGCCGCTCCGCCCCCTTCATCGACGGCATCGACGGCGACCCCGGCAACGTCATCGGCCTGTCCCTGCCGCTGCTCCGCCGCCTGCTGGCCGACCTGGGATGCGCGATCACCGACCTGTGGACCTGAGCCGCACCCGGGGCGCCCGACCACCCGAACTCCCCATCCGCACACCGAGATCGACATGGCGGCATATGCTGCCGCCATGGCCAGAGTCGTCGATCTGATCACCTACCCCGTCAAGGGATGCGCCGGAGTCCCGTCGGCGGGCGCCGACCTCACACCGGCCGGCCTCGCCCACGACCGCAGCTTCCTCGTCGTCCAGGACGACGGCGTCTTCCGGAGCCAGCGCACGGACCCGGTCCTGGCGACCGTCCACCCCGAGGTGAGCCCTGACGGCCGCCAACTCACCCTGCGCGCACCGGACATCGAGCCGCTGCACATCGGCGTGGACCGCACCGGCGCGCCCACCGGCGTCGAAATGTTCGGCACGCCCTACCGCGCGATCGACCAGGGCGGCGCCGCGGCCGACTGGCTGTCCGAGGTCATCGGCTCCCGCAGCCGGCTGGTCCGCGTACCGCCCGACCACGACCGGGTCACCGACGGCCTGCACCCCGGCACGTCCGGCTTCGCCGACAGCAGCGCCGTCCACCTCATCTCCCGCGCCACCCTCGACGCGCTCAACGCCCGCATCACCGCCGCGGGCGGCACACCGGTGCCGATGGACCGGTTCCGCCCGAACATCGTCGTGGACGGCTGGGACGAGCCGCACACCGAGGACCTCGCCCACCGGATCACCATCGGCGACACGGAACTGGGGTTCACCAAGCACGCCGTCCGCTGCGCCGTCACCCTCATCGACCAGCGCACCGGCACCCGAGCCGGCCCCGACCCGCTGCGCACCCTCGCGACCTACCGGCGCGTCCCCAAGGGCGGCGTCATCCTGGGCTCCAAGTACTCGGTCCTGCGCCCGGGTCGCCTGACCCTGGGCACCGCCTGCACGGTGACCGCCGCCGTCGCACCCGCCACCTGACACCCACCGCCGGGCCCGGCCGGCTCACGGTTCGACGGTGCCGGCCGCCGGCCGCCCCTCCCCGTACGCCACCAGCGCCAGCACGACCAGTCCCAGCACCACCATCATCGCGAGGAAGGCCACCCAGCCGACCAGCCCCACGGCGAACGCCGCCACCACCGCGTGCACCACGGCGCAGCTGATCAGCACGATGCGCCCGAACCCGCCAGGCGCCCGGTCGCGCACCCCGGTACGCACCAGCACCCCGGCGCAGAAGAGCAGATACAGGCCGAAGACCACGCCGCCCGCCCAGGCGCCGGCCGTCATCGCGCCGGGGTCGAGCCCCGCCAGGGACATCCGCTGCCGGTCGACCACGATGCTCAGAATCCAGTTCAGCAGCACGATCCCGAACGCCTCCAGGATCAGCACCACCGCCGCCACCAGGACCACCGGTCTGCGCGCCGCCACCCCGCCCACCCACTTCCGCCGTCGCCGAGCACACTGTTGCCGAGAACACACCGCTGCCGAACACGCCGTCGCCGGTCACGGAGACCCGACGAGACCCGTTACCGCGAGTACAGAAGACATCGCGCACGCTACTAATCGGTAATAGCCGCGGCAAGGGTTCTGCGCCAACCCGCCCGCCGCCCCGCCCGTCACCCGCCCGGCCGCCGCGCCACGCGCAAAGTTTCATTCGCCCATTCGTAGGGACTCCACAAAGAATTGACGGTGCGCTGAACACGAACCGGCAGAGACCTAGACCACATCCAGGCGCGAAGCTGAGACCCTGAAACCGGGCCTACCCTGGGATATCGGGGGGCTTTACGTCCCCACTGGCACCCGTACCACTCTCCGTGTGGGCAAGGTCACCCCCGGGAACGGGTCGGCACACGGTGTCGCCAGTCCCTAAACTCGCTGCGTTCATTGTGTTGCGGCGTAGCGCCAAGGAAGGACCCAACGTGCGCAAGGTGCTCATCGCCAACCGTGGCGAAATCGCTGTCCGCGTTGCCCGTGCATGCCAGGACGCCGGGATCGGGAGCGTAGCGGTTTACGCGGACCCCGACCGGGACGCTCTGCACGTCCGCGCGGCTGACGAGGCTTACGCCTTGGGCGGTGACACACCTGCCACCAGCTACCTGGACATCGCCAAGGTCCTTGCCGCCGCGGCCGATTCCGGCGCGGACGCCATTCACCCCGGATACGGCTTCCTTTCGGAGAACGCCGAGTTCGCGCAGGCCGTCCTGGACGCGGGCCTGACCTGGATCGGCCCGCCGCCGCAGGCCATCCGCGACCTGGGCGACAAGGTCGCGGCCCGGCACATCGCCCAGCGGGCCGGTGCGCCCCTGGTCGCCGGCACCCCCGACCCGGTCTCCGGCTCGGACGAGGTCGTCGCCTTCGCGAAGGAGCACGGCCTGCCCATCGCGATCAAGGCCGCCTTCGGCGGCGGCGGCCGTGGCCTGAAGGTCGCCCGCACCCTCGAAGAGGTCCCCGAGCTGTACGACTCGGCGGTCCGCGAGGCCGTGGCCGCCTTCGGCCGCGGCGAGTGCTTCGTCGAGCGGTACCTCGACCGCCCCCGGCACGTCGAGACGCAGTGCCTGGCCGACAAGCACGGCAACGTCGTCGTGGTCTCCACCCGCGACTGCTCGCTGCAGCGCCGCCACCAGAAGCTGGTGGAGGAGGCTCCCGCGCCGTTCCTGTCGGACGCGCAGAACGCCGAGCTGTACCGGGCGTCCAAGGCCATCCTCAAGGAGGCCGGCTACGAGGGCGCGGGCACCTGCGAGTTCCTCGTCGGGCAGGACGGCACCATCTCCTTCCTTGAGGTCAACACCCGCCTCCAGGTGGAGCACCCGGTCACCGAAGAGGTCAGCGGCATCGACCTGGTCCGGGAGATGTTCCGGATCGCCGACGGTGAGGAACTCGGCTACGACGACCCCGCCGTGCGCGGCCACTCCTTCGAGTTCCGCATCAACGGCGAGGACCCCGGCCGCGGCTTCCTGCCCGCACCCGGCACCGTCACCCGCTTCGACGGCCCCGCGGGCCCTGGCGTGCGCCTGGACGCGGGTGTGGAGTCCGGCAGCGTCATCGGCCCCGCCTGGGACTCCCTGCTGGCCAAGCTGATCGTCACCGGCGCCACCCGGCAGCAGGCGCTCCAGCGTGCGGCCCGCGCGCTGGGCGAGTTCACCGTCGCGGGCATGGCCACCGCCATCCCCTTCCACCGCACGGTGGTCAAGGACCCGGCGTTCGCCCCCGAACTCACCGGCTCCGACGAGCCGTTCACGGTGCACACGCGGTGGATCGAGACGGAGTTCGTCAACGACATCCCGGCGTTCACCGCGACCGGCGCCGACGAGACCGAGGCCGACACCCGCGAGACCGTCGTCGTCGAGGTCGGCGGCAAGCGCCTGGAGGTCTCGCTGCCGTCCTCGCTCGGGATGCCGCTGGCCCGCGCGGCCGTCGCGGGCGGCGCCAAGCCCAAGCGCAAGGCCGCCAAGAAGTCCGGCTCCGCGGCGTCCGGTGACGCGCTGGCGTCCCCGATGCAGGGCACCATCGTCAAGATCGCGGTTGAGGAGGGCCAGACCGTCGCCGAGGGTGACCTCGTCGTCGTCCTCGAAGCGATGAAGATGGAACAGCCACTCAACGCCCACCGCGCCGGCACCATCAAGGGCCTGACCGCCGAGGTCGGCGCCGCCCTCACCTCCGGCGCCGTCATCTGCGAGATCAAGGACTGACATCGCGCAGCCCATCGCGAGGGCCCCGGCACACCGTGCCGGGGCCCTCGCGCGTACGGGCGCCTACGACTCCCCCACCACGTCCTCGGGGAACGTCAGCCGGCCGCTCAGCCACCGCAGCGCGGCCGGCAGTTCGCGCCGCCAGGTGGCGAAGTTGTGGCTGCCGTGGGGAAGGACGACGGAGTCGGCCTGCATCGGCGGGCGGACCGCGGACAGGAACTCCTTCGCCGCCGGGTAGTTCTTCTCACCGGAGCGGCTGGTGCCGATCAGGACGGACACCTGCGGCACGGGCAGATGCCGCAGCCGCCAGACCAGATCGTGCTCCTGGCGCCTGCGCACCCGGTCCTTGCCGCCGCCGAACAGGTCGCCCGTCGTGGGGTCGTTGGCGACCTTGTAGTCGGGCGACAGGGCGGCGGCCGACGGGTACGTACGGGGGTGGCGCAGGGCGAGCTGGAGGGCGCAGCTGCCGCCCGACGAGTAGCCGAGCACGCCCCAGGCGTCCGGGTCGTGGCCGACGCGGTAGTGCGCCTTCAGGGCGTCCGGCACGTCATCGGCGAAGAACGTCTCGGCCTGCGGCCCGCCCGGCACGTCCACGCACTGGGTGTCACGCGGCGGCGCGACGGTGGGCCGCAGCATCACGATGACGGTCGGCTGTATCCGTCCGGCGCGGATCAGCCCGCCCGCGGTCTGCGGCAGCCGCAGGTGCTGGCCCAGCAGGTAGACGCCGCCTGGGTAGCCGCTGAGCGCCACGACGACGGGGAACCGCTGGCGGGCGTAGGCGGCCTGGAAGTACTGCGGCGGCAGGTAGACGTACGCCGGGTTCACGACCCGGGTCCGCTTGCCGACGATCCGTACGGACTCGACCCTGCCGTTCGACGCGGGCGGCCCCTTCGGCAGTCCGTGCACCTTGTCCAGGCCCTCCGGGCCCGCCGTCTGCACCAGGCCCTTCGACGGGTCGCCGGCCGGCGCCGCCCCGGCGCTCCCGCCCCACTTGCCGACCGCGGCGGGGGCGTCGTCGTAGAGGCCGAGCAGTTCGTGCCAGGAGCCGTAGAACTGGAAGTTGGCGTTGACGGCGAGGCCGAGTGCGGCGACGAGGGCGAGCTGGGTGGCGGCGATGGACACCAGCCGGCCCAGCAGCGCCAGTGGCCTGCGCCCGGCGAACCGCGGCCACAGCCAGAAGCTCAGCCCGACACAGACCACGGCCGCCGCGACGGCGGCGTACAACAGCGATCGGCTGGTCAGCCCCATGACGTCTTCCTCAGATGTCCCGTGTCCGTGGCCGCCCTGGTGCGGACGTGCCACGGCCTGTGCCTGCGGCCCCCGGGCCCGGCAACCTGCGCGGCTTCGGCCCGGAAGACCTCTTTGCGCCAGGTTTGATGGCTCTTGGCACGGCGGCGTTGCGGCCCGCCGAGGTGTTCGGCCACCCGCCGCCGGAGCGTCACCGCCGGTTCGGTCCCGGTACGCCGCCCGTCCACCCACCGTCGGCGGGGCGGCCATTCCCCGGGGCAGTGGCATCCTGGAGCCACCGGGCCGGGACCGGCCGGGGTGAGGAAGGACGGCGATGGCGACCGAGACGGCAGGGCGGCGGACCGCGGGACAGGGCACGGCGGGGGCGGTGCGCCCGATGCGGGCCGATGCGCGGCGCAACTACGAGCGGCTGCTGGCCGAGGCGCGTACCGCCTTCATCGAGCACGGCACGGACACCTCGCTCGAGGACATCGCCCGCCGCGCCGGTGTCGGCATCGGCACCCTGTACCGGCACTTCCCGCACCGTACGTCGCTGATGGGCGCGGTGTTCCAGAGCGAGGTGGACGCGCTGCTCGCGCACGCCAGGGAGCTGGCCGACGCACCGCAGCCGTGTCATGCGCTGGTCGAATGGCTGCGCGCGATCATCGACCACGCCAGCACCTACCGTGGCCTGTCCCGCGCGCTGATGGCCGCTTCGGCTGACGACAGTTCGGGGATGGCGCGGTGCAGCGTGCCGATGCGCGAGGCGGGCGGCGCGCTGCTGGCCCGCGCGCAGCAGGCCGGAGCGGTGCGCCCGGATGTGAACATCGCGGATCTGATGCAGCTGACCAACGGCATCGCGCTGGCCGTCGAGGAGTCGCCGGACGACCCGAAGCTGGCCGACCGGCTGCTGACTCTCACACTGAGCGGCCTCAAGGCCGACCGTCAGGAGCCGTAGCGGGACGCTGCCGGGGCGCCGGGACGCAACCGCCCCGGCCCGGCACTCCCCGGCTCCCGCGGCGACTCAGCGGCGCCGTGGAGCCAGGTCCGCCACCCGTCCCTGCGCCTCGCCCAGGGACGCGGCCGAGCGCAGTGGCGACGCCGGACCGCCGCCCTGCGGGTGGTTGCGCCGCTGTCCCGGCAGCGGCACCTCTCTCCGGGGGTTCCTGCGCTCCGCCGCGATGCCGTCGGGGCCCGGGTGCACCACGCCCGTTCCGGCGCCCGTGCCGCCGGCGACGGCGATCTGTACGCCCTGGTCGGCGAGGGCCTGCAACTCCGTTGCCGCGCGGTCGTCGTGGGCCGGCGGCTCGTCCGTGACCAGGCGGGTGATCACTTCCGTCGGCACGGTCTGGAACATCGTGTCGGCGCCGATCTTGGTGTGGTCGGCCAGCACCACCACCTCCCCCGCCGCCTGGACGAGCGCCCGGTCGACGCTCGCGGAGAGCATGTTGGACGTGGACAGGCCGCGCTCGGCGGTCAGCCCGCTGCCCGAGAGGAAGGCGCGGGACACCCGCAGCCCCTGGAGCGACTGTTCGGCACCGCTGCCGACCAGGGCGTAGTTGGATCCGCGCAGGGTGCCGCCGGTCATCACGACCTCGACGCGGTTGGCATGGGCCAACGCCTGTGCGACGAGCAGGGAGTTGGTGACCACCGTCAGCCCCGGCACCCGCGCGAGCCGCCTGGCCAGCTCCTGGGTGGTGGTCCCGGCGCCGACGACGATGGCCTCGCCTTCTTGGACGAAACCCGCGGCGAGGTCGGCGATGGCCGTCTTCTCCGCGGTCGATAGATGGGATTTCTGCGGCAGCCCGGACTCCCGGGTGAACCCACCCGGCAGGACCGCACCACCGTGCCGGCGGTCGAGGAGTCCTTCTGCCTCCAGCGCACGTACGTCCCGGCGTACGGTCACTTCTGAGGTCTGGACGACACGGGCGAGCTCCCGGAGCGACACCGCTCCGTTCGCACGCACCATTTCAAGGATCAATTGGCGACGTTCTGCAGCGAACACGAAACTGACAGTAATGCCAACGACCGTCTGTTTTCAGCAGGTTGCACCAATTAACGGAAATTGTTCACGCCACGGACGTCAAAGTGGTATGAGGCGAGCTTATGCGGAACTGACACCCGCCTCCGCGCACTTGAGGCCGTACGCCGGCGCGGGCCGCCGCCCGAAGCAGCCGCCCGCGCACCACCGTCCCTACTCGTTCGCCGACTTACGGGTGTGCAGCTGACGGGCGACCTCGGCGATCGAGCCGGACAGCGAGGGGTACACGGTGAACGCGCTCGCGATCTGCTCGACCGTCAGATTGTTGTCGACCGCGATCGAGATCGGGTGGATCAGCTCGCTGGCCCGCGGCGAGACCACCACGCCGCCGACGACGATGCCGGTGCCAGGACGGCAGAACAGCTTCACGAAACCGTCCCTGATGCCCTGCATCTTGGCGCGCGGATTGCGCAGCAGCGGCAGCTTCACGACCCGGGCGTCGATCTTGCCGTTGTCGACATCGGCCTGGGAGTAGCCGACGGTGGCGATCTCGGGGTCGGTGAAGACGTTCGCCGAGACCGTCTTGAGGTTCAGCGGAGTGACCGCGTCGCCCAGGAAGTGGTACATGCCGATCCGGCCCTGCATCGCGGCGACGGATGCCAGCGCGAAGACACCGGTGCAGTCGCCCGCCGCGTACACGCCGGGAGCGGTGGTGCGGGAGACCTTGTCGGTCCAGATGTGGCCGGACTCCTTGAGCTGGACGCCGGCCTCTTCCAGGCCGATGCCCGCGGTGTTGGGGATGGAGCCGACGGCCACCAGGCAGTGCGATCCCGAGATCGTCCGGCCGTCCGCCAGCGTCACCTCGACGCGGTCGCTGACCCGCTTGACCGCGGCGGCGCGCGAGCGGGCCATGACGTTCATCCCGCGGCGCCGGAAGACGTCCTCCAGGACGGCGGCGGCGTCCGGGTCCTCGCCCGGCAGCACCCGGTCACGCGAGGAGACCAGGGTGACCCGCGAGCCGAGCGCCTGGTAAGCACCGGCGAACTCGGCGCCGGTGACACCGGATCCGACCACGATCAGCTCTTCGGGCAGCTCGTCCAGGTCGTAGACCTGCGTCCAGTTCAGGATCCGCTCGCCGTCCGGCAGCGCGTCCGGGATCTCGCGGGGGTGCGCGCCGGTGGCGATCAGCACCGCGTCCGCGGTCAGCGTCTCCTCGGAACCGTCGGCCGCGGTCACCGTGACCCGCCGCGAACCGTCCGTCGACTGACCGGGCTCCAGCCGGCCACGCCCCCGCATGACCCGCCCGCCGGCCCGCGTCACCGAAGCGGTGATGTCGTGCGACTGCGCCAGCGCCAGCCGCTTGACCCGTCGGTTCACCTTGCCCAGATCGACGCCGACGACCCGCGCGGGCCGCTCCGGATCCGGCGTGCCGTCCTCGACGATGATGCCGAGTTCCTCGTACGACGAATCGAAGGTCGTCATCACCTCGGCCGTCGCGATCAGAGTCTTCGACGGGACGCAGTCGGTCAGCACCGACGCCCCGCCCAGACCGTCGCAGTCGACGACGGTCACCTCCGCGCCGAGAGAGGCGCCCACCAGGGCCGCCTCGTATCCGCCGGGTCCGCCACCGATGATCACGATCCGAGTCACATACTCCATTGTCCCGCACGCCGCCGCGCGCTTCCCGGCGGGGGGCCGGGCACGGCACATACCCCGGTACGAAACTCCGCCACCAGGAGCCGGGCCCCACGCTCCCGTACCCTCGGAGCCATGTCGCTCTACGCCGCGTACGCCGGCAACCTCGACGCGCGGCTGATGTCCCGCCGCGCACCGCACTCGCCGCTGCGCGGCACCGGCTGGCTCAACGGCTGGCGGCTCACCTTCGGCGGCGAACAGATGGGCTGGGAAGGCGCGCTGGCGACCATCGTCGAGGCCCCCCGCTCCCAGCTCTTCGTGGCGCTCTACGACATCGCGCCGATGGACGAGGACTCCATGGACCGCTGGGAAGGCGTGGGCCTGGACATCTACCGCCGCATGCGGGTCCGCGTACACACCCTCGACGGCGACGAGGCCGCCTGGATCTACGTACTCAACGGCTACGAAGGCGGCCTCCCCTCAGCCCGCTACCTGGGCGAAATCGCCGACGCCGCCGAATCCGCAGGCGCCCCCCACGACTACGTGATGGAACTCCGCAAACGCCCCTGCTAGCCCCCCGATGCCCGAAGGGCGAGGCACAGGGGACAGGCTCACCGCCCCCGCAGCCGCGTACGAGGCCCGAAGGGCGAGGCGAGGACAGGGAGCGCCCACCGACGGTCAGCCGCGTACGAGACCGGGTGGGTCGGAGGGGCCGCACCGGGTCGCTCCCCGCAGCGACAGGCGCCAACACCGGCAGCCTCTTCACACGTTCCCAAGGGCACATGCGTCGAGGAGACGACCCGGTGCGGCCCCTCCGGCCCCCCCCCCCCCCCCCCCCCCAGGCCCCCCCCCCCCCCCCCCCCCCCCCCCCCCCCCCCCCCCCCCCACCCCACCCCCACACACCAAGCACCCCACCGCCCCACCCCCGACACCGGCCCCACAAACGCGCCATTCCCACCCCACACCCAGCACCATCTACGCGCGTAGGAGATTTCCCGCTACCCTCGTCCGCGTGAACGCATCTGTTACTTCGGACATCGCCCGCGACCCGCAGGGCGCCGCCGCCGACGCCGCCGCCCGCCTGCGCGACCTCACCGGCGCGGAGACCCACGACGTCGCCCTCGTCATGGGCTCCGGCTGGGCCCCCGCCGCCGAGGCCCTGGGCGCGCCCGAGCACGAGTTCCCGGTCACCGAGCTGCCCGGCTTCCCGCCCCCGGCCGTCGAAGGCCACGGCGGCAAGATCCGCTCGTACCGCATCGGCGAGAAGCGCGCGCTGGTCTTCCTCGGCCGTACCCACTTCTACGAGGGCCGCGGCGTCGCCGCCGTCGCGCACGGCGTACGGACCGCCGTCGCCGCCGGCTGCAAGACCGTGGTGCTCACCAACGGGTGCGGCGGCCTGCGCGAAGGCATGCGCCCCGGCCAGCCGGTGCTCATCAGTGACCACATCAACTTCACCGCCACCTCCCCGATCGCCGGCGCGAACTTCGTCGACCTGACGGACCTGTACTCGCCGCGACTGCGCGCGCTGTGCAAGGAGGTCGACGCGAGCCTGGAGGAGGGCGTCTACGTCCAGCTCCCCGGCCCGCACTACGAGACCCCCGCCGAGATCAAGATGATCCGCACCCTGGGCGGCGACCTGGTCGGCATGTCCACGGTGCTCGAAGCCATCGCCGCGCGCGAGGCCGGCGCCGAGGTGCTGGGCCTGTCCCTGGTCACGAACCTCGCCGCGGGCATGACCGGCGAGCCGCTCAACCACGAAGAGGTGCTCCAGGCCGGCCGCGACTCCGCGACCCGGATGGGCAGCCTGCTCGCCCAGGTGCTCGGCAAGCTCTGAGCCACGGGCCGCACGGCGGGCGGGCCGGGGGTGCTCGCCCGCCCCGCCCCCGGGGCGGACGGCAGGACTTCACGGACGCCCCCAGCGCTCCCCCACCCGCACCCACCCATCAGGAGCATCACGTGGCCACCGACCCCACGGAGCTGACCCGCCGCGCCCAGGCATGGCTGGCCGAGGACCCCGACCCGGAGACCCGGGACGAGCTGTCCCGGCTGATCGACGCCGGGGACCACACCGAGCTTGCCGCCCGCTTCGCCGGCACCTTGCAGTTCGGCACCGCCGGCCTGCGCGGTGAGCTGGGCGCAGGACCGATGCGGATGAACCGCGCGGTGGTCATCCGTGCGGCGGCCGGACTCGCCGCGTACCTCAAGGCCAAGGGCGACGGCGCGGGCCTCGTCGTCGTCGGCTACGACGCGCGCCACAAGAGCGCCGACTTCGCGCGCGACACGGCCGCCGTGATGGTCGGTGCGGGGCTGCGCGCCGCGGTGCTGCCCCGCCCGCTGCCCACGCCCGTCCTGGCGTTCGCGATCAGGCACCTGGGCGCGGTGGCCGGCGTCGAGGTCACCGCCAGCCACAACCCGCCGCGCGACAACGGCTACAAGGTCTACCTGGGCGACGGCTCGCAGATCGTGCCGCCCGCCGACGGCGAGATCGCCGCGGAGATCGCGGCCGTGCGCTCGCTGGACGACGTGCCGCGCCCCGAGGCCGGCTGGGAGACGCTCGGTGAGGACGTCCTGGCGGCCTACCTGGCGCGTACCGACGCGGTGCTGACCCCCGGCTCGCCGCGGGACACCCGGGTCGTCTACACGCCGATGCACGGCGTCGGCCGGGACACCCTGCTGGCCGCCTTCGCCCGTGCCGGCTTCCCGGCCCCGCGGGTCGTCGCCGAACAGGCCGATCCCGACCCGGAGTTCCCGACGGTGGCCTTCCCGAACCCGGAGGAGCCGGGCGCGATGGACCTCGCGTTCGCCACCGCCCGCGCGGCCGGCCCCGGGATGGCCGACATCGTCGTCGCCAACGACCCCGACGCGGACCGCTGCGCCGTCGCCGTACCGGCACCGGGCACCGACGACGGCTGGCGGATGCTGCGCGGCGACGAGGTCGGCGCCCTGCTCGCCGCACACCTCGTCAGCAAGCGGGCCGCCGGTACCTTCGCCACCACCATCGTGTCGTCGTCGCTGCTGTCCCGGATCGCGGCGGCCTCCTCGCTCCCCTACGAGGAAACCCTGACCGGGTTCAAGTGGCTGGCCCGGGTGGACGGCCTGCGCTACGCGTTCGAGGAGGCGCTGGGCTACTGCGTCGACCCGGAGGGCGTACGGGACAAGGACGGCATCACCGCCGCGCTGCTGATCACCGAACTGGCCGCCGAACTGAAGCAGTCGGGGCGCACCCTGACCGATCTGCTGGACGACCTCGCGGTGGAGTTCGGCCTGCACGCGACCGACCAGCTGTCGGTGCGGGTCGACGACCTGTCGCTGATCGCCGACGCCATGCGCAGGCTGCGCGAGACGCCGCCCACGACGCTTGCGGGCCTGGCCGTGCGCAGCGCAGAGGACCTGTCGCAGGGCACCGACGCGCTGCCGCCGACCGACGGGCTGCGGTACCACCTGTCGGGCTCGGCGGATTCCGGCGTGGCGGCGGGCCGGGTGGTGGTCCGTCCCAGCGGGACCGAGCCGAAGATCAAGTGCTATCTGGAGATCGTGGTCCAGGTCGCTTCGGCGGCGGCGCTCCCGGAGGCCAGGGCGAAGGCGGCGGCGGCGCTGGCGGCCGTCAAGTCCGACCTGTCGGCGGCGGCCGGTATCTGAGACGAGCGGGGCCCCGTCGCCGGACGGGGCCCGCTTCGGACGGCGGATCCCGCAGGGCAATCCCCGTAGGGAATCCGCCCGGCGACCCCGCAGGGAATCCGCCCGGCGACCCCGCAGGGAAGCCCGGCGGAACGATGCGCAGCGGGCGCCTCGCCTTGAAGGCGCCGTGCCGACGCCCCGCCGCCCTACACCGCCAGCATCACGATCAGCCCCACCACACCCACCACGCACGGCCCGATGAAGCCGTAGGCCCACCGCACCACCGGCTCGCCCTTGGCGCTCTCGCGGTGAGCGGCGCGTTCCTTGATCTCGCGGAGTTCGTCCATCGTCTGGTCGGCCATCGCGCGCGGCACAGGACCGGCGTCGGCGCGCGGCCCGAAGCGGCGGGGTGCGGTGCCGCGGGCGGCCTGCTTGCTGACCTTCTTGCGCTGCCGCAGCGAGACCGGCACCGCCCACAGCTGGTACTTGCCGTCGGCGGTGAACACTTCGCTGGTGAACGACGCCCGCAGGTCCTCCACCGCGCCCCAGGGCAGCGTGATCGTCCGGAACGGGTTGCGCACCAGCAGCCGGTCCTCGCCCGCCTTCACCAGGGGCCGCAGCGTGTAGGCGGCCACCAGCGGCACGCCGACGAGCAGGGCGAAGGCCGCCGTCAGCTTGGTGTGCGCGACGCCGCGCAGCAGCGCGTCGCCGCCGAGCCAGAGCCCGAGCAGGAGCAAGAGCACGCCGCCGACGAGGGCCGCCGGTGAGCGGTAGGTGCGCTCGGCGTATTTCTGCTGCGGCGTGGTGGAGGGTTCCGGGCTCGTCATGCTGCCGATTCTGCCTGACCGTCCGGATGCCGGACATTGCGTTACGGCATCATTCGGGCACCGCGGCACCGCCCGGCGACCCCGTACGGGACGACGTCGACACACCCGTACGGGACGGCGGCCGTCCCCCGCAGGGTCCTGATTCGGCCCACCGCGGGGGATGACAGGGCGCTACGCGCGTAGATATGCTCCCCTCGTGACCATGCCCATCACTGTTCCCGCATACGGCAAGGAAGCCGCGGGGCGTCTGGCGTCGATGGCGGACGTGACCGCCGACGACGGTGCGCTGCGCCGCTTCCTCCACGGCCTCCCCGGTGTCGACGCGGTCGGCCTCGAAGCCCGCGCCGCGACCCTCGGTACCCGCTCGGTCAAGACCACGGCGAAGGCGTACGCCATCGACCTCGCCGTCTCGATGATCGACCTGACGACGCTCGAAGGAGCCGATACCCCCGGCAAGGTGCGGGCGCTGTGCGCCAAGGGCATCAACCCGGACCCCACCGACCGGACCGTCCCGAAGGTCGCGGCGATCTGCGTCTACCCCGACATGGTCGCGACGGCCAAGGAAGCGCTGGGCGACAGCGGTATCCACGTCGCGTCGGTCGCCACCGCGTTCCCCGCGGGCCGGGTCGCGCTGCCGGTGAAGCTCGCCGACACCCGTGACGCGGTCGCGGCGGGCGCCGACGAGATCGACATGGTCATCGACCGCGGCGCCTTCCTCGCCGGCCGCTACCTGGCGGTCTTCGAGGAGATCAAGGCCGTCAAGGAGGCGTGTGCACGCCCCGACGGCAGCGCCGCGCACCTCAAGGTCATCTTCGAGACCGGCGAGCTGCAGACGTACGACAACGTCCGCCGGGTCTCCTGGCTCGCGATGCTCGCGGGCGCCGACTTCATCAAGACATCGACCGGCAAGGTGGCCGTCAACGCCACGCCCCCGGTCACCCTCCTGATGCTGGAGGCGGTCCGCGACTTCCACGCGGCCACCGGCGTCCAGGTCGGCGTGAAGCCGGCCGGCGGCATCCGTACGACCAAGGACGCGATCAAGTACCTGGTCATGGTCAACGAAACGCTGGGCACGCCCTGGCTGACCGCCGACTGGTTCCGCTTCGGCGCCTCCAGCCTGCTCAACGACCTGCTGATGCAGCGCCAGAAGCTCAGCACCGGCCGGTACTCCGGCCCCGACTACGTCACGGTGGACTGAGGCACCCATGACCTTCGACGGATCCATGACCTTCGATTACGCACCCGCCCCCGAGTCCCGCTCGGTCGTCGACATCGCGCCGTCCTACGGCCTGTTCATCGACGGCGAGTTCGCGCCGGGCGCCGACGGCAAGGTCTTCAAGACCACCTCCCCTTCCTCCGAGGAAGTCCTCTCCGAGGTCGCCCAGGCCAACACCGCCGACGTCGACCGCGCCGTGCAGGCCGCCCGCAAGGCGTTCGAGAAGTGGTCGGCGCTGCCGGGTGCCGAGCGCGCCAAGTACCTGTTCCGGATCGCCCGGATCATCCAGGAGCGCTCGCGCGAGCTGGCCGTCCTGGAGTCGCTGGACAACGGCAAGCCGATCCGCGAATCGCGCGACGCCGACCTCCCGCAGGTCGCCGCGCACTTCTTCTACTACGCGGGCTGGGCCGACAAGCTCAGCCACGCGGGCTTCGGCACCGACCCCCGGCCGCTGGGTGTCGCGGCCCAGGTCATCCCATGGAACTTCCCGCTCCTCATGCTCGCGTGGAAGGTCGCGCCCGCGCTGGCCACGGGCAACACCGTCGTCCTCAAGCCCGCCGAGACCACCCCGCTCTCCGCGCTGTTCTTCGCGGACATCTGCCGCCAGGCGGGCCTGCCCAAGGGCGTCGTCAACATCCTTACCGGCGACGGCTCCACGGGCGCCGCGCTGGTGGCCCACCCCGGTGTCGACAAGGTCGCCTTCACCGGTTCCACCGAGGTCGGCAAGGCCATCGCACGTACCGTCGCGGGCACCGACAAGAAGGTGACGCTCGAACTGGGCGGCAAGGCGGCGAACATCGTCTTCGACGACGCCCCCGTCGACCAGGCCGTCGAGGGCATCGTCAACGGCATCTTCTTCAACCAGGGGCACGTCTGCTGCGCGGGCTCCCGGCTGCTGGTCCAGGAGTCGGTCGCCGACGAGGTGCTCGACGCGCTCAAGCGCCGGATGCGGACGCTGCGGGTCGGCGACCCGCTGGACAAGAACACCGACATCGGCGCCATCAACTCCGCCGAGCAGCTGGCCAGGATCACGGCGCTGGTCGAGGCGGGCGAGGCCGAGGGCGCCGAGCGCTGGGCCCCGGACTGCGAACTCCCGGGCTCCGGCTACTGGTTCGCGCCGACCCTGTTCACCGGCGTCACCCAGGCGCACCGCATCGCCCGCGAAGAGATCTTCGGCCCGGTCCTGTCCGTGCTGACCTTCCGCACGCCGGAAGAGGCGGTCGCCAAGGCCAACAACACCCCGTACGGACTCTCCGCCGGCATCTGGACGGAGAAGGGCTCCCGGATGCTGTGGATGGCGAGCAAGCTGCGGGCCGGCGTCATCTGGTCCAACACGTTCAACAAGTTCGACCCGACGTCGCCGTTCGGCGGCTACAAGGAGTCGGGCCACGGCCGCGAGGGCGGCCGGCACGGTCTGGAGGCGTACCTGAATGTCTGACCGACTCTCCGTCTTCAAGACCTACAAGCTGTACGTCGGGGGCAAGTTCCCCCGGTCCGAGAGCGGGCGGGTGTACGAGGTGACCGACTCCAAGGGCAACTGGCTCGCCAACGCGCCGCTGTCCTCCCGCAAGGACGCGCGGGACGCCGTCGTCGCGGCCCGCAAGGCGTTCGGCGGCTGGTCGGGCGCCACGGCGTACAACCGCGGCCAGATCCTCTACCGCGTCGCCGAGATGCTGGAGGGCCGCCGCGAGCAGTTCGCGGCGGAGGTGGCGGGCGCCGAGGGGCTGTCGAAGTCCAAGGCGGCGGCCCAGGTGGAGGCCGCGATCGACCGCTGGGTCTGGTACGCGGGCTGGTCCGACAAGGCCGCCCAGATCGCCGGCTCGGCGAACCCGGTCGCCGGTCCTTACTTCAACCTCTCCTCCCCCGAACCGACCGGCGTGGTCGCGGTCCTGGCCCCCCAGGACTCGTCCTTCCTCGGCCTGGTCTCGGTCATCGCCCCGGCCATCGTCACCGGCAACACCGTGGTCGTCACGGCGTCGGAGAACTCCCCGCTCCCCGCCCTCTCGCTGGGCGAGGTGCTGGCCACGTCCGACCTGCCCGGCGGCGTCGTCAACGTCCTCTCCGGCCGCACGGCCGAGATCGCGGCCCCGCTCGCCGCGCACCAGGACGTCAACGCCATCGATCTGGCGGGCGCGGACGCCGGTCTCGCGAAGGATCTGGAGACCGCCGCGGCCGACAACCTCAAGCGCGTGCTGCGGCCGGCCCCGGTGGACTGGACCGCCGATCCCGGCACCGGCCGCCTGCTCTCCTTCCTGGAGACGAAGACGGTCTGGCACCCCATGGGTGTTTGAGCCCGTTCTGCCGCCGTCCGGCGGCGGCGGACGGACTGTGCGGGGCCTCACCTTTGCGGTGGGGCCCCGTACGGGTTTGCGAGTTCTTGACTACCATCGGTCAAGACCGTGAGTCATACCGGATCGGGGGAGATCTGTGGCGGAGCAATTCACCGCTGCGCAGGACGCCTTGCACACGTTCGCCAAGTCTTCGGACGAGCGGGCGGAGAAGCTGCGCGCGATACGCAGCAGCCTCGGCTCGCACAAGGTGGACCGCGAGGCGTTCGGCAAGCTGCCGGAAGCGGACGAGATCAGCAAGGACTACGAGGAGCGCCAGGAGGACGTCCTGGAGACGCTCGGCTCGCTGGCCACCCTCCAGGAGAAGATCGGCGAGGCCGTCACCGCCACGGCGCAGTCCTACCAGGACACCGACGACGAGACCGTCACCACGATGTCCGGCGGGGGTGGCGGCCGGTGAGCGGGCCCGCATCGACGGCAGTTGGCGCCTACAACAAGGTCAACGACTGGATGAGCGGGATGGACGACATCGTGGACAGCATCATGCGTCCACTCGTCGAACCCCTCGCCGACCAGCTGGAGTTCGTCACCGGAGACCCGGAGAGCCTCGCGGAAGCGGCGAAGCTGTGGCGGGACAAGGCGGCCGAGTTCCGGGAGATCGTGGCGGACCAGCGGCGCGACCGTGCCGACCTCGCCCACGAGTGGACAGGCGAGGCCGCCGAGGCGTTCCAGAGCCACCTCGCCGAGCTGGAATCCGCCATGGAGGCGGAAGCCAAGGACATGGACGCGACGGCCGACGTCCTGGACGGGGCGGCGGAACAGGCGCGCGTGGCGCAGGAGATGGTCGAGGCCGTCATCCGCGAGCTGATCGAGTGGGCGCTGATCACGCTGGCCGCGGCGGTGGCGCTGAGCGTGGTGACCGCGGGGGTTTCCTTGGCGGCCGAGGCGGCGGCTGCCGCTGCCGAGACCGGCATCGCATCGACCCGGATCGCCAGCCTGGTGGCCCGGCTCGCCGAGGAGCTCAAGAGCCTCGCCAACATCCTCAAGATGCTCAAGCAGGCGAAGAAGCTGTCCAAGGTCAAGCGGTACAACCCGATGACCTGGAAGCACATCAAGGAGGCCGGGGAGGCGGAGAAGTTCGCCATCTCCCAGGGCGCCAGGATGGCGCACAAGGCGATCAAGCACGGCGCCAAGGACGTGATGGGCGGCCTCGGATTCACCGGCAACCCGGTGGGTGCCGCGGCGCAGCCCCTCATCGACCACGGCATCGACAAGGCCGCCGAGAAGATCGACGAGACGCTGGCCGGCACCCGGTCCTCGTCCGGCGGCGAGGAAGGCGCCCCTCCCGGCGGGGAAGGAGCGGCCCCTCCCCGCAGCACCCACCTGCCCCCGCCCTCGACCTTCGACCCGCAGCCGTCCGCCCAGGACCCGCTCAGCCGCTACCGCGAACCGGCGGTCCAGGAAGACCCATCGGCGTCACCGCTGCCCGGCGAGCCCGTCGCGTCCGACCCGGTCGCCCAGGATCCGCTGAGCCGCTACCGCGAGCCGGCCGTCGAGCAGGACCCCCGGCTGGTGACCCGCCCGGCCGCCGCGCAGCAGCCACGGGATCCCGACAACCCCTTCGGCTGACGGCCGGAGCGCACCCGAGAGACATCTCACGTCCCTAAGAAGTCAAGCCGCGACCGCGAGATCGGCTGAGGAGGAGGTGAAGGCGTGTTGCTCGTCGAAGGGCTGCCGAGT
>NZ_JBICVO010000033.1:0-18885 GCF_043199105.1 Streptomyces sp. NPDC048644
TGCGTTTCGTGCGGGACTTCCTTGGCCGTTCCCGCGGTGTGGACACCACTCTTCCCGGCGCCGCTGACGTTCCGGCAACGCCTCACTCACGTCCCGCAAACGACCCACGCGCGAACGGATGAGGCCGAGCCGCGGGCCGCAACGCCGACACCGACGCCGCGCCACCGCGCTCCCGGACGGCCGAGGGATCAGACCACGCCTCAGCTACTGCCCTTGCTGAGGCCGAAGCGTCTGATGACCGCTGTCCATGTCGAAGTCGCCGATGTACCACTTCCCGTTGATCTTTTCGGTTTCCACCTTGGCCGTGAAGGACTTCGGGTCCACGCCGTGCGAGCGGGACAGCATGATCGCCCGCAAGGGCTTTCCGTCGACGGTGATCTTGGCGGTCGGGACGACTGCCTTGTCGCCCTTGGGGGTGGGCGCGTCGGTCTGCACCGTCGGCTTGCCGGAGGCGTTCTGCGGCGAGAACGCCTTGCTCATGGACTTCAGACCGAGGGCCATCTTCTGCGTCGTCGACGCGTTGCAGGTCTGGGGGGTGGCGGCCTTCGGGGACGAGTCGCTGCCCGGCACCGTGGAGAGCAGGCACGCCTGCTTCGCGTCCTTCTCGATGACGGCGCTGACCCAGGCGCTGACCGCGGAGGACACAGTGGCCTGGCCGCCCGCCTGTGCGCTGGAGCCGTCGCCCGACGAGGCGTCGGCGTTGTCCGATGTGCCGCCCGTGGGGGAGGGGCTGCTGCTGTTGTGCGAGGCGGAAGAGGAGTGTGAGCCGCTCGAGCACGCCGCCATGAGCGGCGCCGCCGCCAGCAACGTGGCCGCGGCGGCCCAGCCCATGACCCTCTTACCGGACTCTCGTCGTGCCATGACTTCTGCTCCCTACGCGTGCGGTGTCTCCCCCCCCCGGCTATGACGGGCAACGAGAGCCGAGCGGTTGCACGGAGCTACAACGCCGACCGGGCCGGAGACGCACACGGAGCGTTCGTCAGGCGCCGTAGTCGTTCTGCTCGGCGAAGCGGCCGGCGAGGGCGGTGAGCAGCTCGGGTGCGTCGTCGCGCGGCAGCACCGCCTCGATGAGCACCAGCTTTTCCGGAGTGGCGGCGGCGAGGGAGAACGCGTCCGCCAGCTCCGCGGGTGTGGTCACGCGCCGTGTGACACAGCGGTCGCCTCCGCCGAAGGCCGCCGGCAGGGCGGTGTAGTCCCAAGAGGCGATGTCGTTGTACGAGGCGGTGGCGCCGTGGATGGCGCGCTCGACCGTGTAGCCGTCGTTGTTGATGACGACGATGACCGGAGACAGGCCGTGCCGGGTCATGGTGCCCAGTTCCTGTGCGGTCAGCTGCAGTGAGCCGTCGCCTATGACGAGCACGGACCGGCGCCCGGGGGCGGCGAGTTCGGTGCCGAGGGTGGCCGGGAGGGTGTAGCCGATCGAGCCCCACATCGGTTGTCCGACGAACCGGGCGCCTTGGGGGAGGGGGAGTTCCTGCGCTCCGAAGAACGCGGTGCCCTGTTCCGCGACGAGTACGCCCGACTCGGGCAGGAAGTCGCCCACGGCAGCCCACAGTTGGTCCTGGGTGAGTGCGTCGTCCTGCGTGCCGTGAGGCGGCTGTGCTTCGCCGGTCCGGGCGGCGGCGCCGGCCGGCCGGCCGTAACCGGCGGGCTCGGGCAGGTGCATCTCGCGGATCAGGCCGGTCAGCGCGCGCAGCGCGTCGGCCATCACCACACCGGTGAACTCCGCCCGGCCCACCGTGGCCCGGCCGGGTCGCAGCTCGATGATGCGGCCGGCGGGGAAATGGTGGGTGAAGCCGCCGGTCACGGTGTCGGTGACGGGTGCGCCCGCCAGGATCAGGCAGTCGGGGTCCTCGACGGCGACGCGGGCGGACTTCGCGCTGAACTCCCCGGTGTAGACGCCGGCGAAGGCCGGTGCGCGCTCGTCCACCACGCCCTTGCCCGTGGAGTACACGGCCGCACGCACCGGGGCGGCACCGAGCAGGTCGGCCAGCGGGCCGCGCAGTCCGTGCCGGTCCGCCTCGTGCCCCGCGAGCACACTCACGGTCCGGGCGTCCGTCAGCAGGTGGGCGGCGGCGTCGCGGAACGCGCGCAGCAGGTCCGGGTCGGTCGGGGCGTCAGCGGCGGGCAGCGGCGCGGAGGGCGCGGGGACGCGGGCGAGGACGACGTCGGTGGGGAGGTTGAGGTGGACCGGCTTGCGGTGCTGTCGCAGGGCGCGCAGGACGCGGTCGATCTCGTGCGGGGCGTTGTCCGCGGTGAGGTTGGCACGGGCCACGGTCACCTCCGCGAACATCCGGCCGAAGTGGTCGTACTCGCCGTCCATCAGCGTGTGGTGCACGGGCGTGCCGGCCGCCGCCACCGCCGTCGCGGGCATCCCGGTGATGGCGATCACGGGTACGGACTCGGCGTAGGAGCCGGCGACGGCGTTGACGGCGGACAGCTCGCCGACGCCGAAGGTGGTCACCACGGCGGCGGCGCCACGGAGCCGGCTGTAGCCGTCGGCGGCGTATCCGGCGTCGAGTTCGTTGCAGGTGCCCACCCAGTCCAGGCCGGGGAAGTCGAGGACCTGGTCGAGGAAGCCGAGGTTGTAGTCACCTGGCACGCCGAAGACGTGCTCGATGTCCAGTTCACGCAGGCGACGAAGGAGATATGCGCCGACGGTGATGTCCGGCATCACGGTCACCGGCCTTTCTGACGTTCAGTGTTGCGTCGGAGCGCCGGTCGGGCGCCCGGCGAGGCGAGAGATAGGTCAAGATCCTTGACCTAGATGGTGAGCATAGGAAGTCCGAGGTAATATGTCAACATGCTTGACCCTTCTCGCCCGGACGCCTTCGACCACGACTTCACGCTCTTCTACTTCGCCTACCGCGCCTTCACCGGCGCCGCCGACGAAGCACTGGCCGAACACGGCATGGGCCGCGCCCACCACCGCATCCTCACGTTCCTCGCCTACTCGCCAGGCATGAGCGTCGGGGAACTCTGCGACACCCTGGACCTCACCAAGCAGGCCATCAACGCACCACTGCGCCGGCTGATCAGCGAGGAACTGGTACGCGTTGCCGCCGGCGTCCGGGACCGCCGACGCAAGGAACTGCATCTGACCGACCGCGGCGCCGCACTCGAACGCACCCTGCACGCCCGGCAGCGGGCACTCTTCCAAGCCGCCCTGGGGGAAGCCGGGCCGTCGGCCGCCGATGGATGGCGCGCCGTCCTCGCCCCGCTGGCCGGACCGCACTGGACGTCGTTCACCGCCTCCGCCGCAAACCGCGAACCGGAAGCGGGCGACCACTGAGGACGGCCGCCGGCGAGGCGAGCCGACGGCTGGGCAAGGCGCAGCCCTCATGCGGTTCGATGCCGGAGCCGTTCGCCGGGTGTCCGGCTTGTGCTTGTACACGTTGAGGTTGCTATGCGGGCCAAAGGTGCCTTTCCGGTGTGTGAAATGCCGCTGCACCGTGTGTGTGGTCGCTGCGGTGGGGGCGGAGTGAGGTGCTGCTGAGGGCGCCGGCCTGCCATGGTGCGGGCAGAGGGCCTGCCCCTGGCCGACGGTGGTGAGCGGTGCGGCCAGCCGCAGCCGGGCGCATTCTCCGATGCCGCCGTAGACCTCGCCGGTCGCGTCGTGGACCCATCCCAGCCGGGTGATGTCCCCGCCGATCGTCACCTGGGCTTCCTCGGTGGCCTCCCGCCTCAGTGTGTCTTCGGGGGAGAGGTCGGTGGGCTCGACGGTGCCGCCGGGGAGCATTGGCCACCGTTTCTGGGGATGCCGGACGATGCCATCCAGCAGGAACGTGGCTGCTTTGAGGGCGAGTTGCCGGTGCAGGTACTGCTCGGCGTCGCCGGGGCGCATCCGGGCCAGCGAGACGAGGGCGGTGACGGCGACGTCCGCGACCTCGGCGTGTACGTCGTCCCAGGAAGCGGCGGGCTTGCGGGGGTTGGTGCCGCGCGCGCCGATGACCGCCTGCGCGGCCTCGCCGGTCTCCTCGGCCAACTTCAGGACCTGCAGTGTCCACTGCTCCGGCGCGCTCAACCCCCGCTTCTCGTCGTGGGCGGTGAACCGCTGGGCGAGGCGCCGGATGGTCGCCGCGGCACCGGCGGCGCTCTCCGCCTCGGGGACGCCGAGGGGGCCGTCCGGGCGGTGACCGGTGCCGGACGTGCCGACGCCGTGGCCGGCCGCGTGCCGGAGCACCAGCTCGCGGGTTCCCTCGCTCAGTACCAGCCGGTGCAGCATCTCCGGGGCGAACCAGCGCACCATCACGCCTTCGGTCAGGCCCACCCGGTCGGCGTCGCCGCTCCACCGACCTGCGTAGATCTGGACCGGTACGCACAGCCCGTCGGTGCCGGTGGCCTCGTCCACGGCGAAAGGCTCCAGGTCCAGGGGCCCGATTCCCGGGGCCTCCTCGGCCAGTTCGCGCCGGATCGTGTCGAGCAGCGAGTGGTCCTGCGGTTCACGGCCGCCACCGAGCAGCGCCCACGCGCCCGGCTCCCAGATGTCGGGGTAGTTGTCCCTCAGGTGCAGGAGGTACCGTCCCGCGCCGTCGTGGATGAGCGCGGACGCGTTCACGGGCTGCGGCCGGCCGTCGAGGTCGCTGTCCAGCAGCTTGGTCCGGAGGCTCGGTGATCCGGTGTCCTCGAACCGCCGCCACTCGGCGCCGGCGACCTCTTCGTCCTGGAGCACGATCTCGGGAACCGTTTCGCGGGCCAGGTGGAAGGCGAATCTGACGTCGTAGTGCCGGTGGGCGGGCTCGTGCTTCGCCGGGTTGGCGTCGATGTCGAGCGGTGCGTCGCGCAGCTGCGGGGTCAGGCACAGGTCACCGGGGCGGATCCCGGTCCCCTCGCTGACCTCCCGGACCGCCGTGGCGAGCAGCGTCGCGTCACCGGGCTCGACGTGGCCGCCCGGGAAAGCGGGCGGGTTCGCGAATTTCTGGCCGCTCAGTCGCAGGAACCTGCGCGTTGGTGGACGGCAGGGCGCTCTGCACGGACGAGTTCAGGGACACCCGCCTGTCATGCGGGTGTGACCGAGATACTCCCCAAAGGGGCAACGGGATGATTCCGACAGCGCTGCCGTGGGGACGGGGTTTGTGACGGTTCTTGTGAGCCCTCGCCGTATTTCAGAGGGATACCCGCGCTGTTCTGCCAGCGGCAGAACACCGGCCGGACCGGGCTCGATGATCACTACAGTCCAGTCTCATGACGACGATTACGACGCGTACGGTCGAGTATCCGGCCGACGGTTTGACGATGATCGGGCACCTCGCGCTCCCGGCCGGTGTCGACCGCCGGCCCGCGGTGCTGCTCGGGCCAGAGGGCATGGGGCTCAGCGACGTCGAGCGCCGCCGGGCCGATGCTCTCGCCGAGCTGGGATACGTAGCGCTGGCCTTCGACCTTCACGGCGGGCGCTATTTGGGTGACCCCGAGGAGATGCTGGCCCGTTGCCTGCCGCTGCTCGCTGATCCCGACCGGATGCGGGGCATCGGCCATGCGGCGCTCGACGTGTTGCGCGCCGAACCGCGCGCCGACCCCGACCGGACCGCCGCCGTCGGCTACGGCACCGGGGGCGCCATCGGGCTGGAACTCGGGCGCGATGGCGTCAACCTGCGCGCGATCGGGACAGTCAACGCAACTACCACGGGCCGACCGGGCGAGGCGGCGCGCATTCGCTGCCCGGTGTGGGCCGGGGTCGGGTCGGAAGACCCGATCATGCCGCCCGCGCAACGGAACGCGTTCACCGCCGAGATGCAGGCCGCGGGCATCGACTGGCGCCTCACGGTCTACGGCGGCGCCTTGCACGCCTTCCACCACCCGCCGGTCGGCCACCCCATGGTCCCCGGCGTCGGCTACCACCCACAGCACGCACAGCGAGCCTGGCGCGACGTCGTCGACCTGCTCGCCGAGTGCCTGCCCGTGACGGAGGACCTGGGGGCATGACCCAGGCAAACATGCTGGCGCCAGGCCTGGTCGGCATCGGACACTGACAGTCCCCTCCCCTCAAGACCGCCCAGCAGAACAGCATTCGGGTAGATGCTCGATCGCGGAGACGTATGCACAACTGCCGCAGTAAGAGATGCCGCGGGTAGGGGCGCCGTCGCGAGCGCTGCGATACCGCCGCCCGGACCAGCGGAATCTCTTAGTGATCGAGCGATGATCGGTCGTGGCGACGGACCCGCGAGGGCGGTTTGCCGTCGGGAGGGCTGGGTAGTGCCCCACGCGCTCGGCCGAGAATTGACAGTTTGTTACTCGCTACTACTGGGTTCTCTGGTACGTCTGGCCGAAATGGTCGAAACCTGACAGGGCGCGCATGCCCCACGCCTCCGAATTTGCGTTAGAGCGCACTCCAACTCCTAGGTTCCGAAGCATGCGATACATCAAACTCGGAACGACCGGACTGGAAGTCTCCGCCATCACCCTCGGCTGCATGAGCTTCGGCGAGCCGGACCGGGGCGGCGAGCCCTGGTCGCTGGGCCCGGACGCCAGCCGGGACATCATCAAGCAGGCCCTCGAGAGCGGCGTCAACTTCCTCGACACGGCCAATGGGTACAGCGCCGGAAGCAGCGAAGAGATCGTCGGCCAGGCGGTCAAGGACTTCACCCGGCGCGAGGAGGTCGTTCTCTCCACCAAGGTCTGGATGCGGATGCGCCCCGGCCCGAACGGTGCCGGGCTGTCCCGCAAGGCGATCTTCGCCGAGCTCGACGCCTCCCTGAAGCGGCTGGGGACCGACTACATCGACCTGTACCAGATCCACCGCTGGGACTACGACACCCCGATCGAGGAAACCCTCGAGGCGCTGCACGACGCGGTCAAGTCCGGGAAGGTCCGCTACATCGGAGCCTCTTCCATGTACGCCTGGCAGTTCGCCAAGGCCCTGTACCTGGCTGACCTGAACGGCTGGACCCGGTTCGTGTCGATGCAGGACCACTACAACCTCATCCACCGAGAAGCAGAGCGGGAGATGCTCCCGCTCTGCGCCGACCAGGGCATCGGCGTGATCCCGTGGAGCCCGCTGGCGCGGGGCAGGCTGACGCGGGTCCGGGACACCGCCACGGCGCGTGCCGAGACCGACGAGGGCGGCAAGATTCTCTACCGCGACGGGGACCAGGCAGTGGCCGAGCGCGTCCACGAGATCGCGGGCAAGCGGGGTCTGTCCCCGGCCCAGGTCGCCCTGGCCTGGGTCATGCGCAACCCGGCGGTGACCTCGCCCATCGTCGGGGTCACCCAGCCGGCCCAGCTGGCCGACGCGGTCGCCGCGGTGGACGTCGAACTCGACGAAGACGAGGCCGCCTACTTGGAGGAGCCCTACCAGCCGCACGAGGCCGCCTACCTGGAGGAGTCCTTCTACAAGTCGCGCCCTGTGGCGGGCTCCCGGTAGTCCGGGCTACCGCCGGGCCTTCGACGAGTCTTGACCCCGGCCTTCACAGCCCTGTGGTCGGCCCGGCGGTGCTTGCGGGCGGTCGCGCGCACCTGCATGATCTGCGCGCTGCCCGCCAGCGCGGTGAGCACCCCGCGCACTGCCCCAGCGAAGGAACGCGAGGAACGCGTATGCGTGGTCGGGCCATCTCAGTTCGGCGGGAGCGACGTCGGCCGCCCCGCTCCGCTCGACCGGCGTGGCACCGGCCGCGGAAGCTCTCCCGCGGCCTTCGCGAGTTCCTCGCCTTGGGCTGCCGGAGACTTCCGGGCGACGGGCTCGGCGATCAGCAGGTCCGCGACCGTGCACTGCAGCGCGGCGCAGATCAGGTCGAGGTCCTCCAACCGCACCGTCACCGGTGTGCCCGACCAGAGCGCGGAGACCTTCGACAGCGACGGAGTGAACCCGACTTCCGCGAACACGGGCATCAGCTCGCTGGGCCTCCAGATGCCCCGGTTGGCCGCCGCCCACCGCAGGTTCCACTTCACGACAGACCCCCCGCATCCACGCGCAACCGCTGTGCTGCCGGGGTTGACGAACGCTGGCTCGCCATCTCCGGATCGCCCTGAGCAGACAAAATGTACCGAACCGTGGTCGTAGTCCAGTCATGGCCAAGCAATTTCTGCACCTCCCACAGCGACATCCCTGCCTCGTAGCGGTGTGTGGCGCAGGCGTGCCGAAGCAGATGTGGAAAGATCCGCTCAACCGGGCCTGACAGGTGAGCCGCTGAGGCCCGTGCCAGGGCCTTCCGCAGTGTCGAGGTGGTCACCGATGGGCCCACTGGACTCGGGCGGCCCTCGAAACCAGGGCCAGGCGCTCCGATGGCCAGACCGGCGACTCAGGGTGCTCGGGGTCGTCCGAGAACAACCCCCGCACCTCCTCCACGTACCACCACAGCAGCTCGCGGCCCTCGGCGAACAGGAACGCCTCGCGCTGCCGCGGCCCCGACCCACGGGCCCCTTTGCCCTGGACGACGAAGCGCCCGAAGTCGCCCGCTTCCCAGTGCAGGTCCTTCATCCGCATCTGGCACAGCTCCGAGGCCCGCACCCCGGATATGTAGACCAACTTCGACATTACGTAGTCCCGGCACGCCACCGCCTCCTTGCGGGCGTGCGCCAGCTCCCGCCGCCAGCCGGCGAAGAACTCGCCGACCGCCCGTGCCGACGGCGGCACCCGCAGGCCGAAGTCGCCGCGGTGCGCGTGTCGGTTGAAAGGGTCGATGGGCGACTCGACCGCCGCTCCGAACCTTCGGAAGATCTCGTGCGCGTAGCGTTGCTCCGGGAACGCGAAGAAGTGGTCGATCCGGTTCAGCTTCGATCGGACCGTCGGCGCTTGGCGCTTGCCGACCCCGGCGAAGTAGGCGTCGACGTGACGCAGCGTCAACCTCCACGGCACTAACCCGTAGTGGTCGCACACCTCGATCACCGGCTTCGTCAACCCGTCCAGCGTCGAGGACGCCAGTCCCGCCACATCCCGCGCCCACTGGTACTCGACCAGCGTGTCCATGAAGAACAACTGCTCGTCCTCCTGGTCAGCCCCGCCGGCGTACCGCCGCTGCAGTAACAGCACGTCGCTCAGCCCCGGTTCACCGCCCAGTAGGTCAGCTTCTGTCGAAGGATGTTCGCTGGGCGGTGGCACGAGGGAGAGCACGCGCGTCCTGGGATCTGCCATGGACACGGAAGTTACAGCAGTTACTCCTGGAATTCTGGAGAAAAGCCTAGAATCCAGGGTGCCCGCTCATTGAGCCGAGGGAGCCTTCTGCCAGCTGAGATTGGGGGTTGCGGCTCTCAGTAGCGCAGGGAACCCGCTCGTACTCCAGTTGTGAGCATCAGCCCGCCGCCGGCCCGGTGGCGGATGTGCAGCACGCGCCGGTCCCGGTCGATGACGACGGCGCTGCACGTGAGGTGCGCCGGCAGCGTCGCCCGGCTCGTCGGATCCGGGGGAGCGTCCAGCGCGGTCAACAAGGGTTCCAGCGCGGTCCTTTCGTCCGGGTGGCGGTCCAAGTAGCTGTCGACCAGGGTGCGGATGGCGGATCGGGTGGGCGTCATATCGGTACCTCGCGGGTCGGGGAGCCGCCTGCCGGGGCCCCGGCAGGCGGCTGGATATCGGCAGCGGCCTGTGCCTTCGCCGGCGGTTCGCGGTCGAGAACCGCCGGCGAAAGCGAACGTTAGCCACGCCCCCGTAGACGGGGGAACGCGCAGGCCGCAGCGGGAACTGCTTCGGATGCGCCGGGGCGGCTCAGGTATGTGCCCCCTGCGGCTCGTCGTCCCTCTGGGCGGCATCGGCGGTGATCTGACAGGACAAGAGCCGTTGGAACAGCCCTTCCTGCTCGGCGAGTTGCCGGTACGTGCCCTCCTGCACGACCCGGCCTCCGTCGAGGACCACGATCCGGTCGGCCACGGCCAAGTTGGTGATCCGGTGGGTCACCAACAGCACTACCTGGTCCCGTGCCAGGGCCCGCAGCCGCTGGAAGACCCGGTATTCAGCCAGCGGATCCAGGTTCGCGGTCGGTTCGTCGAGGACCAGCAGCCCCGCCTTGCGGAAGAACGCCCGCGCGAGAGCGACGCGCTGCCACTGTCCGCCGCTCAGTTCCTCCCCGTTGAGCCACTCGCGGGCGAGGAGGGTGTCCAGACCTGAACCGAGCGCGTCGACGACCTCGTCTGCGCCTGCGGCCTCGCACGCCTCACGCACCGCCGCGTCACCGCGCGACGAGGGCTGGCCCAGGGTGATGTTCTCGCGCGCGCTCAGCGGCCATCGCGCGTACTCCTGTGGCACCAGGGCCACCTGCTGCCACAGTGCCTGCGGGTCGGCATCGCCGGTGGGAACGCCGTCCCACAACACCTGCCCGTCGGTCGGCACATACAAGCCGCTGACCAGCTTCGACAGCGTCGACTTCCCCGAACCGTTGAACCCGACCAGCGCGACGACTTCGCCGCGGCGCAGGGTGAGAGAGACGTCGGACAGAGCGGGCCGGTCCTTCCCCGCGTAGTGGTGGGTGACCGATGTGACCTCGATCGTCTGCGGCGCCCCGGGCCGGCGCGTGCCCCGGCGCATCCGGAACCCTCCGGCCTTGTCGAGGAACCCGCTCCAGTCGTCCATGTACAGCCCGGTGCGCACGGCTCGGGCGCCGACGCTCACCAGACCGCGGACCGACTGTCCGACCGTCTGCAGCGCGAAGACGGCGGTCCCGGCATGCCCGACGCTGATGCGTCCGGTGGCCAGCAAGACCACCACCGACGCCCACACGAAGGCCGACCCCACGCCTCCGCACACCGCGCCGACCAGGGACATGCGAGCCCCCTTGTCGGCCGCGATCCGGTCCTCGCGGTTGATCCGGGCGACCGTCTCCCGGTACCGGCGGGACAGGAAGGCGGCCATGGTGCCGGCACGGATCTGATCGGCGGCTTCCCTCGTGAAAATGTGCCAACGCAGCACGGACAGCATCCGGTTGGCGCCATTGCTGCGCATGTTCGCCAGATAGCGCACCCGGGCCGCGCTCACCTGCGCCAGAGCCTGCGGAAGGCTGGCCGCCACCAGCAGCGGGAGGAGCACCCAGTGCACTCCGGCCAGCACCGCAGCCCCGGCGAGGAAGGAAGCCGACGAGGCGATCAGATCCTGCCCTTCGTCGATCAGGTCCCCGGTGACCTGCGCTCCGCGGTCGGCGGCCTCCCTGTCGCGGTTGAAGGTGGGCTCGTCGTACGCGCACAGCTCCACCTCGGCGCAGCCCGCCAGCAACATCTGCTCGGCCTCCCGCGACATCAGCGGACGCAGCCGGGAAGAGAGCCAGTTGACCGTGATAGCCAGGAGCGCGCGCACGCCCGATGCGCCGGCCAGCAGGGCCACGGACGGCCACGCCTCAAGCAGCCGGTTGTAGACGTCCCCGCTGGTCAGCAGCGCGGTCAGGGTGCCGCTGATCGCGACAAGGCCCAGGGCCTGCATCACACCGGAGACCGTCTGGCACAGCAGCAGGCCGACGGTCGCCGCCCGGTCGACCCTCCAGGCCAGAGCCAGCGACCTGCGCACCAGCCGCGGGAGCCGCCTGGCCATGTCACGCATCCGGATCGAACGGCCGGCCGCTTCACGGCTCCCGGTCACGTCCACGTACTGCATCTGCGCCCCGGGACCGGCCCCTTCCGCAACCACATCCGGCTCGGCAGACTTCGTCAGCGGCACGGGCGGGGCGGGGCGCGGCCCCGGAACGCTATCGGCTGAGACATCGGCAGGCTCGCTCATGCCGCCCACCCCGTATCCGGTCGCGCTGAACCGCTGGTGACGTCAATGCGGTACGCGCTCGCGGGGAGGCGGCGTTCGCCTACAGGGGGCTGGAGCGTGGGAACAGGGGCGGGGTACATGGCGTCCTCCGGAAGGGGTGATGGGTTGTCACGGCGTCCAACGAGCGGGTCAGCGCTTCGAACACATGTGTTTCGGACGAGGCATGGCCCCTGGAGTAGAGCGAAAGGACGTTCGTGTCCGGTACACCGACCCTTGCTCGGCGGGGCTGCCCTTCGGGACGCCGGTGGCCGAAACGCCGATGCACGGCAAGCCGCCCGCAGACGGGCAGTGAGGTCGTGAGACCGCGAGGTCGAGGAGTCCTCGGTGCCGGCGCCGGCGGTGCGTTATTGGCGTGCCCCTGTCTCGCTCAAGGCATCGCGGGCTGCGGCGGTGAACTCTCGTATGCGGTCGGAAAGTTCAGCCGCTTCGACGGCGTGGTGTTCCAGGAAGCCGGCGTTGCGGTGGGCGGTGTTCTCTGGCGAGTCGGCCAGGGCAAGGAGGTTCGTCTGCATGGATCGTAGTGACGTGTAGACGCGGCGGGCGGCACGTTCTACCGCCTCAGGACCTTCGATCGCCACGTGTGCACATGTCGCGCGAGCGTTCTGCAGTTGGCTTTCCGCCGCTCTGAGCCGTCGTTCTACTTCCGGTGTGTCGCGCGTGCCGACGAACGCTCGGCCGGCTGCTTGAAGCGCGGTCTGCGCTTCGCAGGCTGGGGCCAGAAAGGCGCTGTAGGCGTCGCGTCGGGTTTGCCGGTGCCATTGCGCCTTCTCGGCCTGGAGCTGTGCTTGAACTTGTTGGCGGTTCGACCAGTTATTGACGGTTGAGGCCAGAACCGTCCCTAAAACGCCGAGAGTTGCTCCGAGCAGCGCTGCTATTCCCTGGTCCACGATGGAGTGTCTATCGCAGGCGCCTGCGCAAGTGCCAGGTGCTGGACCACCCTCGACGTCCGCACGGGGCCATCCCCGTGCGGACTGGGTCATGCGACCGGGCTCAGAAACGGTCCGGGGCGCGCTGCGGGAGCGGAGCCCCGGGGAGCGTGTCCCGTTTCTGGTTCTTCCGTCCCTCCGCGTTCGAGCCGGCCGTCGCCTTGCAGGTCACGTCCTTCGCGGGGAGTTCGCCGGTGAGCAGGTAGTCGTTGACCGTGCCGTCCGTGCACGTGTTGCCGTTCGGGTAGGCGCCGTGGCCTTCGCCGCCGAGGACGGTGACCATTTTCGAGCCCTTCAGGTCGGCGTGCAGGGCCTGACCGCTGGGCAGCGGGGTCTGCGGATCCCACTCGTTCTGGACGACGAGGGAGCCGGCCTCGTTGTTCACCTTGGTTGCCGGTTCCACGGACTTGTCCCAGAACGCGCAGGGCTTGATGCTGGACGCGAAGTCACCGAAGAGCGGGTAGCGGCTCTTGTCCTCGATGGCGTCCTGCCGGTAGCTCTCGGGATCGCGGGACCACGCGGCCGAGTTGTCGCCGCACACCACGGCCCAGAAGCTCGACGTCATGTTGTCGGACGGCACCTCGGCAGTGGCGGCGGCGCCCGTCCCGGTCCCCTTGGGTCCGGCGAACGCCGCGAGCTTCTTCGCGGACGCGGGCTCGCCGGCCGCGGCCTTCTTCAGCTCCACGACACCCTCGGTGGCGTCCTTCGGAGTGAAGACCGCCGCACGCATTCCGCTCCGGATGTCATCACCGGTGGTCGGCTGCCCCTCCACCACGATGGGCTTCTCGTTGGCCTGCGCGACCAGGTCCCACAAGGTCCGGTCGACTTCCTTCGGGGTGTCACCGAGGCCGTACTTCGCCGAACGCTCGGCGGCCCACTCGGTCCACCGGTCGAACGCGGGCTCGGCGCCCTTGGCCCACCACTGGATCATCCCTCGCCAGGCGCGCGCCGGATCGACCGCGCTGTCCAGCACGAACCGGTCGGCCCTGCCAGGGAAGAGCTGGGTGTAGACGGCGCCCAGGTAGGTGCCGTACGAAGTGCCCACGTACGAGAGCTTCTTCTCACCGAGGATCGCCCGGAGCAGATCCATGTCGCGTGCGGTGTTGCGCGTGGTGATGTGCGGGAGCGTGTCGCCCGCCTTCTCCTTGCACTTCTTCGCGACGCCACGTGCCCAGGCGACGTCCTTGTCGAACGTCTCCTCCTTGTACGGCCGCAGCCACTCTTCTTCCTCCGGCTTCAGACCGCAGGAAACCGGGCTGCTCTTTCCCACACCGCGCGGGTCGAAGCCGATGAGGTCGTACTTCTGCTGTGCGGACTTGGGGAGCCTCTCCCGCATACCCAGCGGCATGTAGAGCCCTTCTCCCCCCGGGCCGCCGGGGTTGGAGAGCAGGACGCCGTGCCGCTTGTCGGGCGCGGTGCTCTTGATCCGGGATATGGCCAAGTCGATCCGCTTGCCCCCGGGAACCCGGTAGTCCAGCGGGACCTTGATCGTGGCGCATTCGAACTCCGCCGGAGAGTCGGCTTCGCACCGCTTCCACTGCGGCTTCTGCTGCACATAACGGTCCAGCGCGCCCTTGGCTGCGGTGGAGGAGGCGGTCGACGGGGTGGCGGCCGGCGCGGCGATGGCCGTCGAGGAGGCAAGCGCGGGAGCCAGCGTTGCCGTGACACTCACGGCCAACAGGGGCGCGAGACGTCGTCTGCGCACGATATCGATCCTTCCGGTCACATGCTCGGACAGGAACGATCATTCAGGAACCGGCCACGCGGCGGATCCCTCGCCGGTCTGCACTTTCCCCTCCACCCCGGGAATGACACAACAGCCGTGGGTAGTACCCGAGTTGTAAGGGACGGGCCGCCCTCAGCGACGGTCGGTACCCGCCTCAGCGACGGGACGAACGGAGACGGTCACCAGCACGGGCTCGGTCCGGGCACGACCGTCTAGATCGGCTTCCTGCACCCGTGGGCCGACTCCTCGGCGTGCCGATGCATCCGAGCGACACGGCGGGGCGCCCGGACTTCCCGCGTTCCGACACGGTCACCAGCTACGTCGACGTCAACTGCACCAGGTCCCATCGCCCAGGAGGCCGTCACCAACACCGACCGCCATGCTTGCGTGCTGAGAGGCGTTACCCCTTGCCGAAGAGGTCCGCGGGGAAGGCACCCGCGCTGACGACGGTTGTCGTGAGGGCGGTCGCGAGCTCGGTGAGGAGTTCCACGTGGGCGGCGCCGAGGTGTTCGTAAGGGGCCCGGTCCAGGCGGTCGGTGGTGTCCTCCAGATCCCGGCGCAGGGCGCGGCCCTGCTCGGTCAACTCACCTTGGACGTTGAGGTATCCGCGGTCGCGGAGCCGGTCCTGGGCGGTGGACCAGTCGCCGGGGGTCCAGCCGCGGGTGCGGGCCACCCAGGCGGGGGCTATGCCCTTGCCGGTGGCGGTGTGGGTGACCTGGGCTTCCAGGCCGTTGAGTCCGGCGTGGGCCAGCGCGATGATGTGGCCGTCGCCGCGGTATTCGCGCAGGACGCCCGCGGCGTGCCAGAGGGCCAGGTGCGGGGCCTCGGGTACGGGCAGTGCAGCGAGACCAGCGGAGAGCGGACGTCCGCCGGGTTCGCAGGCCTCGATGGCGCGTGTGGCCAGTTCCGCGGCCTTGGCCAGGTCCTTCGAGGCGAGTGCGTCCTCGCCGAGCAGGCGTCGCAGCATGGCGTCCGCGACGCGCGTCCGGGCCTCCAGGGCCTGCTGCGGCGAAAGCATCTGCCAGGTCTTCGGGATGTGCTGTGCGATCAGGTCGCGCCTGTACGGGTAGAAGACGGCGTCGACCGTTGTGGCGTTGACCGGGCCCATCGCGGCGGACCTGGCGGTGAAGTAGGCGGCATGCCAGTCATCGACTCCGAACTTCGCGAACGCCGCCACGAACTCGGGGGCGAAGTACACGGCTGAGTCAAGGGGGCCGAGAGCGTTGTGGCACCGGCGCCCGGCGCGTTCGGGGAGTGGGGTCATACGGGGCACGCTACCGTCGCCCGCCACCGACCTTCGGTCCGGACATCCACGTGAAGTGCGGTCGGGCCTTGTGCCGGAGCCCCAACGCGAACAGATGGCGTCGGCTCGATGAGGCCGGCCCGGAAGAGGCCATGCATATCGCCGCCGCTTACACCGCGAGTGGGAAGCTGCCATGCCGCCGCCCGATTCGTAGGTCCGGCGGCACCATGCCGCCTGCAAGCGGTATCGCTGCGGGTGGCTTCCCCAGCGGTGTACGGACGCCACTGCCTGGCTGCCCGGCGACGAACACCACCACCGGGCAAATCCAGCAATAAATTCATGGGTAAGTTCGTGGGCAAGTTGGTGATAGTTTTGGGGTGGAGGTGAAGTATGGCGACCGAAGATGAGCTGTTCGCGGCGGTGGACGCGCTACTGGAGGGCGAGCCGGAGATGCCGCCCCCGGCGGAGCGGGCGCGGCTGCGTGAGGCGGCCCGTGTCTCGCAGGCCCGGCTCGCGCAGGTGCTGCGCACGACGACGCAGACGGTCAAGAACTGGGAGGCCGGTCGTGCGGAGCCGCGCCCGCCGCGTCGTCAGGCGTACCAGCGTCTGTTGAACGGGTGGGCGGAGAAGTACCCCGAGCCCGCCGATGCGGAACCCGCGGTCGCGCAGGTGCCGGAGGCGTCCACCGGTGCGTCGAACGCAGAGCAGGAAGCGCAGCCTCCGTCCACGGTTCCGGCACCCGAGAGTGCAGGCGAGACCTCCCAGGCCAGCCCTGCCCCGGCCGCCGCGTCGCGTCCGGCCCGCAGCGCTGCCAGGTCGTCGTCGACATCGCGGCGCCCGGCGGCGAAGAAGGCCGCACCGGTGAACACTTCGACGGGCGGCACTGACCCGCGTTACGAGAACGGGCCGTTGGCGGTCGTCGATGTCGAAGGCGGCCGGGCTCTGGCGTACTGCCCCGGTGGCCTGGTCCTGGACGTGCCTGCCAAGTCCGTGCCGGCTCTGGTGGATTGGGCTCTCAAGGAGGCGAAGCTCGGGCAGCCGAGGCTGTCCGGGCCGGGCAAGGACGCCGACCCGTTGCTCGTGCTCACCGAGACCGCGCTGGAGCGCTACGGTCTGCCGGTCGCCCTCACCGAGGAGGAGCGGCTCGCCGGGCGGATCCCGGAGGGCCATAAGGTCATCAAGCAGCTGGCGCGCGCCGACTGGAAGCTGACGAAGCGTGGCTTCGGGCCGTGGGCGCGGATCTACCGTCCGGCCGTGGGCGCGGAGCGGGCCTGCGTCCAGCTGTGCATCCCGTCCTGGCACGCGCTCGACATCCGGCACTGGGGCGAGGCCGCGCGGCTCGCGCCGGCGGAACTCGCCCGGGTCCTGGGCGTGTACGCATCCCGGGTGATGACGCCGCGCGGCTCCACCGCCGTCACCGGTCTGGAGCTGATGACCGCCCTGCACCCGCCGACCCGCGCCACCGCGCCGGACGAGAACGGTAAGCGGCACTCGGAGCACAACCCCTGCTCGCTGGGCAAGGCCCCGGTCGACCCGGCGCCGTGCGAGGCCCCCGACGGCCATCCGGTCCTCGCCGACCTGCCCCGCTTCCACGTCCGCGGCCCGGCGGAGAAGCTGTTGGAGGAGGCGTACGACTGGGCACGGCCGATGACCGATGACGAGTGCCTGCACCGGAACCTGGTGGGCATCGACGTCAACATGGCTTTCGCCGCCGGCGCCAACGGGCTGATCGTCGGCCTCGGAGCGCCGTCGCATGTCAAGGCCCCGGTGTTCGACCCGAAGCTGCCCGGTTCGTGGCTGGTCGACCTGAGCCACGTCGACCTGTCGAGGGTGAAGTCGGGCAAGGAGTGGGTGCAGTTGGACGGCGAGCTGCTGCCCAGCCCGTTCACGCCGACGGGGGAGCGGCCCGAGGGGCCGGCCTGGTACGCGACGCCGACCGTCGCCTACGCCCAGGAGCTGGGCTATGAAGTGCGCCCGGCAGAGGCGTGGGTGCGGTACGACAACGGCCGCTACCTGGACGGCTGGTACGGCCGGCTGCGCGACGCGTACATCGCCACGATGGCCGACCTCGGGGTGCCCGCCGACGTTCCTCCGGAGGAGTTCCTGGCGGCGATGGACGGCTACCGGCAGCGCGACCCCGAGCTGGCGATCGTGGTGTCAGCGGTCAAGGCGACGGTGAAGGGGGGCCTGGGCAAGCTGCGCGAGCGCCCCCGCGGCGAGGGCTGGAAGCCAGGCGAGCCGTGGCGGGCCCTGTCCCGGCCGACGTGGCGCCCGGACATCCGTGCCGCCGTCATCTCCCGCACGCGGATCAACATGCACCGCAAGATCGTCAAGCACGCGGCGTTCACCGGGCAGTACCCGGTCGCGGTCCTGTCCGACTGTGCCGTGTACGCGGTCGACGGCGAGAGCCCGTTGGACTTCCTGCCCTACCGGGAGGGCAAGCCGCTGCCGGGCGGCTTCAAGCTCGGCGTGAACCCCGGTCTGGTGAAGCATGAGGGCACTCAGAGTGTGTTGTGGGGCGAGGGCGTGCGGGAGCAGTTCGACGCCCCCGAGCTCAACCTCGCGCGGTACATCAAGGACGGCACCGTCACCGGCCAGGACAACGGAGAGTAGGAGAGGGCGATGAGCATGCTCGGGGACGGCCTGGACCAGGCGGTGCAGAAGGCGTTCACCCGCCCGGTCCCGAAGAGCGCAGGCGCGCAGATGCGGTACCTGGTACGGCAGTTGAAGGGAACGCGGGCCGTCGCCCGGATGCTGCGCATCTCCCAGCGCACCGTCGAGCGGTACGTGAAGGATCAGATCAAGAAGCCCCGCCCGGACCTCGCCGCGCGCCTGGAGCGTGAGGTGAAGGCCCGGTGGCAGCCGCAGATCCGGGCGAAGGCCCGCGAGAAGGCGGCGACGACCGGCGGCATCGTCCTCGACACCCGCGCCCGCCTCGGCTACACCGCGCCGATCGGCTCGACCGACCAGGACCGCATCCGCCACCTGACCGTCGCCCTGCCGCCCCGCCACGCCGCCCGTCTCTTCGAGGCCCAGGAGCAGGGCGCCGGCGACGACCACCTGCGGGAGATCGCCGCCGAAGCGCTCAAGGAGGTGTACTTCCAGGACAACGGGCGCCGCGCCGGAAGCCTGGAAGAGGTCCGCTTCACGGACATCCAGCACGTCGAGTTCGACCTCTAGATGAGTGAGTCCGAAGTCGTGCCTGCCAGGCGGTGTGACTGAGCGTTCTAGGGCGTGTTTGAGATGTGGTCACAGTGCCTGCCGTATCAAGGTGAGTTGGACGGTGGCCTCGTAGCGGACGGCGAGCTTGTCGTATCGAGTT
>NZ_JBICVO010000034.1:0-17200 GCF_043199105.1 Streptomyces sp. NPDC048644
ACTCCGTCGACGTCAAGGGCGACAAGCCCCAGTTCAGCTGGAACGAAGCCGACGTCCTGAACTGGAACACCAAGAAGCCCTACGACTTCTGACGGCCCATCGGCCAGCGCCCGCGCCCCTGGTGTGGCGCGACGCCACAACGCCGTGGATCGACAGCGGAATGTCACTGATACTGGCGGCTCTTGGTCGAAAAGGCGCTGCGGTTCGTCAGGAACGGCGCAGCACCGCTCCGCCCGCGTACCGCGCCGATGCGCCCAACTCCTCCTCGATCCTGATGAGTTGGTTGTACTTGGCCGTGCGGTCGGACCGGGACAGTGAGCCGGTCTTGATCTGGCCGCAGCCCGTCGCCACCGCCAGGTCAGCGATGGTGGTGTCCTCCGTCTCGCCGGAGCGGTGCGACATGACGGCGGTCCAGCCCGCGCGGTGCGCGGTGGCGACCGTGGCGAGGGCTTCGGTCAGAGTGCCGATCTGGTTGACCTTGACCAGGACGGAGTTGCCGACGCCGGTGCGGATGCCCTCGCACAGCAGATCCTCGTTGGTGCAGAACACGTCGTCGCCGGTGAGCTGGCAGCGGTCGCCGACGTGGGCGGTCAGCTCCCGCCAGCCGTCCAGGTCGTCCTCGGCCATCGGGTCCTCGATGGAGACGATCGGGTACGCGTCGATCAGCTTGGCCAGGTAGTCGGCGTGCTCGGTGGGTGTGCGGCGCACGCCCTCGCCCGCGTACACATACGTACCGTCCCGGAAGAACTCCGAGGAGGCCGGGTCCATGACCAGTCCGATGTCCGTGCCGGGCCGGTATCCGGTGCGGTCGATGGCCGTCATGACGAAGTCGAGCGCCTCCTCCGCGGTGCGCAGCGCGGGCGCGAAGCCACCCTCGTCGCCGACGCCCGTGGCGTGCCCGGCGCGCAGCAGGTCGCGGCGGAGGGTGTGGAAGACCTCGGATCCCATGCGGACGGCTTCGGCGAAGGTCTCCGCACCCACCGGAGCGATCATGAACTCCTGGAAGTCCAGCGGGTTGTCGGCATGGGCGCCGCCGTTGATGATGTTCATCATCGGCAGCGGGAGAAGGCGGGCGTCGGCCCCGCCGAGGTAGCGGTAGAGGGGCTGGCGGTGGGCCGCCGCGGCGGCCTTGGCGGCGGCGAGGGAGACGCCGAGGAGCGCGTTGGCGCCGAGGCGGGACTTGTCCGGCGAACCGTCGAGTGCGACGAGCGCGGCATCGAGACCGGCCTGATCGTCGGCGTCGCGCCCCACGACCGCTGACGCGATGTCGCCGTTGACGTGAGCGACCGCACGATCGACGCCCTTGCCGTGCCAGCGCCCGGAATCCCCGTCACGCAACTCCACCGCTTCCCGTGCGCCGGTGGAGGCGCCGGACGGGACTGCGGCGCGGCCGAGGGATCCGTCGACGAGGAGGACATCGGCCTCGACGGTGGGGTTGCCCCGGCTGTCGATGACCCTGCGGGCGGTGACGGACTGAATGACGGTGGACTCAACTGCCTTGGAAACCATGGGAGGTCCTTCGCGTTGATGCGCGCCGCGGCCCTGCTGCGACAACGCTGGCGCGTGCCGCGACAACACCGACTCTACAGCAATGCTGTTCAGTTCAGCTGTTCAGTATGGCTGTTCAGTTCAGCTGCGCAGACAGGGTGCGCAGTCCCGCTGGCGATCACCGGTTAAAGTGCCTTATGCCCACCCCGGAACCCGCCGCCGCCGTCGCCACCGAACTGCGTACCGCGATGGGCAAGCTCACGCGCCGCGTGAAGCACGAGGACCGGATTCCGCACGGCCAGGTCTCCGTACTCGGCACCCTCGATCGCGACGGGGCCATGACCACCAGCGACCTCGCCGCGGATCAGCGCGTACGGCCCCAGTCCATGGCCCGTGCGGTCGGGCTGCTCATGGAACAGGGCCTGGTCGTCCGCCGGGCGCACCCCACGGACGGCCGCAAGTCCCTGGTCGAGCTCTCCCCCGCGGGACAGACCGCTCTCGAGGCGGAACGCGGGCGCAGGGCCGGCTGGCTCGCCCAGGCCATTGAGAGCGAACTCACCGGCGAGGAGCGAGAGGTGCTGGCGCGCAGCGCCGCCCTGATGGAACGGCTCGCCTCGCGCTAGATGATCGGCAAGCGGCGGTGTCGACCACGCCGTCGACCACGCCGCGCGAACGCCGGGAGGCCGTACGGCGGTCAACTCGACAGGGCGAAGACGCCGATGAAGAAGGTCATGTAGAGCAGCAGGGCCGCCCCCGCGAAGGCCGCCACGGCGAGGACGGCCTTCATCACCGCCTCTGCGGCTCGGTGGTCCGCGGAAGATTGCACTCGGACGTACGGGCGCGCTTCATGATCAGCCATGGCATCATCCTGCTGATCACGGAGGCGGCGGGCTATCCGTAAACGTACTCATGCGCGACGGTGGTCGCGCGGGTGAGTGGTCGGTCGGGGGCGAGCACCGCGGTCCTCTCGTCCGTGAGCCAATCAAGGTGGATCTCACCCTTTGTGATGGTGAATCCGAGGTCTGCCCACTTGAGGCAAGCACTGGATCTTTCCGTGATTTTCTCCCGTATGACGCTTTCGGCTCCGTTGACGCTGGAGAGTTGGAGATCGCCTTTGCATGACAGGCCGGGACATTCGATGGTTCCGACGCTGTCGCCGATCCTGCCCGGGTGGAACGTGGCAACAGCGACGTCGCCGTTGCTTGCATGGCCCCGAAAAGTCCCGTCCAGCGCGAATGGTTCCGTACGTGCGCTGTCCCAGGGGGCGATCCAGGCGAGGGAGCCCGCGGCGAGGGCGAGAGCGGCGACGGCTGCTGCGTAGCCCAGGCGCCCGGTGGTGACACGTCGCGGCGAACGGGACGGCTCACCCGGGGGCTCGGCGTCGGGCGCAGGCGGCGCCTCGAAGGGGGCCAACTGCTGAGCTTCCGTCCGGGGCTTGGATTCTTCGGCAAGCCGCCAAGCCGACGGACGCGTTGTTGCAGGGGGGCTTTGCCCTGACGTCAGCAAGGGAAGCCGCGGTTCATCGGCGTCGGCCACCCCGTCGACCACGCCCAGCAGACGCTCATCCAGCTATTCGGGGCTCACCGCGGCGTGGTTCATCTCGTAGGTGTACTCACAGGGTGGCGTCGGGCAGGGCCGGTGGCTCTCGATCGTGCGACCGGGAATCTCCGGCTCTCAGCTGCCGCGGCGCACCCGGGCCGCCTTGCGGGCCTCGGCGAGCTTACGGGCCTCGCTGGCCTTGCGGGACTTGCCGCCGGTGCCGCGGGAGGTGTCCTTGCTGGTGCCCAGGCCACGGAAAGGGGCGTTGGTGTTCTTGGCCCGGGGTGCGGCGGGTCCACCGTCGAGCGGGGTGCCGGAGGGGGCCTTGGCCCCGGTGATCCGGCTCAGTTCCGCCTCGCCCGAGCGCACCTTGGTGGTCGTCGTCTCGATGCCGGCCTCGGCCATCAGGCGGCTCACCTCGCTGCGCTGGCGCGAGAGGACCAGTGTGACAACGCGGCCCGACTCGCCGGCCCGTGCGGTGCGGCCCGCGCGGTGCACATAGTCCTTGGGGTCGGTGGGCGGGTCGACGTTGACCACGAGATCGAGGTCGTCGACGTGCAGCCCACGGGCCGCGACATTGGTCGCCACCAGGGCGGTGACCTGTCCGTTCTTGAACTGCGCGAGGGTCCGGGTGCGCTGCGGCTGGGACTTCCCGCTGTGCAGGGCCGCGGCATGCACCCCGCTGGCCCGCAGGTGCCGGGTGAGCTGGTCGACCGCGTGCTTGGTATCCAGGAACAGCAGCACGCGGCCGTCGCGGGCGGCGATCTCCGTGGCGACGGCGTACCGGTCGGGGCCATGGACGACCAGCAGATGGTGGTCCATGGTCGTGACCGCGCCGGCGGACGGGTCGACCGAGTGGACGACGGGGTCATGGAGGTAGCGCCGGACCAGGTGGTCGACGCCGCGGTCCAGGGTGGCGGAGAACAGCATCCGCTGGCCGTCGCGGTGCACCTGGTCGAGCGCCTCGGTGACTTGCGGCAAGAAGCCCAGGTCACACATCTGGTCAGCCTCGTCGATGACGGTGATCCGTACCCGTCCCAGGCGACAGGCCCCGCGCTCGATGAGGTCGTGCAGGCGGCCAGGGGTGGCGACGACGACCTCGGCCCCGTCGCGCAGCGCAGCGGCCTGCCGGCCGATCGACATGCCGCCGACGACCGCGGCCATCCGCAGCCGGAGCGCGTCGGCATACGGCGCGAGTGCTTCGGTGACCTGTTGGGCCAGCTCCCGGGTAGGCACCAGGATCAGGGCGAGGGGCTGCTTCGGCTCCGCGCGCCGCCCGGCCGTCCGTGCGAGCAGCGGCAGGCCGAAGGCGAGCGTCTTGCCCGATCCGGTGCGCCCGCGCCCCAGGACGTCGCGTCCCGCGATGGCGTTGGGCAGTGTGGCCGCCTGGATCGGGAAGGGCTCCCGCACGCCGAGCGCGGTGAGCGTTCGCAGCATCTCGGCCGGCAGATCCAGGTCGGCGAAGGAGGCGACCGGGGGCACCGTCGGGGTGAGGGTCGCCGGCCGGGCGAGGTCGCCGTGCGAGGTGCCGAGACAGTCCGGGTGGTTCATGAAGAGCCTTCCGCATGGGGAACGTACCGAGGAAGGCCCGGCAGGAAATGAGCAGCCGATGAACGAGGGGAACCGGACGGGCAGAATTACCAGCCGTCACGGCCGTCCAAACGTTTGATGGTAACACAAAGTGACAGTGCTCCGGCGCTGTGGCGCTGATCGCTCCGCCTGCGCCGGTGACGCGACACAGGCGGAGGGCCATTCCGAGGCCGGCTGGGGTGTCCGCAGATCACGGAACGGGGGACGTTGCCGACGATGCCCTTACCCGCGTACGGCGATATCAGGCCGGAGCCGGGCCCGGTTGGGCCGCGCGGTCCACCTCGACGCAGATCTCCGTTTCACTGTACGTACGTACCGGGGTCTTGCCGCGACCGCAGAGGCGCTTCGCTCACAGGCACGGGCGGCACGCATCTTCCCGTTCCGCCGCTCCAGTCTTATACCTTCCTGAGAATATGCCGACGGTCCATCTTGTAGCCGATCTTCGGGGCTAGCTTGGCCGGCATGACAGCTCGTCCACTGCGCCGCCGCCAGTTCGTACGCATCGTGTCCGCCGCTTCGGGCGCCGCCGCCATCGGCGCGCCCCTCGTGTCCGCAGCCTCAGCCGCCGAGCCCGCCACCGGCCCTGGGCGCCGTGACGCCGCGACGCCGGAGATGTTCGCGCACGGCGTCGCTTCCGGAGATCCGATGCCCGATCGCGTGGTCATCTGGACGCGCGTCACCCCCACTCCCCCGTGCCTGCCCGGCCGGAACAGCGGACCGGCCACTGACGTGAAATGGGAGGTCTCCGAAGACCCAGCCTTCCAGCGCATCGTACAAACCGGCACGGCCCGCACCGATGCCGACCGCGACCACACAGTGCACATAGACGTGAACGGACTACTTGCTGCCCGCACTTACCACTACCGGTTCCATGCGGGAAACCAGACCTCACCGGTCGGCCGCACCCGCACCGCTCCCGCGCCCAGCTCCCCGGCCGGCGTGCGGTTCGGCGTTGTCTCCTGCGCCAGTTACCGCGCCGGGTACTACACCGCCTACCGTCACCTCGCCGACCGCCGTGACCTCGATGCGGTCATCCACCTCGGCGACTACATATACGAGCAGGGTTCCCAGGACACCGAGGTGCGGGCCCCGGCCCCGACGCATGAATGCGTCTCGCTCGCCGACTACCGTGCCCGGCACGGCCAGTGTCGCACCGACCCGGATTTGCAGGCCCTCCACGCGGCAGCGCCGTTCATCCCGACCTGGGACGACCACGAAGTGTGCGGCAACGCGTGGTCCGACGGAGCGGGCGACCACGATCCCGCTGCAGAAGGCTCCTGGGCCGACCGGGTCGCCGCGGCCAAGCGAGCCTATTTCGAGTGGCTGCCGGTACGCCAAACCCTCGCCAACTCCACACAACGGCGCCTGCGCTTCGGCAAGCTCGTCGACCTGACCATGCTGGACCTGCGCAGCTTCCGGTCCGAACACGTCGCCCCGACCGACGCCGCCGGAATAAGCGATCCGTCACGGACTCTGCTCGGCCGCCCTCAGATGGCGTGGCTCAAGGACGGGCTCGCACGCAGCGCCACCACCTGGCAACTGATCGGCAGTTCCGTCATCGCCACGCCGTGGCTCCTGCCCACCGGCCGGCCCGACCCTGCCACCGCGGTCAACACGGACGGGTGGGACGGCTACCAGGCCGATCAGAACGAACTGTTCACGCATCTGCGCAACCACGACACACGCAACACGGTGATCCTGAGCGGGGACGTGCACTCCTCATGGGTGGGACAGGTACCCGGCAGCGGAACTCCTCTTGCCTCGCAGTTCGTCGTCTCCTCGATCACCAGCCCGACGCTCAGCAGCGTCAACGACGGCCTGACGGCGCGTGCCGTCCTCGCGGTGAATCCGCACCTGTCATGGGGCGATATCGCATCGAACGGCTGCGGCATCCTCGATGTCACCGCTGATCGGGTCCAGTTCGACTGGTACAAGACAGCCGATCGCGCACTGCCGGACAGCCCGGTCACCCACCTCAAATCCTACGCAGTGGCCGGAGGGTCCGGCAGCCTGACCGCTGTCGACACCCCGGTCTGAACCTCACACTCCTGCCACGCCAACACCTCGCAGATCTGCCGTGCCCTCAACTTGGCTACACAGTAAGGGTTGCCACTGACACCCGCGCCGCGGTGGGCTCGTCAGCGGCCCAGGCCGTGGACACCCTCGACGTAGAAGTAACTCATTCATTCGCGCCGGAAGAGTCCGGGCGCGAGGAACCGGCGGGCAGGGCCGTGCTCTCGCGCTCGGCGGTCAGGAAGGCTGGACTTCGTCGAAGACGGCGAGGGCTTCGGACGGGTCCGGGCTCACGAGGCGTTCCAGACCGGCCATCGTGATCTCCGCCCACCTGCCGGCCCGTGCCCACATCTGTTCCTCGAAGGCGCGGACGGCCTCGTCCAGATCTCCAGGGCCGGGGGCGGCGGCGATGGACTCGGCGAGTTCGGCGCCTTCCAGCATCGCGAGGTTCGCGCCCGCCCCCAACGGGGGCATCAGGTGGGCGGCGTCGCCCAGTAGCGTCACGCCGGGGACGTGGGCCCAGGTGTGGGGCACGGGAAGGACGTAGAGGGGGCGGCGGACGAAAGTTGTGCCGTGGCGGAGCAGGTCGAGGACGGGAGCGGCCCAGCCGTCGAACAGGGCGAGCAGGCTTGATCGCACGGCCTCGGCGTCGGCCAGGCCCAGGTCCGTGCGCTGGTTCAGGCCCATGTGCCGATCCGGGTTCGTGTGCCGGTCCAGCGGTGCGCGGAACTGGGCGTACACCTTGACGTGCCCGCCGCTGTTGCGCTGGGCGACGAGCGCGCGGTTCACGCCGTACACCGCAACGGAACCGTCGCCGACCAGCCGGGCGAGGTCGGGGTGGCGGGTGTCGACGTCGTCCAGGGAGGTCTCGACCAAGGTGACACCGGTGTACTGCGGCGTCGCGGACGAGATCGCCGGGCGGACCCGGGACCAGGCACCGTCCGCGCCGATCACGAGGTCGAACGTCTCCTGTCGCCCGTCCGCGAAATGGACCAGCACGCCATCCCGGCTCTCCGGCACTACCTCCGTCACGGCCCGCCCCCACTGAACGTCCAGAGGCCCGAGCAGCAGGTCACGGAGTTGCCCGCGGTCGATCTCGGGATTGGCCCGGTCACCCGGACGAGGTTGCCAGTCGCGGAGAACGGTCCCGTCCGCGTCCAGGATGCGCATGGCCTGCCCCTCGGGACGGGACAGCGCCTGGAACTCCGCCAGCACCCCCGCCTTCTCCAACGCCAGTTGGCCCAGGCCCTCCTGCAGGTCCAGCGCGCCGCCCGCGGGACGGGCGTCGCGGGCGGGATCGCGTTCGAGGACGGTGACAGGGTGACCATGACGGTGCAGGACGCGGGCGAAGGCAAGGCCGGCGGGACCGCTGCCGACCACTGCGATACGGGGGCTCATATCGATACAACGTACGGCCCCTCACCAAGCCGGTCAGCCCCGTCACCGAAAAAAACGAAATGACGGCGTGAGCCGGCGGATAGGTGACTGCGTCGTGCTCAGCTGCGCCGCCCGCGACTGACGCCTGCGGACGCGTCTTGGCGGTGGACGCGAGGTCGGCGATCGAGCAGGCCCTGCCGCGCGAGCAGCTGGCCGAGGTGGTCGCCACGATCGCCGCGGTGGTCCGTCCGAAGGAGGTTCGCGGGCGGGCGCATTCGAAGCATGTGCACGACGGTGAGGCTGAACTCTCTTGCGGTGACCGTTTCTTGCATCCTGTGCACCCCCGGCGTACGAATCCTTCGATCTCCGAGGCCGCTCGCGCCCGGCCCACACAATGACGTGGCCAAGTCCCCACGTCGGGCATCGAGATGACTGGAAGGAAGCACCATGGCTCCCTATTCCCGCCGCACGGCGCTGAGGGGTGCTGTCGCCGCCGGAGCAGGTGCGCTCGACATGAGCGTGCCCATCGCCCCGGCCGCGGCGGATCCCGGCGCGGTACGTCTCACCGTGCTCGGCAGTGCGGGTGCGGTCCCGACCAAGGCGGAGCCGTGCTCGGGATACCTGTTGGAATGCGCGGGATACCGGCTGATCCTCGACCTCGGATACGCCGCCTTCCCGGCCCTTCTGCGGCACTGCCGCCCTGAGCACATCGACGCGGTACTGATCAGTCACCGCCACCCTGACCATGTCGCCGACCTGAGCCCATTCCTGCGCGAGCGGGCCTTTCTCCGCGAACTCAACCTGCCGCCGGTCCCGCTGTACACACCACCCGGGGCACTCGACCCGGTGCTCGGACTCGACCGGGCAGATTTCCTCGGTGACCCGTATACCGTGCACGCGATCGACCCCCCGAGCACGCTCCGCCCGCACCTGGGCCAACGAACTCAAGGGACGCGGCATCCGGGTCAACACCGTCACGCCCGGCCCGACCGATACCCCTGGTCTGTCGGGGCTCGCTCCCGACCCGGAGCAGGCCGCCGGCCTCAGGCAGCACCTGGCGACGCGGGTGCCGCTGGGCCGACTCGGACGCCCGGAGGAAATCGCCGCCGCCGTGGCCTTCCTCGCCTCCGAGCAGAGCAGCTTCGTCACCGGTTCGAGCCTGTACGTCGACGGCGGCCTGAACCAGGTCTGAGCTGCATGGCAGCACATCCGGCGAGGATGGCGGGCCCGGCCGACCTGGCCCGCTCAGCTGGGCGAGCCCGCGCGACGCTCAACTCGCGGCGCGGCGGCCGTCGTCCATTCCGGCCGGGCTGCCAGGCTGAAACCGTCGGCCCGCAGGTGAGGGCGATCCGCCGTGTCTGTCGCGTTCCGCATCAGATACCGCCTGTGCGGCAAGTCCTGGCCGCCCTCCCGCGGTTGAGTTCCCTGGAGTGGCCGTCGGGCGCTCTCAGCCGTCGATGACGGTCGTCGGTATCTCTTCATCGGCAGTTGGCGGCTCGAAGATCGATGCAAGATGCCGCACGGCAGTCCCATCGAGAGGGTGTGCTCCGGGCCCGCCTGCGGCAGTCCTTGCCTCGGCACGCGCAACAGCCGTCTCCCAGATCAGCTCCTTGCACACCTCGGCTTGCTCCGCGTACTTGGCGGTGTCGTATCGGTACGGGTAGAGGCGCAGCATCCATTCGTCCAGCCCGAACCGCACGGCGGGCAGTTGCTCGGCGAGGCGCCGCGCATAGGCCGTCTTCCCCGCGCCGTTGAGCCCGCACATCAGGTGAACGACGGTCTCCGACATGCCAGCCCCTCCAGTAACGTGCGGCATCGGTGGCACGAACTTACCGATTCACCAACTTGCGATGGCAATGAAGTCCCGCCATCTTGAAGTGGCTGGTCAGGGCAGGGCGGTTTTACGGATTCCCGCCCGTCGTCGCTGGTGCCGCACCTACGACCGGGCGCGTGACGAACCCCGAGGTGTGGGAGCGGATCGCCGCGCGACGCACGGAGCTGGACGGACTCGAAGACCAACTGGCAAGCGGCTGTTGACGATCACCCGGCTGGAACAGCTAGGCCGCCGCACCGAGGCGCGCGCACGGGGAGGGACAGCCGGTGCTCCGGGCCGCGCAGGAGATGGATCTCGACGGCTTCACCGACCTGGCCGACCCCGAACGGCTGCTGCTCAACGTCGGCGCCGTCTACCGGGAGCTCAACGGCGACGGCACACCGGACGAACTGGAGCTGCTGGGCCGACTCGGCCAGTACACCCACCCGTCCCCCCACTGACCACCGCGAGGACACCATGCCCGCACCATCAGGCGCCACTCCCCGGATCGAGCCGCTGCCGCAGAACGACCTCCGCGCGCTGGCCGGCAGGATCGGCGGCACTGCCGGCCAGACGCTCGCCAACGCGGCCGGACCGCTGGCGGGCCGACCGGTGCTCAACGTCCTGGCCACCATCGGCAACCATCCCGGCCTGCTGTCCGACCTCCTGCCGTTGCTCAGCCGGCTGGGACAGGGCCTGCTGCCGCCCCGCGACCGCGAGATCACGATACTGCGGGTCGCCCACCACACCCGGTCCCCTTACGAGTGGGCGCACCACGTCCTCATCGGCGCTGCCGCAGGACTCACCGCCGAGGAGATCTCGCGGATAGCCGACGGCCCCGCCCATCCCGGCTGGGACAACACCGACGGCACGCTCCTGCGAGCCGTGGACGAGCTGCACGACGACGGCGCGATAGCGGAGACCACCTGGGAGCACCTGGGAGCACCTGGCCGACCGCTACTCCCACCACCAACTGCTGGAACTACTTGCCCTGACGGGGACTTACACTCTGGTCGCCTACATCCTCAACTCCTGCCAGGTGCCCCTCGACGACTGGCTCGGCGAACCAGCCCCCTGCCCCAGGTGTATTGATCACGAGCGTTGTTGACAGCCGCCCGGTTCGATCACGGCGAAGGCTTCGTGGGTGGTGGAGGTGTCGAATGGGTCCGCCGCTGGTGGGCCGCGTCATCGAAGGGGCCGTAGTCGGCCGTGCGATCGATGCGCGACGCCCTCGCCGCGTGTTCGGATGGCGGGCGGCGCGGGGCCGGCTCAGGACTCCCGGCGAGAGGTCGCGGCCAGCGAGCCGAGGAGCGCGAGCGCCTCGCTGCTGGGTGAGGCCGGCTCCGCGTGGTAGATGACGAGCTCCTGGCCCGGGGCCGAGCGAACGTCGAAGGTCTGCATGGTCAGCGTCAGCGGCCCGACCTCGCGGTGCTCGAAGCGCTTGCGCTCCAGCGACTTGCCCCGAGCATCGTGACGGGCCCACAGCTCGGCGAACTCGGGGCTGCCGGCCAGCAGTTCGCCGAGCACGTGCCGCCCCCGCGGGTCGTCAGGCGCGGCGCCGTGGCCGAGCCGGAAGCCGGCCACGGAGTTGCGCGCGACATCGTGCCAGTCGCGGTAGAAGGCGCGGGCAGCCGGGTCGGTGAATACGACGTGCATGAGGTTGTGCGAGTGCGCCCAGCCGTGGAAGAGCACGTCGGCGATCGCGTTGGACGCGAGGACGTCGTACGCACGGTTGTAGACGATGGCCGGGTTGTGCGGCCAGGCGTCCATGAGCGCCGGCAGGCTCGGCTCGACCCGGTCGGGCACGGCGCCGGATCGGGTGCGCGGGCCGAGGCCGACGATCCGGAACAGGTGCAGGCGGCCGTCCTCGTCCAACCGCAGGGCGGCGGCGAGGGCGTCGAGCACCTGCGCGGAGGGCGTGCGCTCCCGCCCCTGCTCCAGGCGTACGTAGTAGTCAGCGCTGACCCCGGCGAGCAGGGCCACCTCCTCGCGCCGCAGCCCCGGCACCCGGCGGCGCCCTGTGGCGGGGAGGTTCACGTCGGCCGGGGTGACGCGGGCGCGCCGGGCGGTGAGGTAGGCGCCAAGTTCGGAGCGTGCCATGCCGCCATCCTAGGTCGGGCCCGGCCCGTTCTTCCCGTCCTCATCACCGGCGCCAGCAGCGGCATCGGCGCGGCCGTCGCCACCCGACTCGTCGCAGAGGGACACCGGGTGGTGGCCGGTGCCCGCCGCACCGACCGCCTGCGGGCACTGGCGGAGCGCACGGCCGATGCGGCCGGCCGCTCCGGTGGAGGGCTGCAGCCGGTACGGCTGGACGTGACGGACCGCGCGGACGTCGCGGCCTTCGTCCAGGCCGCCCGCGAACGGCACGGCCGCGTCGACGTCCTCGTCGGCAACGCCGGCGTCATGCCCCTGTCGCGGCTGGACTCCCTGCTCGTCGATGAGTGGGACCGGATGATCGACGTGAACGTTCGCGGCCTGCTGCACGGGATCGCCGCGGCGCTGCCCGTGTTCACCGCGCAGGGCTCGGGGCACTTCGTCACGGTCGCGAGCACCGGCGCCCACGAGGTCGTCCCCACCGGAGCCGTCTACTCCGGCACCAAGTACGCGGCTTGGGCAATCACCGAGGGCCTGCGCCAGGAGTGGGAATAGTCCTTGAGCAGGTCGCGTCATTCATTCCCTTGGCGCTCATGGGCGGCACGATGTGGGCGGCATAGCCCAACAGGTAGAGGTGTCCGTAGCTCATCGGGTCGTGGACCACGCTGCGCAGCGTGGTCCATCTGCTTGCTGGAGATCGGCCCCCGGGCGGTTACGGGTTCACCGAAACGGGCCTCGATCTCGGCCCAGATACGCTCGTCAGGCCGGTGCTGCGTGGTGTCGTCGAGCGGGCACTGCAGGTAGAAGCGGCTCGCCTGCGGGCCGCGCGCGAACTGGCCGGCGAATCCACGGGAATGGATCGCCATCATCGACTGGTGGTTGGCCGGGTCTCCGCCAGCACGGTCAGCCACGCGTAACCGAACTCGCGGGTGTAGCGCGTGATGCGGTCGTCGGGAATGGTCGCCCGGCTCACCCCGCGGTCTCCGTCGCAGCCGGCGACAAGCTCGCGCCTGAGCGCCCTCGTGGCACCGGCAGCGTCCCGGTAGCGCACGAGGGGCCGCTCACCGCAGACGTTCTCCAGCGCGACGTCCCCGGCCTCGAAGCGCAGATCTCCGCCGTCACTCACGAAGGTGTCGATGAGGTTGCGCACCAGGATCTGCTGCGGACAGAAGCGCCCGTCTCCGTTGTCGTCGGCCAGGAAGCGGTACGGGCGCGTCCGGCCGTCGATCCGGAAGTTCATGACCGGTTCGAAGGGCACGCCGCCCAGGACCCGTTCCTCCAGGCCCCAGTCACGGAACATCCGGGCCGCGCGGGTGTCGATGACTCCCGCCCGTTGCCGCTGTTCCACGTAGTCACGGCTGCGGCGCTCCAGGATGACGCAGTCGACCCCGCTGCGAAGCAGGAAGTTGCCCAGCGCGCGACCGGCGACGCCCGATCCCACGATCACGACGGTTGTGTTCTCGTCCAACGGCGCCGGGGCCCGGCGCCGTCAGAATCCGCAGTGATCTCGGGGTGACCGTGGCCGACCAGGAAGGGGCATGGGAGGGGTCAGGGTGTGGTGGTGAGGGTGGGCCAGAGGGTGGTGGCGGTGAGGGGGCGGGCCAGGCGGCGTGCCCAGTGAATTTCGTCGCCGTCTTCGTCGCGCCAGGACCACAGGCGGGTGGTGGCGAGGTGGAGCGGGTTGAGCCGGGTGATGCCGATGGCGCCGTGGAGTTGGTGGGCGATGCGGGCGATCTCGGCGGCGGAGGCGGATGCCTGGGTCTTGGCGGCGGCCACGGCGACGTGTGCGGCAGGACCGCCGGCGTCCAGCGGCGCGGCGGCGGCCTGGACGGCGGCGCGGACCAGGGCGGCCTCTTCGATCAGCCGTGCCTCCTCCTGCTTGACGGCCTGGAAGCGGCTGAGCGGACGGCCGAACTGGGTGCGGGCGGTGGTGTGATCGACCGTCAGCTCCACGCAGCGTTCGGCGGCTCCGGCGATCAGGGCCGACCGCACCAGGGCCGCGCGGAGCCGGGCCTCGTCGAGCAGTTCCGGGGAGATCCGGCGGACCTGCGCGGCGGGAACTTCGAGGGCGGCGAGGTGAAAGTCGTCGCGGGGTTCCTCGGCGAGGTTGCCGCCGTGGGTGACGACGGCCCGGTCCGGGGCAATGGCGAACAGGACGGGGCCGGAGGGGGCGGTGGCCAGGACCACAACGGCGGTGGCCGAGCGGCCCCAGGGGACGCGCCGGAGCGTGCCGGTGACCAGCAGGGTGTCGTCGTCGCCCGAGCAGCCGGCGGAGCCGACGGCGGACGCTCCCGGATGGGCGTATCGGATCGTCAGCTCGGGGTCGATGGCGTAACTGAGCGGGCCGTCGGGGACGGGGAGGCCGACGCGGCCCAGCAGCGGGCGGGCGACCAGGGCCGTCTCGGCCAGCGGGGCGGGCACGGCGCGGCGTCCCGCCTCCTGGGCGGCGGCAAGGAGTTCCGATGTGGGGGCGTCAGGGGACGGGAGGGGTACGGCGTCGGGAGCGGTGGTGTTGGTGACGGTGGCGATGGTGTCGGGGTGGGCGTAGAAGGCGGTGGTGTCGTAGGCGTCGGCGGGGATGACGGGGGTGCTGGTGTCGATCGTGTGGGTGTTCATCAGTGCTGCTCCAGACCGCGAGTGATGATGCCGCGAAGGATTTCGTTGGCGCCGCCGCGCAGTGTGTAGCCAGGGCTGTGCAGCAGGGCGAAGGCGAGGAGTTCGGCGTGGGTTCCGGGGGTGGCGTGCGGGTCGGCCGGGGCGGGCAGGACGGCGCGTACGGTGTCGATCAGTGCGCCTTCCAGACGGGTGCCGAGGTCCTTGACCAGGGCAGCCTGGGTGTCGGGGTAGGCTCCGGCGTCCAGTGCGGCGGCCACGCCGAGGGACAGGCGGCGGATGCTGTACAGGCGGGCCGTCAGGATGCCGACCTGGGTGAGCTGTTCGGCCGTGGCCGGGCGCTGCTCCAGTTCGCGGAGCAGCGAGACCAGCAGGGGGAAGGTGGACAGGTAGCGTTCCGGGCCGCTGCGTTCAAAGGCGAGTTCTCCGGTGACCTGCTTCCAGCCGTCGCCCGGCCGTCCGAGCAGCATGCTGTCGGGGACGTCGACGCCTTCGAGGTGGAAGGCGTTGAAGCGGTGCTCGCCGCTCATCAGGTGGATCGGCTCGATCCTGACGCCCGGGGCGCGCAGGTCGACGATGAACTGGCTGAGGCCGGCGTGCTTGTCCTCGGCGTCGTCGGTGCGGGCCAGCACGATGGCGTAGTCGTTGACGTGGGCACCGCCGGTCCACATCTTGGTGCCAATCAACTGCCAGCCGTTGGCGGTGCGTTGGGCGCGGGTGGCGACCGAGGCGAGGTCGGAGCCGCTGGACTTCTCGCTCATGCCGATGGAGAAGAAGCACTGCCCGGCGGCGATCCGTGGCAGGAAGAAGCGGCGCTGCTCCTCGGTGCCGTGCTGAAGGACGGAGGGCCCGGCCTGCCGGTCGGAGACCCAGTGGGCGCTGACCGGGGCACCTGCGGCGAGCAGTTCCTCGATCACGACGTAGCGCTCCAGGAAGCCGCGGCCCGCGCCGCCGTACGCGGTGGGCAGGGCCATGCCGACCCAGCCGCGCTCGGCCAGGCGGCGGCTGAAGCCGGGATCCCAGCCGGCCAGCCAGGAGTCGGGGCGGCCGAGCACGGTGCCGCGGGCACGCTCCTCGTCGAGAAAGGCACGGACCTCGGTGCGCAGCCGGCGGGCCGATTCGGACAGGGTGACGTCGGGGAACGCCATCGGGGAAAGCGTCGAAGGGGACATGGTTCATTCGCTCCCGGGGTTGGTGAATGGGCGGTGTATTTCTTTTCGGTACGGGGATCGGTACGGGGATCGGTACGGGAGTTCGGTACGGGAGTTCGGTCAGTTCGCGGGGTGCAGCAGGGCGGGGTCGAAGCCCGCTTCGCGGAGCACCTCGTCGGTGTGCTGGCCGATGGCAGGGCAGGGCCGTAGCTCCGGATCCGGGTCGGCCGAGTAGCGAACCGGACGGCCGATGACCCGGTAGCGGCCCTCGGTGGGGTGCTCGGCCTCGTGCAGCAGGCCGCCCTCGCGGGCGTAGGCGGTGGTGGCGGCGGACTCCAGGTCGAGCACGGGGGCGGCGGCGATGCCCGCCAGGTCGCAGAACTCCTGCCACTCGGCGGTGGTGTGGTGCGGAGTCAGCTCCGCGAGCAGCGGATAGAACTGGTCGGCGTTGCGGGCCCGGTCGGGTCCTGTGGCGAACCGCGGGTCGGCGGCGAGTTCCGGGCGGCCGACGAAGGCGGTGAAGTCCCGCCAGTTGCGGTCGCTGTGGGGAAGGATGCACATCCAGCCGTCGGCGGTGCGCTGGGCGCGGCGCTGCGGGCTGAGCGAGCGGGGCGAGCCGAACTCCCCGTCGGGCTCCAGAGTGGCCGCGCCCAGGTGCTCGACCAGGTTGAAGGCGAGCATGGTGTCGGCCATCGGGACCTCGATGTGCTGGCCGGTGCCGCCGTGCTCCCGGTAGTGCAGCGCGGCCAGGACCGACTGGGCGATCTGCATGCCGCAGATCTTGTCGGCCAGCACGGTGGGTACGTAGTGCGGCCGGCCCGAGACCTTGTGGTTGAGCCAGACCAGGCCGCTGGCCGCCTGGATGATGTCGTCGTAGGCGGCGTGGGTGCCGTAGCGGCTGTCGCTGCGGAAGCCCTGGGCGCCTGCGTAGATCAGGCCGGGATTGACGGCCGCGACGTCGTCGTAGCCGAGGTGGAGCCGGTCCAGGGCCTGCGGGCGCAGGTTGGTGATGAAGACGTCGGTGGTGCGCAGCAGGGCGAGCAGGGCGTCGCGGCCGTGCGGGGCCTTGAGGTCGATGGCGGCGCTGCGCTTGTTGCGGTTCAGGTTGAGTGCCGTGCCGCCCATGCCGGGGTGACGCCGCGGCGGGTAGTGACGCGTCATGTCACCCGTGGGCGGCTCGACCTTGATCACATCCGCGCCCAGGTCGCCGAGCTGCTGAGCGGCGTACGGGGCCATGATCACGCTGGCCAGCTCGATGACGCGGACTCCGGCGAGGAGTCCGCGGCCGGACGGGCCGCTCGGGTTCTCGGACATCTTCCAGTGCCTCCTGGGGTATCGGGTGGGGCGGGCGGGCGAACGGTGGTGCGGCATCGGCGGCTCGCCGGCGGCCTGGCGGGTGCGGTAGCCGACAGGCGACAGCCAGCGCCCTAGGCAGTGTCTTCAATTGATCTTGGGTGGTGGATCATGGTCGAGTGATACGTCGTCATGAACTGACCGATACAGAGTGGGAGTTCGTCCAGCC
>NZ_JBICVO010000035.1:0-15636 GCF_043199105.1 Streptomyces sp. NPDC048644
CACCTCCAGTCGGGCCCATTGTTCGTCCGTCAGATCTCCACGAGCCATATCAAGACCGTTTCACAGACTTGATCAATATCTCAAACACGCACTAGAGCTGCTCTTCCATCCGCCCGCGGACCCCCGGGCCGCAAAGTGGGTGATGGCCTACTGGATCGCCGGTCAGATCGCCGACGGATCCCTGGATCCCGCCGCCGGCACTCACCTCATCTGGGCAGACATCGCCTATGACCTCGGCTATCCCGAAGAGCTGGAACCACTTGTGCACTGCGCGCACAACCTTGACGGCTGGGAGGAGAGCTGGGGCGTCTCCTACCTGAACCCCCCTTACTCAGCGTGGCCGCGTCACAGAAGTTGAGCCTCACCGCCCGGGCAAGCATCCGCCGTCATGCCGCGCCCCGTCGCAGCTCCTCATCCCCTCATGTGTCTCAGGTGCCGACCGGCTACTCGGGCTTGCCTAGATGCATCTTGGACTTGCCCGCGCCCCCGGTCGGCAGACTTTTCGCTGACGTGAGAGCCAGCCGTCGGCCTTTTGCTCGGGTAGGGCCTGCTGCTGGCGTGCGGCTGTGGCGACCTGGTGCTTGCACTCGTCGCACAGGTGCGGGTGGGTGTCTTTGGGGTGTCGCGGATTGGCCAGAGAGCGAGCTCATGTACGTGAGGTCAATGAGTGCCGCGCCTGGAAGCGGTACTCATTGACCTCACGTACATGAGCGCCGCTTCGCGGAACAGCTCAGGTTGCCCGGCGCAGGGGCACGACGACGTGCTCGCCGGTGCTCTTCTGACTGAGCCGGTAGTAGCTGATGTGGGCGAGCCGATCGGATTCCTCAAGCCATCCGGCTTCCACGACCTGCCGCCTGGTGCGCGAGAAAACGGTCGGCGACATACCGACCAGCTTGGCCAGGTTGGCGCCCGTCTCGACGACGGCGCCGGCGCGGTCGGCGGGGTGCATCGCGTAGAGCATGACGACCAGGCGCTGGTTCGCTGTCATGCCCGAGGTGCGATGGAGGACATCTAGGAGCTTCTGCTTATCGTCGTTGTTCACTGGGCCTCCCACCGCGAAGGGGTCGTGTTCTGGAATCCGGGGATCTCCGGCGGATTGCATGACTTGATCGCCTCCCGCTGCTCGACCCCGGTCCCGTGAAAGGCGATGTACGGGCTGATCCGGTAGAGCCTGTAGTTGCCAATGCGTCCCCGTTCGATCAGGATGCGTCGCTTGAGCAGCTTCCGGTTGATCTTCCCGACAGCATCCGCAGTCATGCCAACCCGCTTGGCGATGTCCGCACCGGTCGCCCGGAGCGGTGTCATGCCTTCGGGGGACACACCGATCCACCACAGAATCAGGAACTTCTGACTCGGGGTGAACTCCTTGCTCTCCGTGATCGCCTCCACGCGAGCTTTGTCGACCTGAGTGTGTCCACCGGAGAAGGCGTAGGGCGCATAGGGGACTGCTTCGCCGGTGTCGGCGTCAACCAGCCTGCGTACAGCTCCCAACGGGCCCTCCATGGATGGCGTTGCCTATTCGTGCATGAGTGGCCCTGAGGCCGACCAGATGAACTTAACGTACATGAGCACTGAGTTCATCAACTCCGCTTCCAGGGCGTGTCACTCGGCCTCGTGTCGATCGCTCCGGAGCACAACACCCCAAGGAAACGGGTCTATCGATGAACGTGACGTCAATCTGTTCATGTCTCAGGAACGTGGTCACGGTTCTTGAGACATGAACACAGCGGTTCTCAGAACCGGCTGCCCTGATCCTGAGAACCGGGCGGGAGTCACTGGGAACTGGGTGCCAGATCGTCAGGTCGTGGTGCGAGTTACTGTTTCTGCAGGTCAGCCATCGATTGACCACGTCGCGCTCTTTAGCAGGAGGACGCGCTGGTCCCTGCAACGTCGGCTGCCCGGACCTCGTGCTTCATCACGCAGTCGCGCATTCCTTAGTCCCTGAATCCCAGGGCGCGGTGACCGCCGTACACAAACGCTGCCGATCGACGGAATGTCTCCTCGCCACTGCCTCCTCAGCCGCCGAAAGCACGCCAGGATGCAGCCGCAGCCGACTCATCACCTGCCATGTATGACTCCGCATCCCGTCCCGGTCTCAGCCACGCTGATCCACTCCAGCCACGTCCCAGCCGCGGTCGCGCACGAGTGTGCAGGCCCCGTCGGCACACCGCAGGCCCCCAAGGGCCGAGGATGTGCCGGCCCTTGGGCGCGCAGAGCGGCATCGGGCGGCAGGTACTGGAAATGGGCGCCCCGATGATGAGCATGTGGTCAAGGTTCTCCTCGTCATCCTGGCCGCCGCCGCAGTCGGGCACGGGAAGCGGTCCTGGGTCACGGGACGGTTGTGCGTGTGCTGAAGCCGCCCTCCTGTGGGGACGATCTGGCAGTGTGGGCGAACCGGCGGCTTGTCGCGCCTCCGTCGTGCAGGCACCTAGCCGTGCGGCCATGGCCCCAACCCGATGCCCGAGCCGCTGCGCCGCGCGGTTCACGAGCCCCGCCTTCCGGTTGTGGCAGGCCGCCAATGCGACCCTTCACTTCGACGACCGGCTCTGGCCCGACTACGACATAGTCGTCCTCGCCAAGGCTCTGGCCATCCACTCCACCCAGAAGCCGCACCTTCGGCCGCTAGGCACCAAGAGCCGAGCGCTTCTCCGGCCGTGAGATCAGAACAATCCGGATTGGCACGCCTCTTCGGGAGCCTCCCGCACGCCGGCCTCCATCTCTGCAGCGGCCGTTGTCGCGGTGAATACCCGGTCTACCGCGACAGTCCGATGGAGCGTCAGTCATGGGCCCTTGATCTGTGGGAGCTTGCATGTTTCTGCTGGCCTCCAGAACCCCCTCACCCCGCCACCTCATACCGGTACTGTCCCCCGGACAACTACCACCGCCACGGCAAAGGAGGAGCGGTGACCGGCCACCCGCCCAGCACCCAGGACATCGAAACCCGGCAGATAACAGACGCCTGGACCCGCATTGAAACCTGGATCACCCACCACGCCCCCCACACCCGCACCCTCCTCCTCACCGGCGCCTCCCCGGACGCCGTCACCGCTCTCCAGAGGCAGATCGGCGTCCGCATACCCGTCTCCCTCAAGGCCCTATGGGCCCGCTGCGCAGGAACCCGGACAGACCCGTACTCCACCTTCCTCATCGGAGGCCACGCCCTGATGCGCCTGGAGACGGTTGCCACGAAATACAGCCAGGAGATGAACTACCACCGCCGCCACACCGACGACACCGTCACCTGGCGCGCAGCCTGGATCCCCGTCTTCTCCTTCTCCGCCGACGACCAGACCTCCGGCCTCTACCTGGACGCCGAAACCGGAAGATTGTGCCGCTGGACCCGCTACGCACAACACCACCCCGAAGTCGAATACGAATCGCTGACCGACTTCCTTGAAGAGATGGCCGACTCTCTCGAAACCCCCGGCCTGGCGACCTCCGACAAGCCCGGACTCGTCGAAGGCGCCCTCGTCTGGGGCGGCATGATCCACCCCGAGGACAAACACCTCTGGACCCCCCTGACAGCCTGACAGCGCACGCAGACACAGGTAACGGGACAACCCAGGCTGCCCCCTCACCTGTGTCTCAGGCCGCTACATCAGACCTTCTTCCACGCACACGTCGCTTCGGTGCCCGAGCAGTGGTCGAACCCCGGATTGGACAGGAAGAACCCGTCCCCGTCCAGAAGCCGCCACGCAGGAGCCGGGAAGCTCTTGAACGCCTCCTGGTTCTGCTTGCTCGGAACAGCAGCCCGGCCGCACTTCGGCTGAGCCGACGGACCTTTCACATCCACCCACATGTCGGCCAGAAGACCGAACGCCGCAGTCCCGCTGCTCGCCTTGCCGGTGAAGAGCTGCGCGCATTCGTTTCCGCTGGCGACCTCGTTGACGCCGCCGGGGAACCCGCCGCTCTCATGGGTGGAGGCCATCGCGAACTCATCGCAGTCCACCGCCCCCACCGAAGCGTCCAGCGGCGGCTTCGTCCATTTCCCGCACACCTTGTCGCGGCTGTCGTTCGACGTCCATGGTTTGCCCGTTTTGGGGCTGACCACCTTGGTGTCCGGACCCAGGTAGTGCAGCAGCTCATCCCCGGACCCGTTGTGGTGGACCATGGCCTGCTGCATCCACCAGTAGTACGTACCGGCTGCCGGGTACAGGTTGGTGTCCACCGTGTATTGCGGGTTGAAGTACGGCAGCACGCAGCCCGGAACAGATCCGCCCACGATGTCATCGCAGCGCGGTGCCAGCTCCCCGCTGTCCGCGGTCCCGCTGGTCCCGAAGTCCGCACTCACCGGACCGATGTCACTGACACCGACCTCCGCCCTGACCTTCCAGCTCAGGTCGATGCGCTCCTTGCCGGTACCGGTCCACTTCACCGTGGAGTTGGCTGTCTGCGCAGCGTTGGGACCGTACTCGCCCGAGTCCCAGTGGCCGTCATCGATACCGCCGGCGTACGGGCTCTCCCACCGCACCACGCTCTTGTCACACGTCGTCGTGCAAGAGACCCCCAGATCCCAGTGCATGTTGACGCCCATCAGCGCCTGGTCGATCTGGAGCGGTGTCACCAGAAGCTGCTGGTCGAACTCGGCGAGGTCACTGCCGCCGCTGCCCTTGTTCGGGTACGTCTTCAGCCGCTGCTCGAAGTGGAACCGCGCTTGACTTCCGCTCCCCCAGCTAAAAGCAGGGGGATTCCTACCACGGTCGCCCGACCGTCTCGGTGGGTTCCTGCTTCACCGCGCTGAGCGGGCACGAAGCCCGGCTTACCCGCGCTCGACAGGCCGGCACCGCCAGTCCGGCGGCCTTGGCGACGTTGATCGCCGCGCTGATGTCCCGGTCGAGGACGGCCCCGCACTCCTTGCACTTCCACACGCGGATGTGGAGGGGCTTGGGGCCGTCCTTGACGCCGCACCGCGAGCAGACCTGAGAGGTCGGCTCGAAGCGTCCGATGCGGTGGAAGGCGCGCCCGTACCGGGCAGCCTTGTACTCCAGCATGGAGACGAACGACGACCATCCGGCATCGTGTACGGACTTGGCCATGCGGGTATGGGCGAGTCCCTGGTCTTGGGCCGGGTGGGGTTCTTGCCCAGACGGATCGGACGGCCGTAGCGGCGCCCCAGTCCTCGTCGCCCAGGTCGGTCAACAAGTGCGAAGCGGTGCGGGCCACTTCTTCCAGCGTGGCGCGGACCGCCTCGGTGACCAGATCCAGCCGGGACAGGTCGCGCACCGCGGCAAGGACGTGGATGGAGTCGGTGCGCTGCGTGGTGCGCTCGCACACCAAGCCGGCCTCTTCCAGCCGGGCCAGCGCGAGATCGAGAAGACGGTCGGCGCGGTCGTCCTGGGCGAGGCGCTCGCGGAAGCCGGCCAGCCCACTGTGGTGGAAGCCGGAATCGTGCAGCTCCATGGCCAGGGCGTACTTGAAATCGATGCGGCAGCGGACCGCTTCCGCTGCCTGCCGGTCCGACAGGCGGTGCACAGGAACTTCAGCACACGGACGGTGGCCAGCTGGGCGGGCGATAGTCCGGGGCGGCCGTCGCGCGGGTAACAGCCAACGGGGTCCTGGTCATCCCACAGTCCGTCGAGGCAGTCCCGGACCCAGATCGCCGTCGTACCGCCCAGGTTGCTCGTCCGCGCGACCTGCGCGGTCAGAGACGGAACTTGCTCACCGGAACGGGGACGGAGCGACAACAGGCACCTCGACAACGGCATCGGCCTTCGGGACAGCCCGAGCATGCCCACTGATCACGCTGCCGCACCGAAATTCCAAGATCCCCGACAGAGTCAAGCTGGGGCGTGGATCGGAAGTGGATCAAGGTGGTAAGTGATGGCTGGCCCTGGTCCGGAGCTAGGATCACTGGCCTGACGCCGACCTGAGGAGGCGGGCGAATTGGCCGCAGTAGTGCTCGTTCACGGCCTATATCACCGCCCCGAGCACTTCGCCGCGGTGGCGGAAAGCTCGGTCACTCCTACGGAGGGTCAGTGATCACCGGGCTGCGCGGAGCGGGACACTTGGTCTACCTGGCGGCCTTCGTGCTGGATGCCGGCGAGAGCGCGGCCAGTCTGGGTGGGGCGTCCCCGCAGCTCCAGGACGCGATCAACGCGGAGCCCGACGGCTCGACCAGCCTGCGCCCCGACCGGGCTGTCGACATCCTCTATGGCGACTGCCCCGCACCTCTCGCCGCCTGGGCGGTGGGCCTCCTGCGTGCGCAGGCCCCCGGCTGCGGGCGAGGAGTCCCAGAGCACCACAGCTGGAAGTACACCCCCTCCACCTACGTCGTCTGTGGACAGGACCGGGCCATCGACCCGGACCTGCAGCGGAAGATGGCCTCGCGCTGCACCGACGTGCGCGAGTGGCAGACGGGCCACTCCCCGTTCATAGGACGGCCTGACCTCACCTTTGAACTCCTGCGGGAACTGCTCGCAGCCAACACCCCGCGCAGTCGAGATGAAGGAGTCACAACCACTCGTTGATGGCTGCGGTGAGGACGGTCGCTGCGCAGCGGACGGCGAGTTTCTCGCAACGGTGGCGACCGCGCGGTGGCGCTTAAGACGGTTGGTCCCGCACTCAACCGCGTGGCACCCCTTGTAGTCGGTCCTGTCGAACTGTGGCGGACGGCCGCCGTGGAGCCGAGGTTCTTGCGGTTGCGGGATCGTTGGTCACCGGCAGCGGCGCAGCCAGCGCTGTCTCGCAGGGCAGGCGGGGGAGACAACAGATGAGTCCCAGATGACGCAGCAAGCCAGAGCGGTCCACGACGTCTCCTGCGGCAAGGCACTGCGGGAACGTGCCCTGGGCGGAGCCGGCTCTCCCGCCCCTGTGCCAGCGGCCCTGATCGCCGAGATCGCCGCCGAGATCGAGAGCCACTGCGGCCATCGACGCCTCAAGTGCCGCCGCGTGGCCATGGGATGGACCATCGCCCAGGCCGTCGCCGCCGCCCGCCAGTTCGTCGAGGACAAGCACCTGGCCAAGGCCGGGATGTCCGAACGCTCCTGGAAGGACTGGGAGGCAGGGGGCCTGCCCAGCCCCGACTGTCAAGACCTGTTATGCCGCCTGTTCGCCACCCACCCTGTCGAGTTGGGCTTTGCCCGCGACTACTCACCCGCCCCCGAGGCGGACGAGCACGCTCCGCTGTGGAGCGGAGGCGGGCCCGATGGAACATTTCCCGAAGGGGATGCGGCCCAGGCCTCTGCGGGCTTCACGGAGGTGGAGGCAACGAAGCGTCGCGACGCGGTGAAGCTCGCCGGACTGGCCATTGCCGCCCCGGCCGCCGCAGCACGGATCCTGGAACAGGCCGCCGCCGAGGCCATGGAGTTCACCCAGCAAGTGGAAGCGACCTCGCTCGGCTCCGGAACGCTGGACCACCTCGATCTCGCGGTCACCGAGTTCAACCACGCGTACTCGCTCAAGCCGCCCAAGGCCGTCTTCGACGCGGTGAGGGACTACCGGCGCAAGGTCAACACCCTGCTGAAGGCCAGCGCACCCACCAGCAAGAACGCGAACTGCTGGCGTTCACCGGATGGCTGTCCGAGCTCCTGGCCTGGCTCTCCCACGACCTCGGAGACGCCCGCACCGGTCTCGCGTTCGCCACCGACGCGTTCGTCCACGGCCAGCAGGCCCTCGGCTCCGCCCGCGTCGTCGACTCCGTCCTGGGCCGGGCCGACGACCTCACTCCTTCCTGACCCGTCGCTATCCCCGCCAGGCAGCCGTCGAAGGCCTGAGCGAACGGCTGACCGCGGCGACCGCGGACCCCCGGCCGGCCCTACCCGCCACCGGGTCCAGAGCGTGAAGGAGACCGCAATGACCACCCCGTAGCCACCATCCGCCGAGCACTCGCTCAACATCCGCAGGCCCTACTTCGATCTGATCGCGACCGGGGCCAAGACCATCGAGGTCCGCGTCGGCTATGCCAAGATCTGCAAGGTGGCCGTCGGCGACAGCCTGCGGTTCACCTCCAGCGACGGCTCCCTCTTCACCCGCATCACCGCGGTCAAGGAATACAAGTCCTTCGACGAGATGCTGGATGCCGAGGACAACACCGGCATCGGCGAAGCCGGCATGACTCGTGATCAGTTGCTGGCCGCCTGCCGCGACATCTACCCACCCGAGAAGGAAGCCCTCGGCGTCTTCGCCCTCCACCTCGCCCCGCTGCCCGAGTGACGATCCTTCCCCCTTCTCGGGGGGAGGACGTAGGGGCGAACATACCCAGTCGGGTACGACTCTGCCGTGCACCACCGCGTGCGGTTTTGCGTGCTCAGCTGGGTGTTCGAGCTGGGTCGCCATCAGCACGGGGCTGGTGACTGCGGCTGGGCCGGCAGCACCCGCAGCCGACCGCGCGGCTCGGCCAGCGCAGCCCGCAGCTGCTGGTTCTCCAGCGAGAGCTGGTGGCCGCCGACGCCGTGGAGTGGCGCAAGATGCGGTTCAGGTAACACCGGGGCCGCACGAGATGATGCGATCCTGCCACGAATTCTTGCGCGGTCGTTAGCCATGGGAGCCCCGCCTCTGAACGGGGCAGCACAGAGCGCACTTCCTTGGATAGTGCCCCTCCCCTAACTTGCTGGGATGGAGTGGATAACGCTGGTGGCTACCCTCCTCGGCGCAGCCATCGTCACAGGAACGACGGTGTCGTGGAGGCGCGCAAAGACCGGCGTGAGGCATTCGGCGAGTGAAGGCGCAGCAAACGTGAGCGCTACGGCGCCTGCCTGGCGGCACTCACGCAAGCACGCAGCGAGCTTCAGCTCATCATCGCTCGTCTGCCAGATACGCCAGGAGGCTGCCTCCACACGTTCACGCAGGACACCGGGCGTGGCGCGCGGACCGCATCCGTGGAGGGCCTGGGAGATCGCAGGGCGCGGTTCTGTGGCCAGCCGGTCGGTGAGCAATGCGGCGGCCTCTACGCCGAGTTCGTCGGCGAGCCGCTGAAGGAGAAATGGGGAGGGAACTTGCTGCTGCGTTCGATCCTGCTGAGGTAGTCCTCCGTAATGCCGCACAGGCCTGCGACGGCCGCCTGCGTCCTGCCGGATCGGATCCGGTAGTGGCGGATCCGTTGCCCGACGTCCGCTCGCTGGGGCAGGGCCATCATGCGTCCCCTTGGATTGCATTACGGGCTCACGTAGATCGGGTGGGTGCGGATTCCTACGCGCGGGTGCGGTCCCGATCGTGTGACAGCGGATGTCCGCATGGCACCGGGAGGGTGGGGACGTGGAACGGCTCGTGCTCTGGGACATCGACCACACGCTGATCTCAACGCGCGGGGTGGGCCGCGAACTGTCCGCGCTCGCCTTCGCCCAAGTCACGGGCATCGCGATGCGTGAGCAGGCCAGCGTTGAGGGAATCACCGAGCCCGTCATCTTCCGTGAGACCGCCGCGCTTCACGGGGTCGCGACCGATCGTGGGGACTTCGAACGGTTCGCTGTCGCGCTGGCCCAGGCCCACCGCGACCACAGCACGCAGCTACGCGAGCGCGGTCATGCCCTGCCGGGCGCGGCCGCGGCCCTCGACCGGATGGCGGCGGCCGAGCCCGGGATCCGACAGAGCGTGGTGAGCGGCAACATCCGAGCGGTGGCCGGCATCAAGCTGGAGGTCTTCGGCCTGGATACCCACATCGACTGGGCGGCAGGTGCCTACGGGGACGATGCCGAAGTCCGCTCCGCCCTCGTGAGCTTGGCACTGGCCCGCGCCGGCGGTGTCTCGCCCGTTCCCGCCGAGCGGGCAGTGGTCATCGGGGACACCCCTGCCGATGTCGAAGCCGCGCGCGCGAACCGCGTTCCGGTCATCGCTGTGGCATCCGGACGCAGCAGCGTGCAGCAGCTGCGCGCCGCGGGAGCCGAGCGGGTCCTCCTGGATCTGCGCGACACGGACCTCCTCCTCCGCCTCGTGCACCGGAGCAGTTGAGCTTGGTCCTCGGCGCGTAGTCGTCAGGAGGTCCCGAACGGTCGATGCCACCATCTGGGCCGCTGAACCTGTCCGGGCACCGGCACGGCGCCTGTCAACAGTCCGTCGGCGGGTGAAGACAGAAAAAGCCCCGCCCCTCACATCGAGGAACGGGACTCGTCGAGCGCTGGGCAGGCCTTGCACCTGCATCTCCCCACAGGAAGCGGGGCGTCTTTCCTTGGACCACCAACGCCGGGCGCGGTGACCGGAGTTCCGGCTCCACGCTCAAGATCAACTATACGGTATGCCGGGCCGGGCCGTCGCCACAGAGAAGGTGCCCTCCCACGGGCTCCTCTCCACCCCAACACGACGGCTCAATGATCGTGAGGCGCCGCCTCTGGGACAGTCAGGGGGTGCCGCCGGACCAGTCGAAGCGGCCCGGATCGCCGGGATACGGGTCGTACAGCGCCCGCCCGCCGGCGCCGAACTGCCCGAGCTCCGTCATCAGGGCGGCGCCGGTGTCGATCTCGTCCTGCGTCCAGCCGGTGATGTCGAGCAACAAGCCGTCGAGCGGACCGCCGGTCAGTTCGACGTAGGTCTGCCCCGGTGCCCTGATCGTGGGGTCCGCCGCGCCCGACTTCGGCGAGACGCACACGGAGGACGTGGTCTGTCTTCCCGACGGTCTGACGCTCTTCGCTTCCGGGTTCCCCGCTTACGAAGCCCCGTGGCATGTCGACGGCGACCCCCACACCCTCCTGGACGCTCTCGGCATCGACCTGGCCGTCTGACGGAGGAAGACCGCGAAGACCTCTGCCTGGACGGAGAACCCCACCGCACCAACTGGGGGATGCTGGAGGGCTGGTCCTCGATCACTGTGGCCGCAGGCCCCGGAGCGGGGTTGAGATGTCCGTCTTCCGTGTCCGCCACACCGAGGATTACGCCTCTCGGATGGAGGAAATGTGGATACGGACGCGCTGAGCCGACGGGAGCTTCGGGCTGGTCGGGCTGGCGGCCGGTGGAACGGCGACTGTGGCCGGTTTCCAGCATCACGTGGACGGTAGCGGGCCTGGCCCGGATGCGGTTGGCGAACCGGCCGCTCTTCCAGGACGCCGGTCCCAAGTCGCCCTCGCTGGAGTTGGAGGACTCGGAGGCGATAATCAACTGCGGGTCCATGAGGTCGTTGCCGAACGCTGGAGCGCTGCGCAGCGCTCCAGCGTTCGGCAACGGAACGCCGGGTTTCAGCGAGGGGCACCATGTGGTCGGCGGTGCTGCTGAACGGCCTCGACGGCGGCCTTTCGACGGCGGCGGGCCAGTCCCGCCTGGCGGTTACGGACGTATGGTCTGGCCTCGCGCGGCGCCTTCCACGGCCATGACATACGTTTGCGCCACCTCCGGGACGGGCGTGCCGTCGGCACCGTCTGCGCCCATGCCTTCCAGAGTTTCCTTGATCCAGCCAGGGCTGATGAGATTGATGCGCAGCCTTCGCGGCAGCTCACTGGCCGCGTTGCGGACGAAGCCTTCCAGACCTGCGTTGATGAGGCTCCCAGCGAGCCGCCGGCCAGCGGCGTGGGGAACGTTCCCCCGGTCAACGTGATGGAGCCGCCATCACGCAGATGGCGCGCAGCTCGACGGGCCAGCCCGACCTGTCCCAGGAGCTTGCCTTGCATTCCGGCAGCGATCTCGTCATCGGACACTGATGCCAAGTCGACCAACGGGCCGCTGGCGGCGCAGCACACCACAGCATCGAGGCCCCGCACTTCATCGAAGAGTGCGTCTAAAGAAGAGGGATCCTCCAGATCCACCTTCGTCAATCCTGTGCGTGAAGCCTTAACCACCTGATGAGAAACCTCCAACGCACTGGCGACAGCGCTGCCGATCGTCCCTGTTGCCCCGATCACAAGTACCTTCATGCGACCGATCATCTCAGCGGGGGGCCTGCGGTGAGCATGTCGCGGGATGCCAGCGATACCGGGAGGCGTGTGGCACACGGCGCCCTGGATGAACCGCGAGCGGCGGCAGTACGGTGCTCGTCCAGAGCCCCAGCCCGGGTGGAGGATCCATGACACCGAAGCCACTGCCCGCGACAGACGCTGGCGGGCCTAAGATCCCCCCGAGCTACCCTCCCAAAACGCCGCCGCCGCCGAAGAGTCCGCCGAGCCCGTTTCCGCCCGAACGCCTCGGTCCAGCAGGCCGGGAGACTGCCGGAACAGGTATCGGCGCCCACCGCAGCCGCCTGACAATGGCCAACAGGCGCGGCGTCAACTGGTCTCTCGAAGACCGGCCTTGGACACCTAAGAAGGCGCGCGAACGCGTCCTCGAACAGCTGCGGACCTGGGGACACGCTGTCGATGAATCCGCCGTGGGTGACGTCGTCGCGCTGCTTGCCGCTCAGGCCGTGCAGGACACGGGCGGCCGGATCAGCCTGCACATGTCCCCCCGCGACGGCCAGGCCCTCATCGTGCTTCTCAGCCACCAGTCCGGCCGTCCTCCGGCCGACGAGGCCGCCATGCGCACCATCGCCGCGCATCGCACCGTCGCCAGCTGCGGCACCGACACCAGCGACGAGGCCAATGGCAGCCTGAGCGTGTGGGCTGTCCTCGACCTGATGCCGCCAAAGCGCCTGCCTGCGCCCAGCCAGAGCGAGGAACTGTCCAACGTGTGACGCTCACGGCACGCGTCCCCATGCTCCGGCTGCTGACTTGTGATGAGGCCCGGAGGCAGCCGCGGGTCCGCAAACTCGGCATCCGGCTCGCGCAGACCCGCTCGACCGCGCTGTTCCAGCTCGCCACCGAGCTGCCCGCAGCCGTCCTCGCCCGCACTCTCGGCATCGACCGTCACCGTCGCCGTCAGATGGCAGCGAGCCATAGCCAGGAGACTGGGCCGCCCCGCCGGGTTGACGCCAAGCGTTTCCAGCTAGCGTCCGAGGCACTGGACGGCCGAGACGTGCTGACCGCCTTGATCGCACACCCTCAGTTCCGGGACACGCACGACGGGGCCAGCGTTCAAGATTGGCCACGGCACAGCCAGTGGTGGCTGGACCGTGTCACGCCTGCGTCAGGAGATCTACACCCCGATCCATATGGCGACCAGCAGATACCTGCTGGGGCAGCTTCCCGAAGACGCGTTCCACGGCTACGGCCCCATCCACATCGACTACTACGAACTCGTCCTCGTGGTATGAACGGTCCGCCACCCACGCGGCATGTGGCCGTATAGGGGGCGGCAGTGAGCCCATCCCTGTATGCCGGCGTCGACTCATGGTCGAGTGATGGCTTGCTCGAGCAGGTCCTGAAGGGTGTGCTGTTGCTGAGGGGTGAGGCTGGCCAACGGTGAGTCCTGGGTGAGGAGTTCGAGGAGCCGCTCGCGGAGGGCCGTGCCCTCCGCGCTGAGGACGAGGTGCTTGGCTCGGCGGTCGGTGGGATGTGCGCGGCGCTCGACCAGGCCCTGTTTCTCGAGCTTGTCGACGATGAAGGTGGCGTTGGAGGGCTCGCAGCTCATGCGCTCGGAGAGCTCTCGCATGGTCATCGGCCCGGTCATCTCCCGCAGCGCGGTCGCCTGGGCTGCCGTCAGGCCAAGGGTGACGGCGCGTTCGCGGACGTGATCGGCGATCTGCTGGGCCAGTCCGTTCACCAGACCGCACAGCTCTCGCTCGGCGATGGCTCGCGGTTCCGGGTGCGTCGTCATGCGTCCCACTCTAGCAATTCCATCAAGTCAGAATAATTAGAGCTTGAACATTTCTAGCTTGATTCTTATGGTGGCGTGGTCGCCGCCGGGAGACGCGGCGGCGAGCTGACACCGAATGGGGCGAGGGACCATGGTGAGGAACTCCGCGGTTGACCGGAGCGAGCGGCTGCGGCGGCCGGCGGGTATCCGCTCGGTATGGCTGGGCGGCACGAGGGTGTCCTTCGTGCCGGACGGGGACGTGCGGCTCCCGCCGCGCGGCTGGCTCCCGGACACCACCGACGAGGTGTGGGCCGGGCACCCGGACTATCTGGACGCCTCCGGCCACCTCGTGGCGAGCATCGGCGCCCTGCTGGTGGAGAACGGCGGTCGCGCGCTGCTGATCGACGCGAGGTTCGGGCCGCAGACGCTGCCGCCCGACCCGGCCCCCCCGTGGCGTCATCCACGGGGGCGCGCTCCTGGGCAACCTGGCCGAACTCGGCCGCAGGCCGGAGGAGATGGAGGTGGTGGCGTTCACGCACCTGCACCCCGACCACCTCGGTTGGGCCTGGCACCCCGCCCCGGGCGATGACCGGCCCGCCTTCGCCCATGCCGACTACCTGGTATCCGAGCCGGAATGGGCCCAGCGAGACCTCCTGACGGCGCACGGCATGGCCGAGGAGGTCACCGGCCTGGCACCTTATGTCCGCACGGTGACGGACGGTCAGGAAATCTTCCTCGGCGTGCGGGTCCGGATCACCGCCGGCCACACGGCCGGGCATGCCGAGTACGTCATCACGTCGGGCGGGCGGAGGCTGATCGCCTTCGGTGACGCCCTGCACTCACCGATCCAGGTCGGCCACCCCGAATGGTCCGCGGCCGTCGACCACGACCCTGTCCGGTCCGCTGACCACCGTCGCCGTCTCATCGCCGAGCTGGAAGAACCCGACACCATCGGCTTCGGCATCCACTTCGCCGACGTCGTCTTCGGACAGCTCCGACGAAACGGCAACGGCCCCGCCTGGCACCCCCTGGACACCTGACCCCCAGGGACAAACAGCGACAACAGGACCAAGGCGCTGTCACCGTCGCAGCGATACATCTGTGGCTGCGAACGTGACCCACTGGACAATCCTTAGTGTGTTGCCATGTGCGATGACACGCCTTACGAGTCACGCCGTGTCCACCTGAGCCGGACCTTCGACGAGGACGCCGAGCTGTACGACCGGGCCAGGCCCGGGTATCCGCCAGAGCTGTTCGACGACCTCGCCGAGGTGGTCGGCACCGGTCCCGGCTGCCGTGTTCTTGAAGTGGGGGCGGGTACCCGCAAGGCGACCTTGCCGCTTGCCGAGCGTGGGTGCCGGATCACTGCCGTCGAACTGGGTGCGGGCATGGCCGCCGTCGCCCGGCGCAACCTGGCCGGGTTCGGGGCGGTGGAGGTCGTGACGGCGGATTTCGAAGCCTGGCAGCATGTGGCGGGCGGCAGCGAGGAGTTCTTCGTCGAGGTTCAGGACTGCTATGAGCGTTTCGACCCGGCCACCGCTCCGGGGCTGCGGCTTCCTGTCGCGAAGGACGTCGACACCTCGGATCACGCGGACGAGGTCGCACACAGCGGCCGGTTCAGCCCTGTCGTCTTCCGGCGTTACGAGTGGGACCTGATGTACACCACGTCTGAATACCTGGAGGTACTGCGGACCTACTCCGGCCACCGGGCGTTGCCGCCGGAGGCCAGAGAGGGGTTGCTGGGGTGCATCGCCAGGCTGATCGACGAGCGATACGGCGGCCGGGTCACCAAGCGGTATCTCACGGAGCTGCGGGTGTCGCGAACGGTCCCACTTTGTCGATAGTTGCGGCTCAGCAGTACCCACTCCGCATCTGGATCCGTCAGACAGCCCCTGGCCCGCTGCGCGCCATGCCCATCGCCTAGCTGGTCGGCGCCGGTCCAGGAGAACACGCCCGCAGAACCGCCTTCTCAACAATGAGCAATTGCGGCAACCAACAAGCTGGGTGTAAAGAGTTCCGGGAACGCAAAAAAGCTCCGGTCCCTGAACCAAAAGGTCCAGGAACCGGAGCTGAAAAATTGTTCGGCGGCGTCCTACTCTCCCACAGAGT
>NZ_JBICVO010000036.1:0-11477 GCF_043199105.1 Streptomyces sp. NPDC048644
ACTCGATACGACAAGCTCGCCGTCCGCTACGAGGCCACCGTCCAACTCACCTTGATACGGCAGGCACTGTGACCACATCTCAAACACGCCCTAGTACCACAGCGATGCGCCGAAGCCGGAGGCGAGCGGCATGCGCAGGCCCAGCGGCGGCGGTGCGGCCAGGGCGTCCTGCACCGGCCTTGCGAAGTCCCGGGCGAACAGCGAGCCCAGCATGAAGTCGGCGGCCAGCGCGTGGACTTCGGCGCGGTGCTGGAAGAGGGAATGGCCGTCGGAGTGCACCTCGAAGCGGCAGGTGTCGCGGTTGATCTTCTTGGCGCGCTCGGCGAAGCGATAGGACAGATCGGGGTCGGTGCGCTCGTCGTTCGTGCCGTGCACCAGCAGGACGTGACGGCCGACGAGCTGTTTGACCGGGTCGGGATCCCCGGGCTCACCGCCGGGCTCCGGCAGCCACGGGGCGATCCCCAGCACGGAGTGGACGGCCGGGTGCCCCGCGGCGCGCAGTGCGGCCCGCGCGCCCATGCCCGTACCGACCAGGCAGACGGGCACGTCGCCGTAGCGGCGGACGACCTCGGTCACCGCCCAGGCGGCGTCCTGTGCCGGATGGGCCGCCGTGCCGTTCCAGCCGCGGCAGCGGTAGTGGACGACATGGGCGGCCAGGCCCTCGGGGCGGCCCACCTTCGCCAGTTTCGCCGCGAGCGGCCGTACCGCCAGCGCCGAAACCGGCGAAGGCCGCCGCACTCCGCTCGCCTCCCCGCCCGGCAGGAGCAGCGCGACACCGCTCACCGCGCGGCCTGGCACCCGCCCGCCGCCCTTCCATCGGAGCGCGGTGCGCGCCCCCTCGTCACCGGACAATCCCAGCGGTTTTCCCAGCCGGGCGTCCCGCACCGGCAGCGCTTGCTGAGCCATGCCCAGAACGATGGCAGATCGTGGGGTGCGGGCCACCCCGTGGACGGGTCACTGTTACGTATCGTTCGGTGAGATCTACGCGCGTAGGGGCTAGAGTGCCGAGATGACGAGCGAGACCACTACCCTCCCGACCAGTGACCAGATCGTCCGCGCCCCCAAGGTGCTGCTGCACGACCACCTCGACGGCGGGCTCCGCCCCGGCACGATCGTCGAGTTGGCCCGCGCCAACGGCTACGGCGGACTGCCGGAAACCGACCCGGAAAAGCTCGGGATCTGGTTCCGTGAGGCCGCCGACTCCGGTTCGCTGGAGCGCTACCTGGAGACCTTCGCGCACACCTGTGCCGTCATGCAGACCCGCGACGCGCTGGCCCGGGTGGCCGCCGAGTGCGCCGAGGACCTGGCCGCCGACGGCGTCGTCTACGCGGAGATCCGGTACGCGCCCGAGCAGCACCTGGAGGGCGGGCTCACCCTCGAAGAGGTCGTCGAAGCCGTCAACGACGGCTTCCGCGAAGGCGAACGACGGGCCCGCGCCAACGGCCACCGCATCCGCGTCGGCGCCCTGCTGACCGCCATGCGGCACGCGGCCCGCGCCCTGGAGATCGCCGAACTCGCCAACCGCTACCGCGACTTGGGCGTCGTCGGCTTCGACATCGCGGGCGCCGAAGCGGGCTACCCGCCCACCCGCCACCTCGACGCCTTCGAATACCTCAAGCGCGAGAACAACCACTTCACGATCCACGCGGGCGAGGCGTTCGGCCTGCCGTCCATCTGGCAGGCGCTCCAGTGGTGCGGCGCCGACCGGCTCGGCCACGGCGTCCGGATCATCGACGACATCGAGGTCGGCGACGACGGTGAGGTGAAGCTCGGCCGGCTCGCCTCCTACGTGCGCGACAAGCGCATCCCGCTGGAGATGTGCCCCAGCTCCAACCTCCAGACCGGCGCTGCCCCTTCGTACGCGGAGCACCCCATCGGGCTGCTGCGAAGGCTCCACTTCCGGCTGACGGTCAACACCGACAACCGGCTGATGAGCGGTACGACGATGTCCCGCGAATTCGCACACCTCGTCAAGACGTTCCGCTACACGCTCGATGACATGCAGTGGTTCACGGTCAATGCGATGAAATCCGCGTTCATTCCTTTCGATGAACGTCTGGCCATGATCAATGACGTGATCAAGCCCGGATACGCCACCCTGCGCTCCGAATGGCTTTTCCCGCAGCCCGGTTCAACTGCCGTCGCTGCCAGCGGTTCTGACCCCGCATAAGGCGCCATCGGGGAATTCGCGGAATACGGCCGGCGGCGCGTCCACCGGCCGTATTTCCGTGTCCGGGGATGATTGCGGGGTGCCGGTCGCGTCACTAGGTTGCAGTGCCCGTCAGAACCCCATCATGAGGACGTATCGCGATGAAGCAGGGAACCATCAGGACTCTCGGCGCCGCAGCACTCGGCGTCGCCTTCGCCGCCGCGGCAGCGGGCACCGCAGCCGCCGCCCCGGCGACCGGCGCGGGTGGCGCCACCGACGTCCTGGGCAAGCTGCCGGTGGAGCAGACCACCAAGTCCCTCACCGACGTCCCCCAGGCCCGGCCGACCCCCGACGGCGTCAACGCCAACAGCCAGGGCAACAAGCTGCTCGGCGGCCTGCCCACGGGCATCGTCACCAAGGTCCTCCCGCTCGGCTGAGCACCCCCGACGTGCCCCGGCCCGTACGCGAGAAGTGGCGTACGGGCCGGGGCATTGCCGTGCACAAGGGGAAAACGGTCGGCTGCTACCAGGCTGCCGCGGCACCCTTCTCGGACGGGAGCAGCAGCCACAGGGCCAGGTAGACCAGGAACTGCGGTCCCGGGAGAAGACAGGAGAGCACGAAGATCACGCGCATCGTCGTCGGCGTCGTACCGAAGCGACGGGCCAGTCCCGCGCACACTCCGGCGATTATTCGGTTGTTGCGGGGGCGGACCAGTGCGGCGGCCATGAGGACTACTCCTTTTCGATGCCGGGGGCGGTTGCCCCATATCTCAAAGGTAGGTCCGGTACGCGGCGAGAACATCGGCCTGTGGGGCCAGACCGACCCTGGGGATCGTCGGGGTCGCACCCTGAAGATCCTCCTTCCGGCGGCGGAGCCAGGCCCGCGCCCGTGGGACCACAGCGAGGTGCGCGAGGGCCACGCCCGCCGTGTTCAGCAGCACCGTGTCGATGTCCGGGACCTGTCCGGGAACCGCGCTCTGGAGCACCTCGATGGTCAGCGAGATCATCGCCCCGGCGAACACCGTGCGGGTCAGCGACACCAGTGAGGAAACGTTCAGGCGCCCGGCCGACAGGGGAAGCAGCACCCCCAGCGGGGCCAGCAGCAGCACCGAGCCGCCCAGGCTCTGCAACGCCGACCACGGGCCGCGCGCGAGCTCGGCGGCGATCGACGCCAGCGGCTCGACATTCGCCGCCGGAACCCACGGCACCGTACGGGGGCGCAGCATCAGCCCGCCGACGATCAGCAGATGCACCACAAGGAGGAGAAGTCCGGTGGCGCGCATACGGAAGGTGACGGTGTCGCCGGGGCCATGACGCTGCACACAGGCCAGGACGCCGGTAGCGGTGGCTGCGGTTCCGCCCTGTTGCGCCCGACTTGGCCGGTGGGGGAAGGGTGCTTTCGGCTCCCTGCGCACCCCCCACCCCCGAACCCACCCCCGCCCCCTCCCCCGAAGGGGGAGAGGGGGGAGGGGGCGGGGGGCGAGTCGAGCTGAGCTGGGCCGAGCCGAGCTGGGCCGAGCCGCTGGGCCGAGCCGAGCCTCTGGGCCCCAGCCCGCCGCACTCAGCCCCCTCACCCAGCCCCCTCACCCAGCCCCCTCACCCCCCGGTACCGCAACCCCCCAGTCCCCGTTCTGGGCCATGTCCGGGTGGGTGCGTACCTCGGCCGAGCAGGGGTAGCGCCTCGGTGTGGCGTCGTCGGGGCCGCCGAGTACCGCTGCGTGGGTGCGGCCGAGTGCCGGGGCGGCGCCGTAGGTGCAGGCCAGTTGTGCCAGGGCGAAGGAGGGCAGGTCATCGGGGCTGCTGCTCAGGCGCAGGGTGTCATCGGGGTCGTCCGCGCGCGGGCCGTCGACCTTCAGGTCATCGGGGACCGCGGTGCTGAATCCGGCTTCTTCCTCGGCCGGTGTCGGGGGCTGCTGCAGGGCGCCGATGAGGTAGCGGGCGGCCCGCAGGCGCTCCGCGCCGGACGGTGAGCCCGTGGTGCGGGCCACGGTGCGTTGCACCGGTATCAGCGCCGAGCTGCACACCAGGTAGACGGTGGCCCGTTCCTCGTCGGGGCGGTCCGGTGTCTTGTCGCCGTCGGCCGCCTTGCAGCTCGACCGGGCCGGTGCGCCGCCGGCGTCCACCGGGATGGATGTGCCCCGGATGCCGCAGCCGGCCAGGGTGAGGGCCAGGGCGCCGGCCAGTACGGCGACGGACGCGGCGGGCCGCCGGGCATCGCCGCGCCCCCGCCCCCGCCCCTGTCCGTGCCCGTCAGCGGTGGGCAGGCCGTGCCTCATCGTCCGTCCCCTGTCCCCGCGCCGTCCGCGCCGGATCCGTTGTCCTGCCCGGAGGCGCCGGTGGTGCCCGTACCGTCGGGTCCGGTGCCGCGTCGGGCGACCCGGCCCTGGGTGATGCCGCCGCCGTCCCTCGGCCCGCCGCCCTCGACGAGCGGGGAGGCGTCCCTGGGGAGGCGCAGGGTGAAGACCGCGCCGCCGTCGGGAAGGTTGGCCGCGGTGATCTCGCCGCCGTGGATGTGCGCGTTCTCCAGGGCGATCGACAGGCCCAGGCCGCTGCCGGTGGAGCGCGGCCGGGACGCGCTCGCCTTGTAGAAACGGTCGAAGACGTGTGGCAGTACGTTCTCCGGGATGCCGGGGCCGTGGTCGCGTACCTGGATCACCAGGGAGCCGCCCGCCCGCTGCGGCGTGTCGGCGGGGGCCGTGTCCTGGCCGCTCTGGGGGGCGGGCGGCGCGGCGGAGCTGCCCGTACGGGAGGTGCCGTCGGGGCCGGTCGCCGGCGCGTCCTCGGTGCGTACCGATACCCGTACCGGCGATCCGCCGTGCTTGAGCGCGTTGCCGATCAGGTTGGCGAGTACGACGTCCAGGCGCCGCGGGTCGAGGTGGGCGACGATGCCGCGCTCGGCGTCGAGTTCGACGGCGTCAAGCCAGGCCCGTGCGTCGATGCAGGCGGTCACCTGGTCGGCGACGTCGACGTCGTCCAGGACCAGGCGGGCGGTGCCGGCGTCGAAGCGGGTGACCTCCATCAGGTTCTCCACGAGGTCGTTCAGCCGGCGCGTCTCGCTGACCACCAACTGCACGGCGGGCGCGATCATCGGGTCGAGGGAGTCGGCCTCCTCCTCCAGCACCTCCGACACCGCGGTGATCGCGGTGAGCGGCGTCCGCAGTTCGTGTGACATGTCGGCGACGAACCGCCGTGAGGACTCCTCGCGGGCGCTCAGTTCCTTCACTCGCTGCTCGACCTGTTCCGCGGTGCGGTTGAACGTCCGTGACAGGTCGGCGAGTTCATCCGTTCCGGTGACACGCAGCCGGGTTTCGAGGCGTCCCTCGCCGAGTTGCCGTGCCGCGTGGCCCAGGCGTTGTACGGGCCGCAGGACGGTGGCCGCCGCGGCCTGCGCCAGCAGCGCGGAGCCGACCAGGGCCAGCGCGGTGGCGATGCCGAGCGACCAGGCCAGCGAGTTGAGGTCCTGCCGCTCGGTGGCCAGCGACTTCATCATGTAGCCGGTCGGGCCGCCGCCGATGACCTTCGCGCCGGCCACCAGGTAGGGGGTGTCCCCGGCCTCCTTGCGCTGCCAGTACAGGTGGTGCGGGTAGCGGTTCGCGTCGTCCACCGGGCGCACGGTGTCGACGGCCGTACGCAGTGACGCGGGCACGGTGTCGAGCGTCAGCAGGTTCTTGTCGGTGGTGGCCGCGCAGTCCTTGCCGTCGGAGTCCACTCCGATCAGCAGCACGGTGTAGTTCTGCGGCCCGGCCGCCATCTGCCGTGCGGCGTCCTGGAGTTCGGCGCACCGCGGGCGCAGCGGCAGCGAACCCGCGCGCTCGTCCAGGGCCTTGCGGAAGTCCTTGAGCACGGCGTTCTGGGTGCGGTCGAGGACGGTGTTGCGGTTGAGCCAGTACGCGATGCCGGACGCGGAGACCGCGGCGGTCAGCGCGACCAGGGCGAAGACGAACACCAGGCGCACCCGCAGGCTCGTCCAGCGCAGCAGCCCCGAGGCCCGGCGCAGGGCCCGCAGCAGCGGCCTGCCCCTGCCGCGGGTCGCGCCCGTCGCGCCGTGTGTGCCGGTGCCCCCCTCGACGTCCGCCGTCCCGCTGTCTTCCGCGGTCGAGCGGTCCGTCACTGCGGGGTGTCCAGCCGGTAGCCGACGCCGCGGACCGTGCGGATCAGGGTCGGTGAGGACGGTACGTCCTCCACCTTGGCGCGCAGCCGCTGCACGCAGGCGTCCACCAGGCGTGAGTCGCCGAGGTAGTCGTGCTCCCACACCAGCCGCAGCAACTGCTGCCGGGACAGGGCCTGTCCCGGCCTGCGGCTCAGCTCCAGCAGCAACCGCAGTTCGGTGGGCGTCAGTTGCAGGTCCTCGCCGTTCTTGGTGACCGTCATCGCCGAGCGGTCGATCACCAGCGAGCCGAAGGTCGCGGAGTCGCTGGACTCACGTTCCCCGCGGCGCAGTACGGCCCGGATCCTGGCGTCAAGCACCCGCCCCTGGACCGGTTTGACGACATAGTCGTCGGCTCCGGACTCCAGGCCCACCACGACGTCGATGTCGTCGTTGCGCGCGGTGAGCAGGATGATGGGCAGTTGGTCCGTACGCCTGATCCGCCGGCACACCTCGAAACCGTCGATGCCGGGCAGCATGACATCCAGCACGATCAGGTCAGGGCGCTGCTCCCGCAGCAGCTTCAGGCCGTCCTCGCCCGTCGCCGCGGTCACCACACGATGACCTTGGCGCGACAGCGAGAGTTCGAGAGCCGTGCGGATGGCGTCGTCGTCCTCGATCAGCAACAGGAAAGGCACAACAGCCATTCTGGCGCATGGGACGCCACCGCATCGACCGGTGGGCCCCTCCCGTGCGCCTCACACGTGCCCTGTCGGCGTCTCACGCCTCTCCGACCCCTGTGACAGGGCTGTGACAGTCGGCGGACACCGCGATGAAACTGAGTTGGCAGTGTTCTCGGCACCGGGAGAGAACGTCACCCGGACACACGGAAGATCAAGGCTCTACCGACGGGGGGCGCGAGATGAACACACTGCACGGAACCACTACCAGCGCAGTTATCACGCGTCTTCACGACGTCGCGCGAGCTGGAGAGAAGTCCGGTGCCGTGAGCCTACGGGGGTGCGCTCGCGGCACCGGACGTCAACGGCCGCCGTACATGGTGGCCGTCGACGCCCCGGCGAACGGATGCCACGGGGGACACGGGGCATCCGCCGCCAACGGGGGGGACGACGAGGCCGCCCGGGGACATCGGGGGAACACCGGGGCGGTCCCGTACGGGGAGGGCAGGACGAAGACGCCGGAGGCCGAAGCGGCCTTCACCGCCTACGTCCAGGAGCGCCGCGCCGCCCTCTACGCCACCGCCTACCACCTGACCGGTGACCGCTACGAGGCCGAGGACCTGCTCCAGAGCGCGCTGTTCTCGACCTACCGCGCCTGGGACCGGATCAGCGACAAGGCGGCGCTGGGCGGCTATCTGCGGCGCACGATGACCAACCTGCACATCAGTGCCTGGCGTCGGCGCAAGCTCAACGAATACCCGACCGAGGAACTGCCGGAGACGGCGGCCGACGTGGACGCGATGCGGGGCACCGAACTGCGCGCCGTGCTGTGGCAGGCACTGGCCAGGCTCCCCGAGCCGCAGCGCACGATGCTCGTCCTGCGCTACTACGAAGGCCGTACGGACCCGGAGATCGCGGACATTCTGAACATCAGTGTCGGCACGGTGAAGTCCAGCATCTGGCGCTCGCTGCGCCGGCTGCGCGAGGACGAGGTCCTCAGCTTCGGCCGTGACGAGGAGGAGTCCTTCGGCGAGCTGGTGGCCTGAAGGGCGGGGAAAGAGCCCGAGGGGAAAGCGGGATACGGGGGAAGTACGGGGGAGCACAAGGGGAATCGAAGCGGGTCCTGACGGCCGGGGGGCTGTCAGGACCCGCTTCCTTGTGACGTGCCCGTCGCGCTCCGCCCGTCGCCGGGCGTGGTTCAGGACCCCTGCGGCGCGGTCACCACCGGCTCGTGCCGTACCGGGAAGCTGACGGAGTTCGCGATGAAGCACTTCGCGTGTGCCGTGTCGTGCAGCGCGAGCGCCCGCTCCCGCATCTCGGCCGACGCCACCTCGACCCGTGGCCGCAGCACCACTTCGGTGAAACGGCCCCCTCCGGCGCCGTCCTCCGCCATCGTGCCGTCCGCCGTGTCCTCGTACGCCGTGACCACCACGCCGCCCAGCGCGCACAGTGCGAGATAGCTCAGCATGTGGCACTGCGCGAGCGAGGCGAGCAGCAGCTGTTCGGGGTTCCAGCGGTCCGTGGTGCCGCGGAAGGCCGGGTCGGCGGTGCCGGGCAGCGGTGGCGGCCCATCGGCGGTCACCTCGTGGTCGCGGCCGTACGCACGGTAGGTGCCGGTGCCCGCACCGGTGTTGCCGGTCCAGGTGACGCGTGTGCGGTAGGCGTGCTCTCCGCTCCTCGGCATGCTCTCTCCCCTCGTCGTCCTCGCGCCCCGCCCGCATCCGTCGCGGCCGGGGCGCCGGAACTCAGGAGACTACGGGTGCCACATCCGTATCGCCGCCGCAACCGCACACCCCGGAGCACACCACCGCGGGAGCCGCCACAGGACCCGCCGTACGGGCCGCGGATATCCGCGCCATCGCCTCCGGGCCCGCGCACGGATACGCACCCAGAGCGGACTGCCTGGCCACCACGGACCGCTCGGCGCGCAGCAGACGCAGGCCGCGGCGCACCAGATACGGCACCGGCTTGCGGCCCTCACGCAGATCGCGCAGCAGCCGGCGGCGGAACGTCGTGACGGGACTGCCGCACAGGCACAGCGCGTCGGCCAGCAGCCCGGCGTCCCGGCAGTGCCCTATGACGTCGGCGGCGAAGATGCCCTCGGCGACGAACAGCGGGGCCCCGCCGGTCTCCAGGACCGACGCGCCGACCCGGGCGCTGGCCGCGATGTCGTACACCGGCACCGCGCTGCGCCCGCCGTGGCACAGCGCCTCGATGGCGGCGGTGGCGGCGCCCGCGTCCCAGGAGAGCGGCGAATCCCAGTCCGCGCCGCCGCCGTCCGGCAGCTGCGGCAGGCCAGGGTCCGTGCCCTCCTTGTAGAAGTCGTCGAGGTTGAGCACGGGCAGGCCGGTGCGGGCGGCGAGGGACGACTTGCCGGAACCGGACGGGCCGGTCAGCAGGACGACGCGGGCGGCGGGCGGCCGGGCGGGGGACTGGAAGCTCACGGGCACCCATTGTCGGGCATGGAGCCGTCCGGGCCATCCCCTTGGACGGGCACATCCGAAGTCGCGCCCGCCCCGACGCGACGTCGGGCCTGCCCGTCCGGCGGGCGCTGGATCGGGCGCCGCCGCTCAACTACTCTGTGCAGTCAACCGATTACCGGAACGGGATCCGCTCCCCGTGGCGGGGCCCCGCCCGGGAACCCCAACCTCACAGGCAGGTGGCAGCACATGGCCTCGCACGCACGTCCCAAGCCCCGCCGCATCCCGCGCACGCTCCTGCGCGCCGGGCTCACGGTCTCCGCGGCGGGCGCCGCCCTCGCGGCAGGCGGCACGGCACACGCCGACGTGATCCCGACGAACTCGGCCGACACCAACGCCACCGCTTCGGCACTGACCGGCGCGCTGACGGCCTCCCTCGGGGGCGCCCTCCACCCCATCAAGACCCTTCAGCTCAACCCGCTGGCCAAAACCCCGGTCGACCCGCTGACCAACGGCGTCGGCACCCAGGTAGCCGACTTCAAGCCGGTCGGCACCCAACTCCTCACAGGCACCCTCGCCGAGGGTGGCGCCCTCAAGGACCTCCCGCTGGTGGGGCCGGTGACGCGGATTCTGCCGGGGTGACGGGGGGCCGGCCGCGCGGGGTGACGGCGGGTCCGGTCCGGCCTTCTACGGGCTCAGCGTCCGTAGAAGGCCCCCACGATCGCCTCCATGTCCCTCTGGAACGAACAGCTCAGCGCGATCCAGGAGCCGTCCACGAACACGAGGTCGAAGCGGCCTCGGGGGAACGATGTGCGGGCCCTGGGGCGGAGTTCCGCGATGTCCTGACGTGGCACCTCCACCGCGATCGCCAACTCAGGCTCGCGGGCCCGCCAGCCGCCGGCGTGATCGGTCACGACGAACAGCCGCCGGTCCGTGAGCGCCTGATGCCGGGGCGAACCGCCCGCGTTGGCGGCCATGACCCGAAAACGCCCTGCCATGCTCGTCCACGCGCCCTCCATGGGCTTGCCGTACATCGCGTGCTCCACGGCGTCGTCGACGGCGTCCTCCATGTTCTCCCGGGCTTCGCTGAGCCCCTCCGCCATGTTTCCGACGGCCCGCGACAGCGGGTTGTTGACCATCCGGTTGTCGGCCACCCTCCCGAGTGGCCGCGAGGCCCTGCCGACGACGCTGCCCAGCGCCCCCAGGACCCGCTTCTCCAGCGGCGACCGCTTCCGTGGAACCCGCAGATGGGCGGGGACGAGCGGGAGGTTCGGATACTCCGTGTAGTCGTGGGCGCTCAGCAGGACTTCGCCGGCCTGGAGGAAGCGCAGGCAGGGTGACGCGTGGTCAGGTTTCGGCATGCTCAGACCCCTTGACCGCAGGCGGCCACGAACGCCTCCATGTGCTTGCGTACCGCGCTGCCCAGGGCGATCCACGAACCGTCGGTGAAGCCGACGTCGAACCGGCCGCGACCGCCGACGGCCTTCGGGTGCGCGGTGACGTGCGTGATGTGCGTACGCGGCACCGCCACCCCCAGGTCCCACTGCGGAGTGGTGTTCCGCCAGCTGGTGTTGCGGTCCACCAGCAGGATCAGCCGGCGGTCGGTCATCGCCTGACGCCGGGGCGTGCCGCCGGCGTTGGTCAGGTCGACGAGGAAACGGCCGGCGATGCTGTGCCAGCCCCCGTCCATGACGGTGCCCCAGATCGCCTTCTCGACGGCACGGTCGGCGGCATGGTCGAGGGTGTCGGTCACCTGCTCCACGCGGTCGCCCGCCCGTCCGGCGGCGCGGGTGAGCGGATTGTTGACCAGGCGGTTGTTGCTCACCGCCCCCAGCGGCCTGGCGACCGCCCCGAGCGCGCTGCCCAGCACGCCCCGCACCCGCTCCTCCAGAGCCGAGGGAGCGGGCCGGGGCTGCGGGGTGCGCAGCGCGGCGGGGACGGCGGGCAGCGCCGTATTGGCGAAGTGGTCGGTGGCGATGATCAGCCGCTCTCCCGGCTGGAGGAAGGGCAGATAGCAGTCGCGGTACTCCGGCTTCATCCGGCGCGGTTCCTAATCCTTGAGTAAGCGGTTCCGGTTCGTCCCGGCAGGGACTGTCCGGACTGTCGATGCGGTGGGTTTCGTGGTGGCTGCGTGGGCACCGG
>NZ_JBICVO010000037.1:0-6557 GCF_043199105.1 Streptomyces sp. NPDC048644
ACTCCGTCGACGTCAAGGGCGACAAGCCCCAGTTCAGCTGGAACGAAGCCGACGTCCTGAACTGGAACACCAAGAAGCCCTACGACTTCTGACGGGCACAGCCGCGGGCTCCGGTCATGGAAAAGCCCGGCTCCGCCCGGCCTCGGCGCCATCGCCCAGCAGGGTGCACCGTCCGGGCGCAGGCGGCTGACTCCGGCTCACCAGAGCGCCATGCCCGTTGTGCGTAGATATCCTGCGAAATGTGATCAAGCTTGGACGAGTGAGCCTCCGCCGTAGCCACGGCCGGAGGCTCACTCTGCTGTCTCCGGTGATCCTGACGGTTGTCATCGCCGGCCTGGCGTACGCCACTCCCCCGGAACTGGCTTTCAGCCGGCTCCTGCCCGCAGCGCCGGCCCTCGCCGCCGCCATGTGGCCCGTGCTCCCCACCGTCCTGCTGGGGACGGTCTGCCTGCTGCTCATGATCGGCCTCGGCATCGTGTTCCCCGGCCTGGGGACGTGGTGGACGGCGGCGGGGATCGTCGCCGTCACCGTGGCAGCCGCGTACGGAAGTCATGTCCGGCTCCGGCGGGAGCAGACCCTGTTCCAGGTCCGGCTCGTCGCCGACGCGGCGCAGCAGGTCGTGCTGAGCCCGATGCCGCACCGCATCGGGAGCGTCGAGATCGAGGCGCTGTATCTCGCGGCTGCGGCGGAGGCCAGTATCGGCGGCGACTTCTACGAGGTGGTCAACACGAAGTACGGGGTCCGGCTGCTCATCGGCGATGTGCGGGGCAAGGGTCTGCCGGCGGTGGGCTCGGCCGCGGCGATGGTCAACTCCTTCCGCGAGGCGGCCTACGACGAGGCCGACCTGGTCAATATCGCGCGTCGCCTGGAGGCCAGCAGTACCCGTTACAACGCCGCCTTTGCCCCCGAGGGCATGATGGAGCGCTTCGCCACCGCCCTTCTCGCCGAGATCCCGCACGGGGGCCGCAGTATCGGAATCCTCAACTGCGGGCATCCCCCGCCGCTGCTCCTGAACGGCGGGGAAGTCCGCGCCCTGGAGCCCACCGCCCCCTCGCCGCTTCTCAACCTCGCGGAGCTGATCGGTGATCACTACACCATCGACACCTTCGCCTTCACCCCCGGCGACCTGCTGTTCCTCTACACCGACGGGGTCGCCGAGGCCCGCGGCCACGACGGCGAGTTCTTCCCGGTGACCTCCTGGCTGCGCCGACAGCCCCCGGGACACCCCGGCGAACTGCTCAACGCTCTCCACCATGACCTCCTCCACTACAGCAGAGGACGCCTCGACGACGACATCGCCGCCCTCGCCGTGTGCTTGTGCGCCCCTACCGAGCGACTCGACGGCCAGAGGGATCAGCCCGCTTAGCCCGGATCCACCGGTCGTCGTACTCGGCGACGCCCCGCTCACCACCTGACGGGAAGTTCCGCCACGCCCCCCAGCTGGGCGTGCGGAGTGACGCTGCGCACCTGGTGGTCGGGGTCCAGGTGGAGGGTGGGGATGCGGTGCAGCAGGGTGGTGAGGGCGATTTCCATTTCGACGCGGGCCAGGTTCTGGCCGACGCACTGGTGGATGCCGTAGCCGAAGGCGACGTGGCGGCCGGCCTTGCGGTGGACGTCGAGGGTGTCGGGGGCTTCCCAGGTGTCGGGATCCCGGTTCATCAGCATCGTCGAGAAGATCACGCCGTCGCCGGCTCTGATCGTGTGGCCTGCGACGTCGATGTCCGCGGTGGCGACGCGGAGGAGGGCGTCGGTGACGGAGGTGAGGCGCATCAGTTCCTCGACGGCGCCCGGCACCAGGGCGGGGTCGCTGCGTAACCGGTCGAGCTGGTCCGGGTGTTCCAGGAGGGCGTGGAGGGAGGTCGCGAGGGTGACGGCGGTGGTGTCGTTTCCTCCGGTGATCAGGACCATGCACATCATGGCGAGGTCGCCGATGTCCGCGTCGCCGAGCGGCTGGTGGTGGGCGATGAGGTCGTCGATGACGCCTTCGCCGGGGGTCAGGTGCCGGGAGGCGAGCAACTCTTCGAGGCGGGTGAGGAGTTGGTGGTAGGTCTGTTCGGCCTGGCCGGTGTTGCCCTCGCCGGAGAGGGTGAGCATGCGTTTCGCCAGTCCGGCGAGTTCCGGGCGCCGCTCGGGCGGCACGCCCAGGAGCGTGAAGGTCGCTTCGGAGGCGAGCGGCAGCGTGTAGGCGCCGACCAGTTCGGCCCGGTTCCCGGCGGCCAACATGGCATCGGTCAGTTCCGCCGCGGCCCGTTCGATGTGCGGGCGCTGCGCGGCGATCCGGCGGATGCCGAACCCGGAGGCCAGCAGCCTGCGTTGGCGGGCGTGCAGGGGGTCGTCGACGCCGATCAGCGGGAGCTGCGGGACCTGTTGGTCGGCCATCTCCTGCATCAGGCAGGGGAAGGAGGGGTGGCTGGTGTCGGCGGAGAGGCGCGGGTCGGGCAGCAGGGCGCGGCCTTCGGCGTTGCCGGTGACGAGCCAGGCGCCGCGCCCGTCGTACAGCGTCACCCGCGTCAACGGCCGTCCCTCGCGCAGCGCCTGATACCCGTCGGGCATCCGGTACGGGCAGCTGCGCTCCATCGGATAGGCCGGGCCGTGGGCTGTGGCTGATGGGGTGTTGGCGGTGGCGTTCACGTTCTTCCTCACCTCGTGGGCTCCGTGCCCGGTGGGTCGGCCGTGGCCTCGGCGCGCCACGGGCGCGGTGATGCGGTCGATCCGGCAGGGTGGTCCGGCCGGACGCGTACGTCGCTTGAGCAGACCTGTCGACAGGTTGCTCCCCTTCTGACACCCGGTGCTGCGCTGAGTGCCGACGTTCATGCGTACGGGGGCGGTGGTCGGTCAGGCGTTCGCCGGTGGGTCCGGGCGTGGGCGGCACCGGTCCTGACGTCCTGCGGGTGCGGTCCGCGCTCCGCCTCACCGGTGCGGTCGCGGCGCCGCACCGGCCCGCCGCACCGCGTTCGTTTCGCACGTACGGGTGGATTGGCCTCTTTTTGTGGGGACTTGGCGGAGTGTGCGCGGAACCATGGCGGGCAGGTCCTTGCGGAGGTCATCGCCCATGGGCCGCACGGAAGCGGAAGCGGGCCGACGGGTGACCCGCGCACACCGGCCTTCTCCCGTGCCCCGGCCGGGCGGCCTCACGCCCCCGGAAGGAGGTCAGGGACGGGGAGGACCGGCCAGGTCCAGGAGGATTCATGTCCGACACCGACGGCACCGCCGTGGAGCCCAGCGACCACGCGTTGGTGCCGATGCACTGTCTGAAGCTCCCCGAACCGGGCCCGCCCCGGCGCACGACGCTGCCCAACGGCACCCCCGTCTGGCTCATCACCCGCTACGGGGACGTCCGCAAGGTGCTCACCGACGCACGGTTCACCCGTTCCCTGCTGTTCGCACCGGACGCCCCGCCGCTCACCGACAACCTCAACCTGGGCAATGACCCGGACTCGATGTTCAACAAGGACGGACAGGAGCACCTGCGGGTGCGCCGCACCATCCAGCGGGCGTTCACCCCGCGGGCGATCGAACGCTGGCGGCCTTGGGTCACCTCCGTCGTCGACGGGTTGCTGGACGAACTCGTCCGGCGCGGCGCGCCCACGGATCTGATCACCGGCTACACCCTGCCCCTGCCGGTAGCCGTGATCAGCAGGCTGATGGGCATGGAGGAGCTGCGCACCGAACAGCTTCGGCACTGGTCCGAGCATGCCTTCGCGGGTGCGGGGCGGGACGCTCAGGACGTGGCGGTGGCGCTGCGGGAGTTCTCCGCTTTCGCGGCCGAACTCCTCGCCGAGCGGCGCGGCTCGCCGGGCGACGACCTGGTCAGCACCCTGGTCCTGACCGCCGACCGCAACGGCGGGATCCCGGAGACGCAACTGGTCAATCTGGTCTGCGGCTTGGTGGTGGCAGGGCACGAAACGACGCTGACGGTCCTGGGCAACGCCATGCTCTACCTGCTGGGCGAGCGTCCGGAGACCTGGGCCCGGATCGGCTCCGACGAGGAAGCGGCCGGTCTGCTGGCGGACCGGCTGCTGCATCTCATCCCGCTCGGCGACTACGGGGACCGGCCCGGCAGCCTCCTTCGGACCGCCGAGGACGTCGAAGTCGGCGGCGTCCGCATCCGGGCCGGCGAAGTGGTCGCGGCGGACCGCAGTGCGGCCAACCGGGATCCCGAGGTCTTCCCGAGTGCCGCGCACGGCAGCCTGTTCGCGCCTCTGGAGGGGCCGACCCTGGCCTTCGGAGCCGGTCAGCACTACTGCCCCGGCACCTGGCTGGCCCGCCTGCAACTGCGGCTGGCCCTCAACCGGCTGGCCGCCCGGCTTCCTGACCTGCGCCTCACCGTGCCGTTGTCCGCCGTCGAGTGGCGGCTCGGCACCACCACCCGCAGCCCGCTGAGTCTCCCGGCGGCCTGGTGAGCCCTGGGGAGGCTCACCAGGCCGGGTGATCGGCACCCTGGCGCCGGGACGACGTGGAGTTACCCGCCACCGCCCGCGGGGGCGGTGGCGGCCGGGAGGGGGCCGTCGGGGCGCAGGCCCAGGTTCAGGTGGATTTCCTGGGCCGCTGTTGATTTGTTGAGGGTGATGTAGTGCAGGCCGGGGGCGCCCTCGTCCAGGAGGGCCCGCGCCATTTCGGTGGCGTGGTCCACGCCTATCCGGTGCGCGGCCCCGGCGTCGTCGCGGGCGCCTTCCAGCCGCCGTGCCAGTGCCTCCGGGAAACGGGCGTTGCTCAGTTCGGCGAACCGCTTGATCTGCCGGAAATCCGTGGCCGGCATGATCTCGGGAATGATCGGGATATCGCAGCCGGCGGCCACGACGCGGTCCCGGAGCCGCAGATAGTCGTCGGCGTGGAAGAACATCTGGGTAATGGCGTAGTCGGCGCCCGCCCGGCATTTGGCGACGAAGTGACGGATGTCGCTTTCCCAGTCGGGCGAGCGCGGGTGCCGCTCGGGGAAGGCCGCCACCCCGACGCTGAAATCGCCGCACTGACGGACCAGGGAAACCAACTCTTCGGCATAGGTGAGACCTTGCGGACTCGGCACCCAGGGGCCGCGCGGGTCGCCCGGTGGGTCGCCGCGCAGTGCCAGTACGTCACCGATCCCGGCGTCCGCGTACTGCCCGATGATGTTCCGCAGTTCCTGGACCGAATGCCCCACCGCGGTGAGATGCGCGACGGGCCGCAGCGTCGTCTCGGCGGCGATCCGTTCCGTCACGGCCACCGTACGGTCGCGGGACGAGCCACCCGCGCCGTAGGTCACCGACACAAAGGTCGGGGAGAGCGTTTCGATTCGCCGGATCGCGTTCCACAGGGCGCGTTCGCCCGCATCGCTCTTGGGCGGGAAGAACTCGAACGAGTAGGAACGCCGGCCGGCGGCGAGTATGTCGCGCACCCGGGGCCGTGCCGGGTGCGCGAATTCAGCGGGCCCGGCATTCACAGCGCTTCCTCCAGGTGGGCCCCGATCTCGTCGGCGACCGCCGTCCCGTACGCCTTGTCCATCTTCGCCGTCAGGTGCTCGGCGGACAGTTCGTACTCCTGGGTGCCTATGGATCCCAGGACAACGGATGCCAGCGCACAGCCCAGTTGGGCGGCCCGCTCGTACGGCCATTCCCAGGCCGCACCGGCGAGGAAACCCGACCGGAAGATGTCACCCGCGCCCGTCGGATCCAGAATGTCGCCGGTGGGTACGGCCGGGACGGTGCATTCGGGTTCCCCGGCGCGGGCAATCGTCGCGCCCCGCGGCCCGAGCGTGGTGATCCAGGTGCCGACCCGTTCGAGGATTTCCCGCGCGGTCCACCCGGTACGTTCCCTGAGCAGCGCGGCCTCGTATTCGTTGGTGAACAGGAAACGCGCCCCCGCCACCAATTCCCGGGCCGCCTGGCCGTCGAGGCGGGCGAGTTGCTGCGACGGGTCGGCCGCGAAGGCGATGCCGGACTCCCGGCATTCGGCGGTGTGGCGGCGCATCGCCTCGGGGTCGTTGGGCGCGACCACCACCAGATCCAGTCCCTCGCGGAACGCCGGTGCCAGCGCGATATCCCGTGCCTCGGACATGGCGCCCGCGTAGAACGTGGCGATCTGCCGCTGCTCGGCGTCCGTGGTGCAGACGAAACGTGCGGTGTGCAGCGAGGCACTGACCCTTATCCGCTCGGTTTCCACGCCGTTGGCGGCCAGCCACTGAAGGTAATCGGCGGCGTCGCGTCCCACTGCGCCCAGCAGTGCGGGGCTCATTCCCAGCCGGGCGAGCCCCAGCGCGATATTGGCACCGACCCCGCCCTGCCTGATCTCCAGTTTGTCGGCGAGGAACGACAGGGAGACCTTGTCGAGATGTCCGTCCAGCAATTGGTCGGAAAACTTGCCGGGGAAAACCATCAGATGGTCGGTGGCGATGGACCCCGTGACAGCGATACGCATATCTCTCTCCGGACCTGGGCTCGAAGGCGGTGGGCTCAGGAGCCGGCGACCGTGCGCAGGGCCGCGGCCCGGTCGGTGCGCTCCCAGGGGAAGTCGTCCAGCTCGCGGCCGAAGTGCCCGTAAGCCGCGGTCTGCGCGTAGATCGGGCGGAGCAGGTCCAGGTC
>NZ_JBICVO010000038.1:0-2676 GCF_043199105.1 Streptomyces sp. NPDC048644
CCGAAGATTGATTAACCGGTCCCCTTAACGTTCCAGCACCGGGCAGGCGTCAGTCCGTATACATCGCCTTACGGCTTCGCACGGACCTGTGTTTTTAGTAAACAGTCGCTTCTCGCTGGTCTCTGCGGCCACCCCCAGCTCACACTGCAAGAGTGATCACCGGAAATGGCCCCCCTTCTCCCGAAGTTACGGGGGCATTTTGCCGAGTTCCTTAACCATAGTTCACCCGAACGCCTCGGTATTCTCTACCTGACCACCTGAGTCGGTTTAGGGTACGGGCCGCCATGAAACTCGCTAGAGGCTTTTCTCGACAGCATAGGATCATCCACTTCACCACAATCGGCTCGGCATCAGGTCTCACCCACAATGTCATCCGGATTTACCTGGACAACGGGCTACACCCTTACCCCGGGACAACCACCGCCCGGGCTGGACTACCTTCCTGCGTCACCCCATCGCTTACCTACTACAGATCTGGACCACCGGCTCCACCACGTCCCTTTGTCCGAAGACTCCAGGCCGGCTTCACGGGCTTAGCATCGTCTGATTCGATACTGGGCGTTTCAAAGCGGGTACCGGAATATCAACCGGTTGTCCATCGACTACGCCTGTCGGCCTCGCCTTAGGTCCCGACTTACCCTGGGCAGATCAGCTTGACCCAGGAACCCTTAGTCAATCGGCGCACACGTTTCCCACGTGTGTATCGCTACTCATGCCTGCATTCTCACTCGTGAACCGTCCACAACTCGTTTCCACGGCTGCTTCACCCGGCACACGACGCTCCCCTACCCATCACAGCCGGCGTTGGCCGTATTGCTGCAATGACACGACTTCGGCGGTGTGCTTGAGCCCCGCTACATTGTCGGCGCGGAATCACTTGACCAGTGAGCTATTACGCACTCTTTCAAGGATGGCTGCTTCTAAGCCAACCTCCTGGTTGTCTCTGCGACTCCACATCCTTTCCCACTTAGCACACGCTTAGGGGCCTTAGTCGATGCTCTGGGCTGTTTCCCTCTCGACCATGGAGCTTATCCCCCACAGTCTCACTGCCGCGCTCTCACTTACCGGCATTCGGAGTTTGGCTAAGGTCAGTAACCCGGTAGGGCCCATCGCCTATCCAGTGCTCTACCTCCGGCAAGAAACACACGACGCTGCACCTAAATGCATTTCGGGGAGAACCAGCTATCACGGAGTTTGATTGGCCTTTCACCCCTAACCACAGGTCATCCCCCAGGTTTTCAACCCTGGTGGGTTCGGTCCTCCACGAAGTCTTACCTCCGCTTCAACCTGCCCATGGCTAGATCACTCCGCTTCGGGTCTTGAGCATGCTACTAAACGCCCTATTCGGACTCGCTTTCGCTACGGCTCCCCCACACGGGTTAACCTCGCAACATACCGCAAACTCGCAGGCTCATTCTTCAAAAGGCACGCAGTCACGACTGCATGTGCAAGCACATACAGCGACGCTCCCACGGCTTGTAGGCACACGGTTTCAGGTACTATTTCACTCCGCTCCCGCGGTACTTTTCACCATTCCCTCACGGTACTATCCGCTATCGGTCACCAGGGAATATTTAGGCTTAACGGGTGGTCCCGCCAGATTCACACGGGATTTCTCGGGCCCCGTGCTACTTGGGTGTCTCTCAAACGAGCCGCTAATGTTTCGTCTACGGGGGTCTTACCCTCTACGCCGGACCTTTCGCATGTCCTTCGACTACACCAACGGTTTCTGACTCGCCTCACAGCCGGCAGACTGCAAAAGAGAGATCCCACAACCCCGCACTGGCAACCCCTGCCGGGTATCACACCAATACGGTTTGGCCTCATCCAGTTTCGCTCGCCACTACTCCCGGAATCACGGTTGTTTTCTCTTCCTGCGGGTACTGAGATGTTTCACTTCCCCGCGTTCCCTCCACACTGCCTATGTGTTCAGCAGCGGGTGACAGCCCATGACGACTGCCGGGTTTCCCCATTCGGACACCCCCGGATCAAAGCTCGGTTGACAGCTCCCCGGGGCCTATCGTGGCCTCCCACGTCCTTCATCGGTTCCTGGTGCCAAGGCATCCACCGTGCGCCCTTAAAAACTTGGCCACAGATGCTCGCGTCCACTGTGCAGTTCTCAAGCAACGACCAGCCACCCACCACCCCAACCCGAAGGCTGAGTTCACTGGGGCCGGCATCGCGAAGGTCCAAACCATACGGTCCGTACCCTCAGATACCCAACAGCGCGCCCGGCCCACCCAAACCCCAGAAGCGTTCCACGCCGAAGCAGTACTAACTTCTGAAGATCAAGTGTGCCGAATAGTCAACGTTCCACCCATGAGCAACCAGCACCGGACATTCGCCGATGTACTGGCCTCTGACCAAGCAAAACCTGGTAAGAAGTGCTCCTTAGAAAGGAGGTGATCCAGCCGCACCTTCCGGTACGGCTACCTTGTTACGACTTCGTCCCAATCGCCAGTCCCACCTTCGACGATTCCCTCCCACAAGGGGTTGGGCCACCGGCTTCGGGTGTTACCGACTTTCGTGACGTGACGGGCGGTGTGTACAAGGCCCGGGAACGTATTCACCGCAGCAATGCTGATCTGCGATTACTAGCAACTCCGACTTCATGGGGTCGAGTTGCAGACCCCAATCCGAACTGAGACCGGCTTTTTGAGATTCGCTCCACCTCGC
>NZ_JBICVO010000039.1:0-1664 GCF_043199105.1 Streptomyces sp. NPDC048644
GAGAGACATCTCACGTCCCTAAGAAGTCAAGCCGCGACCGCGAGATCGGCTGAGGAGGAGGTGAAGGCGTGTTGCTCGTCGAAGGGCTGCCGAGTCTGGAGGCAGTGGTAGAGCTGCCCGATCATGCGATTGAACAGGTGTCGCTGGGCCTGGGCGTGCCAGTCTCCGTGCTCGCGCCGTCGCCGGTAGTGGGTGTCGGCTCCAGGCGAGGCTTTGAGGGCCGCGAAGGCCCATTGGTGGCCGGCGTTGGCCAGGCGGTTGTTCTTGATGAAGCGGCGTCCGACGAACCGCTTCTTGCCCGAGGCGCGAGTGATGGGGGCCGAGCCGGCGTAGGACTTCAGCGCGCGGGCGTCGGCGAAGCGTTCACGGTCATCGCCGGTCTCGGCGAGCACCCGGGCACCGAGCTGGACGCCCATGCCGGGGAAGCTGAGCATGATCTCAGCGTCCGGGTGCTGAAGAAAAGACGCCTCCACCGCCTGCGCGAGGTCGTCCACGGCCCGGCAGGCAGCATCCAACTGGCCGAGCAGCGCGAGCAGTTGCGCGCCCATGGCGTCCTCGACCAGAGGCGGCTGATGGGCCTGCTCGGCGCGCAGGGCCGTCTTGATCCGCTCGGCTTCGATGTCGATGCCGCGGACGCGTCCGGCGCGTTTGAGGGCGGCCCGCAGCTGCGGCAAGGTCAGTCGCGCCGCGGCGCGAGGTGTCGGGGCGGCGGCCAGTACGGCGCGGGCCTCGGGCCGGGCCAGTCCGCCCTGCTTGCCCAGGAAGGCGTCCAGAGCGACGGGATAGTACTCGCGCAGCAGCGAGCGGACCTGGTTGCCGATCTGCTGGCGGGACCAGACCGCGTCCTGCTGGGCGCGGGCCAGGACGGCGACGGCCTTGGCAAGGTCGCTGTCATCGGGCAGCGGCCGGTGGGCGTGCATGTCGGTGCGCAGGATGTTCGCGAGCACCAGAGCATCGCCGGGGTCGGACTTCTTGCGCGAGACGCCGTGCCGGTCCCGGTAGCGGGCGGCAGCCAGCGGATTGATCGCGAAGATCTTCCGCTTCCCGGTCCGCAGGGCCGCCACCAGCAGGCCACGGGAGGTCTCGATGGCCACCGGTATCGGCGCGTCGGGACTGTCGCCGTACTCAGCCAGCAGTTCCAGCAGCAGCCGGTAGCCGGCCGCGTCCTCGCTGATGCGGCGCTTGGCCAGCAGAGTGCCGTCTTGGTCGACCAGAGCCACATCGTGATGCGACTCAGCCCAGTCGATCCCGCAGAACACAGTCAAACCGGTCTCCCATCCTCGTGCGTTTGCGCAGGTGACAAGCCTGTGCGGGCCACACGGCGACCTAATCCCAGGACTCGACGGTCCGCCATCTCACTAGCCGTTCGCGGCACCAGCGCACCGCATGGGCCCCGGTCTTCGCCAGAGCTCCAGGGCTCGCGGACAACAAGGGGATCGCCATGCGGCGGGCTCACACCACGACGATCAACGTCCAGCACAGGCCGGTGAGTTTCGCGGCGACCCGAAGACACCGGGCGCCACCGTTCTCTCTTAAGGCCTCACGGGCCGGGAACCAACAGGAGTCAGCCCGGTGCCCACGCAGCCACCACGAAACCCACCGCATCGACAGTCCGGACAGTCCCTGCCGGGACGAACCGGAACCGCTTACTCAAGGATTAGGAA
>NZ_JBICVO010000040.1:0-1130 GCF_043199105.1 Streptomyces sp. NPDC048644
CATCCTCAACCACCGGTGCAACGACTCATTCTCAGGAAACAACTCCACAAGCGCCCGGTCCGTCGCCGCGATATCCGACGCCTCACCCGACAACGCCGCCCACCGGAAAGGACCCTTCCCCTCACAGAACAACGGACGGATATACGCAGGCACAAACCCCGGAAAAGCAAACGCCCGCCCGAAACCCGCCAACTGCGCCTCCCCCCGGATCGAATTCCCGTAATCGAAGACCTCAGCCCCCGCATCCAAAAACCCGACCATCGCCTCCACATGCGCCGCCATCGACTCCCGCGCCCGCACCGTGAACCCCGCAGGATCCGCCGCCGCCAAGGCGGCCATCTCCCCGAACTCCACACCCACCGGCAGATACGACAACGGATCATGCGCACTCGTCTGATCCGTCACAATGTCCACCGGCGCCCCCTCCGCCAGCATCCGCGGCAACAACTCCGCCGCATTCCCCAGCAACCCGATCGACAACGGACGCCGCGCATCCCGCGCCTGAACCGCCCACTCCAACGCCTGCGCCGGCGAATCCGCCCGCACATCCAGATAACGATGCTCGATCCGCCGCTCAATCGCCCGCGGATCACAGTCAATACAGATCGCCACCCCGTCATTCATCGTCACCGCCAGCGGCTGCGCACCCCCCATCCCACCCAGACCAGCCGTCAACGTAATCGTCCCCGCCAGCGAACCCCCGAACTTCTTCGCCGCCACCGCAGCGAACGTCTCATACGTCCCCTGCAAAATCCCCTGCGTGCCGATATAAATCCACGACCCCGCCGTCATCTGCCCATACATCGTCAAACCCAGCTGCTCCAGACGCCGGAACTCCTCCCAGTTCGCCCAGTCACCCACCAGATTCGAATTCGCGATCAACACCCGCGGCGCCCACTCATGCGTCTGCATCACCCCCACCGGACGCCCCGACTGCACCAGCATCGTCTCGTCCTGCTTCAACGACCCCAGCGTCCGCACCATCGCATCGAACGAACGCCAGTCCCGCGCCGCCTTCCCCGTCCCCCCGTACACCACCAACTTCTCCGGATGCTCAGCCACCTCCGGATCCAAGTTGTTCTGCAACATCCGCAACGCAGCCTCCTGCTGCCACCCCAAGGTGTTCAGCT
>NZ_JBICVO010000041.1:0-1052 GCF_043199105.1 Streptomyces sp. NPDC048644
TTGGTGAAGCTGAGAACTTAAGCGCCAGTAAACGGCGGTGGTAACTATAACCATCCTAAGGTAGCGAAATTCCTTGTCGGGTAAGTTCCGACCTGCACGAATGGCGTAACGACTTCTCGACTGTCTCAACCATAGGCCCGGTGAAATTGCACTACGAGTAAAGATGCTCGTTTCGCGCAGCAGGACGGAAAGACCCCGGGACCTTTACTATAGCTTGATATTGGTGTTCGGTTCGGCTTGTGTAGGATAGGTGGGAGACTGTGAAGCGATCACGCCAGTGGTTGTGGAGTCATTGTTGAAATACCACTCTGGTCGTGCTGGATGTCTAACCTGGGTCCGTGATCCGGATCAGGGACAGTGTCTGGTGGGTAGTTTAACTGGGGCGGTTGCCTCCTAAAGAGTAACGGAGGCGCCCAAAGGTTCCCTCAGCCTGGTTGGCAATCAGGTGTTGAGTGTAAGTGCACAAGGGAGCTTGACTGTGAGACTGACGGGTCGAGCAGGTACGAAAGTAGGGACTAGTGATCCGGCGGTGGCTTGTGGAAGCGCCGTCGCTCAACGGATAAAAGGTACCCCGGGGATAACAGGCTGATCTTCCCCAAGAGTCCATATCGACGGGATGGTTTGGCACCTCGATGTCGGCTCGTCGCATCCTGGGGCTGGAGTCGGTCCCAAGGGTTGGGCTGTTCGCCCATTAAAGCGGTACGCGAGCTGGGTTTAGAACGTCGTGAGACAGTTCGGTCCCTATCCGCTGTGCGCGTAGGAGTATTGAGAAGGGCTGTCCCTAGTACGAGAGGACCGGGACGGACGAACCTCTGGTGTGCCAGTTGTCCTGCCAAGGGCATGGCTGGTTGGCTACGTTCGGAAAGGATAACCGCTGAAAGCATCTAAGCGGGAAGCCTGCTTCGAGATGAGTACTCCCACCCCCTTTGAGGGGTTAAGGCTCCCAGTAGACGACTGGGTTGATAGGCCAGATATGGAAGCCTGGTAACGGGTGGAGTTGACTGGTACTAATAGGCCGAGGGCTTGTCCTCAGTTGCTCGCGTCCACTGTGT